>CAZIVD010000009.1:15527-39074 GCA_964542635.1 uncultured Nocardioides sp. | reverse complement strand
CCAGCCCTGGGCGCCTGCGTCGGTGGTCGACGCCATCGAGTGTGCGGACGGCACGGTGGTGCTCACGGCCGATCGTCAGGTGCGTCTGCTCACGGGCGTCGGCCCCACCGTGTGGAGGGGCTTGTGCGAGGGGGATGACCGTTCGGCCCTCGAGGCGCGAGTCGAGGCGTCATTCGGCGTCCCTCCCGAGAGCACGATCCGCGAAGCGATCGCCACCGCGTGCGTGACCCTGGCCGGCGCGGGAGTCCTGATCAGGCGTGAACGATCAGACCTCTCTCCAAGGCATCGTGGAGGAAACGGTCGGTCTCGTGTTCGATGACCTCGGCTGTCGCGCCCGTCGAGTCGACGAGGCGGTCCACGATCTCGCGAGACGTGAGCGCTCGCCCCTCACCGAGCAACTCCCAGATGAGCCGCCCCCCACCTGCGACGACGGCGGGTCGGGGATCGCGGGTCCTGCTATCGAGTGCGAACACGGCGTCGCGATGGCTGACCCACAGCACCCACTCGGGGATCTGCAGGCAGGTGAGACCGGTGCTCGCCACCACCGAACTCTACTCCGGATCCGGGCCGCCCCAGGTGATCAAGGGGTGCGCTTTGCAGGCCCCTGAGACTCCTCGTGTCGACTTCGTCGTCGCCTACGCGCTCGTGTCCGGACTGATCCAGCGACGGCTGGCCGAGGCGGGCGTGCGGGTGCTGTTCATCAAGGGCCCGTTCCCGGCCCAGCAGGGCCTGCGCCCACCCAAGATCTCGGTCGACATCGACCTGCTGGTCCCGCCCGACGAGGTCGACCTGGCCACGGAGGTCGTGGCCGGTGACGGGTGGTACCGCAGGGATGCCGCGCGACTGCGGGTCGCCCACGAGAAGCACTCCGAGACGCTGCTGCACCCGTTCTGGCCGAACATGATCGACCTGCACCGGTTCTGGACCGGGTTCATCGGAGACCGCGACCAGATCTTCGACCTGCTCTGGAACGAGCGGGAGGAGCGTCGCCACGAGTGCCTCCGCGCCTCGACCACCGAGCCGAGGAGCAGCGCTCTGCTGCTCGCGTTGCACGACATCAGGAGCCACGGGGTGCGAGACCTCGACAGCCGACTCGACAGGTTGGCGTCGCGCTGCCGGGCGAAGTGGGGGCCCGAGACCGGCGCACTCCTGATGGAGACTGCCGTCGCGTTGGGGGCCGAGCACACGGCGGAGCCGTTCCTACGGCGTCTGGGCGTCGAGGTCCCGAAGGCCGCGATCACAGCCGAGCTGCACGAGTGGGAGATGCAGCTCCGCTCGGGTGGCCGATCGGTCGAGGGGTGGCAACTCCGCTTCCGGGAAGCGCCGTTGCTGACGAAGCCGGCGGTCGTGCTGGATGCGCTCGCCCTGCGCCCGGGCCAGTTGCGTGCGCTCAGACCGCAGACCCCACCGGGGGTGCTCGCGTTCTGGCGTGCTTGGTTCGAGCGGCTGCGACAGGCCCGCAGCTGGTCGCGTCAGCGCCGTGCGGACCGAGACCCGTCGAGCTCCTCGTAGACGGAGGCGTAGGCGGACCGTCGTCTCTGCTCGGAGAAGCACTCGTGGGCATACGCCATGATCTGCTCAGGTCGCCACCGACCGCCGTCGGCCGCCAGTGAGGCGATCGCGTCAGCGAGCGCGGGACCTGTGCGGGCTGCCGCCACTCGCGAAGCGGCGGGCGGCACCAGTCCGAGGTGGTCGCCGACTCCGGTGGTGACCACGGGCAGCCCCTGTCCCAGCGCCTCGGCGATGGAGATCCCGAACGTCTCCGACTTCGTGGGGAGGACGAAGACGTGGGCCTGACGGAGTAGTTCGGGGATCCGCGAGGACTCGACCTGTCCGGGAAGGTGCACCGCATCACCGAGGTCCAGCTGCCGTGCTCGGTCTGCCACTTCCTCCACCAGCGGCCCCGTGCCCACCCAGGTCAAGGTGGCGGGAATGCCGCGGGCCTGTAGCTCGCCGACCGCATCGACGGCTGGGAAGGGGCCTTTGTGATGGATCAGGTTGCCCACTGCGACCAGCCTCAGCGGTCCTTCTCCTCGATCCTCCGGGACTTCCGGGAGGCGGTCGAAGGATCCCAACGGGACGTGATTGGGGATGACCCGCACCTCGCGACGGGCATAGCGCTGCGTCGACGCGGCAAGTGTCGCGCCGACGGCCGTCACCGCGTCGGGGCGCGCGAGGGTGGATCGGTAGAGCAGCAGCCCGAGTCGCTTCTTGACGGGGAGGGAGTCGAGGACCAGGCCGGACCAGTGCTCGGAGTGCGCCCACGGAATCCGCGGGCGGGCCACCCGGACGGGCATCAGGGCATGCAGCGCCATGGAGTGCACGACGTCCGCGTCGTCCAGCAGGTCTCGGATCACTCTCCCCGCCCGCATCAGGGACGCCGGATTGAGTGGGGTGAAGGGCTGTCGGACGACGGTGATCCCAGAGGCGGTCATCAAGCGCATCGGCTCGTCGGGATGGATGTCGCGTGCCTCCGCGAGATGGAGCACCGTCACCTCGTGGCGCTCCTGCAGGAGGTCGGCGTCTCGTGCGACGAACGCCCCCGCGCCCGGCTTCAGGGTACTGGGAAACCACGGGGTGACGACCAGGACCTTCATCGAGGACGGGCCCTATCTGCCGCGGGGCTCGCGACGGTCGAAGTCGCGTGCGACCAGGAAGGCCATGGCGATCCACCCGAGGAGCAGTCCGGCCATGATCAGTGCCAGGCCTCTGACTGCGGGAAGCAGCTCGAGTGGAGTCAGTGCGAGGAAGGCGAGCGGGATCGCGGTGGAGACCACTGCGAACACCAGCGCCCACTCCTGCTTCTCCGCGACGACCATCAGGCTCGAGAGCGGCGAGGTGAAGGCGAGCATGAACAGCCAGGGTACGAGGGCTTGTGCCAGCTCACCCGCTTCGGCCCACTCCGCACCGAACACGAAGGGGAAGAGGGTGGGCGCTGCCCAGTAGAGCGCTGCGAACGCGGGCGCGGCGAAGAGGAGGATCCGCGCGAACGACGCACGCAGCAGGCCGACCATCTCGCCAGGCTCGGTCGTGGCGAGCCGTTGCAGCAGCACCTGGGCGACCGAGGAGGTGAGGAGACTCACCGGCGCCTTCGTCATCTGGAAGGCGAGTGAGAACTGACCGAGCCCGCTCAGGGCGATGTTGCCGATCAGCACGTTGATCCCCGACTGCTTGACCGCATCGAGCAGGGCGGTCGGTCCGTTGAGCAGGGGCATCTTGCGGTAGCGCTTGGCCAGCCCCCACCCGCTCGGAGCGTCTGCGGGCAGCGGATCACGCAGTTCGGGAGTGCGGCGACGGACGAGGAGAAGAGTCACGGCTTGGCCCAGGAGCAGTCCCGCGATGAGGCCGCGGAAGTCCGCCATCCAGAGGGCGAACGCCACCTGTGACAACGCCACCGACACGGCCCCGATCATCCGGTTGCCGGCGATGGCGCCGTACTCCTCTCGTCGGGTCAGCCAGAACTGCACGTTCGCCACCTGTGCCATCAGGTAGGTCGCCAGGCCGATCGTGAGCGTCCAGATGGCGAAGGTCTGGTTGGCGTAGTGCCGCTCGATCCACGGCAGGGCGACCAGCAGGGCGAGGGACAGCACGGCTGAGCTGACGGCGATCGACCGCGACGCCAGGCGGTACAGGACACGGGCCGAGATGTCGGACCTCGGGAGCACGATCGTCAGGTCGAAGCGCAGCGCCACCATGGTCACGCCGACCGTCACGATCGACTGCACGATCGTGAAGAGGCCGAAGTCCTCCGGACCGTACAGCCGGGCGAGCGGCACCATCGCGAGGACAGTGAGCGCTTGCGCCGTTGCCGTCCCCGAGAGGAGGGTCGCGACCTGTTTGGCCAGGTGGCCCGAGCCGAAGACCCGCCGAGACGTCGATTGCAGGAGGTCGTTCACGGCTATCTCGACATCAGCTGGTTGATGAGCGACCGTGGGACGAAGCCGCCGAGGCCGAGCGCCCAGGTCCGAGCCGAGGGGAAGCGTCGGGACCGGCCGATGGCTCGCAGGGTCCGGCTGATGCCTCGCGGGGAATGGGCCTGGATCGCGTATCGCAAGGTTTGCCCCGCGAGGAAGTCCGCGAGGACCTCCGGCGCCCACACGCCCGCTCGCGTCGTGGCCCAGCGCAGTGAGGACTCCCAGTCCGCGCTGGACGAGATCGAGCCGGCGGATCCGGTCCACACCACGGTCGTCGGGTCCGCGATCTGCACGATGCGAGCACCGCCGCGTTCTAGCCGGTCGAGCCAGTCCCAGTCCTGATGTCGCGAGAGCGACTCGTCCCAGCGGATCTGCTGGGCGAGACTCGTCCGTGCAACCAGCGTGGAGGTACAGATCACCGGACGACCGACCTTTGGACTGCGCCGCCTGAACAGGTAGTCGGCGACGCCCTGCTCGCTGGGCTTGACGGTCGACGGAACCGGCCGGCTGGTGGTCCCCGTCTCGGCGTTGCGATAGACGACCTGGGTGCCGACGACGTCAGCCTCGTGCTCGGCGAGTGCCGTCATCTGCACGGTGAGCTTCTGCGGATGCCACTCGTCGTCATCGTCGACCAGGGCGACGTAGGGGTGAGTGGCTGCGTCGATGCCCAGGTTGCGTGCCGCACCGCCCCGCCGGCCGCCTCCGGTGTAGAGGGTCACGTCGACGTCGCCCGCAAGCCGATCATCCAGGGCTCTCTCGGGCAGGTCGCCGATGACGATGAGCTCGATTGAGCCCGCGTAGTCCTGCCTCCGGACCGAGGCGATTGCGCGGGAGAGCTCTGGCCGCCCAGTCGTGGGGATGACCACTGTGACGCCTGGGTGCTCCGGCCTCACAGGCTGACCCTCCTCGGCCGCCTGCGCTGGGCGGCCCGCCCAGCGTCGAGATCCTCCCGCGGATCGGGGCCTGGGCCTCCGGATGCCACGACGAGTGCCAAGGGGAACCAGGTGAAGCCGTCGATCGCCACCGGATTCCAGACCACCTCGAGCAGCCCCGGCAGCAGGAACGCGAGTCCGAGGACGAGCGCGGGCAGCAGCCGGCCATCCTGGCGCAGGGCGGAGAGCATCGCCTGGCGGACCAGCAGCACGAAGATGAGCAGGGCGACAAGGCCGCCGGAGAACGCCAGGAAGACATAGACGCTGTGCGCGTAGAGCTGAGGCGGCAGGAGACCGTTCTGTTGATTGATCTCCCACGCGTCCACACCGAGACCGGCTAGCTCATGGCCCCGCCAGAGGCTCACCGCGCTGGCCCAGACGTGGCCACGACCACTGAAGTCATCGCCCGTGCTCGTGAGGACGAGACGGGCGGCCACGGCCACGGAGGCGATCGGCACCAGAGTCACGAGCGCACGCTTGGCGGCGGTGTCGGCCCGCCCCGGCCCCTTCTTCACGATCCGCCTCCCGAGCCAGGCTGCGAAGACGATGGCGAACGTGGTCAGGAGCGCGTACTGCGCGGTGCGCGACTCGGTCGCGAGCAGCCACAGGGCGGCCAACGGCAACACGTAGAGCGTGCGGGACAGGCCGAACGCCACCAGATGCAGCGCCACGATGAACGCCACCTGGTGGCCCATGAAGTTCTCGGAGGAGTACTGGCCGGTCAGCATGCCCCCGAACACGCCGCACTTCAGGTCGCAGGCCCGCCACGCGTCGGAGGCGAAGGGGACGAGAAGGCCGGGCAACGCCACCGCGAAGGCGGCGACGACGGCGAGCATCTCCCGGTCCAGGGGTGAGGACGCGTGAGCGGCGAGCAGGAGGACCCAGATCAGTCCGGGCAGGAGTCTGGTGAGCAACGTCCCATCGCTGAGGACGGTGGAGAGATGAGCGATGTTCACGGCCACGAGCCACGCCCACAGCAGGAGGATCCAGGCGATCGCGCGAGCTGATATGGCCCCGGGTCGGGGCAGGCCGCTTGCCGGCCAGGGGAGTCACCAGCGCGAGGATCAGCGGGGCGACGTAGGCGAGCTTGAAGGCCATGACACCCCGAAGCGCCGTCATCTCCCCGACCAGCGACCCCGCAACGAAGACCAGCAGGCCGAAGGCTGTCCATCGGGTCGAGGGGTCTCGCAGGTAACCCAACATGGTCGGCAGCGACCGCACCAGGACGACCAGTGAGAGTCCCAGGATCCCGAACTCGACGAACGTCTGAGTCTGCGACTCGATCATGGGGCGCCCCTGCTCACACCGCGCCCTCTCTGGTGAGTACGGCGCGCACGGTCCTGGCCAGGATTTGCAGGTCGCCGAGCATGGACCAGTTCTCGACGTAGGAGGTGTCCAGCTGGATCGCCTCCTCCCACGTGAGATTCGAGCGACCCGAGACCTGCCACAGCCCCGTCATCCCCGGGCGCACCCGAAGGCGACGCGAGGCCCCCTCGTCGTACAGCGCGACCTCCTCGGCCCGCTGCGGGCGGGGCCCGACCAGGCTCATCTCGCCCCGAACGACGTTGATCAGCTGGGGAAGCTCATCGATGGAGTACCGACGGATGAAGTGCCCGATCCCGGAGATCCGCGGGTCGTTCTGGATCTTGAAGAGCGGCTTGTCCGAAGAACCCTGAGCCATCAGCAGAGCGCGCAGTTCGCGGTCGGCACCCACCTTCATGGACCGGAACTTCATCATCCGGAATGGTTCGCCGTTGAGACCGATGCGCTCTTGGCGATAGAAGACCGGCCCCGGGCTGGTGAGCTTGATGGCCGCACCGATCGCCACCAGGAGCGGTGAGGCGACCACCAGGAGCACCAACGCTCCGAGCCGGTCGAAGGCGAGCTTGGGCCAGTTCCCCGCGTCGGAGTACTGGGGCTCCTTGACGTGGAGGAAGGGCATCGAGGAGATGTTGCGCATGGCGATGCGCGAACGGGACACGTCCATCACATTCGGCGAGACGAGCAGCTCGACCCCCCTCTCCTCGAGCTGCCAGGTGAGCTCGCGAAGCCCGTGATGGCCGATGTGGTCCGCATCGGAGACCACCACCATGTCGGCGTCGGCGAGATCAAGGACCGACTCGAGAGAGAGCTGGGTGCCGTACGCCGGGATGACCCGGTCCGCCACCTTCAGCCGCTCGGGGGTGTCGGTGGACCGATCCGGGACCCAGACCGCAGCGACCTGGAGTCCGTCGCCGGGGTGCCGAGCGAACCAGCAGGCGATCTCGGTCGCGCTCGCCGTGCCACCGACGACCAGGACCCGCGAGACCAAGCGACCCATGCTTCGCTGACGTGCAAGCCAGCGCCGCCACTGGTGCCGCACGACCATGAGGCCGACGAGCCCGAGAGGGAAGGTGATGGCGAGATAGGCCCGTGAGAGGGCGATGTCGAGCAGGAGGGAGATGATGGCCAGGACACCGAAGAGCAGGAAGGACGCGTTGAGGATGCGCTGGTACTCCTCGGCGCCGCTGCCCACGACGTTCCGGCTCCGCGACCCACTCAAGTACAAGGCGATCCACCAGGCGGCGGCGATGCACACGCCCAGGGTGGTGTAGCCGATGCCGTAGGTGGTCCGGGCCTCCGTGAGAGCGAACCCGAAGTGGGCCACCTGCGCGATCAGCACGGAGACGACGAGGACCGCGAGGTCGGTCACCGCTAGGTGGTGCAGGTAGCCGACCTTCGCACCTCCGCGCCCGCTCGTGGCGTGCGGCGCCGGGCGTGTCGACGCGACGGGGCTGCGGGAGTGACCGGTCTCCCCAGCGACGCTCACGGTCGACATCCCCTTCCCAAGAGTCTTCGCCCAAAGAGTTCTCGCAGGGGGCGAGCGAGGCCGTGCTGCCATGGCCGTGCCGTGCGCGGCGCCGATTCCGACCCTGGCCCAGAGGCAGTGCCGGGCGACAGTCTTTCGCTCGCCGTTCATCCCGATAGGGGCAGATTTGGCACCGGGCCTAGTCCTGCACCGGCACCCTGGTCCGCGCCCTGACGATCCGTTCTGGCCTCAACCGTTCTGGCCTCAACCGTTCTGGCCTCAACCGTTCTGGGAGGTGCGTTCCAGCATGCCCAGGTCCTGGGCGACGACGATCGCCGACTGACGCGAGGTGACGCCCAGCTTGCGGTAGATGCTCTGCAACTGGGACTTCACCGTGTGCGGCGACACGACGAGCGCCTCGGCGATCGCGTTGATGCTGTCGTGCTCGGCCATGGCGGCGAGCACGACGGCCTCCCGGGGAGTGAGGTTCACGGTCGTCAGGCCGCTGGAGAGCGCCTCGGAGACCGGCACGTCGAGGAAGCGCATCAGGCTCTCCGCCTTCCGCTCCAAGGCCAGCTCCCACAGCAGCCGCCGATCACGGGGGGCGAGCAGGAGGGCGACGTGCATCCGCGTCCCGTAGGTCTCCCAGGCCACCACCGCGCCGGTGAGCCAGGACCACGCGAGCTCCGGCTCGCCCCCGCGCAGCGCGGCCACGGCGCCGGCGGTCTGGGTCTCCGCGCGGGTCCGGATGGTATGCCCTGGCAGCTCCAGGAAGGCGCGCGCCTGCTGCAGCGCCTCTCGATCTCGCCCCGCGCCGAGGAGCCGGGCAACCCTGGCGCCGGCGAGGTAGGGGCTGGTCGGCGGCTGCCCGTCGAGCACGCGCCCGGCGGCGCGGTGATCGCCAACGGCCATCCAGGCCAGGGCGAGTACGGCGTGGAGGTGCTCAGTCGCCACGTTGTCACTGACGCCCGGGGGCGGTATCGGGGCGGCCAGCTCTCTGGTCACCCGTTCGGCCTCGCCCTGCGCCTGGCCGAGCCCGTGCCGCGCGGCGACGAGGATCGCGGTGAGGAGCGGCCAGAACTCGCTCGTCCCCGTGTAGTAGTTCGTATCGCGAAGCATGCCGTCGATCGCCCCGGCGAAGTCGAAGGCGTCGAGGCGGGCGTACCCTTCGGCGACCACGCCGAGGCCGTTCATGGACGAGTGTCTCAGCTCGCCCGGCCAAGCCTCGGCGTCGATCGAGGACAGCACGGTCCTGGCATGCACCACGTCGCCGGCGAACGCGGTCGTGGCGGCGACGTAGACGATGGAGAAGTTCCGCGTCGTCGGCTGGGTGCACAGGGCAACCGAGCGGTTCATGGCGGACAGTGCCTCGTCGACCATCCCGCCCTGCAGGATGGAGAAGCTCAGCTGCCGCATGATCGTCCCCAGGTGCTCGCTGAACTGGGCCACCAGCTCCGGCTCGATCTCGTCAAGCGATCGCGCGACTTCTCGGCACGCGAGCGCGGACTCGCCGTACCGCCCTGCCAGGCGCCGGGAGATCGCCCGCATGCTGTCAAGAGAGAACGCGTCGATGGCCGGTTCGATGTAGGAGGGCTGAGCCGTCGAGTTGATCGCGATGTCGAAGGCCCGCGGGGCCTCCCCTCGCAGGATCGAGTTGGCCATCAGCGCCAGGCCGAGCCCGAACGCGAGCATCGGGTAGTCGCTCAGGACGGCCTCCGGGACCTTCCTGAGCGGCGCGAGGAACCGGTCGGTGATGTAGCTGTCCGGATTGCTGATGACCACGGAGACGAAGACCCGATCGGCGAGGGCGTAGTCACCGCCCTCCACGGCGAACTGCAGAGCCTGGTCGACGATCTCCTCGTTCTCGAGCAGCCACAGAGCGGTCGTGGCACACGAGCGGCGGTAGCGCTCCGGGTCGTCGGACGCTCGGGCCCGGAAGGTGTCGCGGATCGTCTCGACGTACTGGAAGACCGGACGGTTGCGTGCGTAGGGGATCCACCGGCCGAAGCCGTTGCGTTCGAGGGTGTCCAGCAGCCGTGCGGACTCGGGCTCGCCGCTCAGCAGCTCCGCAAGCTCCACGTCGACGTACGGCGGGACGCTGGTGTCGGTGACGAACCGCACGGCGACCGGGTCGGGCAGGAGCGACTCCAGTCGCGCGGCCACGACCTCGTCCCACTCGACCGAGAGGACGGCCGGTATCCGACCGAGCTGGGACAGGGCAAGCACCACCGCCCGCACCGTGAGCGCGAAGCCTCGCGTGGCGCTCACCACGGACCTGGCGAGGCGCTCGTCCTCGATCCCGGTCTGCTCGACGATCAAGGCACCGACCTCCTCGTCGGTCAGCGCGAGCTCGCCGAGCGTGATCACCCGGACGACGCCATCGGGCACGGCGAGATCCGCCAAGGCGGTGCCGCCTCTGGTCGTGATCATCACCCGGAGCTGGGGTACCGCGAGCACGAGGCGGGCAAGGTCCTCGTCGATCTCCGCCATCAGATCGCCCAGGTGCTCGTAGGCGTCGAGGATCAGCACGACCGGCCCGGCGTCCGCGAGCAGGCTGCTCGCGATCAGCACTGGATCCGCGGCGACGGTCAACTGCTCCTTCACTCGAGCCCCGGCATCGGTCGACAGGTCTCCGTGGCGGGTCGCACTCCCAGCGACGTGCTGCCAGAACATGGTCCGACTCGTGATGCTGTCGCCGATGGAGATCCAGGACACCCTCCGGCTCTCCGGGTGCTGGAGGGTCCAACCGCGCAGGAGCGTCGTCTTGCCGCATCCGCTCGGTCCCTGGACGACACAGACTCTGACCATGCGGGAGTCGAGCACCGTGTACAGACGCGGCCGATCCACGACCCCCGCGATCGCAGCCGCCTCGGAGCGCGCACCCCTCCGCACTCGCCATTCCTACCAGATGTCTCATCGGAGGAAGGACGAGCTGGTCTCTCGCGGACGAGGCGCCCTTTCACCGTCGACCGCGACGCCACCTAGGTCGCGTCGCCCCTGATGTCGACCCGAGGGCCTGACCTGCGCGCCGCCGTCGTCCACGCGCCCGGGGTCACCCCGTCGTACGGTGAGCACCCGGACCCGGAGCGACGAGCCGGCTCAATCGCCGGCGTCGGTGGCGGGGTTCCCTCGGCAGGCCGGGGCGAGGGACGTGAGGCTGGGCTCGGCCTTCCCCGCGCCTCGGTCCGGCTCCGCCGAGTGTTGCCCGACGTCGGGGATCATGCTGGCCGCAGCCGCCGCCAGCAGCATGGCGATTCCGAGGATGGCGAACCCGATGGTGTAGCCGGCCTCCACAGGGAAGCCGGTCGGACCGATCTCAGCGGTGACGACGCCTGCCATCACGGCCGCGCCGATGGAGCCTCCGATGGTGCGGATGTTGGCGTTCATCCCGCTGGCGACGCCGGTCTGCTCGCGGGGGACGGAGGCGACCACCACGCCGGCCATGCTCGAGAAGACCAGGCCGGAGCCGGTCCCCTGGACCGTCGTCGCGACGTACAGCTGCCACGTCGCGTCATGCCAGAGCGCCATGGAGACGAAGGCGAGCGCATTGAGGACGGTTCCCGTCACGATGACGGCGCGCACACCGAAGGCCCGGATCAGTCGCGCGGTGCAGAAGCCGATCAGGAAGCTGGCGACGGCCGACGGTAGGAGCAGGTAGCCGGATTCGGCGATCGAGGCCCCGAATCCGTAGCCGGCGGACTCGGGCGTCTGCAGGAACTGGGGCAGGAACGCGAACGACGCGAACATGCCGAACCCCACGAAGGCGGCCACCAGGTTCGACGTCCAGACTCCGCGACGACGCATCATGTGCATGTCGATCATCGGGACGGCAACCCGGGTCTCGACGGCGATCCAGGCGGCTGCGGCCAGCGCCGTGAGGGCGAACAGGCACAGGATCCGCGTCGATCCCCAGCCCCAGGTGTTCCCTTCGCTGAGGGCGACCAGCAGCGCGATGAGCCAGATCGACAGCAGCACCGCCGGCAGGACCGGGAGGCGTCCCGGGGTGCGGACGGGCGAGGCGGGGATGAAGAGTCGCGCGGCCACAGCGGCGGTGGTCGTCGCGATCATCGGGAGCCAGAACAGCCAGTGGTAGCCGAGCGTGTCGACGATCGGGCCCGCCAGCACGATGCCGGCCCCGAAGCCGACGGCCGTGAGCGAGGCGATCACGCTCAGGGCGGCGACGACGTTCTCCTCGAACTCATCATGGATGATCCCGAAGGCGAGCGGGAGCACCCCCCCGCCGGCGCCCTGGACGACCCGGGCCGCGATCAGCCAGCCGATGGACGGGGCCAGTGCGGCCCCCAGCGAGCCCACCGCGAGTGCCGTCAGTGCGAGGACGAGGATCCGCGTCTTGCCGACCGCGTCGCCGACCCGTCCGAGCAGCGGGGTGCAGATGGAAGCCGAGAGCAGGTACGCCGTGAGCACCCAGGTGACGGTCGACTGGTCGGTGCGGAACTCCTCCTGGATCCGCGCGAGCACGGGGATGATGAGCGACTGCAGCAGAGAGAACGACGAGACGGCGATCGCCAGCACCGCAAACGTGATGCCCGGACGCCCGCGCAAGGTCGTAGGCACCAGTGCTCCTCAAAGTGGTTGCCCTTGTCAACCACTCTCCCATCGTATCGGAACTCTTCGAGGTGAGGGCCGGGTACGGCGCCCGCTGAGACGAGCCCGGACCGACGGTCCTCCGCGGCTCTCACGGCATCCGGCGTGGGCCTTGCTCAGGTGCAGAGACGTCCGCCCGAGTGCGGGTTGCTGCCGTCCACGTTCTCCCCCGTCTCCAGCACCCGGTTGCCCGAGCGGTGCCAGCCGTCGGTGGGACCGCCCTGGTAGACCCACGAGGGCCGGTGGAACCAGACGCCGAAGGCGCCCACGCAGCCGCCTGCCCTGGTGCTGAAGGAATTGTTGGTGAACACGATGTCGGTCACCGACGAGCCTCCGGTCGGCGCGGCCTCGCTGGGGTGGAGGTCCTGGGCGTAGATCGAGAAGCCGCCACCCGTGATGAGGTTGCGGGTGACGTCGATGTCGGAGGAGCTGCGGTAGCTGTTCCAGATCGCGATGGCGCTGGTCGCGTCCCCCGTCAGCAGGAAGGTGTTGTGCTCGATCAGCCCGTGGCTCGCGCCCTCGGTCTGGTAGCCGTCGATGTGCCCGTTCGCGGCGTTCTCGGTGAAGTCGTGGAAGTAGCTGTCCGCCACCACGAAGTTGTCACCGGTCGTGGCCGAGTAGCCGAGGTCGGCCCAGCTGAAGACGCCGTCGTTGATCCCGTAGCAGTTCATCCGGGTCACCGACATCGAGGTGCCCTGGTGCCAGACACACGAATGGGTGTGGTTGAGCCCGTTGAGCTCGACCCGGTCGATGGTCGCGCTGGCGCCGTTCTGGACCTTGATCACGCCGCGTCCGTTGGCGCCGCCGCCGTCATAGCTGATCACCACGTTCCTGACCGTCACGTTGCTGGCCTCGATCGACAGACCACCGGTGATCCGCTGGCACTGGACGACCGAGTTGGCTGCGGTGACGCGGATGATGCGCGTGGTCGAGCCGGAGTTGGTGGTCAGGCCGTTCGGACACTGGCTCAGGTCGACCCCGGTGTTGGTCGGACCCGGCCAGCCGCAGGCCTCCAGGGAGTTCCAGGGGTTGGTCGGGGTCGCACACGTCGGTGGCGTCGTCTGAGTGGGCGTCGGCGTCGGGGTGGGTGTGGGGGTCGAGGTCGTCGTGGGAGTGGGCGTCCCCGTCGACGTAGGCGACGTCGTGGGCGTCGGCGATGACGTGGGCGTGGGGGTGGGCCCGGATGTCGGAGTGACCGTGGGAGTCGTCGTGGGAGTGACCGTCGAGGTCGACGTCGGCGTGGCGGTCGGTGTCGGCTCGGGGGTCGGTCCGGGCTTGTCCTTGGTGGGCTCGAAGACCACGTCGACGTAGTAGTTGTAGCCGGACCTGGTCAACGTCGGGAAGCCCGCACCGAGCCGGTACACCCCACGGGTGGCGGTCAGCGCCTTCCGCCGGATCGGCTTGGCGGAGTTCAGGCGGTGGGGGTCGGCGACATACGGCCCTTTGCGGGTCACGTAGGTCGCGACGTACTGCTGGTCGCGCACGATCTCGACCGGGTGCTCGAGCGCGATGGTGCGCCAGCCGACCACGCTCGAAGCGGGGACGCTCCCACGCGCCAGCCTTGTCCCCTCCTGCGACCACACCGCGACCTTGCGCGCACGCATGTTCGGCGTCGCCTGGTAGTACTGAACCGCCTTCACGACGCCGTCGACCGACGACGCGAACCGGACTCCCAGGGTGATCGGTTGGTCTGCCCGCTGCGGCGCTTCCTGGGGACGAGCCTGGTTGGAGATCAGGCCGTAGGTGGCTGCGGGGGTCGCGGTCGCGTGCTCGACGACTCCGGGGGTCAGGGTGGTCGCCAGACCGAACATCGCGCAGACCGCAGGCAGCATGGCTGCCCTGCGCGTGGGCGTGCACCACGAAGGAAGGCCGAACACGGGGGCTCCTGAATCGCTGGGGGGAGGCGATATAGGCCCTGCGAGGCTAGCAAAGGCCCTGGGGTGCTCGGACCAGAATCCGAACCTCGGCCGAGAGGGTGGCCAGGGGCGGGGTCGAACCGCCGACCTTCCGATTTTCAGTCGGACGCTCGTACCAACTGAGCTACCTGGCCGATGCCCGCCGGCTGGCGGCCGGACGAGCGAGCACACCTTACCGGAGCGGTCCGGGCCTGACGAAAACGGTCGATGCACGCTCTGGCTGGGGAACTCCGAGCCATCCCGTGGCACGACGTTTCCATCTCAGTCCGATGCGAGACGTCCCCTATGCTTGCCCCCGTTCCGGCCCCCATCGTCTAGCGGCCCAGGACCCCGCCCTTTCACGGCGGTAGCACGGGTTCGAATCCCGTTGGGGGTGCCATCTGGCGGGGTCGGCGAGCGTGGGAAGCGCGCCGACGACCCGACGGGCTACACCCGCAGCCACTCGAGCACGGCCAGCACGCGCCGGTGGTCGTCGCTGCCGACGGGCAGGTCGAGCTTGGCGAAGATCGAGTTGATGTGCTTGGCCACGGCCTTCTCGGTGACGACCAGAGAGCGGGCGATGCCGGCGTTGCCGCGGCCTTCCGCCATCAGGGCAAGGACCTCCCGCTCACGCTCGGTGAGGCGTTCCACGGGGGCATCGCGGCGCCGCTCGAGGATGGCGGCGACCACGGACGGGTCGAGGACGGTGCCGCCGGCGGCCACCCGGTCGAGGGCGTCGACGAACTCGGCGACGTCGGCCACCCGATCCTTGAGCAGGTATCCGACGGCCCCCTCTCCGGACGCCAGCAGCTCACGGGCATAGAGCTGCTCGACGTACTGCGAGAGCACGAGCACCGGGAAGCCCGGCCGGGCCGCGCGTACGGCGATCGCGGCGCGCAGTCCCTCGTCGGTGAACGTCGGGGGCATGCGGACGTCGACCACTGCGGCGTCCGCAGCCGGGTCGGCCAGCGCCCGCTCCAGTGCGGGGAGGTTGTCGACCGCGGCCAGGACCTCGAAGCCCTTGGCTTCGAGGAGCTGGATCAGGCCGGCGCGGAGGAGCGCGTGGTCCTCGGCGAGGACGATGCGACCGGGCACGGCACCTCCCATCGCACGACGGTCGGACCTCCGGGCGGGCTCGACACCGACATCGTGCCGTCGAATGCTGCCAGCCGGCCGGCGACTCCCTGCAGGCCGCTCCCCGCGCCCGGGTCGGCTCCACCCCGCCCGGTGTCCCGGACCTCGCCCCTCAGCACACCGTCGACGTGGTGAAGCGAGATCGACGCGGACGGGGCCCCGGAGTGCTTGGAGACGTTGGCCAGGCACTCGGCGACCACGAAGTAGATCGCGGACTCGAGGGGAGCGGGCAGCCGAGGCACGTCGAGGTCGGTCGTGACCGGTAGCGCCATATCCAGTGCGAGGGCCTGGACCGCACCGGCCAGGCCGCGGTCGGCGAGCACCGGCGGATGGATGCCGCGGACGACGTCGCGGAGCTCGCCCAGGGCCGCCGAGGTGTTGCCCCGCGCCTCGGCGACCAGCCGTCGGGCCGCCTCGGGATCGGAGTCGAGGAGGTCCTCGACGAGACCGAGGCTCAAGGCCGCGGCCGCCAGGCGGGCCTGGGGGCCGTCGTGGAGATCCCGCTCGATCCGACGCAGCTCGGCCGCGGAGTGGTCGACCACCTCGGCACGCGACTCAGCGAGCACATGCACGCGCTCTTCGAGCCTCTCGGAGCGGCCGGGGCTGAGGATCGCAGCGTCGACCGCCGCTCGCAGCCGCATCACTTGGGGCGCTCCGTAGAACCACAGCGGGAGAGTCACGATCGCGGCGAAGGCCACCAGCACCGCCAAGGAGATCACGAAGCCGCCGGTGACCGTCCAGAGCAGCCAGAGCAGGTCACGCCAGGTCGACGGGTCGGCGACACGCACCCGCAAGCCGGCCAGCGCGCCCTCGGGCAGAGGGCGGTACGCCGACGGCACCGGCCGGCCCAGCGTGCGAGCCGCCATCCTCCGGTGCGTGTCTGCGAAGGCGCGCGTCAGTGGCAGGAACACCAGGAGGAGGGGGATGCCCACCCAGACGATCACGAGCACGCCGCTGAGGACGTCCAGCAGGAACAGGGCGACGGCGGGCGCGAAGCAGAGCACGTGGAGGGCGGCATACCCCGTCACCCGCACGGGGCTGGCGGGCTCGGTCGTGCCGGGGAGGCTGCTCCGGACGTCGGACTGCACGAGACCAATCCTGCCCGCCGTCGGCGTTCCGGGCAGTGGTGCTGGCACCACCCCGTCCCGGGTGAGTCCACCAGTGACCGCGGTCGCGGATGCCGCGAGCGTGGAGGCACCAGTCCTTCGACACCCCAGGAGATGAGCATGAGCGGGAGGATCTCGGCGTTGCCGGTCCGGACGGCGCGCTGGAGCGCCACGCACCCCTGGCGCGCGGTCGGCGCCTGGTTGCTGCTCGTCGCGTTGGCGGTGGGCCTGGCGGCGCTGATCCCGACCCAGGAGGTCGCCGACGCCGACTACCGGGTCGGTGAGTCCGGGCGCGCCGAGGCGATGGTGGAGGAGGCCGCACTCGACGAGCCTCCCTCCGAGCTGGTGCTGATCACGTCTCGCGACGGCGCTCTCGACCTGGAAGCCGCGCAGGCTGCCGCGGCCGACCTGGCCGCCGCGATGAGCGGTGTCGCCGAGGTCGAGGCTGTCGCCGAGCCCATCGTCGGCGCCGACGGGCAGGCGTTGCTGGTGCCGGTGGTGCTCGCTTCGGACGAGGCCGACGCCGATGCCCTGCTGACGGCGACAGCGAGGGCGCAGAAGGCTCACCCCGATCTGGTCGTGCAGGAGGCGGGCGACGTCACGATCGACGCCGCGATCGACGCTCGCGTGGAGGAGGACCTCCGGTCGGCGGAGGTGTTCAGCCTCCCGGTGACGCTGGCCCTGATGCTGCTGGCCTTCGGGGCTCTCCTCGCCGCCGGCCTGCCGGTGTTGCTGGCCGCGACCAGTGTGGCGGCCACGATCGGCATCGTCGCACCGGTCTCGTACCTCGTCCCGGCCGAGCCGACGATCTACTCGATGATCGTGCTGATCGGCATGGCCGTCGGCGTGGACTACTCGCTGTTCTATCTGAAGCGGGAGCGGCAGGAGCGCGCCGCCGGTCGCAGCTCCCTCGACGCGGTCGCCATCGCGGCCGAGACCTCCGGCCACGCCATCGTGGTCTCCGGCGGCGCGGTCATCGCGTCGTTGGCCGGGCTCTTCGTGCTCACCGACGTCACGTTCAGCTCCCTGGCCACGGGCTCGATCATCGTGGTGGCCGTCGCCGTGCTCGGGTCGATCACCGTGCTGCCAGCGTTGTTGGCCAAGCTGGGCCGATGGGTCGACCGGCCCCGGGTTCCCCTGCTGTGGCGGGTCACCCGGCGGATGGGCACCGGCGCGATCAGCAGCCGCCTCGTCCAGCCGGTGGTCCGTCACCCCGTCATCGCCCTGGTCGTCGCCGCGATCGGCATCGGCGCGCTCGCCGTACCGGCCTTGTCGATGAGAACCCACCAAGCCAGTGCCGAGACTCTCCCCGGCGACCTCGCGGTCGTGCAGACCTACCGCGCGATCACCGCTGCCTTCCCGGGTGAGGGCACGTCCGCGCAGGTCGTCGTCACCGGGGTCGGGGCCGACACGGCCCAGACAGTGCTCACGCGTCTCGCCGAGTCCGCCGTCGCATCGGACGACTTCGTGGACGACGACGCGACCGTCCGAACCTCGGCTGACGGGTCGACGTCCGTGATCGAGCTCGCGCTGCCGTACGAGGAGTCTGACGATCGGGCCAGCGCCGCCATCGAGAGGCTGCGCGGCGAGCTCCTACCGACGGTCATGAGAGAGGCGGACGGGGTCGAGTGGGCCGTCGGCGGGGCCGCGGCGGAGTCCTTGGACTACGCCGAGAAGCAGACGCAGCGGGTGCCGATCCTGATCGCGTTCGTGCTGCTCCTGACCATGCTGATGATGGTGCTGGCCTTCCGCAGCATCCTGCTCGGGCTGGTGTCGACCGTGCTCAACCTCGCCTCGGTGGGTGTGGCCTTCGGAGTCCTGGCGATCGTCTTCCAGCACGGGCTCGGAGAGGAGCTGCTCGACTTCACCAGCCCCGGCTTCGTCATCGACTGGATCCCCATCTTCGTCCTCGTCGTCCTCATCGGCTTGTCGATGGACTACCACGTCTTCGTGCTCAGCCGGATCCGCGAACTCGTCGAGGAGGGGCTCCCGACACGAGAGGCGGTGCGCCGTGGCGTCATCGACACGGCGGGGGTGATCACCAGCGCCGCCGCGGTCATGGTGTCGGTCTTCGCGATCTTCGCGACCCTCTCGATGATGGAGATGAAGATGATGGGCATCGGCCTGTCCGCCGCGATCCTGATCGACGCGACGGTGATCCGGCTGGTCGCGCTGCCCGCGATCCTGGTGCTGCTGGGTGACCGCGCCTGGCCCCGGCGACGGCTCGGTGGCCTGGTCGATGACGCCGCGCTCGCACCGACGGAGTGGGTGTCGCACCACGGAGTGTTGGTGCCCTCCGTTCGGTGACCTGTCCATCGGGTCTTGACGGCCCCGGCTGGGACCTCGAGCGGGTCGGCGAACGGCTGCGGTACGTCGTCCAGGGCGGGTCGTGCGCTCCCGATGACGGGTGCCCGGCTCTGCTGCCGCGATTGGGATCCGTCACCGCCGATGGGTTAGAGTTCCACCGCTTCGACTTCAGAAGCGCCAGGCCCCGTAGCGCAGTTGGTTAGCGCGCCGCCCTGTCACGGCGGAGGCCGCGGGTTCGAGTCCCGTCGGGGTCGCCACCTCCACCTACCAGCCCCTCCGCAGGAGGGGCTCTTCACGTTTCGGCGAGCCTTTCGGGGCGCCTCCCTGTCCACCGATTCCACCTGACCAGGCACCATGGGCCGCATGCCGGTAGACCTGGGGCGTGCTGAGTTCGAGGCGCTCGTGGACGAGGCGCTCGACGGGATCCCGGATGAGATCGCGAGGCTGATCCACAACGTGGTCGTGCTGGTCGAGGACGACGCGCCGCCCGACGACCCGACCCTGCTCGGCCTCTACGACGGCGTGGCGCTGACCGACCGGTGGGGTGACATGGCCGGCCTCCCCGACCGGATCCTGATCTTCCGCAACCCGCTCCTGGAGATGTGCGAGGACCTCGACGACCTGGCCGAGGAGGTCCGGATCACCGTGGTCCACGAGGTCGCCCACCACTTCGGGATCGACGACGACCGCCTGCACGACCTCGGCTACGCCTGACCGATCGCGAACCCGAGCGCGCAGGCGGCGAGGGCCAGGGCGATCGTCGCTCCGGCGTAGACCGCACCGCGGACGCGACCCAGGTCGCGGGTGTGAACGGCGAACGCCGAGTAGGTGGTGAGCCCGCCGCAGAATCCCGTGCCCAGGAGCGCCAGGGTGCCGGGCTCCGTCGTCGCGCCGACGACCAGCCCGAGCACGAACGACCCGGCGACGTTCACCAGCAGGGTCCCGACCGGATAGTCCCGATCCAGGTGGTGTCCGACCCAGTAGCGCAGGGACGCACCCACGGCGGCACCGAGGGCGACGAGCAGGGCGGTCACTCGTTGCCCTCCTCGTCCTCGAACGCCTTGCGGGCCGCCGGAGCCGTCAGCCAGGCCGCGAGGTTGACCGCGACCAGGCACGCCGCCAAGGTGCCCAGCAGGTAGGCGACGGCGAGGCCGGTCTCGCCGTCGGCCAGGAGCGCGCGTCCCTGCTCGGCGTACGTCGAGAGCGTGGTGTAGCCGCCGAGGAAGCCCGGTCCGAGGGCCAACGCGAGTGCGGGACGCCGACGGACGACCGCCCAGGCTGGCAGCAGCGCCAGCGCCAGAGCCCCGGACACGTTGATGCCGAACGTCGTCCAGGGGAAGCCCGTCCCGTCCGGCTCGAGGTCGCCCAGCCACCAGCGCAGCGTGCCGCCCGCGGCGCCGCCCAGGGCGACGGCGAGGAGAAGGCGGGGGGACGGTGGCGGGCGGCGCGTCACGAGACGCTTTGGCGGCGCGCCTCGGCCGGCCCTGAACGGGTCCAGGGGACCGGGTCGCCGTCGCTCGTCTGTCGCACGAACTCGCCCAGCATCCAGGTCTGGAAGGCGACCTGATCGGGCGTGCGCGCCAGGGTGAGCAGCCGCTCCTGGTGGCAGAACGCGTCGGCGAGGTCGAGCAGCTCGAGGAACCGGTCGAAGTCGGGCCCGGACTTCCGCGGCACCGTGACCACCAGGTCGACGACGTCGTCGCTGCCCGGGTCCGACGGGAGGCGGTCCGGGTCGACCCCGCTCCAGAAGAGGTCGTCCAGCTCGTCGAAGAAGCTGGAGAGGCGTCCGGCCAGAGGGTAGTGGTCGTCGTGACCCAGCGACAGCAGCCGCAGCTCACGCCGCAGCTCACGGAGGTGGATGTCGCTCGCGCGCAGGTCGGCGACCGGCAGGTCGCCGAGCAGGACGTCCACCGCCTCGCCGGCGAGCTCGGGCAGCTCCCGGGGGCGGGGGCCAGACTGGGTGATGGTGCCCTGGACACCGGGTCCCTCGGCGACCTCGACGCGGGGCACGAACCAGACGACCTTGCCGGACTCGTCGATGTCGACGCCCCAGGCTGTGCAGACCCTCGCGACGATCGACAGGCCGCGGCCGAACGTCAGCAGCAGCTCGTCATCGGTAGGAGCGTCCAGGCTGGGCAGGGCGGGTGGCTGCAGCGACGCGTCGCGGACCTCGATGCGGGGATGCTCCACCGTCCCCCGCAGCCGCAGGGTCACCGGCTGGTCGGCGTGCAGCAGCGCGTTCGTGGTCACTTCGGAGACGCTGATGCAGGCGGACTCGATCAGTTCTGGCCGCTTCAGATCGGTGAGCGCCTGGATCGCCCAGCGCCTGGCATCGGCCACGCCCCGCGGGCCAGGCGGCAACGCCTGCGCAGGACGATTCAACGGCATGTCGGGCTCCGGGGGGTGAGTCTCAAGCGTGGGGTGCGACCAGTCTCTTCCGGCTGTACCCCGTGGAAATCCGAATCAAACACGCAAACGCGGGAAAATCTATCCACCGATCGGTCGAAATCCTGCCCTACGTTGCGCGGGGCCGGGTTTTTGCCTCGCGGCGAGCCCGGAGGAAGATCGTGTCATGACGGTCAATGTGCGACCCGAGGGCCGACACCGGGTGGTGGTCGTCGGCTCGGGCTTCGGCGGGCTGTTCGGCACCAAGGCCCTCAAGCGCGCCGACGTCGACGTCACGATGATCGCCAAGACCAGCCACCACCTGTTCCAGCCGCTGCTCTACCAGGTGGCCACCGGAATCCTCTCCCAGGGAGAGATCGCTCCCTCGACGAGGGAGATCCTGAGCAGGCAGCGCAACGCGACCGTGCTCCTCGGCGAGGTCACCGCGATCGATCTCGAGGCCCGCACG
This sequence comes from uncultured Nocardioides sp., assembly GCA_964542635.1. Lineage (GTDB taxonomy): Bacteria > Actinomycetota > Actinomycetes > Propionibacteriales > Nocardioidaceae > Nocardioides. The sequence continues at coordinate 17,539 of CAZIVD010000009.1, read as the reverse complement.
GTGACCTCCGAGGTGCTCGGCCGACCGACCATCACGCCGTACGACTCCCTGCTGGTGGCCGCCGGGGCGTCGCAGTCCTACTTCGGCAACGACCACTTCGCCCGCTACGCGCCCGGCATGAAGACGATCGATGACGCTCTCGAGCTGCGTGGCCGCATCTTCGACGCCTTCGAGCTCGCCGAGCTCGGCGCCAGCAGCGGCGAGGAGGTCGACCACCTGCTCACGTTCGTGGTGGTCGGCGCGGGCCCCACCGGGGTCGAGATGGCCGGCCAGATCGCCGAGCTCGCCCACCGCACCCTGGAGCACGACTTCCGGGCCATCAACACCCGGCACGCGCGGGTGATCCTGCTGGATGCCGCGGCCCAGGTGCTACCGCCGTTCGGTGCGAAGTTGGGTGCGCACACCCAGCGCTCGCTGGAGAAGCTGGGCGTCGAGGTGCTGCTCGGTGCGATGGTCACCGATGTCGACGAGCGCGGCATCGAGGTCGCCTACAAGGACGGCCGCACCGAGCGGATCGCCGCGGCCACCAAGATCTGGGCAGCCGGCGTGCAGGCCAGCCCGCTCGCCCGCACGCTGGCCGAGCAGAGCGGAGCCCCGCTCGACCGGGCCGGGCGGATCGGGGTGAACCCCGACCTGACGCTCCCCGGCTACCCCGAGGTGTTCGTGGTCGGCGACATGATCGCGCTCGACAACCTGCCGGGAGTCGCCCAGGTGGCCATCCAGGGCGCGAAGTACGCCGCGAAGTCGATCACCCGTCGACTCGAGCACCAGCCGCCCCAGTCGGCCTTCCGCTACTTCGACAAGGGCTCGATGGCGACCATCAGCCGGTTCCGGGCCGTCGCCGTGATCGGTCGGCTCCGGTTCACCGGCTTCGTCGCCTGGTTGATGTGGCTCGCGTTGCACCTGATCTACATCACGGGCTTCAAGAGCCGCCTCACCGCGCTTCTGCACTGGCTGGTGTCGTTCCTCGGCCGGGCCCGCTCCGAGCGCACGACGACCGAGCAGCAGATCTATGCGCGCGCGGCGCTCGAGCGGCTCAAGGGCGGCGCCGCCGATCTGGTGTCGACACCGGGCGCCTACGAGCGTGCCCAGGAGATCCTCGAGGTGACCCGCCGCGCGGAGCTCGAGGCGCGAGCCGTCGAGGAGGCCAGGCTCACCGACTCGGGCGAGCGTGGCGTCAAGCTCGACCGCTGAGTCGAGTCGTTCGTTGGTCGAGCCGCGAGCGCAGCGAGCGTATCGAGACCCAGGGAGACCGCTACAGGGCGTGGTGGTAGGCCTGCAGCACGCGGGTGAACGCCTTGGGATCGACCATGCTGCGGTTGATCACGAACGGCGCGTTGTGTGGCCGCTCGATGAGCACCTTCCACCGGCTGCTGCGGGGGGATCCCTCGCGACGGATCACGGTGTAGTGGCTCGTCAGGTCGAAGCGTTCGGTCGTGCCGCCGCGCTGGACCTCCAGGACGCCGCCGTGGACGTGCAGGTGGGTGACGGGGGAGCTCGCCCACCCGGTCCACAGGACCACCGTGAGCAGGACACAGGAGGCGAGCACGCCGTACGAGACGATCGAGCGCTCCTGGTAGGCCCACCACCCGGTGTACGCCGTGACGCCGAGGGAGACGAGCGTGAGCAGGCCGACGATGCGCCGGGCCGTGGCGCGCGGCTTGAACTCGACCGAGTACACCGACGCGTCGACGACCCGTCGTCCGCTGGCCCGGTCGGGCTGGGTGCTCACGCTGCGAAGATAGACGTTCTCCCGCGGCTTGACAGGGGAACGGGCAACTTCGGGCAACCTCCTGATCGCGCGAGCCTGTCGGCCGCTGTCCTCCTGCCGCGAGCGTGTCGCGCTTCGCTGCGCCACGCTGCCGCGGCCGTTCGGGCGCCCGCCATGCTGCCGCGCAGTCACCTGATCGCGCGAGCCTGTCGGCCGCTGTCCTCCTGCCGCGAGCGTGTCGCGCTCCGCTGCGCCACGCTGCCGCGGCCGTTCGGGCGCCCGCCATGCTGCCGCGCAGTCA
>CAZIVD010000009.1:8835-15427 GCA_964542635.1 uncultured Nocardioides sp. | reverse complement strand
CCGCTGCGCCACGCTGCCGCGGCCGTTCGGGCGCCCGCCATGCTGCCGCGCAGTCCCTGGCAGTGCCGTGTGGAGTGGGCCCCGTGGGACTCGAACCCACAACCCAAGGATTAAAAGTCCTCCGCTCTGCCAATTGAGCTAGGGGCCCCGTGCCGTGTGCCGTGTGCCGGGTCCGGAGGGCCCGCCGCGGCCGCGGTTGCGTGGAGGCTATCGGAGCCGTGGAGAGGGGGTCCGGCCTCGCGACCGCCACGCGTGTGCACCGGCAGTTGTCAGATGGACTCCCGTTGATAGTCTTCTTCACGCATCCGACGCAAGTTCCAGCAGGTCAAACGCCCGCGGAGTTTGTGATCCGACGGCGTATCGACCACGTGCGATCCACTCACGAAGTCGAGGCGGCGTGTCACCGCGTCTGATGCGGGCCGTCGAGGTGACGGCTCACGCCCCGATGAAGGAGTAACGAGCGCAATGGCTCAGGGCACCGTGAAGTGGTTCAACGCCGAGAAGGGTTTCGGCTTCATCGCACAGGAGGACGGCGGCGACGACGTCTTCGTGCACTACTCGGCGATCCAGTCGCAGGGCTACAAGACCCTCGACGAGAACCAGAAGGTCGAGTTCGACGTGACCCAGGGTCCCAAGGGCCCGCAGGCGGAGAACGTTCGTCCGCTCTGACGGACCAGTACGACCACCCACGTGGCCCCGACCGACCGGTCGGGGCCACGTGGCCATTTCCGGGCGCCCCGCTTCCTCGCGCGGGCGCGAGGCGGACCCTGTGCGGCATCGACGATCCCGGGCTATACCGGGGCTGTGCGGGCGGGGACCGAGGCGTTATTTTCTTCCTCAGGGGGAAACGGCCGTGACAGGCGTGCCATGACGTCTGTTCAGCGCAGACAATGGCCTGACAGGCTGTCCTGACAGGACGAGGGCGCCACGGCCGGCGGCCCGGTGTGTCGAAGGAGGGGAGAGGGGCGTGCACGACCAGTTCGATGTCACGCTGGAGGATCAGGATCTCCTCCGCGAGGTGGAGCTCACCACCAACCTCATCATCGCCGCCTCCGAGACCGACGAGCACCTCTCGAGCGAGGAGATCGACCAGATCCTCGGCGTCGTACCCGAGCGCCACGGCGCCTGACGCCCTCGCGGCCCGGGGGCCACTCTCGGGACCTTCGGCCCTGGTCGGCATACCCACCCGGGGTATCATCGAGGCATGAGCCACGAGCACGGCTACATCAGCGGCAAGGACGACTACCTCAAGCGCCTCCGGAGGATCGAGGGGCAGGCGCGCGGGCTCCAGCGCATGGTCGAGGAGGAGCAGTACTGCATCGACATCCTCACCCAGGTCTCCGCGATGACCAAGGCGCTGCAAGCCGTGTCGATCGCGCTCGTGGAGGACCACCTCAACCACTGCGTCGTCGACGCCGCTCGCGCGGGTGACGCCGAGGCCCGCGAGAAGGTCGCCGAGGCGACCAGTGCGATCGCCCGGCTCGTCCGCTCCTGACCCTGACCCCGAAGGCCCTTCTTCCATGGACACCCCCACCACCACGACCATCCGCGTCACGGGCATGACCTGTGAGCACTGCGTCCGCTCGGTCACCGAGGAGCTCAGCGCCCTGGAGGGCGTGGCGAGCGTCTCGGTGGACCTCGCGAGCGGCGCCACGGTGATCGCGAGTGCCGCGCCGCTCGACCCCGAGGACGTCGCGTCGGCGGTGGTCGAGGCGGGCTACGCCCTCGCCTGAGAGGCAGGTAGGCCGATGCGCACCCTCGACCGCGTGCTCGCCTTCCTGTGCGCGGTGGTCGCCATGTTCGCGCTCGCCTTCGCAGCGGGCCGTCTCGTCGGGCCGGTCGAGGACCCCAGCACTCCGACGCCCGTGAGCCCCGCGGAGCACGACAGTGAGCACTGACCTCGGGATCGACTCCGCCGAGCAGGGTCGGCGCGACCTCACCCTCGACATCGCGGGGATGACGTGCGCCTCGTGCGCGCAACGGATCGAGCGCACGCTCAACCGGCTCGACGGGGTCGACGCGACGGTGAGCTATGCGACCGAGAAGGCCGTGGTGCGCCACGCGGACGGCGTCAGTGCCGACGACCTCGTGGCGGCCGTCGAGTCCGCGGGGTACGCCGCCACGCCGCGACTCGCCGTCCCCGAGGTCCCGGCCGCTCCCACCGGACGGGACCCCCAGGAGGCCGAGCTCGCCGCGCTGCGCACCCGTCTCGTCTGGAGCGCCGTGCTGACGGTCCCGGTCGTGGTCCTGGCGATGGTCCCGGCGTGGCAGTTCGACCACTGGCAGTGGCTCTCGCTCACCCTCGCCGCCCCCGTGGCGGTCTGGGGCGCCTGGCCGTTCCATCACGCGGCGTGGGTCAACCTGCGTCACGGCGCGACCACGATGGACACGCTGGTCTCGCTCGGCGTCGTGGCGTCGTTCGGGTGGTCGCTGGTCGCCCTCTTCCTCGGCACGGCCGGTGATGAGGGCATGCGACATGCGTTCCGAGTGACCGTCGAGCGCTCCGACGGGCTGGACGAGGTCTACCTCGAAGTGGCCGCGGGGGTGACCACCTTCCTCCTGGCCGGGCGCTACCTGGAGAAGCGGGCCCGCCGACGTGCCGGCGAGGCGCTGCGCTCCCTGCTCGAGCTGGGTGCTCGCGAGGTCGCCGTGCTCCGTGACGGCAGGGAGACCACGATCCCGGTGGGCGATCTGGTCGAGGGGCAGGAGTTCGTCGTTCGGCCGGGCGAGAAGGTCGCCACCGACGGCCGCGTCGTGAGCGGCTCTTCGAGCGTGGACCAGTCGATGCTCACCGGTGAGTCCGTGCCGGTGGAGGTGGGTCCCGGTGACGCGGTCGTGGGGGCGACCGTCAGCCTCACCGGACGGCTCGTCGTCCGCGCGACGCGCGTGGGAGCCGACACCCAGCTCGCCCAGATGGCCCGCCTCGTGGAGGCGGCGCAAGCCGGGAAGGCCCCTGTGCAGCGCCTCGCCGATCGCGTGTCGGCGGTGTTCGTCCCGGTGGTCATCGTGCTCGCCGCGGGCACGCTGGGCTTCTGGCTCGGCGCAGGTGCGGGCTGGACCTTCGCCCTGGCGGCGGCGGTGTCGGTGCTCATCGTCGCCTGTCCGTGCGCTCTCGGCCTGGCTACGCCGACGGCTCTCATGGTGGGCACGGGGCGCGGCGCTCAGCTGGGCATCCTGATCCGCGGACCCGAGGTGCTGGAGGACACCCGGCGTGTGGACACCGTCGTGCTCGACAAGACCGGGACGGTGACCACGGGCCGGATGACCGTCGTCGGACTGGTGGTAGGTCCGGGCGAGTCGGCGGCCGACGTACGGCGCCTGGCCGCCGCCGTGGAAGCCGCCTCCGAGCATCCGATCGGCCAGGCGATCGCAGCGGCGGAAGAGGCCCCGCTCCCAGCCGTCTCCGACTTCGTCGCCCAGGCCGGTCTCGGCGTGACCGGCGTCGTCGAGGGTCGGCGCGTGGTGGTGGGCCGGCCCCGGCATCTCGCCGACGCGGGCGTCGTCGTGCCCGAGGCGATCGGAGCTGCGGTGCGAGCCGCCGAGGAGGCCGGTCGCACCGCCGTCGTGGTCGGGTGGGACGACCGGGCGCGTGGCGTCCTCGAGGTCGCTGACGCGGTCAAGCCGACCTCCGCGGAGGCGATCGCCGACTTGCGTGCCCTCGGCCTCGAGCCGCTGCTGCTGACCGGCGACAACGAGCGCGCGGCGCGGGCGGTCGCCGCGGCGGTCGGCATCGACCGGGTCGTCGCTGACGTGCTGCCGGCCGACAAGGTCGCCGTCGTCCGGGACCTGCAGGGCCTGGGGCGGGTGGTCGCGATGGTCGGCGACGGCATCAACGACGCGCCGGCTCTGGCCCAGGCCGACCTCGGCCTGGCGATCGGCACCGGCACCGACGCGGCCATCCAGGCGGCCGACCTGACGCTCGTGCGCGACGATCTGAGGGCTGCCGGGGACGCCGTACGGCTGTCGCGACGAACCCTCGGCACCATCAAGGGCAATCTCGCGTGGGCGTTCGGCTACAACGTCGTCGCCCTGCCGCTCGCGGCTGCCGGCCTGCTGAACCCGATGCTCGCCGGGGCCGCGATGGCCTTCTCGAGTGTCGCGGTGGTGGGCAACAGCCTGCGGCTGCGCCGCTTCCGCTGACCTGTCGACAAGGCCCTGCCCGCTGGTGTGAGACTGGGGCCCATGTCACCTGCCACCGGGGCGCAGCCCGACGTGCAGGCCGGCGGCGCGGTGGTGATCCGCAAGGGGTCGGTGCTGCTCGTCCACCGGCCACGGTACGACGACTGGTCGTTCCCCAAGGGGAAGCTCGACCGGGGCGAGCGGGCTCCCGTGGGCGCAGTCCGCGAGGTCGGCGAGGAGACCGGGTTGCGGGTGCGTCTCGGAGCACCCCTGCGCAGTCAGCGGTACCCGACGGGTCGACGGATGAAGGTGGTCCACTACTGGATCGGCCGTGTGGAGGGCAGCCACGACGTCAGCGGCTACCAGGTCAACCACGAGATCGACCGGGTCGAGTGGGTGCCACTGAAGAAGGCGCGCAAGCGGCTGGACTACGCCTACGACGTCGAGACGCTTGCCGAGGCCCGCGCCACCGAGCACCGGACCCACGCGCTCATCGTGCTGCGGCACGGCGACGCGCGCTCGCGCAAGGCGTGGCGCGCGGACGACCGCCTCAGGCCGCTGCTCAGCACCGGCAAGGCGCAGGTGGCGCGGCTGTCCCGGCTGCTCGCGGCCTACGGCGCCACGAGGATCGTCAGCTCCAGCAGCACCCGCTGCCTCGAGTCCGTCCGCCCGTACGCCGAGCGCAGCGGCTGGCCGATCCAGTCGATGGACGGCCTCAGCGAGGAGGGGGCCACGACCGAGTCGGTCGTGGACATCGTCGACGAGCTGCTCCACGGCAAGGAGGACGCGGTGCTCTGCACCCACCGTCCGGTGCTGCCCACCGTCTTCGACACCGTCGGGGTCGAGACCGACAAGCTCGCGCCGGGCGAGCTGGTCGTCGTGCACCACCGCAAGGCGCGCGTGGTCGCCGTCGAGCGCTACTGAAAGACCCCCGGTCGCTCGGTCTCGCTGCTGGTCGAGGAAGTCGCGCAGCGACCATCACGAGGCCTGCTGACCGGGGTCTAGTGACGGCGCCTCGTTCCTCGACGCCTCCTCATCCGCCGGGCGGGAGCGGTCGTGCAACCGGTGTCGTGAGTTCACCTTGCGTTCACCCGCGCCCTCGGATCCGGTCACCTCGGCTCCCTACTTTCGAGCCATCCGGCGGTGGCCGGACCACGAACTCGACAGGAGACACCCACGTGAAGAGCACTTCCATCCGACGCCGCCTCGTGCCTGCGGTGGCCGCCCTCGCGATCGGCCTGTCGGTCACCGCGTGCGGCGCGGCCAACGAGTCCGAGGCCTCCGGCGACGGCGGGGACGCGGTCACCCTCAACGGCGGCGGTGCGACCTCCCAGGCCAAGGCCCAAGGGGTCTGGCGGGCGAACTACCAGGACTCCTCCGGCAACACCGTGAACTACGAGGAGGTCGGCTCGGGGACGGGTCGCGAGAACTTCAACAGCGGGGCCTACGTCTTCGCCGGCAGCGACTCCTACCTCAATGACGACGAGGGTGAGCTCAGCGCCGCCAAGGAGCGCTGCAACGGTGAGGACCCGATCGAGGTCCCGGCGTACATCAGCCCGATCGCGGTCGCCTTCAACGTCGAGGGCGTGGACACGCTCAACCTGTCCGCGAAGACGATCGCCGAGATCTTCGCCGGCGACATCACGAACTGGAACGACCCCGCCATCGCCGCTGACAACGACGGCGTCGAGCTGCCCGACCTGGAGATCGCGACCATCCACAGGTCCGACGACTCGGGCACGACGAAGAACTTCACCGACTACCTCGAGCAGGCCGGCGAGGGCGCCTGGCCCGCCGAGTCCGACGGCATCTGGCCGGAGGAGCTCAGTGGGGGCCAAGGCCTCGAGGGCACGTCCGGTGTGATCGGTGGGATCACCGACACCGCAGGGGCCATCGGGTACGCCGACGACAGCGCCGTCAAGGACACCGACCTCGGCGTGGTCGCGATCCAGGTCGGGGACTCGTTCAACCCGCCCTCGGCCGAGGGTGCGGCTGCCGTCGTCGCCGCCTCGCCGCGGGCGGAGGGCCGCGCGGACGTCGACCTCGCCGTCGACATCGACCGGACCATCACCGACGCAGGCGCCTACCCGCTTCTGCTGGCCTCCTACCTCATCGCCTGCCAGCACTACGACGACGAGGCGACCGCCGGCGCTGTGAGGGACTTCCTGTCCTACGTGGTCTCCGCCGAGGGTCAGCAGGCCGCGGCCGACGAGGCCGGGTCGGCCCCTCTCGAGTCCTCGATCCAGCAGGAGGCGGCCGGGATCATCGAGAAGATCGCGGCCTCCTGACGCCAGTGCCGTCGTGCGGCGGTCCGGACCCCCGGGCCGCCGCACCTCACCGGTCCTCCGGCACGCAGCGCCGGGACCGACGAGGACCCAGCGGAGGACCCAGTTGAGGACCCGGACAAGGACCCGGAAGAGGACCCGGAAGAGGACCCGGAAGAGGACCCGGAAGAGGACCCGGAAGAGGACCC
>CAZIVD010000009.1:0-8735 GCA_964542635.1 uncultured Nocardioides sp. | reverse complement strand
GGAAGAGGACACCGTGACCGTCACCCTGAAGCCGCCGGAGGCCGAGAGCGGCGACGTCGCCAGCTCCCGACGTGGCGACCGGGTCTTCGCCGGCATCGCACGCACCGCCGCGGTCACGATCATGGTGGCCCTGGCGGCCGTCTTCATCTTCTTGGCCATCGAGGGCTGGGCCGGGCTGAACGCCGACCCCGAGACCTACCGTCCGGCGACCGACTTCCTGGGCTACATCGCTCCGCTGACCCTCAGCACGATCCTGGTCTCGGTGGTGGCGCTGGTCGTCGCCGTACCGTTCGCGATCGGCGTCGCGCTCTTCATCAGCCACTTCGCGCCGCGCCGGCTGGCGACCCCGGTCGCGTACGTCGTCGACCTGCTCGCTGCGGTGCCGTCGGTGGTCTTCGGCCTCTGGGGCGGCCGCTACCTGGCCGCCCTGCTCCAGCCCGCGCACGTGTGGCTCCACGAGCACCTGGGCTTCCTGCCGTTCTTCGGGCCCGGGCCGCCGTCGCCCAACGGCCGGTCGCTGTTCACCGCCGGCATCGTGCTGGCGATCATGATCCTCCCGATCATCACCGCGATCTCCCGTGAGGTGTTCGCGCAGACGCCGCGCCTGCACGAGGAGGCCGCGCTCGCCCTGGGGGCCACGCGCTGGGAGATGATCCGGTACGCCGTGTTCCCCTACGCCCGCTCGGGCATGGTCTCCGGCGTGATGCTCGGTCTGGGTCGCGCTCTGGGCGAGACCATGGCGGTGGCCATGGTGCTCGCGGTCAGCCCGGTGGCCACCCTGAACCTCATCGGCACGGCGGCTCCGGCCACGATCGCCTCCAACATCGCGCTGAACTACAAGGAGGCGACGCCGAGTCGCCAGTCCCTCCTGATCGCGACCGGCCTGGTGCTCTTCGCGGTCACCTTCGCCGTCAACTTCCTGGCCCGCTGGATCGTCAACGGCCGGGACCGTCGACAGGCGAAGGCATGAGCACCCTCCTCAGCACCAGCCCGGACCTGCCGCTGACGCAGCCTCGGCTGCCGCGGTGGGCGCCCGGACTGGTCGGTGTCGTCGCTGCGGCGGCGGCCGGGCTCCCGGCCGTGCTCCAAGGGTGGGGGGTGGTCGCCTGGGCGATCGCCGCCCTGGCCGTGTTCCTGGTGGGGCTGCCCGCGTGGTCGTGGCTGGTCGAAGGCCGGCGGGGTGCCGTCGACCGACTGGTCACCGGCCTGGTGTGGACCGCCTTCGCCTTCGCGGCTGCGCCGCTCGCCTGGCTGATCTGGGTGGTCGTGAGCAACGGGCTGCCGGCCATCAACGTCGAGTTCCTGACCTACTCGATGCGCGGTGTCACCGGGGACGAGCAGGGCGGGATCTACCACGCGCTCGTCGGGACCCTCCTGATCACCGTGGCGGCGGCGATCATCTCGGTGCCGATCGGGGTGCTCACCGCGATGTACCTCGTGGAGTACGGCGGCACCTCCCAGTTGGCGCGGATGATCACCTTCCTCGTCGACGTGATGACCGGCATCCCCTCGATCGTCGCGGGCCTCTTCGCGCTCTCGCTCGTGGTGCTGGTGTTCGGCCCGGCCTTCCGGATGGGCTTCGGCGGGTCGATCGCGCTGAGCCTGCTGATGATCCCCACGGTGGTGCGGTCGTCGGAGGAGATGTTCCGGCTGGTGCCCATGGACCTGCGCGAGGCGTCGTACGCGCTCGGGGTGCCGAAGTGGCGCACGATCGTCAAGGTCGTGCTCCCGACCGCGATCGGCGGGGTGATCACCGGGGTGGTGCTGGCCATCTCGCGGGTGATCGGCGAGACCGCGCCGCTGCTCGTCGTCGCCGGGTCGACCGACGGGCTGAACTACAACCTGTTCGACGGCCGGATGACCACGCTGCCGGTCTTCATCTATTCCCAGTACGCGCAGTCCACACCTGCCGGCTACGAGAGGGCCTGGGGCGGCGCGCTCGTGCTGATCGTCATCGTGATGGTGCTGAACCTCGCCGCTCGCGCACTCGGCAAGGTCCTCGCACCCAAGAAGAGCTGAGAGAAGACACCATGGCCAAGAGCATCGACGTCTCCGACCTCGACATCTACTACGGCGACTTCCTCGCCGTCGAGGGCGTGACGATGACCATCAAGGCGCGGTCGGTCACCGCGTTCATCGGCCCCTCCGGCTGCGGCAAGTCGACCATGCTGCGCTCGCTCAACCGCATGCACGAGGTGATCCCGGGCGCGCGGGTCGAGGGCAAGGTGATGGTCGACGGGCAGTCGCTCTACGGCCCGGACGTCGACCCGGTCGCCGTACGGCGGTCGATCGGCATGGTCTTCCAGCGGCCCAACCCGTTCCCGACGATGTCGATCAGCGAGAACGTGCTGGCCGGCACCCGCCTCAACGCCCGGAGGCTGCCCAAGGCGAAGGCCGAGGAGATCGTCGAGCGCTCCTTGCGCCACGCGAACCTGTGGAACGAGGTCAAGGACCGGCTGGGCAAACCCGGCCAGGGGCTCTCCGGCGGCCAGCAGCAGCGGCTCTGCATCGCCCGCGCGATCGCGGTCGAGCCCCAGGTGCTGCTGATGGACGAGCCGTGCTCGGCCCTCGATCCCATCTCGACGTCGGCCATCGAGGACCTGATCCACGAGCTCAAGACCGACTACACGATCGTCATCGTCACCCACAACATGCAGCAGGCCGCCCGCGTCTCCGACGAGACCGCCTTCTTCAACCTCCGCGCCACCGGCGAGCCCGGCCGCCTCGTCGAGTTCAACCCCACCAAGAAGGTCTTCGCGAACCCCGACGAGCCCGCCACCGAGGCCTACATCTCCGGCCGTTTCGGCTGATCCCGGGACTCTTCGCCGTCCGTGACGAACTTGTCGGTATTCCGGCCTGGAACCGACAAGTTCGTCACAGACGACGGCTCTGTGGACGAAGGACCACACGTTCGGCCCTGAGTTGTCACGCTCGGGTGGATGAACGCGGCGCTGGCACCTGATCTTCCACCGTTTCATCCGAGCCGTCCCATGCTCGTCGCGCCGGTGAGAGTGGATCCCCAGGGGCTGCTCGGACCCACCCCGCGGCAGGTGCGGGGCCGCCTCTGGCGTAGGACGAGTCGCGGCCGGTTCCTGCCGGTCACGGTCGACGCTTCCCTGGTCGAGCAGCGGATCGTGGAGGCGGCAGCGGTCCTGCCGCGGTACGGCGGGGTCACGGGGTGGGCGCAGCTGCGGTGGGCGGGTGGGCGCTGGTTCTCCGGCCTGGAGCCGGATGGCCGCACTCCGCGACCCGTCCCTGTGGTCACCTATTCCCGCGACATCCGTCCCCAGCCCGGCATCCACGTCTCCCAGGAGCACGTCGAGCCGGGGGACCTCGTCGTGCACGACGGTTTGCGGACCACGACCTCGCTGCGTTCGGTGCTCTACGAGATGCGTCATGCACGGACGCTCGCCCAGGCCGTGGTCTGCGTCGACATGGCCGGCTACGACGACCTGGTGTCGTTGGCAGAGCTCGACGCGTTCATCGCGCGGCACGTGGGCTGGCCGGGGATCCGCCGAGCCCGGGCCGCGCTCGACCTGGCCGACGAGAACAGCTGGTCACCGCGCGAGTCGCTCATGCGTCTGCTGTGGATCGAGGCCGGCCTGCCGAAGCCGCTGACCAACGTGCCGCTGTTCGACCTGCAGGGGCGTCACCTCGGCACCCCCGACCTGCTCGACGTCGGGCTCGGACTGATGGGGGAGTACGACGGCGAGGTCCATCTCGACGGCGGCCGCCGCCACCACGATGTCGTGCGGGGGGAGGGCCTGCGGAGCGCTGGTCTGGAGGTCGTCACCATGATGGCGGCGGACGCCGCCGATCCGTTCGCCATGGTGGACCGGATCCGATCCGCGGCCCGGCGAGCCCGTCGTACTCCTCTCGACGATCGTGGGTGGACGATCGAGCGGCCCTCTTGGTGGATCGACACCGAGACCGTGGCCCAGCGGCGCGCGCTCACGACAGACCAGCGCGAGCGCCTCCTGAGACACCGTCGTCTGTGACGAAGTTGTCGCACTTCGAGCCGAAAGGCGACAAGAACGTCACGGACGGCGGAAGCCCGGAGGGCGACCGTCAGGGGAGGAAGAGGTGGGCGACGGCGTAGCAGCCGGCAGCGGCCAGACCGGCCATGGGGAAGGTGAGGATCCAGGCGGTGACGATGCTGCGGGCCATCCCCCAGCGCACGGCCGAGAGGCGGCGGGTCGCTCCGACGCCCATGATGGCCGAGGTGATGGTGTGGGTCGTCGAGATCGGCGCCTCGAAGACGTACGCCGTGGTGTAGAGCACCGATGCGCCCACGGTCTCCGCAGCGAAGCCCCGAGCCGGGTCGAGGTCGATGATCTTGCGTCCCATCGTGCGCATGATCCGCCAGCCACCGGCGTAGGTGCCCGCCGAGATCGCGCCCGCCGCGGACACCACCACCCAGAGCGGGAGGGGGTCACCCTCGGACGCGTGGCCCGTGGTGATCAGGGCGAGGAAGATCACGCCCATCGTCTTCTGGGCGTCCTGCAGGCCGTGACCCAGAGCCAGGGCCGCCGCTGAGATCGGCTGCAGCATCCGGAAGGTGCGCGAGACCTTCTTGGGGTTCTTGTTCCGCAGGATCCACATGAACGAGAGCATCAGCAGGAAGGCCAGCGTGAAGCCCGTCAGGGGTGACAGGACCATCGGGATCAGCACCTTGTCGACGATGGTCTTCCAGTGCACGATCGCTCCGGATGCCAGCGCTGAGCCGACCAGTCCTCCGATCAGGGCGTGCGAGGACGACGACGGCAGGCCGAAGTACCAGGTCGTCAGATTCCAGACGATGGCGCCGAGCAGGCCGCACATCACGATCGTCAACCCATGGGCGACCGTGAACCCGCTCGTGTCGATGGTGTCGCTGACGGTGTGTGCGACCTTCTGCCCGAGCAGTGCGCCGACGAAGTTCATGATCGCGGCCAGGACCAGGGCCACGCGGGGGGTGAGCGCGCGGGTCGAGACCGAGGTCGCGATCGCGTTGGCGGCGTCGTGGAAGCCGTTGGTGTAGTCGAACGCGAGCGCGACCACCACGACCGCGATCAGGATCGCGAGCTCAACCCCCATCGGGTCAGGACTCCTTGACCGCGATCTGCTCCACGGACTTGGCGACCCGCTCGAACGCGTTGATGGTCTCCTCGAGCATCTGGACGACGTCCTTGAGCTTGAGCACCTCCATGGCGTCGTACTGGCCGCCGAAGAGCTTGGCGATGATCCGGCGGTAGCTCTTGTCGCCGGCCTTCTCGAGCCGGCCGATCTCCAGCCAGTACTCCTCGAGGTCCAGGGACTTCAGGCGCGGCATCGCGGCCGCCGTCAGTTCCGCACAGCGCTGGATCACCTCGACCTGCTTGGCGAACTCGGCCGGATAGACGACGACGTCGTAGAGGTTGATGAGGTCGGCGACCTCCTCGAGGTTGTCCATCACGTCGTCGAGCCCGTAGGCGAGCGCGTAGATGTCCTCCCGGTCGAACGGCGTGACGAAGGTCCGGTTGACCCGCTGGATGATCTCCCGCGTCGTGCGGTCGGCCACGCTCTCGGCTTCGCGCATCAGCTTGGCCGTGGCGGCCCGATCCGTGCCCTCGGCGAACATCTCGGCCAGCAGGCTGGAGCCCTTGATCAGGTGGTTGGCGGACTCAGTGAACAAGTCGTAGAACGCGCCGTCCAAGGGACGGAGACTGAAGGCCACGGAGCCCTCCTGGGCAGTCGTGATGCGGACAGTGGAACATGCTGAGGCTCCGGCCTCCCCCGGTGCAACTCGACGCTACTCCTCCTGAGCGGGCAGCCTGCCGGCCGGTCCCGGAGGGCGGCGGATGCGGTGGCCTCAGGCCCGCTTGCCCTGGCGCTCGATCAGGGCCTCCTGGAGGTGCGTGGCGCCGCCGTTCAGGGTCCAGCCGCCCGTCGCGTCGAGCACCCAGGCGCGGGTGTCGGGGTCGAACGCCAGGTCCAACAGGCGCCCGATCTGCGCGAGGTTGCCGAGTGCAGGCAGCCGGACCAGCACCTCGACTCGTCGGTCGAGGTTGCGGTGCATGAGGTCGGCCGAGCCGATCCAGGCCTCGGGCTCGCCGCCGTTCTCGAACCAGAACACGCGGCTGTGCTCGAGGAAGCGGCCCAGGATCGAGCGCACCTCGATCGACTCCGACAGTCCGGGTACGCCGGGTCGCAGGGCGCAGATGCCCCGGACCAGCAACTGCACGGGGACGCCCTCGCGGGAGGCCAGGTAGAGCGCGTCGATGGTGGCCTCGTCGACGATGGAGTTCACCTTGATCCGGATCCCGGACGGCCGCCCCGCGCGGTGGTGACCGACCTCGCGATGGATCCGCTCGACCAGGCCGTCGCGCACGGAGTCGGGGGCGACGAGGAGCTGCTCGTAGGTCGGCTGCCGTGAGTAGCCGCTGAGGTTGTTGAACAGGTGGGCAACGTCCTCGCCGATCGCCTCGTCGGTCGTGATCAGCCCGATGTCCTCATAGGAGCGCGCGGTCTTGGGGTTGTAGTTGCCGGTGCCGATGTGGGTGTAGCGCCGGATGCCGTCCGGCTCGTCGCGGACCACCATGGCCAGCTTGCAGTGGGTCTTCAGGCCCACCTGCCCGTAGACGACATGGCAGCCGGCGTGCTCGAGCTTGCGCGCCCAGCGGATGTTGGCCGACTCGTCGAAGCGGGCCTTGATCTCGATGAGCACGAGCACCTGCTTGCCGGACTCGGCGGCGTCGACGAGGGCGTCGATGATCGGCGAGTCGCCCGAGGTGCGATAGAGCGTCTGCTTGATCGCCAGCACGTGGGGATCGGCGGCGGCCTGCTCGAGGAAGCGCTGCACCGACGTGGCGAACGAGTCGTAGGGGTGGTGCAGCAGCACGTCGTGCCGACGGGCTGCCTCGAAGACGTCGACGGGCGAGGAAGTCTCCACCTCGGAGAGGTGCCCATGCGTGATCGGCACGAACGCGGGGTACTGCAGGTCCTCACGAGGCAGGTCGGCGATGTCGTGCAGCCCGCGCAGGTCGAGGGGACCCGGCACGGCGACGACCTCCTGGGGAGAGACGCCGAGCTCGGAGATGAGCAGGTCGAGCACCTGGGGGGTGATCGACTCCTCGACCTCGAGCCGCACGGGCGGCCCGAACCTCCGGCGCAGCAGCTCCTTCTCGAGGGCGGTGAGGAGGTTCTCCGCGTCGTCCTCCTCGACCTCGAGGTCTTCGTTGCGGGTGACGCGGAAGGTGTGGAACTGCAGCACCTCCATGCCCGGGAACAGGCGCTTGAGGTGTTCGCCGATCACGTCTTCGAGGGGCACGAACCTCTCGTTGCCCAGCGCCACGAAGCGGCTGAACGTCGGGGGCACCTTGACCCGGGCGAAGTGCTCCTGGTCGGTCTTCGGGTTGCGCACCAGGACGGCCATGTTGAGCGAGAGCCCGGAGATGTAGGGGAACGGGTGGGCCGGGTCGACCGCAAGGGGGGTGAGCACGGGGAAGACACGGTCGCGGAAGAACCGCTTGCAGAGCTTCTGCTCCTCGCGGTCCAGGTCGTCCCAACGCACCAGGGCGATGCCGCTCTCCGCGAGCTCGGGCACGATCTGGTCGCGGAAGTACTCTGCGTGCCGCTGCATCTGCTCGGCCGTGCGCACCCAGATGGCCTCGAGCACCTCGCGCGGCATCAGTCCGGACGCCGCCCGCACGGCCATGCCGGCCGCGATCCGGCGCTTGAGACCCGCGACCCGCACCATGAAGAACTCGTCGAGATTGCTGGCGAAGAACGCCAGCGACCGCACCCGCTCCAGCAGCGGCAGGGTGTCGTCCTCGGCGAGCTCGAGCAGGCGTTGGTTGAACCTCAGCCAGGACAGCTCGCGGTCCAAGAAGCGGTCCTCGAAGGAGGCCAGCGCCTCCAGTGACTCGGCATCCGGCACGTACGGCGGGTCGACGTCGAAGGTCTGGTGGCCGGGGCGTCGGTCGGGGACCAGGTCCTCGTCGAGGGGGATCAACGCGCTCACGCCCGCCAGTGTCGCACCAGTCCCCAGGCGGTGGGCGCGGAGCGACGTACGGCGACCGGGTGCCTTCCACAGCGCTGGGGATTCACGCCGGGTCGCCGCGGGCCGGTACCCTGGACCCAGCAGTCCGTCCGGTCTCGCCCCGGGCTGCCCGCGCCGCTCCTGGCGCCCTCCTCGTGAGGCACGGCCTTTGATCGCCTCCGCCGCCGGCGGACGCTGCTGGTGAGACGAAACCCACCGAGAGACCTCCCTGTGTCCACCTTCTCCGACCTCGGCGTGCCCGCGACCCTCGCGTCCGCCCTGGCCGACCTGTCCATCACCGACCCCACCCCGATCCAGGCGGCGACCCTGCCCGACTCGCTCGCAGGCCGAGACGTCCTCGGCCGGGGCCGCACCGGCTCGGGCAAGACCTACGCGTTCCTGCTGCCCCTGGTCGCGCGCCTCGCGACGACGCGCCCCTCCCGGCGGCGCAGCGGCGCTCCCCGCGCCCTCGTGCTCGCACCGACCCGTGAGCTCGTGGGCCAGATCGAGGCCGCGCTCGCTCCCCTGGCCGCGACGGCGGGCTTGAAGTCCCAGACCGTGTTCGGCGGTGTCGGGCAGCACCCGCAGGTCCGCGGCCTGCGCACCGCCGACATCGTGCTCGCCTGCCCGGGCCGGCTCGAGGACCTCATCGGTCAGGGCCATTGCAGCCTCGACGCGGTCGAGATCACCGTGCTCGACGAGGCCGACCACATGGCCGACCTGGGCTTCCTGCCCG
>CAZIVD010000008.1:0-107965 GCA_964542635.1 uncultured Nocardioides sp. | reverse complement strand
CGCCGAGCAGCTCCTTGACCAGGTCGGTGACCGCAGGCATCCGGGTGGAGCCGCCCACGAGGACCACGTGGTCGATGTCGGCGACGGCCACCCCGGCGTCCTTGAGCACGCTGCGGAAGGGCGCCTTGGTGCGGTCGAGCAGGTCGGAGGTGAGCTTCTGGAACTCCGCGCGGGTCAGCTTCTCCTCGAAGTGCAGCGGACCGGACTCGCCGTGGGTGATGTAGGGCAGGTGGATCGTGGTCTCCGAGGAGCTGGAGAGCTCGATCTTCGCCTTCTCAGCAGCCTCCTGGAGGCGCTGCTTGGCGATCTTGTCGGCCGCCAGGTCGACGCCGTTGGCGTTCTTGAACTTGGTCACCATCCAGTCGACGATCCGGGAGTCCCAGTCGTCGCCGCCGAGCAGGTTGTCACCGCTCGTGGCCTTGACCTCGACGACGCCCTCGCCGATCTCAAGGAGGGACACGTCGAACGTGCCGCCACCGAGGTCGAAGACGAGGATGGTCTGGTCGTCGCCCTTGTCGAGGCCGTAGGCCAGCGCGGCCGCGGTCGGCTCGTTGACGATGCGGGAGACGTTGAGGCCCGCGATCTCGCCGGCCTCCTTGGTGGCCTGGCGCTGAGCGTCGGAGAAGTATGCCGGCACGGTGATCACCGCGTCGGTGACCGGCTCCCCGAGGTAGGCCTCGGCGTCGCGCTTGAGCTTCTGCAGCACGAACGCGCTGATCTGCTGCGGGGTGAAGGTCTTGTCGTCGATCTTCACCGTCCAGTCCGTGCCCATGTGGCGCTTGACCGACCGGATCGTGCGGTCGACGTTGGTGACCGCCTGACGCTTGGCCACTTCGCCGACGAGCACCTCGCCGGACTTCGCGAAGGCCACGACCGAGGGCGTCGTACGTGCGCCTTCGGCGTTGGCGATGACGGTGGGCTCTCCACCTTCGAGGACGGCGACGACGCTGTTCGTCGTACCGAGGTCGATGCCGACGGCACGAGCCATGTTGGGTTACCTCCGTGGTTGCGGTTGCTGCTCAGATGGGGCCATCCTCGCGGGGGTCCGCGGCTCAGGCA
The DNA here is from genome assembly GCA_964542635.1 of uncultured Nocardioides sp. GTDB lineage: Bacteria > Actinomycetota > Actinomycetes > Propionibacteriales > Nocardioidaceae > Nocardioides. Next base: position 106,906 of record CAZIVD010000008.1, on the reverse strand, counting down.
AACAAGTTGAGTGGATCTGACTCAAGTCTGTTCATGGGCTCCAACGCACCCGTGGCCCCTCCTGTTCCCGAGATGGCGTGAAATCTCGCCGCGCACCCGCCGAGTCGGCGTGAAGTCTCACGCAGGGGCGAGAGGTCGCGCCGACTCGGCGTCAGCGGGCGTCGCGCTTGGCCTGCCGGCGCGCGCCCTGGGAGCGGCTCGCGGCGTCCTTCTTCAGGCCGCCGGTGGTCTTGGTCGCGCGGGCCTTGGTCGCCGGCTTCTTGGCCGCGGCGCGCTTGCCAGCCGCGGGGGGCTTCGCGGCGGTCGCCGCGCCGGTCGGGCGGGCGGCGGCGAGCCGCTCGGCCTTGAGCTCGGCAGCAGCACGTCCCGCGAGCACGCCCAGCTGTCGGCTCACCTGGGCCAGCGCCGTCTCGAACGCCTCGGCCTTGGCGCGGGCCCGCTGGTTCTCCGGGAAGCTGGCACCGCGTCCGCCGCGGCCGCGCACCCCCGCACTGGCCCGCCGCCGGTAGTTGGTCACGTGCTTGGTCCGCGCCCGCCGGATCCTGGCGTGCAGGTCGAGCAGCTGGTCCTCGTCCAGGCCGGCCATCGCCTCCTTGCTGGTCTCGTCGACGAGCAGGCGCTCGGCGTCGGTCAGGGCGGCCATCAGCGACTTGTTCATGCGGACCTCTCACCGTTCGCGCATCCGGGGGACGGCCGCCATCCTGCCGCATCGGCCCGCGGTACCGCCTGTCGGGCGAGGACGGTCAGCAGACGACCGAGGAGCCCGTGCCGTCGTACGCGCAGGTGTCGACCACCTTGCCGTTGGCGTTCTTCAAGGTGGCCTTGTCGCCGGTGTTGTTCCACACGTAGGAGCCCTGCCCCCAGTAGAGGTGTTGGGGCCGGTTCTTCCCCGAGCCGGTGTGCACGGTCACGGTCACGCCCGGAGCCACCGTGAAGCCCGCCGGGAACGTGTACCGGTAGCCGGTCACGTCGCGCAGCACCCAGCCGCTGAGCGTCCAGGGCTTCGCACCCTCATTGCGGATCTGCACCCACTCCTTGTTGAGGGAGGCGTTGGAGAGGTCGTCGTCGCCCGGAGGGTCGAACTGGATCCTGGCCAGGTGGAGGACCGGCTGCGGAGCCTCGGCGGCGGCCCGGTCGCCCTGCCAGCCCGCCACCCAGACGCCGGACGGCGCCAGCAGGGTCACGGTGGCGAGGGCGAGGGCCCAGCCACGCACGGTGGACGACACGGCTCGACGCTAGGGCCGCCCGCTGGGCCGCGTGGCCGAACACCGGGATCCGCGCCAAGTCGACCCGAACGGTCGGCGGCCTAGTCCCTACGGGCTAGTTCCCACGAGCCTGCCCCGCCCCCGCTGGTTGAGGCGCCGTCGCGAAACCAGCGGCACCCACGAGACCGCCCCACTCACCCGGTCTCGACACGCCGCTCGTTCCTCGCGGCGGCTCGACCATCGAACTACTTCTCGGTGGTCGAGCCCACGAGCGCCAGCCAGCGAGCGGTGTCGAGACCCGGCGCCCAATCCGCGGGCCGGTGTCCTCCGGCGGCATCGCTAGCGTGCGCCTCATGCACGACCGACGCGAAGAGATCCGCGGACGACTGCGCCGGATCGTCGACCAGCGCCTCGTTCCCGCCGAGCGACGTCACCTCGCCGACCTCGCGGTGACGGCCTGGCACGTGCCACCGGCAGCGGACGGGAACGTGGGCGAGCCCGTGACCTTCGCCACGGCCCGCGCACAGGAGTTCGCGGACTTCGCGATCGGCGATCCCTGGGGTCCTGCCTGGGCGACGACCTGGTTCCACCTGGTCGGCGAGGTCCCCTCGGATGCGCGAGCGCCGGAGCTCGTGGTGGACCTCGGGTTCGCCACGCACTCCCCCGGCTTCCAGGCCGAGGGGCTCGTCCTGCGGCCCGACGGCACCCACGTGAAAGGGCTGAACCCGTTCAACGACTGGGTCCGCGCCCGCCCGGGGGAGTCGGTCGACCTGTACGTCGAGGCGGGGGCCAACCCGCAGGTGCTGGTCGGTTGGGCCCCGACGCCGCTCGGCGACCGGCTGACCGCGCCGCGCGACCTCCGCTACCGGCTGGGTGCGGCCGCGATCGTCGAGGTGGAGCCGGAGGTGCGGCTGTTGCGACGCGACCTCGACGTCCTGGGTCGCCTCGCCGCGACCCTCGACGGCGCTGACGCTCGGCAGTGGGAGATCCTGCTGGCCGTCGAGGCCGCACTCGACGCGCTCGACCTCACCGACGTGGCCGGCTCCGCAGCGGCTGCGCGGGCCGCGCTGGCGCCGGCGCTGGCCAGCCCGGCGTACGCCGGCGCTCACGCGGTGAGCGCGGTCGGCCACGCGCACATCGACTCCGCGTGGCTGTGGCCCCTGCGGGAGACGGTGCGCAAGGTGAGCCGCACCGTGGCCAACGTGGTCGACCTCCTCGAGAACCCCGACGACGACGGAGCCGGGCTCGTGTACTGCATGTCGTCGGCGCAGCAGTGGGCTTGGCTGGCCGAGCACCACCCGTCGTTGTTCGAGCGGGTGCAGCGCCAGGTCGCGGCCGGCCGCTTCGTCCCGGTGGGCGGGATGTGGGTCGAGTCGGACACCAACCTGGTGGGCGGCGAGGCGATGGCACGCCAGTTTGTGGTCGGCCAGCGTTGGTTCGCCGAGCACCTCGGCACCCGGTGCGAGGAGGTCTGGCTGCCCGACTCCTTCGGCTACACCGCGGCGCTCCCGCAGATCGTCACCCTCGCCGGATGCCGGTGGTTCCTGACCCAGAAGATCTCGTGGAACACCACGAACGTGTTCCCCCACCACACGTTCTGGTGGGAGGGCATCGATGGCACCCGGGTGTTCACCCACTTCCCGCCGGTCGACACCTACACGGCCGAGCTCACCGGCGAGGAGCTCGCCCATGCGGCCCGCAACTTCCGCGACAAGGGCGCCGCCGGCCGATCCCTGGTGCCCTTCGGGCACGGGGACGGCGGCGGCGGACCGACCCGCGAGATGCTGGCCAGGGCCCGCCGCACCGCCGACCTCGCGGGGTCCCCGACCGTCGCCGTCGAGACGCCCGCGGCGTTCTTCGAAGCCGCGGAGACCGAGTACGCCGACGCGCCGGTGTGGGTGGGCGAGCTGTACCTCGAGATCCACCGCGGCACCTACACCTCGCAGGCCGCGATGAAGAGCGGGAACCGGCGGTGCGAGCACCTGCTGCGCGAGGCGGAGCTGTGGTCGGCGACGGCAGCCGTCGCCGGGTCGCTCGACTATCCGGCGGCGGAGCTCGACCGGCTCTGGAAGACCGTCCTGCTGCACCAGTTCCACGACATCCTGCCCGGCTCGTCGATCGCCTGGGTGCATCGCGAGGCGCGCGCCACCTACGCCCGCGCGGCCGCGGAGCTGGAGACCCTCGTCGAGCGGGCGCTGGACGCGCTCTCGGAGTCAGGCGCCGAGGAGATCGTGTTCAACGCGGGCCCGGTGGCGCGTGGAGGGGCTCCAGCCCTGGGCGCGGCGCCGGGTGGGCCTGCCTCGTCCGGACGGGTGGAGGCCCGACTGCTCGAGAACGAGCACCTGCGGGTGGAGCTCGACGACCGGGGCGTGATCCGCGGCATCCTCGACAAGGAGCACGGCCGGCAGGTGCTGCCGCCCGGAGGTGCGGCGAACCTCCTGCAACTCCACCCCGACCACCCGGAGAAGTGGGACGCGTGGGATCTCGACCGCTCCTACCGAGCCCGGGTCACCTCCCTGACCGACGCCGACTCGATCACTGTGGAGGGTGACACGGTGGTGGTCACGTGCTCGTTCGGCGCCTCTCGCCTCACCTCGCGGATCCGCCTCTCCGGCCCCCGCGTCGACATCGAGACCGAGGTCGACTGGCACGAACGCGAGCGAGTCCTGAAGGCCGCCTTCGACCTCGACGTGCACACCGACCACGCGGCGTACGAGACGCAGTCCGGCCACGTCGTCCGGCCGACCCACGAGAACACGACCTGGGACGCCGCGCGCTTCGAGGTCTGCGCGCACCGCTGGGTGCGGGTCGCCGAGGGCAGGCCGGACAGCGGGTACGGCGTGGCCGTGGCGAACGACGCCACCTACGGCCACGACGTCGCCCGTCACCCGCGCGAGGGAGGTGGCACGTTCTCCCGCGTCCGGCTGACCCTGCTGCGAGCGCCGCTCTACCCCGACCCGGACACCGACCAGGGGCACCACGTCTTCCGCTACGCGCTGGCGCCCGGGGCCTCCGTCGCCGGTGCCGCTTCCGCCGGGTACGACCTGAACCTGCCGCTCCGACGCCGGCGCGGAGCACGCGTCGAGCCGCTGGTCCGCGTCGAGGGGACGGCGTACGTCGAGGCGGTCAAGCTCGCCGACGACGGCTCGGGCGACGTGGTGGTCCGGCTCTACGAGCCCCTGGGCACCCGCGCGCAGGTCCTCGTCACCGCGTCGTTCGAGCACTCGGCGGTCGTCGAGGTGGACCTGCTGGAGGACCCGATCGAGAGCGGCGCGTGGGCGGCTGGCGTGCTGACCCTGCGTCCGTTCCAGATCCTCACGCTGCGGTTCGTCCGGTCCTGAGCCGTCCAGGTCTCGACCCGGGCTCGACAGACGGCGCGCTCGGTCGTCAGGCTGAGGTCATGGCGACACCACCTGTCACGGTCGTGCTGTTCGGGGCCACCGGCGATCTCGCGCGCCGCAAGCTGCTCCCTGGGCTGCTGCATCTCTGGCAGACCGGACTGCTCAGCGACCTGCAGGTGGTCGGCACCTCGCTCGACGAGCACACCCGCGACTCCTTCATCGACTTCGCGATGCGAGCCATCGAGGAGTTCGCCCCCGGCGAGGCCAAGCCCGACGAGTGGGCGGAGTTCGCCAAGCGTCTGCACTGGTCGCCCTGGGAGTCCGGCGCGGCGGGACTGAAGGAGGCGGTCGCGGCGGCGCAGGAGGCCGGCGGGGGGCACCGGCGCGACCGGCTGCACTACCTGAGCGTGCCGCCGAAGTCGGCGCTCGACGTCGTGCACCTCATCAAGGACGCCGAGCTGGTCTCCCGCAGTCGGATCGTGATGGAGAAGCCCTTCGGCGTCGACCTGGCCTCCTCCGTCGCGCTCAACAAGGAGCTGCACCGGGTCTTCGACGAGGAGCAGATCTTCCGGATCGACCACTTCCTCGGCAAGGAGGCGGCCCAGAACATCCTCGCCTTCCGCTTCGCCAACGGCCTCTTCGAGCCGATCTGGCACCGCAACCACATCGACCACATCCAGATCGACGTCCCCGAGTCCCTCGGGCTCGAGCAGCGGGCGTCGTTCTACGAGGCCACCGGGGCCTACCGCGACATGGTCGTCACTCACCTGTTCCAAGTGCTCGCCTTCACCGCGATGGAGCCGCCCACGGCCTTGGAGCCGCACGCGATCTCCGAGGAGAAGAACAAGGTCTTCCGCTCGATGCTGCCCATCCAGCCGCAGGACGTCGTGCGCGGCCAGTACGTCGGCTACCGCGACATCGAGGGAGTCGCGCCCGACTCGGAGACCGAGACCTTCGTGGCCCTCAAGTGCTTCGTCGACAACTGGCGGTGGGCTGGGGTGCCGTTCTACCTGCGCACCGGCAAGAAGCTCGCCGAGGGTGCCCGGATCATCTCGATCGCCTTCCGCGAGCCGCCCCGGTCGATGTTCCCGCCGGGCTCCGGGGTCGGCGACCACGGGCCCGACCACCTCACCTTCGACCTGGCCGACCAGGCCAAGATGTCGCTGTCGTTCTACGGCAAGAAGCCCGGGCCGGGCATGCACCTGCAGAAGCTCTCCATGCAGTTCGCGATGCACGACACCACGTGGGCGGGCGCCGTGCTGGAGGCCTACGAGCGGCTGATCTACGACGCGGCGCGGGGCGACCGGACCCTCTTCACCAGCGCCGAGGGCATCGAGCGGCTCTGGGAGATCTCCCAGAACCTGCTGGAGAACCCACCCATCGTGCGGCCCTACCAGCCCGGCTCCTGGGGGCCGAACCAGATCCACCAGCTGATCGCGCCGTTCGCCTGGCGGTTGCCGTTCGAGCGGCAGTGGCGCGACCCCAACGAGACGGGCGGGTGACCGGCGTGCCGGACTCCGTGCCCCGGCTGCCGCTGAACGACGGCGCCACGATCCCCCAGCTCGGCTTCGGCGTCTTCAAGGTGCCTCCGGCCTCGACCCAGGAGGTGGTCGAGCAGGCCCTCGAGGTCGGCTACCGCCATCTCGACACCGCCCAGATGTACGGCAATGAGGAGGGCGTCGGCCGTGCCCTCGCCGCCTCCGGCCTCCCGCGCGACGAGCTCTACGTCACCACCAAGCTCAACAACGGGTACCACCGGCCCGACGACGCTCGGCGTACGTTCGGGGAGTCGCTCGACCGCCTCGGCCTCGACCACGTCGACCTGTTCCTCATCCACTGGCCGCTGCCCACGCGGTACGACGGCGACTTCGTGTCGACCTGGCGCACGCTGCTGGAGTTCAGCGGGCGCACCGGCGACGGCCGGGCCCGGTCGGTCGGCGTCTCCAACTTCGAGCCCGCCCATCTGCAGCGACTCGTCGACGAGACGGGCGTGGCGCCGGCGGTCAACCAGGTCGAGGTGCACCCCTTCTTCGGCAACGAGGCGGTCCGCGCGGCCGACGCGACCCACGGCGTCGTCACCGAGGCCTGGGCCCCGATCGCTCGCGGTGCCGTCGCCGACGACCCCACGATCCTCGAGATCGCCGAGCGGCTGGGCCGGACGCCGGCCCAGGTCGCGCTGCGCTGGCACCTGCAACGCGGCGACGTGGTGTTCCCCAAGACCACCACGCCCTCACGGATGGCGGAGAACTTCGCGGTCTTCGACTTCACCCTCGACGAAGCGGACCTGGCGGCGATCACCGCCCTGGACCGCGGCGAGGCGGGCCGGAGCGGCCCGCACCCCGAGACCTTCGACTGGATCCCCCGCGACTGACTGCCTCCCGCTGGATGAGGAGGAGGTGTCGTACCCCACACCAGGTCTCGCCACGCCGCTCGTCCCTCGCGGCGGCTCGACCACCGAAAGGGTTCGGTTCGCTGGTCGAGCCGGGCGAGCCGCCAGGCGAGCCCGTGTCGAGACCCCGCACCCCTTCAGGGCGCCGAGGAACGAGGCGACCCCGCTGGTTGAGGAGGCGCCGAGGAACGAGGCGCCGACACGTTGCCAGCGACCCGCGCGAGACCACCTCGGTACCCCGGTCTCGTGACGGTCGCTGCGCGACCTCCCCGACCAACAGGGTCGGTCCTCAGCCGACGGTGACCGACACCTCGTTGGACATCTGGTCGGTGTCGGTGTCCACGACACGGAAGCGGTTCTCGCCGGTCTTGCCGGTCTGGACGTAGGTCGAGAACTGGCCGCCGTTGACCGTGACGGTCACCGGGAAGTCGACCCAGTCGTCGGCGGCACCGGTCGCCCGCTGCACCTGCAGGACGGCGCCGTCGCCCCCGGGGTAGCTGCCGGTGAGATCGATGCGGGCCATCGGCGCCACGGCCGTCTGCCCTGCGGTCAGGCTGATCCCGGTCTGCTCGCTGGGACTGCTGGTGTCCGACGGTGGGGCCGACGAGGTCTGCGTCGCGGGCGCGGACGGCGTGGACGGCGTGGTCTTCTCCGGCTTCGGGAGGTACATCGACTCCTTGGCCGTGGACTCGGCGGTCACGGCATCCTCGCCGAAGCCGAGCACCCGCGTCGCCGCCAGCGCCCCGGCAGCGAACAGCAGACCGATCGCGAGGCCGACCCCGACCAAGGCGGTGAGGCCGGCCAGCACCGGGTGCTGCCGTCGTTCGGGCTCGGTCACGCGTTGCTCCCCTCTTGGCCGCGGGCCGATCTCCCCCATTGTCACCGACCCCCCGAGCCGAACGCGAAACGGCAGGGATCGGGCCGGGTGCGCGGCCATCCACAGCGGCGGAAGACCTGCGTTTCGCAGGACCTCGAGCGGCACAGACTCCGACCATGACTGCGCCTCCCGCACCAGCCCCGCGTCAACTGGCCCTCGACGTGTCCGCCATCCGTCAGCACCGAGAGGCCCTCCTGGGCGACGCCGCGGAGCTGCGTTCCCAGGCGCGGGTGGTCGCTCCCGATGCCGGTCGACTCTCCGCCGCGACGCGCGCGGAGCTCGACGACGTCGAGGTCCGGGCCACGCGGCTCGCCGACCGTCTGGTCGAGCTGGCCGACGCGCTGGCCGCCTGGGTCCGCGGGGTCGACGAGCAGGACGCGGCGGCCGGCGCCGCCTTCCGGACTCTCGGCCCGGCATCGTGACCGCCCCTCCCGGCCCGTTGGCCCAGCGGCTCGACCTCGTCGTCGCGGCGGACCCGGCGGCGTGCCAGCGCGCGGCCATGGGGTTGGAGGCGCTCGGCTCGACCAGCGACGGGGTCGCCGAACGCCTGCGCCGCTGGGCCGCCCCCTGCCCCTCGACCGGCGGGGTCTCGGACGCCGCCTACCGGGCCAGCGCCCGGGCTCTCGCCGATCAAGTCCACGGCCTGTCCCTACGTGCAGGCGGACTGGCCGGGGGCCTGGCCGCCTACGCCGAAGCCCTGGCCGAGGTCCGCCGCCTGATGGAGCTGGCCCGCACGACGGCCGCCCCGTGGCTGACGACGACCGCCACGTCGATCTGGTGCCCCGAGCGGCACCCCGATCCGGCCGATGCGGAGCTGTCGACCCGGTGGACGGTGTGGCACGACGCCTCGGCCCGCTGCCGCGAGGCCCGGGAGCTGGAGCACGACGCCGAGGAGCGCTGGCGCCGCGTGCTGGACGCCGTCACCTGGGAGTCGCTCGACGGACCGACGCCAGGGCCGACGGTGACCAAGGTCGTCCCTCCCGACCTCGGCGCATCGTGGGTCCGCCCGGCCGGCGCCGGGGATGTCGAGGGCGACGCGCGGTTCGAGCGCCGCCCGCCGCGTCCACGTCCCTGGGCCTGATCAGCCGGGCCTGATCAGCCGGGCCTGATCAGCCGGGCCCGATCAGCCGGGCCCGATCATTCGGGGTCGACCTGCTCCCCGCGGGCCGCGCGCAGCTGGCGCTCGGCAACGGCGTGCTCGTCGGTGCGCGCGTCGTACCTCCAGAAGTCGTGCAGCCACGCCGCCGTCCCGAGCACGCCCGCGACGCACGCGAACCCGCCGCTGACGATGGAGGCCCGCACCGACCACACGTCGGCCACCAGGCCGGCTCGGATCTGGCCGCAGATGGGTCCCACGGAGTACGACAGCATCTCGATGCCCGCGAGCCGGCCCCGCATCTGCTCGGGGATGGTCTGGTTCCAGACCGTGCCCCGGAAGACCGCCGAGATCATGTCGGCGGCGCCGGCCAGCATGAACGCCGCCAGGGCCAGCCAGATCGTCGGCGCGAGTCCGGCGAGCGCGATGAACAGGCCGTACGCCGCGGCCGCGATCACGATCGCCCGGCCGTGGTGGTGCACCCGCGCCGTCCACCCCGACATCGCGGTGGCGAGCAGCGCACCGATCGTCTCGGCGGAGTAGAGGAGGCCGAGCAGCTCGGGTCGCTCGAAGATGTCCTCCGCCAGTGCCGGGAACAGCACCACGGGGAACGCCAGGATCATCGCGGCGAGGTCGACGAGGTAGGTGCCGAGCAGGTCCCTGCGCCGCACGGCGTAGCGCCACCCCTCACCGATCGCCCGCAGGCTGGGTGGCGTCGTCTCGGCGGTGTGCGGGTAGGGCCGCATCAGGAAGTAGAGCGCCGAGGCCACTGCCAGAGCCGCCACGTCGACCACGAAGCACCAGCCGATGCCGACGTAGGCGACCAGGACGCCGCCGATGGCAGGCCCGAGCAGCACGCCGACCTGCATGCCGAAGCTGGTCAGGGCGTTGGCAGCCGGGATCTGGTCATGTCGCACCGTGCGCGGCATCAGCGCCTCGCGGCTCGGCCGTTGCAGGGCGCTGGTGGCGGTGAGCACGCCGGCGACGGCGAAGATCACCACCAGGCTCGGTCTGTCCGAGAACGCGTTGACCGCCAAGACGCCGGTCAGCACGGCCTGCGCGACCCCGGTCCACACCAGCAGCCGTCGACGGTCGACGTGGTCGGCGAGCGCGCCGCCGTACAGGCCGAACGCGATGAGCGGGAGCAGTTCGACGAGTCCGATGGCACCGACCGCGAAGTTGGAGCCCGTCAGGCGGTAGATCTGGAATGGGATCGCGACGTAGGACACCATGCCGCCGAGGTAGAACACGGTGCCCGCGACGAACAGGAGCCGGAAGTCCCGCGACGTCCGCAACGGCGTGACGTCCATCCGCAAGCCGCGCAGCCGCTCCCTCAGAGTCGGTCGCGCAGCCTCGGTCACAAGGGCCCATCGTCGCGCACGCGCCGTCGCGGCCGCACCCGGGTTCTCGTCGTGGCCCGGCCGGCCGCCGTGGACCCGCGCGGCAGCGTGGCGCGAAGCGACACGCTCGCGTCATCGAACGCAGCCCCGCCCCACAGGCAAGACCGCAACCTGACAGGCAGAGCTGTGCCCGCCCACCTTCAGATTCTCCGGTCGACCGGGGATCGCGGCACTGGGTGCGTCAGATGGTGCTGGGTGAGCGTCGAACGCGACCATCTCGCGCACCAAGTGACGAAGACCCCGCCGGAGCGGCCGCGGGCGGCGTTCAGACGGGACGGCGGGTGACGCGGATGCGGGCGCCGTGGTGCGGGACGCTGGTGATGTTGCGGACCCTCGGGTGGTCAGATCCCACGGCCTCGACGTCGTGCTCGGCCAGCACCGCGCGCAGCACCGCCACCCCCTCCATCAGCGAGAAGCCCGCGCCGATGCAACGCCGGACGCCGCCGCCGAACGGGATCCAGGTGTGCGGCGCCGGGTGCCGACCCACGAACCGGCCGGGGTCGAAGCGCTCGGGGTCCGGATGGTTCTCCGGGCTGCGGTGGGCCAGGATGATCGACGGCCCGACGGTCACGCCGGCCGGCAGGTCGTAGCCGCCGACGGTGGCCGGCGCTTGGAGGGTGCGGACAACCATCGGGATCACCGGGTGCAGCCGCATCGACTCCTCGAGCACCGCCTGCAGCCATTCGTCGTCGCTGGAGCCGGCGGCCTCGCGGGCTCGTCGCAGCTGGTCGCGGTCGCGGCCGAGCTCGTAGAGCGCCCACGCCAAGGCCGTCGCGGTCGTCTCGTGGCCGGCCAGGAGCAGGGTGACGAGCTGGTCGCGCAGCTCGACGTCGTCCAACCCGTCCGCATCGGGTCCCTCCTGGCCCACCCGGAGCAGGCGGGACAGCACGTCGGTGCGATCAGCCAGGTCGCCGGCGGTGCGCCGTTCGCGGATCTCGCGGAAGATCAGCCGGTCGAGCTCCTCGGCGTTGAGCACCGTGCGTCGCCACGGACCGAAGCGGCGCAGCGCCGGGAACCCCCACCCGAGGAGGACGGCGGGACTCACCTCGACGGTCGCCTTGACGCGGGGCCGGAGCGCCGCCAGCCGCTCCTCGTCGGTGACGCCGAAGACCACGGTGAGGATCACCTCGAGGGTGAGCGCGTTCATCCGGTCCTGCGCCCGGAACGTCGCCCCCTCCTCCCAGGTCGCGACCTCGGCGCGCGCGACCCGCTCCACCAGCGCCCGGTAGCTGGTCAGCGCCTGGCCGTTGAACGCCGGCATCAGCAACCGCCGCGCCCGCTGGTGCTCCATCCCGTCCTGGAGCAGGAGCGAGTGCTCGCCCATGATCGGGCCGAGGATCGCGTTGCCCTTGCCCGCGTGGAAGACGGCCGGGTCGCCGGCGAAGATCTCCTTGGCGTGCTCGGGACGGCCGAACAGGACGAGCGGACGACCCGCCGGGAGGATCCGCACCGTGACCGCATCGCCGTACCTGCGTTGGAGGTAGGGCACGAAGCGGTGCCGGAAGCGGATCAGGGCCACGCTCTGGGCAAGCGTCGGCCACCGTGGGCCGGGCGGCAGGCCGGAGTCGTCGATCGGCGACGGCTTCGCTCCGCCGAACGGGCGCATGCGGGCGAAGCGCTCGTGGGTGAGCGCGGTGGTGTCAGGTTCCCGCTCCCCGGCGCTGGGCCCCGGCTGGGCCTGGCCCGCTCGGGTCGGCACGGACGTCACTCCTGCACAGTAGCCACCTTGCGGGCGAGGGAGACGACCTCGTGAACGGGCACCAGGCTCTCCCGCGTCGCGCGACAGGTCAGGAGGGCCTCGGCCGCCGCGGTGGTGCGGACGACGACCCGCCAGGTGTCGGCAGCGTGCACGAGGTCGGCGGTGGTGACCTGACCCTCGCGACCATGTGCGGCGACGCTGACCGCACCGATCCGAGACTCGCCGAGGTGGCGGAGCAGGGCGATCTCGGCGGCCTGCACGGGCATCGGCAGACAGGTCCGGCCCCTCAGTACGTCGACCGGCAGCCGACCCGCGACCACGGCGCGCGCGGCGGCCACGGCTGTCTCGGGGTCGAGGCGGCCGAGGTAGAGCCCGTGCGGCAGGACCAGGGCGTTGGCGGCAAACCGGTCGCCGCCCAGGTGGGACACCTCCCAGGTGCGGTCGGGGAACGCCGCGTCCAGGGCGGCCGCGACGGGACGGCCCTGCTCGGCGCAGCACGCGTCGTGTCGGCCGTGCGTGCACACGAAGAAGACGGGCCCGTCGACGGGCTCGAGGCCCGGGCTGCGGCCCTGGCCGAGGTCGCCGAGGCGCTCGGCCAGGTCGATCAGATCTGGGGCGGTGTCGAGGATCGTCGTCTCGAGCCACGATTCGCCCGGTCCGGTCCACCCGGCAAAGACCCGGAAGTGGTCGCGCGGAGCCGACCGGTGGTAGCGACGGACCAGCAGGGGCCGGACCTTCGCCGACGCGGCGGCCCGGCGTACGACGTCCATGACGCGGCCCGGCATCCGGCTGTGGCGGAGCGCGTCGATGCCCCAGGGCCCGGGGTTCTCCACGAGCAGGAAGGCGCGGACTGTGGAGGCCGTGCCCTCGAGGCCGTCCCCGCGGTCGACGGCCGCGATCGAGCAGCGGAAGGTCACTCGCAGACCTCGAGCAGCCCCTCCCGCACCAGGCGCCGCGCCAGCACGAGGTTGCTCTGCGGGTCGAGCCCGAGGTCGGCCGGGCACAGCTCGACGGCGTTCACGACGACGTCGAGGGCGGGCGCGACCCGCGCCGGTACGTCGAGCGAGCGGTCGCCGAGGAGCAGCCGAACGGTCGGACCTGAGCCACCGGGCACGGCCGGCCCAGCGACGACTGCGGGATGGCCCTTGCGGCGCCGGAGCCGCGTGTCCGGCCCGATCCCCACCACCGCGAGCACGTCGTGGAGGCCGCCGCGGAGCCGGCTGTTGCGGGAGGTCAGGAACCTCTCGCGCTGAGTCTGAGCGACCTGCTCGGCGTCGACGGAGCCCATCGCCGTCGCCAGGTCGGCGAGTCTCATGGCCAGCCCCGCGGTGAGCACGTGCGGGTCCTCGGGCCAACCGGCCGGGAGATGACCGTCGTCGACCCCGTCGACCAGGCCGTCGACGGCCCGGCGCACCGCGTCGCGCCACGTGATCTGGTTGATGCCGATGGTCACGTGCAGGCTCGCGTCGTCCTGGGCGCGGGCGGCGTGGAAGGTGCCCGTCGGGAGGTACATCGACAGCCCCGGACGGAGCAGCACATCGTCCACGCGACAGTCCTCGTGGAGGTCGCACGGGCGTTCACCGCGGGAGTGGTGCACCTCCCAGAGCTTGGTGCCGTGGGTCTGGAAGACGAACACGTCGTGGCTGTCCGCGTGGACGGCGAAGCCTTGGGAGCCGGGCGGGGTCAGGTAGGCGTTGGCCTGACAGGGGTGGCCGAGCTCCAACTCGAGCTCGGCGACCAGGTCACCGAGGGGCTGCCAGGAGCGATGCAGGCCCTGGAAGACCAGCGTGGCGCCGCCCGCGAAGAGGCTCAGCGCCTTGCGGGGGTCGACCAGTCCGCTCAGCGGCTGACCCGCGATCGTGGCGCCTCGTCGCACGAACGCCGCCTCGCCCAGCACGTTGCCGTCCCGGGCCACCCGGATCGCCGGCGTGCGCAGGGCGGAGCCGGTCAGCAGGGCGTCGGCGTCATCGAGGGAGAGCAGCCCGACCAGGTCGTCGGGGTCGGTCTCGTGGACATGGACCAGCGAGGCCCAGACCTTCGTCTTGAAGGTCTGGGCGTCGCCGCACAGCAGGTCGAGCGCGCCGATCGACGTCAGAGCGCGGTCCCGTCCGTACCGTCGCCGTCGGTGCCGTCCGCGTCGCCACCGTCTGTGCCGTCGGTCCCGTCCGCGTCCCCGCCATCGGTCCCGTCACCGTCCGTGCCATCGGTCCCGTCCGCGTCACCGCCATCGGTCCCGTCCGCGTCGCCGCCATCGGTGCCGTCGGCGTCGCCGATCGGAGGCAGCGGGTCGGTGCCCGAGGTGGTCATGTCGTCGTCGTCGAGGGGCAGGTCGTCCGGGGTCATGCTTCCTCCTAGGTGGGCGGTGCGGGGCGATCGGATCGGGGACCCGGGTGCTCGATCAGTCAACCGGCCTTCGACGGTCACGACAAGACGCCCAGGACCCGTGCTCGGAGTACCCGGATGTCGTCCCCCCATGCGCTCGTCAGGGGTGCAGCCCCCGGCGGCCATTTCGCCTAGTCCCAGCGCGCGGCAGCGTGGCGGGGCGGCGAAACCGCGCGGCAGCGTGGCGGGCGGAGCACGACACGCTCACGCGGGGAGCCAGACCCCGACACGCTCGCGCCAGGAATTGACTAGCCGAGGAGACCGCGGCGGCGGGCGATGGCCGCGGCCTCGGTGCGGCCGCTCGCGCCGAGCTTGGCCAAGATGTTGGAGACGTGCACGCTCACGGTCTTGGTGCTGATGAACAGCTGCCGGCCGATCTCGCCGTTGGTCCGTCCGGCGGCCACGAGACCGAGGATCTCGGTCTCCCGGGGAGTGAGCAGGTCGGTCGCGACCGAGTGGCGCGCGGGGGCGGACTCCAACGAACGCAACTGCGCCACGAGCGGCCGGGCGCCGAGCCTGCGGGCGGTGGCCCGAGCGGCGTCGCCCACCTCACGAGCGCCGGCCAGGTCCCCGGTGGCGCGCAGCACCGAGGCCAGCACGACCTGGGCGCGAGCGGTCTCGAACGCCGAGCCGAAGTCCTCGAACGCCGAGACGACCTCGCGCCAGGCCGTGGCCAGCGCCAGTTCAGTGGGCGCGTCGTCGCTGCCGGCCAGCCAGCGGGCGCGGACGAGCTCGGCGTCGAGCCGGGTCAGCCACCCGTGCCCCTCGGGGCCCCACTGCTTGGTCGGGTCGGCATAGCGCTCGACGACGGTGCGGCCGTCGGCATGCCACCGCTCAGCCGCCGCCAGCAGGGCGGGCCGCTCGGCCGCGGGGGCGTCGGGCAGCGAGACCGAGACCGCCTCCATGGCCTGGGCCGCCAGCCGGACCCGCGCGTCGAACCACGGGTGCCAGATCGCCCCGACGGTCGCCACCACGTCGTCGTACGCCGATCCCGCAGCACGCACGTCGCCCGCGGTCGCCGCGCGAGCGATCTCGAGCCCGGCCGCGTGCACGGCGATCACACCGTCGAGGCGCCAGAACGCCCTGAGCCCCGCCAGGTCGGGGCCGACGTCCTCCCCGCGTCCCCACCTCACCGCGGCACGCAGCGTGGCGAAGGTCGCGGCCGCCACTGGCGGCGGGTGGCTGCCGGACACGTCGGTGAGTGCCATCACGTCGTCCCACTCACCCCGGGTGTAGTGGACCCAGGCGAGATGCCAGCGCGCGCCCGCGGCGTGCGGCGACCACTCGCTGCCCGCCTCCTCGGCGCGACGCACGGCCTCGGCGAAGCCCCGCTCCGCCTCCTCGAACTCGCCCCAGTCCTGGAACGAGCGGGCCAGCAGGTAACGCCCGCGGAGCTCGGCGTGCACCGCCTTGGCCCGCACCGACTGGTCGATGGCGTGCTGGAGGGCCTCGCGGAGGCGTTCGCGCGTGGTGCCGAGTCGCAGGCCGGACAACGTGGTGACCACCTCGCTCGCGATGTCGGGACGGTTGAGCCGCTCGGCGAGGGCGAGCGCCTCGAGCCCGACCTGCTGCGCGTCCTGCTGATACCACATCGCGGCGAGCACCCGGGCGTGCGCGGCCAACACCTTGGCCCGCTTCACCGACTCGCCCTCCGGCAGGAGACGCACCGCCTCGGTCGAGAGGACCACCGGGTCCTCGGGCGTCTCGATCACCGTGAGCGCGACCGCTCGGGCTGCCAGGACGATCGCCCGCGCCTCGGGAGGCACGTCGTCCGGCAGGCTCGCGAGCTGCTCGGCGAGCAGCTCGGCAGCCCGCTCGGGATGGCCGGCGGCGGTCAGCGCGTCGCCCGCCTCGACGGCGAGCCGCGCCCGGTCGATCCCGAGGTCGTCGAGTCGAGGACCCGCGGCGAGCAGGCCGAGGGCGCGCTCGTAGTGCTGCGCGGCCTCGACAGGACCGCCGACCAGGGCGGCGTCGTTGCCGGCCTGGATGCTGGCGAGCAGAGCGGTGCGGTCGTCGTGGGCGAGCTGGGCGTGCCGGGCCAGCTCGGCGGCGGTGCCCAGCGCGCCGCCGTCGCGGATGGCCTCCACATAGCGTCCGTGGAGCCGCACCCGCTCGCCCGGCAGCAGATCGTCGTACACCGCCTCCCCCAGGAGGGCGTGACGGAAGGAGTAGAAGCGGTCGGTGGCGACCAGGATGTTGCGCTCGACCGCGGTGCGCAGGCCCCCGTCGAGGGCCTCCGCATCGAGGTCGGCGACCACAAAGAGCAGCTCGTGGGTGACCCGTCGGCCGGCGACGCTGGCGGCGCGGACCACGCCCCGGGCGGTCTCGTCGAGACGGTCGAGCCGGACCAGGAGCACCTCCGCCAGGTCGGCGGGCAGCCCGGTGTCATGGGTGGCCGTGGTGGCGCCGACCAGCTCCTCGACGAAGAACGCGTTGCCCTCGGCCCGCTCGACGACGAGCGCGATCTCGCGGTCGTTGAGGTCTGCGTGCAGACCCGCGACGAGCAAGCGGACATCGGCCGGCCCCAGAGGCCCGAGCGACATGCGGGCCACACCCTGGAGCCGAGACCACTCCGCCACCGTTGCGCGCAGCGGGTGCTTGCGGTGCAGGTCGTCGGAGCGGTACGACGCGACGAGGGCGACCCGCCCCGCGAACGGACGGGTGAACAGATAGCTCAGCAGGTCGCGCGTCGACTGGTCGGCCCAGTGGAGGTCCTCGACCACGACGACCAGGGGCTCGACCTCGGCGAGCGCCTCGAACAGCGCGTGCACCGCGGCGAACAGCGCCGCCTTGTCGACGTTGGCACCACCGGTGCCGCCGCCTTCGTCGAGCATCCGCCGACCCGGCTGCAGCCGGAGCAGGGCCGGATGGTGCGCCGCGACGCCGTCGACCACGTCGGGGTGGGTCACCTGGACGCGGCCGAGGATCTCGGAGAAGGGGAGGTAGGGCAGCGCGCTGTCGGCGAAGTCGAGGCAGTGGCCGGCCACGACGTGCCAGCCGGACTCCACCGCCTGGTCGCGCAGCGCGGTGAGCAAGCGGGTCTTGCCGACGCCGGCGTCGCCAGAGAGCAGCACGACGCCGCCTTGGCGGTGACCGCCGGGGGCGGCTGTGTCGTCGTCGGGAGACGCGTCGACGCCGAGCCGGAGTCCGAGTTCCTCCAGCTCGGCGTCGCGCCCCACGAGCGGGGCCGGTGTCACCGGAGCCATGTCCTCCATCTTGACGGTTGCCGGGGACAGCAGTCCCGCGGAGTCGGCCACGTCAGCCGATCCAGGTCGAGGCCTCGGCGACCTTGGCCTCCTCCTCACGCCGCTGGCGGCGCAGGGCGCGACGGCCGCGGATCGGCCGCCAGTCGTCGCGGATCCGGTTGACGCGGTAGTCGATCTCTGCGTTGACGAGCAGGTCGTTGTTCATCTCGGTTCCTTCCCTGTGCTCCCCGGGGATGTCCCGGTGACAGGAAGAGTCGTCCGCTGAGGTAGCCCGCTCCATCGGGCATGCTCCCTATCTCTGTGGCCATCTCCGTGGCGGCCGACCGGCCGACCACCTCAGACGGGGCCGTAGGGCCTACCTCAGACCCCGGTCGCCGCGCCGGCGCCGACGACCAGGGTCCCGTTCGTCCAGACGCCGGTGACGAGGGGTACGCCGGGCCGGTAGGCGAGATGCACGTGACTGGGCGCGTCGAGCATCGTCAGGTCCGCCCGTGCGCCGGGGACGAGCCGACCCACGTCGGTGCGGCCGAGAGCGGCGGCTCCGCCCGCCGTGGCGGCGTACGTCGCCTCGGCGGGAGTCAGACCCATCTCGCGGACCGCGAGGGCCACGCACAGCGGCATGGAGGAGGTGAAGCAGGACCCGGGGTTGCAGTCGCTGGCCAGCGCCACCCGGACCCCGGCGTCGACCAGCGCGCGCGCGTCGGGATAGGGCTGGCGGGTGGAGAACTCGACGCCTGGCAGCAGGGTGGCGATGGTGCCGCTGTCGGCCAGGGCCGCGACGTCCGCGGCCTCGAGGTAGGTGCAGTGGTCGACCGCGACCAGCCCCAGCTCGCAGGCCAGCCGGACGCCCGGGCCCGGGCCGAGCTGATTGGCGTGCAGCCGCCCCCGGAGCCCGGCCGCCGCTCCGGCGTCGAGGATGCGGCGCGCCTGGTCGGCGTCGAAGGCGCCGCGCTCGCAGAACACGTCGATCCACCGGGCGTGCGGAGCCGCTGCCTCGAGCATCGGGCCGACGACCAGGTCGATGTACTCCGCGGGCGTCTGGCCTTCCGGGACGACGTGGGCCCCGAGGAAGGTGGTCTCGTCGGTGAACTGCCGGGCGATCGCCAGGCTCCGGGCCTCGTCGCGGACCGTGAGCCCGTAGCCGCTCTTGATCTCCACCGTCGTCGTGCCCTGACGGCGCATCTCGCCGACCAGCGCGGCGACGCGTCCTGCGAGCTCCTCGTCGGAGGCCGCCCGCGTGGCGGCGACGGTGGTGCGGATGCCCCCGGCGGCGTACGGCGTGCCGGCCATCCGGGCCGCGAACTCGGCGGCGCGGTCGCCCGCGAAGACCAGGTGCGCGTGGGAGTCGACGAAGCCCGGGAGCATGGCACGACCGCCGGCGTCGACGCGGACGTCGGCGTCCGGGGCCGAGGCCGCGGGGCCGACCCAGGCCACGAGGTCGCCGTCGAGCACCACGGCGGCGTCGATGACCAGGCCGAGCGGGTCCTCGGCGGTGGCCCGCGCCGGGTCGTTGGTGACGAGCTCCCCGATGCCGGTGACCAGGGTGCTGCTCACATCGCCTCCCAGAGGTCGTCGACGACGCCGGCCAGCGCACGCCCCACGTCGGCTGCCTCGCCCGCGACGTGCACCACCCGTCCGTCGGCGACCACGTGCGTGACGTCGGCGGCACCGGCTGCGAAGACGGCCGTGTGCGCGTCGCCGCCCGTGCCCGCCGTGCGCGGCGAGGTGAGGTCGAGGGTGACCAGATCGGCGCGGCGGCCGACCGCGATGCTCCCGGCGTCGTCGTACCCGAGGCTCGCGTGGCCGTCGGCCGTCGCCGCGGCCAGCAGCTCGGCGGCCGACCAGTGGCCGCGCTCCAGCGTCGCGAGGCGTTCGTCCAGCTCGACCGCGCGCATCTCCTCGAACAGGTCGATGACCGCGTGGCTGTCGGACCCCAGGGTGAGGGGACTGCCGGCGCCGTGGAGCGCCCGGCTGGGGCCGACGCCGTCGGCCAGGTCACGCTCGGTGGTCGGGCAGAAGCAGGAGTAGGTCCGCGTCGTGCCGAGGTGCCCGATGTCGTCGTCGGTCAGGTGGGTCGCGTGGACCGCGGTGCTGAGCGGACCGAGCACGCCGTGGTCGGCGAGCAGCTGGGTCGGCGTCGCTCCATAGGCCGCGACGCAGGCGTCGTTCTCGGCCGGCTGCTCGGAGACGTGCGCGTGGAGCGGCCGACCGGCAGACGCCTCCACGATCGCGGCGAGCTGGGCGTCGGGCACCGCGCGCACGGAGTGCACGGCAGCACCGACGACGGCATCCCCGACGGGCCGGAGCGCGGCCACGCGCTCGGCCCAGACGCCGGCAGTGCCGTCGCTGAACCGCACCTGGGCGCCGCGGGGCGGCTCCCCGAACCCGCTGCTGAGGTAGCAGGTGTCGAGCAGGGCGATCCTCAGGCCCGCCTCCGCCGCCGCGGCCATGAGGGCCTCGCCCATCGCGTTGGGGTCGTCGTAGCGACCCCCGTCAGGCCGGTGGTGGAGGTAGTGGAACTCCCCGACGGCCGTGATCCCGGTCGCGACCATCTCTCGGTACGTCGCCCGCGCCAGCGCGAAGTAGGTGTCCGGGTCGAGCCGGGTGGCGACGGCGTACATCTGCTCGCGCCAGGTCCAAAACGTCCCCCGCTCCCGCTGGGTCCGCCCCCGCAGCGCCCGGTGGAAGGCGTGGCTGTGGCAGTTGGCCAGCCCGGGCAGCGTCAGCCCGGGCAGCCGGGTCGCGGACTCCCCGGTCGGTCGGGTCTCGGTTTCCCCGGTCGGCCGGGGAAACCCCGGCTGGGCGGGCGAAGCTCTGCCCGTCCAGTGTGCGCTTTGCCCGTCCAGTCCGGCGTCCGGCTCCACCCGGGTGAACCGCCCGTCCTGGATCTCCACGAGCACCTCGTCGCGGACGGCGCCGTCGACCCAGGCCCGCTCCAGCAGGTACGCCGTCACGAGAGGCTCTCCGCCGGTGCCGTGCCCAGGCGCTCGAGCGTGTCGGCCAGGGCGACCACGCCGGCCAGGCAGTCGGCGGTGCCCGCGGACTCCGCCGGCGAGTGCGACACCCCGGTCGGGTTGCGGACGAACAGCATCACGGTCGGGATGCCCGCGGCGGAGAGGATCCCGGCGTCGTGCCCGGCCGCCGTCGGCAGCAACGGCCAGGGGGCTCCCTCGTGGTCGGCGGCGACCCGGGCTGCGAGCCCCGCGTCGAAGTCCACCGGTCCGGAGACCGACTCGGCCGTCATCGTCAGTGCGGTGCCGTCGCGCTCGGCCCGCTCGCCGGCCAGCCGCTGCACCGCCGCGACCAGCTCCTCGAGCGCGGCGGAGGAGGAGGCCCGGGCGTCCAGCCAGGCGGTCACCGCCGACGGCACGGAGTTCGTGGAGTTGGGGGTCACCTCGACCCTGCCGAAGGTCGCGCGCTGGCCACCCAGCCGCGCCTGCTTGTTGGCGGCGAGCGCCGTCATCGCATAGCTGAGCATCGGGTCGGCGCGGTCCTGCATGCGCGTGGTGCCGGCATGGTCGGCGCGCCCCACGAACTCCAGCCGGTACCGCCCGTGCGGCCAGATCCCGGTCGCGACCCCGACGGCGGCGCCCGCGTCCTCGAGGTGGCGACCCTGCTCGACGTGCAGCTCGACGAAGGTGGCGACCCCGTCGAGGAGGGCGGTCCCGGGATCCCCGGGCAGCCCCGCCCGCTCCAGGGCTGCCTCCAGCGAGGTGCCGGAGCGGTCCCGCAGCCCCCTGACGGCGTCCCAGGAGGCGGTGCCGGTCGCCAGCCGCGAACCGAGACACGCGAGCCCGAACCGCGAGCCCTCCTCCTCCACGAAGACCGACACCCCCAGTGGCCGGGCGGGCACCACCCCGCGCGAGCGCAGCTCGTCGACCGCCGCCAGCCCTGAGACGACCCCCAACGGCCCGTCGTACGCACCGCCGTCGAGCACCGAGTCGAGGTGCGAGCCCGTCAGCAGCCCGCCCAACCGGGGTAGTCCCTGACGTTTCTGCTTCGGTTCGAGCCCGGGACGAACCCAAACGTCAGGGACTATGCCGGCTCCATCCACAGGCGGGTCCCACCAGCCGACCAGGTTCCCGATCCCGTCGGACTCCACCGTGAGGTCCCGGGCGCGGCACTGGTCGGTGAACCACGCGGCCAGGTCCCGCTCGGCGGGCTCCCAGGGCTGCCGGAAGTAGCCACCCGAGTCGGCCGACCGTCCGACCGGCGCCAGGTCGGCCCACATGGCCTCGAAGTCGTCAGGCACGGCGCCTCCCGCGAGGATGGGGCGCATGGAGTTCCAAGACGTCGTCCGCCGCCGCAGGATGGTCCGCGACTACACCGAGAAGCCGGTCGACCCCGCCGTCGTACGCCGGGTGGTGCGCAACGCGACGCGCGCACCGAGCGCGGGCTTCAGCCAGGGCTGGGGCTTCCTCGTGCTGGACGCTCCGGACGAGGTGCGCCGGTTCTGGGAGGCCGCGAGCGACCCCGACGAACTGGCCGAGCCCGACCACTGGCTGACCGGGATGATGCGAGCGCCCGTCGTCGTCGTCCCGTGCTCGAGCAAGGCGGCCTACCTGCAGCGCTACGCCGAGCCCGACAAGGGCTGGACCGACCTCGACGAGGCACGCTGGCCGGTGCCCTTCTGGCACATCGACACCGGCATGGCGACCCTGCTGATGCTGCAGACCGCGGTCGACGAGGGTCTGGGTGCGTGCTACTTCGGCATCCCACCGCACCACGTGGCCGGCGTCCGCGCGGCGTTCGGCATCCCCGACGCCTTCGAGCCCGTCGGAGCGGTGGCCCTGGGCCATCCGAGCCGCTCGGACCGAGTGGCTGGATCGCCCACTCGTCGTCCGCGCAGACCGCTGGGAGACGTGGTCCACCACGGCTCGTGGGGCGTTCCGCTCTCCTCGGTGGACTCGGGCTCCTGACACAACCCCCAGTCCACCGTTCGGCCGCGCAGCGGTCAACGCGCCACCCTCGGGTCTGAGTCTCGGATCCGAGACCATCCCGAAGACCTCAGACGGTGACGTGGAGCGAGCGCGAAAGTAGCCTTCGGGCACCGACGCGACGCCGCGCCCGCCGGAGCCCGATCTAGGAGCGCCTCATGATCCAACGCAGCCCGTTGCCCGACGTGGAGATCCCCGACCAGCCGCTCGTCGACTTCGTGCTCGGCCGAGCCGAGGAGCTGGGCGACAAGCCCGCCCTGATCGACGGCCCGACGGGTCGGGTGCTGACGTACGCCGCCCTGATCGGCGGGGTCCGAGCGCTCGCCGGAGGGCTGGTGGCGAGGGGGTTCGCCAAGGGCGACACCCTGGCCCTGCTCGCGCCGAACATCCCCGAGTACGCCGTGGTGTTCCACGGCGTCGCCTACGCGGGCGGCGTGGTCACGACGATCAACCCGACCTACACCGAGCGCGAGGTCCACCACCAGCTGGTGGACGCCGACGCCCGGTTGCTCGTCACCGTCGCGCCGTTCCTCGAGGTGGCACGCGCCGCCGCCGAGGGCACCGCCGTCGAGGAGATCTTCGTGATCGGCGAGGCCGAGGGGGCCCAGCCGCTGACCGCTCTCCTCGGCGCACCGCTCGCCGAGCAGGTACCCGTCGACCCCGACGACACCGTCGCGCTGCCCTACTCCTCGGGCACGACCGGCGTGTCGAAGGGCGTAATGCTCACCCACCGCAACCTGGTCGCCAATGTCGCGCAGGTCTTCGGCTCCGCCGACATCCGCGAGGACGAGACCTTCGTCGCCGTGCTGCCGTTCTTCCACATCTACGGCATGCAGGTGCTGATGAACTGCGGGCTGCACGCCGGGGCCACGATCGTCACGCTCCCCCGCTTCGACCTCGAGCAGTTCCTGTCCGTGCACCAGGAGTACGGCGTCACCCGGTCGTTCGTCGCCCCGCCGATCGTGGTGGCGCTCGCCAAGCACCCGTTGGTCGACAGCTTCGACATGTCCAAACTGGAGCAGGTGTTCTCCGGTGCCGCGCCGCTCTCGGCCGAGCTGGCCCTCGAGGCCGGGAAGCGGCTCGACTGCGAGGTGGTGCAGGGCTACGGCATGACCGAGCTCTCGCCCGTCTCCCACCTGACTCCGAGCGGGCAGTTCAAGCCCGGGTCGGTCGGTGTGACCGCCCCCAACACCGAGCTGCGCATCGTCGACCCGCTCACGGGCGAGGACCTCGGCATCGACGAGGACGGGGAGATCTGGGTGCGCGGACCCCAGGTGATGAAGGGCTACCTCAACAACGACGCGGCCACCGCTCAGACCATCGACGCCGACGGCTGGCTGCACACCGGTGACATCGGCCACGTCGACGCCGACGACCACGTGTTCGTCGTGGACCGGCTCAAGGAGCTCATCAAGTACAAGGGCTTCCAGGTCCCGCCCGCCGAGCTCGAGGCGCTGCTGCTCACCCACCCGGCCATCGCCGACGCCGCGGTGATCGGGCTGCCCGACGAGGAGGCCGGCGAGATCCCGGCGGCGTACGTCGTCACAAGGCCGGGCGCCGAGGCGACGCCCGAGGAGATCATGGAGTACGTCGCCGGGCAGGTGGCGCACTACAAGCAGATCCGGCACCTGGAGTTCATCGACGCCGTCCCGAAGTCGGCCTCCGGCAAGATCCTGCGCCGCGAGCTGAAGAACCGCCCCCACTAGTGGTCACCGGCGTGCCCGTCCATCCGGCCGTCGCCAAGCTGCAGGCCCTGGTCCGGATCCCGACGGTCTCCGACCGCGACCCGGACCTCGTGGACGGCCAGGCGTTCAACGCCTTCATCGAGGAGCTACGCGCCCAGTTCCCCTTGCTCCACGAGTCGCTCGAGCTCACCCGCGTCGGACGCCACGGTCTCCTGTTCCACTGGCCCGGCGGGAGCGCGGAGCAACCGGTCGTCCTGATGGCCCATCTCGACGTCGTGCCCGTCGACGCGAACGCGCCGTGGCAGCACCCGCCGTTCTCCGCGGAGATCGTGGACGGCGCGGTGTGGGGTCGCGGGACCCTCGACGACAAGGGCTGCCTGACCGCGATCTGCGAAGCCGTCGAACGCCTCCTGGCCGCGGGATTCACGCCGGCCCGGGACGTGTGGCTGAGCTTCGGCGGCGACGAGGAGGTCACCGGGGCTGCGGCCCGGGCGGCGGTCGAGGAGCTGAAGCGTCGTGAGGTCAAGCCCTGGTTCGTCGTCGACGAGGGCGGCGCCGTCGCGGCGGAGGCCTTCCCGGGCGTCGCCCCGCACGTCGCCGTGATCGGGGTGACGGAGAAGGGCATGACCAACATCGAGCTGACCGTCGAAGGCCGCGGCGGGCACGCGTCGACGCCGGCCAAGATGGGGCCGACGGCCAGGATCGCGCGCGCGATCCTGAGAGTCGACCGGCATCCCATGCCCGCCGGCCTCCACGACGTCACCGTCGAGCTGTTCGGCCGACTGGCCCCGCACACACCGTCCCCGCTGCGTCCGTTGATGGCCAACGCCGCCCGGCTGCGCCCGGTGCTGACCCGCGCCCTGATCGCCTCCGGGCCCGAGTCCGCCGCGATGACCCGCACCACGCTCGCGGTCACCACCCTGAGCGGGGCCCCCGCACACAACGTGATCGCCTCCACGGCGCGTGCCGGCATCAACGTGCGGGTGATGGTCGGCGACACCGTCGACGACGTGGTCGAGCACCTGCGGCGCACCGTCGCCGACGACCAGGTCGCCATCGACGTGGTCGACAGGGGCGAGGCCAGCCCGGTCTCGCCGATCGACGACGAGGCGTTCCGGCTCCTCGAGTCGACCATCGCCGAGGAGATCCCCGACGCCGTGCCGGCGCCGTACGTGATGATGGCGGCGACCGACTCGCGCTTCTTCACCGAGATCTGCCCGCGGGTCTACCGCTTCGCGCCGTTCCGCATGACCAAGGCGCAGCGCCAGGCCATCCACTCCTACGACGAGCACATCGGGGTCGAGGACTTCCTCGCCGGCGTCGACTGGTACCAGCGCCTGATCGAGAGGATCCCCGCGCCATGACCGAGAGTCCGGCGACCGGAGGACCCCCGCCCCAGGTGGGCCGTGAGCCCTACGAGCACCGGATGGGCGCCCACAGCCTGGTGACCATCGTCGGCTTCCTCGTCATGGTCGAGTTCGCCAGCGGCATCCTGCAGGGCTACTACACCCCGATCTTCACCGACATCGCGCGGCACCTCGGCATCCACGACGCCGACGTCAACTGGTTCGAGGCCGCCCAGCTGATCGTGTCGGCCCTGTGCGTGCCGCTCCTCGCGCGCCTCGGCGACCTCTGGGGCGCCAAGAGCGTGCTGCTGATCTCGACCGCCGTCACGGCCCTCGGGTCGTGGGTGCTGGCGTTCGCGCCGTCGTTCACGACGTTCCTGATCGGGTGGGCGATCCAGGGTGCCTACGTCATCTGGCTGCCGATGGAGGTGGCGATCGTCTATCGCCGCACGGCGGGAAGCGGGCGGCAGAACCTGCTGACCCGCCGCGCGGCCGGCGTGCTCGTCGGCGCACTCGAGCTGTCGGTGATCATCGGTGCGCTGACCAGCGGCGCCCTCGTCGAGAGCCTCTCGATGACCGTGATGCTGATGCTGCCGGCGATCGTGGTGACCGTCTGCTTCTTCGTCATCCTGTTCGGCATCGAGCGCGACAGCGGTACGCCGGGCGGCCATCTGGACCTCACCGGGCTCGGGCTGATCACCCTCGTCATCGGCCTCGTGATGGGCGGGCTGATCACGATCCGGCTGCAGGGGCCCGGCAGCGTGCTGGCGTGGGGGCAGATCGTCGCGGGGCTCGCCCTGCTGGTGCCGTTCGTCCGCTACGAGGCGCGACATCCGGACCCGATCGTCGACGTGCACCTGTTCGCCAGTCCGCTCCAGTGGCCGGTGCAGCTGACGGCGTTCCTGTTCGGGATGTCGGTGCTCGGCGCGCAGATCCCCCTCTCGACGTTCGCCCGGACGGATCCGGACGTCGCGGGCTACGGTCTCGGCGCCGATGCGGCGTTCGTCTCGACGCTGATCGGGGTCTATGTGATCTTCCTGGCGATCGGGGCGTTCACGCTGCCCCTGAACACCCGTCTCCTCGGCACACGCGGGGCCTTGGTGTTCTCGTCGCTGCTGGTGGCCCTCGGCTACGCCTTGTGGCTGCCGTTCCACGAGAGCACCACCCAGGCGCTGGTCAACATGGCGATCGCCGGGGTCGGGTCCGGCGCGCTGGTGGCCGCGCTCCCCGCCAGCGCGGCCGCGGGTGCGCCGCCCGAGCGCACGGGCTTCGCGACCGGGATGACCAACGCGACCAAGACCATGGGCGGTGCGATCGCCTCGTCGATCTTCGCGATCGCGCTCGCCTCGACGGGCTCCCTGGAGGGGCCGGCCGAGGGACACGCGCCGCTGTCGGGGTACCTCACGGTCTGGACCGTCTGCGCGGTCGCTGCCTTGCTCGCCGCGGTCGGTCTGCTCCTGATGCCCAAGGTGGCCACCACGGTCGAGGAGATGGCGCCGCCGCTGCCCGACTGACTGGGCGCCGAACCCGATCGACCAACCGGCCGGGTAGCCTCGAGGACATGCCCGACGACAGGGCCGCACCCCCTCCGCCGCCCCCGCCCGAGGACAGTCGTGCCGCCGCCGCACGACGCATCGACCAGCAGCACCAGTGGGTCGACCAACAGATTCGGGTCGCGATGGAGCGCGGTGACTTCGACGACCTGCCCGGCGCGGGCAAGCCGATCGAGGGCCTCGGCGAGACCCACGACCCGGACTGGTGGGTCAAGCGGCTGATCGAGCGGGAGCGGATCACCGGCGTTCTGCCGCCCGCCCTCCAACTGCGCAAGGACGACGCCGGGCTCGACGCGCAACTCGACCGGCACACGGCCGAGTCCGAGGTCCGACGGCTGCTGGAGGACTTCAACGCGCGGGTCCTGAAGGCCCGCTACACCCCCGTCGACGGCCCGCCGCTGATCACCATGCCGCGCGGCGTGGAGGCCGAGGTGGCTCGCTGGCGGGAGCGGCGGGCCGCCCGCCGCGCGGAGGCGGCCGCGCGCGCCGCCGTACGACGTCCGGAGGCCACCCCGGACGCGGCTCCGCGTCGACGTCGGTGGTGGCGTCGGGCCTCCGACTGAGTCCGGGTCCCCGAGCGCCGGCGGGCCGACCTTCGTGGGGGTTTCTGCACCTTGGCGGGGGTTGCAGCGACGCCGAAGGTGAGGAATCCCCGGCCGACCGGGGATTCCGGGCCCGCGTAGCGGGACCATCCGCGCGGCAGCGTGGCGCGGCAGCGACACGCTCGCGCCATTCAATCGGCTCAGAAGGCGTCGGCGAGGGGGAGGGCGACCCGGCCCGAGGTGTGGTCGACGCCCCATTCCAGCTGGCTCAGGCGCGTGCAGGAGAGCGCGCTGCCCTGGGCGGCGGCCACGGTGCGGCAGTACGCCGCGCCGGCGCCGCTGGGGAGGAACGCGCGATAG
Source organism: uncultured Nocardioides sp. (assembly GCA_964542635.1). GTDB lineage: Bacteria > Actinomycetota > Actinomycetes > Propionibacteriales > Nocardioidaceae > Nocardioides. Next base: position 78,888 of record CAZIVD010000008.1, on the reverse strand, counting down.
CCCGTGCCGCCCCAGGAGACCTGGTGCGAGCCGGAGTAGCGCCAGCCCGCGTGGGTGAGCACCTGGCAGCCCAGCCGCTCCTGCCGGGCCGTCCCGGTGCGGCCGCACAACGCCGGACCCGCGCCGGTGACCAGCCAGGTGTGGTTGGCGGTGAGCCGTGGACCGGACCGGAGGGCGGCGGCGAGCCGGGTCGAGCGGCCCGTCTCCCAGGCCCCCTCCTCCGGGTCGAGGGCCGCACAGGCGACCTGACGCCCGCGTGCGGTGACCCGGCACCAGGAGACGTGACCCTCGCGGTCGGCAAGGAAGACCCGGCTGTCCGGGGCACCCAGGTCCGCCCGGCGTGGCAGCGGCGCGGCCTGCCAGCCGATCCCGCTCAGCACCCGGCAGCCACCAGGGCGCCGGCCGGCGGTCGAGGAGCAGTACGCCGGCCCGGCGCTGCTGGCCACCCAGGTGGCGTCGTCGGGGAGCGCGTCCGGCACGTTGCCGGACCGGAAGTCGCCGCCCCAGGTTAGACTGCGCACCCCCAGGACCCGGCAGGCCAGCCGCGCCTGGCCGCCGACGAGCAGGGACCGGCAGTAGGCGACGTCGCCTTCCGCGGTGCGCAGGAAGGCCCGCGTGTCGGCGGTGCCCCAGTCGGTGGGTCCCGAGGTCTCCACGCTGCGCCAGCCCCAGCGGGTCAGCACCGAGCAGGCGACGCGCGGATCGGCTGCCGTCCCGGATCGTCCACAACGCGCCGGACCGACGGCCGTCCCGACCCACGTGGAGTCGAGCGCCGCGAGGACGGGGGTGCGCTCCGAGGCGCGCGGCGTGCCCCAGGTGCGGGCCTGGGCATCCACCATGGCGCACGTGAGGACGGCCCGACCGCGCCCCGCCGCCGAGCAGAAGGCCAGACCGTCGGCGCCACCGCCGATGCGGCCGACGAACGCGCGGGTCCCCGCCCTCCCCCAGTCGGCCTGCTGCCAGAGGGCGACCTCGCGCCAGCCGCTGGCGCCGAGGATCCGGCAGGCGAGGCCGGGGGAACGCGCCGAGCCGGTCCGGCCGCACAGCGCGGGCCCGGCCGAGGTCGGCAGCCAGGCCCGGTCCGCCGACTCCTCCCCGGGAACGACGCGGGCCCGGGCCGGCGTCGAGTCGTGTCCGGCCGGGTCGTAGGCCACCACCGTGTAGACCGCGGTCTGCCCGGCTGGCGCGGTGGTGTCCCAGAACGACGTCTCGGGAGTCGTCGCGATCGTCACCCCGTTGCGGGCGACGCGATAGGCCACCTCACCGGACTCGTCGGTGGCCTCGGACCACCGCAGGCCGGTCCTCCCGGTGTGGGCGGCGACGCGCAGGTCGCCAGGCGGCGTCGGCGGGTCGAGGTCGACCGGCAGCACGTCCGCGAGGTGCAGGAACTTGTCGGGCCACCCCGGACCACCGGGACTGACCACGCTCACACTGAAGCCGTTGTGCCCGTCGGTGTTCATCTGGGAGAGCAGCACGCTGCCGCTGTCGTAGACCTCCTCGACGTAGGCCACGTGCCCGCGCTTGTACCAGCCGACGGCGCCGACGGCCGGCGTCCGGTCGGGCTTGTGACCCAGGCTCTTGGCCACCTTCGCCCAGTCGGCGGCGTCGCCCCAGTGCCGCCCGGCGTACCAGTTGGAGAACGCGATCCCGTTGCGGACGCCCAGCCGCTGGGCCACCCACGAGGTGCACTGGCCCTGGTAGAAGCCTCGGGCGTCGCCGACGCAGCCCGCCGAGCTGACCGCCGACTCGTCGCAGTCCGGGGCGGCCGGATAGGGGTACCCGTACGACGCACTCGCACGGTGGGTGCCGAAGACCCCGACCCACGACCTCTTGCCGTCCGGGGCGACGTAGTACCCCGTCGCCGTCCCGGTCCGCTGGGCGGCGGCGAGCGCCTGGTCTGGACCTGTCTGGTCCGCGGGGCGCCCCGGCTCGGCCCGGGCCGGCGCGGTGATCACGACGCTGAGCACGACCGCCAGCGCGATCAAGGTGGCCGCGACCAGCACCGTCCAGCGCACGGCGCGCGCGAGCGCCGCGTGGTCAGGGCGGATCACGTGCATGGCTCTCCTCGGAGCCGAAGGGGCCGGGGGTTTCGCCATGGTCGGCTCGCCACACCCGCCGCGGGCGGGAATCGGCAAACCCGTCCGAGCCGGGGATCCGAGGGGTACAAGCGGGGTCCGGACCGCCCCAGGGAGTGGAATGCGTCATACCCCCGGCCCACCGGGCGGCGGTACGTTCCGCGCATGCCCAGCTCCCGCAGCGCCAAGGACTTCTTCCGACCGCTCGCGGTCGGCGCACCCCAGCCCCTCCACGAGATCCCGGCGCGGCCCAGCCGCGCGATCCACTTCTTCGACCCGAGCAACGAGAAGATGGCGGCCAAGGTGCCGCAGCTCATCGGCACCGTCGACGTGCTGCTCGGCAACCTCGAGGACGCGGTCAAGGCCGACAACAAGGTCGCGGCCCGCGACGGCCTGGTGCGGATCGCGCAGGCCACGGACTTCGGCCCCACCCAGCTCTGGACGCGCATCAACGCCCTCGACAGCCCCTGGGTCCTCGACGACCTGACCACGCTCGTCCCGGCGATCGGGGATCGGCTCGACGTGGTGATGGTGCCCAAGGTGCAGGGAGCAGAGGACATCGCCTACGTCGACCGGCTGCTCGCCCAGCTCGAGGCCAAGGCCGGGCTCGACCGGCCCATCCTGGTGCACGCGATCTTGGAGACCGCGCGGGGCGTGGCCAACGTCGAGGAGATCTGCGGGGCCTCCCCGCGCATGCAGGGGCTGTCGTTGGGGCCGGCCGACCTGGCGGCCGACCGCCGGATGAAGACGACCCGGGTCGGGGGCGGGCACCCGGGCTACCTGGTGCGGCAGGATCCCCCGTCCGGCGAGACTTCCGGGGACGGCGAGCGTGCGACGTACCAGCAGGACCTGTGGCACTACACGATCGCCCGCATGGTCGACGCCTGCGCGATGCACGGGATCTCGCCGTACTACGGGCCCTTCGGCGACATCTCGGACCCGGTGGCCTGCGAGGACCAGTTCCGCAACGCGTTCCTGCTGGGCTGCGTCGGCGCATGGAGCCTGCACCCGTCCCAGATCGCGATCGCGCATCGGGTGTTCTCGCCCTCGGTCGAGGACATCCGGCACGCCCGCCGCGTGGTCGCGGCCCTGCAGCGTGACGGGGGCGACGGCACCGGCGCGGTCATGCTCGACGGCAAGATGGAGGACGACGCCTCGCTCAAGCAGTGCCTCGTGCTGGTCGAGCTCGCCGAGCAGCTGGCAGCGGTGGACCCGGAGCTGAGGGCGGCGTACGACGCGATCGAGGTCGACTCATGAGCACCCCTGTGAGAGACCGGGCGTTCCGGCCACGCCGGTCGGTCCTCTACATGCCCTCCTCCAACGAGCGCGCCCTGGAGAAGGCGAGGTCGATCCCGTGCGACGCCCTGATCCTCGACCTCGAGGACGCGGTGGCGCCGGACGCGAAGCCGGCGGCGCGCGAGGCAGCGTGTGCAGCGGCGGCGTCGGGGGACTATGGGCACCGTGAGGTGACCATCCGCGTCAACGGGGTCGGCACCGCCTGGCACGACGACGACCTCGCCGCCGCCTGCGCGGCCGGCCCGCACGGCATCGTCGTCCCCAAGGTCGACTCGGCCGAGCTGGTGCACTCGCTGGTCGAGGCGATGGAGCACCACGGCGCACCCGACCACACCGCCCTGTGGGCGATGGTCGAGACCCCGCGCGCGATGCTGCACGCCGAGGAGATCGCCGCCGCCTCCGACCGGCTCGCCGTGCTGGTGATGGGCACCAACGACCTGGCCAAGGAGCTGTACGCCGCTCACGTGCCCGGCCGTGCGCCCTTGCTCACGGGCCTCTCGCTCGCGCTCCTGGCCGCCCGCGCCACGGGCCGGGTGATCCTCGACGGGGTCTACAACGACGTCCGCGACATCGACGGCTTCCTCGCCGAGTGCCGCCAGGGTCGCGAGCTCGGCTTCGACGGCAAGACGCTCGTGCACCCGGGGCAGGTCGACGGCGCCAACGCCGCCTTCGCCCCGAGCGAGCAGGAGGTCGCCGAAGCCCGGGGCATCCTCGAGGCGTGGGAAGCCGGTTCCGGCTCGGGGGTGGTCACCTTCCAGGGTCGGATGATCGAGGCCCTGCACGTCGACACCGCCCGCCGGACCCTCGCCCTCCACGAGGTCATCGCCGGGCTGGGGTGAGCGGCGCACCCGCTTCAGCAGCGCTGTCCCCTTCAGGAATCCCCGGTCAGCCGGTGATCCCTGAAGATGTCGGCCCTCGCGAGGGCCGACAAGTTCAGGGAAGGGCCGACAAGCGGCGCCCACCCGGCCCGCGGAGCCCTAGAGTCGGCGAATGGCGACGACCAGCCCGGCGGGTGACGAGGTCCAGCTCGTCGCCGACCACGTCGGGGCGACGGTGGAGCAGCTCGAACGCCGGATCGCGGCGCGGTTCGGCGAGCGCGGGCTGACCAAGGCCGCCCGCGACCTGCGCCACCTCGTCGACCTGGTTCAGGAGACCGCCAGCGAGTCCCACCAGAGGCTGCGCCGTACCACGATGATCACGCGCAGCCTGAGCATCCTCATCTTCACCTCCACCATCGTCGCGCTGGCGTTCACGCTCCGCGCCGCCGTCGTCGACGGCCTCGACCACACCGCCGACTGGGTCCCGCTCGTGGAAAGCGTCATCAACGACCTGGTCTTCGCGGCGATCGCCATGCTCTTCTTGTGGGCGTTCCCCGAACGACGGGAACGCCGCACCCTGCTCGGCCTGCTCCACCGGCTGCGCTCCCTGGCCCACGTCATCGACATGCACCAGCTCTCCAAGGACCCCGAGCAGGTCAATCCGCACTACACCTCGACCCCGGAGAGCGTCGTCCACGGCCTGGACGCCGAGCAGCTCCACCACTACCTGGACTACTGCAGCGAGATGCTGAGCCTGACCGCCAAGACCGCGGCCCTGTGCGCCGAGCACAGCTCCGACGACGTCATCCTCAACACCGTGTCCACGCTCGAGCGGCTCACGACCGAGCTGTCCAGCAAGATCTGGCAGAAGATCTCACTCCTGCCACGGTGATCGGGCCGACCCCGGGTGGAGGGGGGCCGCCCACCCGCCTGGCACGATTGCCGCTCATGGAGCAGACCGCCGACTCGGGCAGCGCGTACGCCGACACGGACGGCCGCGGGGACCCCGCCGTGGTGCGGCGGCTGGTGCTCGGCAGTGCCCTGATGCTGTTCGTCGAGCTCGCCCTGATCCGCTGGCTCGGCTCCAACGTCGTGCACCTGTCCTACTTCTCCAACTTCGTGCTGCTCGGCTCGTTCCTCGGTATCGGCATCGGCTTCCTGGTCAGCCGCCGCAGCTGGTCGATCATCCCGCTCGCGCCGATCCTCCTGGCGCTCCTGGTGGTGCTCGTGCGGCTGTTCCCGGTCAGCCTCGACCGCACCGGGTCCGACATCATCTACTTCACGTCCCTGACGGCCACCGGACCGCCGGCCTGGCTGGTGCTCCCGTTCGTCTTCGTCGTGGTCGCGCTCGTCGTGGCCGGTCCGGCGGAGATCGTCGGGCGCTGCTTCGCCCACCTCACGCCGCTCACGGCGTACCGCTGGGACCTGGTCGGCTCGCTCATCGGCATCGGGCTGTTCACCGTGCTGTCGTTCCTGTGGGCGCCGCCGGTCGTGTGGGGGGTGCTGGCCGCGATCGCCTTCCTCGTGCTCGTCCCCCACCTCAAGCGCCTGCTCGCGATCGTCGGTGGTGGGACCGTCGTCGTGGTCCTCCTGATCGAGAGCATCGCGCCGAACACCAGCTGGTCGCCCTACTACAAGATCACCACCGAGGACGTGTCCGGCAACGCCTCCTTCGTGGACATCTCCGTCAACGGCATCCCGCACCAGCTGATGGCGCCGGCCCAGTGGAAGCTGGAGCAGGGCGAGCAGCAGTACTCCACGCCGTACCTGCGCATCGCCGACGACACCCTCGAGGACGTGCTGATCGTCGGCGCCGGGTCCGGCTCCGACGTGGCGATCGCGCTCTCCAAGGGCGCCGGTCACGTCGACGCCGTCGACATCGACCCGCGGATCATGGAGATCGGCGTGGAGCGCAACCCGGACCGCGCCTACCAGGACCCCCGCGTCAGCCGGCACGTGAACGACGGCCGCGCGTTCCTGCAGTCGACGGACAAGAAGTACGACCTCGTCCTGTTCGCCCTGCCCGACTCCCTCACGCTGGTCAGCGGTGCCTCGCAGATCCGGCTGGAGTCGTTCCTGTTCACGCAAGAAGCGCTGCAGGAGGCGCGTGAGCATCTCAAGCCCGACGGCGCCTTCGCGATGTACAACTACTACCGCGAGGACTGGCTGATCGACCGTCTCGCGGGCACGGCGGCGACCGTCTTCGGGCACACGCCGTGCGTGGACACCTTCGCCGGCGCCCAGGCCGTGGTGACGGTGGCGCGCGACCCGGCCCACCAGCAGTGCGGCTCGGCGTACCAGCCCTCCGGGCCCGTCATCGCACCCTCGACCGACGACCGACCGTTCCTCTACTTCAAGGGCGACCGGTTCCCGAGCCTCTACCTCTGGGCGATCGCAGGGATCCTGCTGGTGTCGGCCCTCGCGATGCGGCTGCTCGGCGGGCCGTTCCGCACCATGCGGCCCTACGCAGATCTCTTCTTCATGGGAGCGGCCTTCCTCCTGCTTGAGACCAAGAACGTCGCGACGTTCGCGCTGCTCTTCGGCACCACCTGGCTGGTCAACGCCCTGGTCTTCGCCGGCGTGCTCGTCGTCGTGCTCGCGGCCGTCGAGACGACGCGTCGGGTGCGCACGCCGTCGCTCCCGGTCGTGTTCGCAGGCATCGCGGGCTCCCTGGCCCTGGCGTACGCCGTGCAGCCGGCCTGGCTGCTCGCGCTGCCGTTCGTACCCCGACTGCTCGCGGCGGTGCTGCTGGCCTTCCTCCCCATCTATCTGGCGAACATCGCCTTCGCCAAGCGGTTCGGCGAATCCAGCGACTCGCGCGCCGCGTTCGCGGTCAACATCCTGGGTGCGATCGTCGGCGGCTGCCTGGAGTACGCCGCCCTGCTGACGGGCTACGCCAACCTGCTGCTGGTCGTCGGGGCGCTCTACCTGCTCGCGTTCCTGCTCAAGCCGCGGGCGGTCGCGGCGTGAGCCCCGCCGCCGGGTGCGTGAGGCCCGTGGCGGTGCTCGGTGGGGGACTGCAGGGCTGCTGCATCGCCCTCGAACTGGCCGCCCGCGGCATCCCGGCGGTGCTGGTCGACGAGAACGACGACCTCCTCACCCGGACGGCGATCGCCAACGAGGGCAAGGTCCACCTCGGCTACATGTACGCCGCCGACCCCTCCCTCCGCACCGCGCGCGTGATGCTCTCCGGCGCGCTGGCCTTCGGCCCGTTCCTGGAGCGTCACCTCGGCACGGACGCACGGCTGGCCACCTCGAGCCCAGCCGCCTACGTCGTGCACCGCGACAGCCAGCGCGGAGTGGACGAGGTGACGGCCTACCTGAACGCCGTACACGACCTGGTGGCCGATGCCGCGACCCGGCCGGGGGCGGCCTACGTCGGCGGCACCGTGTCCGCACCGGTGCGCAGGTGGTCCGCCCGCGAGGTGGCCGACCGGTTCGACCCCGCGATCGCGGCCGCCGTCTTCGACAGTCCTGAGGTCGCGATCGACCCTGTCGCGCTTGCCGGGCTCCTCCGTCGCCGGATCGCGGACGAGCCTTTGGTGGAGGTGCGGCTGAGCCACCGCGTGACCGGCGCCAAGCGGACGATCGACGACCGCGTCCAGGTCGACGCGACCAGCCGGGACGATCAGTGGTCCGAGGAGTTCGACCAGGTCGTGAACGCCTTGTGGAGCGGGCGGATCGCGCTCGACGAGTCCATGGGGCAGCGCCCGGGCCGGCCCTGGATGCACCGCCTCAAGCACGGCGTGAGCCTTCGGTGGCCGACGTCTCTGCCGGCTCCACCGAGCGCCACGGTGATCTCAGGTCCGTTCGGTGAGGTGGTCAGCTATCCCGACCGGACGACGTACCTCACCTGGTACCCCGCCTGCGTACTGGGCTACTCCACCGACGTGTCACCCCCGCAGCGGTGGCAGACGCCGCTCGCGGCCGGGGACCGAGGCGCCCTGGTGCGCCACACGGTCGGCGGCCTCGCGGAGCTGGTGCCCGGTCTCCGGGACCTCGCCGAGGAGCACCTCACCGCCGCGGTGGTCAAGGGCGGGGTGATCGTCGCGTGGGGTGAGACCGACATCGACGACCCGCACAGCGAGTTGCACAACCGGTTCGCCGTCGGGGTCACCAGCGAGGACGGCTACCACTCGGTGGACCCCGGCAAGCTGACCATGGCGCCCCTGTTCGCGGTGCGGTGCGCCGACCGGGTGACGGCGGCGTGTGGGAGGAGTTGAGCGATGGCGAGGACGATCACGGTCGGGGTGCCGGTCTATCGCGGGGCACATCAGGTAGGCGCCTGCCTGAGATCCCTGCAGGAGCAGACGTTCGAGGACTTCGATGCGTACATCTCCGTCGACGCCGGCGACCAGGAGAGCGCTCAGGCGTGCGAGCCGTTCCTGGACGACGAACGCTTCTCGCTCGTCGTGCAACCTGAGCGGCTGGACTGGTACGGCAACGTCAACTGGCTGCTGCGTCGTCCGCTCGGGGAGTTCTTCTGCTACCGCCAGCACGACGACACCACCGACCCGACGTTCTTCGAGGTGCTCGTCCGCGCGGCGCGCGAGCGTCCCGACGCCGCGATCGTCTACGCCGACTGCCAGTGGCACGGCGGCCGCGACGACCTGGAGACCGCGCCCTCGGTCGAGGGGGACGTGCTGTCGCGAATGCGGCAGCACATCGAGCAGAAGCAACCGGTCGCCGTGCGCGGACTGATGCGCACCGGCGCCGTCGAGCAGGCGGGCCCGGTCCGTGGCGATGAGTTCCGCGGGCTCTCAGAGGTCTTCGTCTGGCTGGCCAAGCTGCTGCGCTGGGGTCCCTTCCTCCGAATCCCCGAACCGCTCTACCACCGGCTGGATCACGGCGCGAACTACCACAAGCAGTGGTTCGACTGGCCCGAGGAGCGCAAGCGCGGATCCTGGACCACGCTGTACACCGGCCTGCTCGAGGCAACCATGCCCGTGTGCCGCACGCCCGAGGAGCGGTTCTTCTTCCAGCAGTTCATCTTGGACCGAGTCGCGGTGCTGCGTCCCGGTCAGAGCTACCACTACGCGGCGCAGACCCCGCAGGCCAGCGGAGAGCTCATGCTCGCGTGTCTGCGACGCCTGGACCACGAAGGCCATCGCGCTCTGCTCGACGTGCCGCCCGAGCTGGCCCCCGAGCTCGCCCGACTGCGCCGGGACAATCAGCGGCTCCGACGGCAGGTGGCCAAGCTGCGCGAGGCGCAGGCACCACGACCATCGGCTCCCTCGGCCCTGTCCGCACTGGCTGGCCGCGCGCGGGGCCTGGTACGCCGCTGAGGGGGTGCTAGGAGAGCAGCCGGTTGATCCGAGCCGCTATCCGCGGATCCTGAGTGGTGACCACGCGACGCCATCCGTGCGGTGTCCGGTGCCAGCCCGGGGGCACGGCCACGTCGACGACGAACGGCGCACCGGGGTCGGTGTTGTCGACCACCACGTCGGCGGACCCGACCGGGTCGGCCGCCTGCCGATAGATCCGCTGCGCCTCCAGGTACCTGGCCTGGTCGGGATGCCCGGGGTCCGGGGGCACGCCGTCCCGCTCGGCCATCCGGCGGACCCGCTCCTCGTCGGACACCTCGAGCCAGACGACAGCGTCCCAGCAGTCCCCGAGCTCGGCACGCTGCACGAACACCCCGTCGACGAGGAGCACGCCGGCCTCCGGCACGACTTCCGGCTCCTCCTGCCACCAGGCGTCCGTGGCCAGGTCGTGCCAGCGCCGTCGGTACGCCGACCCGGCACCGTCGCGCCACGGGTCCAGGAGCAGGCGCCGCAGCGTCCGGTAGTCGAAGCTGCGGAGCCAGACGGTCTCGCCGGTGCGTCCGCGGGCGTGCCGGTGTGCCCGAGGGAAGTGGAAGTCGTCGACGGAGGCCCGCACGACCGGCCGGTCCCGTCCGGCGAGGACGGCCGCGAGATCGTCGGCGAACCACGTCTTGCCCGAGCCGTCCGCACCGTCGACCGCGACGAGGAGCGGTCGGCCGGCCGGCGGCACCGCCCCCACGAGCCGCTCGAGGAGGCGCCGTCGCTCCGGCGTCACCAGGGGTCACCGCCGGAAAGCACGACCGGCCACCCCCGACGAACCTCCGGCGGCCCCACTAGTCGGGCTCGCGGGTGTGCTGGCCCGGGACCGGCTCGGCCCCGGTGCGAGCGCGCACCATGAAGTCCCAGACCAGTCCGTGCCCCACGAGCACGAGCCCGATGAGCAGCAGGGCCTCGGCCTGGATCGGCGCGATGCCCAGCGGGTCGACGATGCGAGGGAAGGCGCCCAGCACCGCGACCAGCGCATAGACCACCAGCGCCGCGGCGTACTTGGAGCGCGGCTGGTCGCGACCCGATCGATCCTGCACGCGCAGCAGCCGCACGGTGCAGAAGCAGCCCACGATGGCCACCACGACGAAGCTCGCCCGCCAGATCTCGGGGGTCTCGGTGCCGCCGACCTGCGCGAACAGACCCATCATCGCCGGCAGCAGGAACGTCAGGTAGATCCCACCGACGGCCCGCCGCTGGGAGGCGGAGTCGGTCCAGCCGGGATAGTCCTGGAGCACGTTCCACCACAGGCCGAGCAGCGTGAAACAGGTGGCCGAGAACAGCGCGTAGAAGGTCGAGGTGTCCATCCGTCCGCCCTCCTCCCGTCCGCGTCGGCGCCGGCCGCGCGACCTCTCTGGTCATCGTAGGGACGTCGGCGCCCTCGGCACGACGCCATTCCTGCCGTCGCCCCCACCCGACTTCCGCGCTCCCTGGGTTAGGGTGACCAGGCTGCGGCGTCCGTCGCGGCAGGCATCCCCCCGCTAGGACCAGCAGAGGGAGATGCCCGGTGAGCTCGCCACGGCGCCGCCACGCCGCCCGCCGTCCCACGCGGACGATCCTCACGACCACCGTGACGGTCTGCGTCCTCGCGACCGGCGGCCTCGCCGTCACCGCCGCCGTGCTCGAAGGCAGTGCCTCCTCAGCAGACCCGACCACGCCCGCCGCCGAGAGGCCCTCGACCGATGCCCTGCCCGCCAGCACAGGTCCCGGCAGCGGCGCCCCGGCGCAGGAGTGCGGCACCCCGGCCACGGTGGGCGTCCCACCCGCCTACCACGACGTGTGGACGGAGCTGGCCGCCGCACAGGCGGGCGACCAGGGCTGCACCACGGTACGGCCGATAGCGGTCGACAGCTGGGTCGTACGCCTGGACCCCGACCGCGTCGACGCGTGGGCACCCGAGGATCTCGCCTGGGTCGACCGGGGCGACCAGCCGCTCTCGCTGCAGGGACGGCCGGTCGTGGTGGCTCGGACGCCGGTGGTGCTGGCGCTGCCGATCGACCGGATGCAGGCTCTGGGCGGGGCACGGGCCTTGGCGGCTCCCGGGATGCTCGGGCCCCTGGTCCGCCTCGAACGCCGACTCCCGGAGACCCCGGACCTTCCGGCGGCAGAGCTGCGCATCGCCCTGCCGGACCCCTCACGCTCGCTCACCGGCGCCGTGGGCTTCCTGGGCCTGGCCTCGGCCGCGGCCGGTGCGCCGCTCTCCGCCGCGCCGAGCTATGTCCGTCCCACGCGACGCGAGCTCACGGTGATCCGCACCGAGCACCGCATGCGCGTGGTCGGTGACGACGCCGAGGCGCTTCGACTCGTCGCAGGCGGCACCACACCGGCCGCCCTGACCACCGAGGCCCTCGTCGTACGGCACAACGCAGCGGGTCCGACGACCAGTCGCTTGTCGGCCGCCTATCTGCAAGGCGCCGCCGACCGGATCCCCCTCCTCGCGCTGAAGGCGAGCGCTCGGCGCGCGGTCGCCTCCTTCGCGGCGTACCTCCGGTCCGAGCCAGGACGCCGAGCCCTGGTGCTGGCGGGGCTCCGGCCCCCTGGAGGGCCCGATGCTCCGACGTCCACCCGCGAGGTCAGGACCGGTGACTTCGCAGCGTCGCCGGCGCGGGCGAACCACGCCCGCACCACCGAGCAGGTCAACGCCGCGGCGACCCTGTTCGGCTTCATGCACGTCCGGATCTCCAGTCTGGTCCTGGTCGACGTGTCCGGTTCGATGGCTTCGATCCTGCCGGGAGACGACCGCACCAAGATCGACCTGGTCCGAACGGCCGCTCACGACGCGCTGCAGGTGGCCTCGCCGTCGGCCCGGTCGGGTCTGCTGACCTTCCACTCCGCCCAGGGCACCGACCGGATGCTGATCGACCTGCCGGTGCGGCTCGCGCGCAACGGGGCTCGCGGGAGCGGTGGCAGCCACGCGGACCACCTCCTCCGTGTCGTCGACGGGTTGGCGGTGTCGGGCGGCACGCCGCTCTACGACGCCGTACGCCGCGGGTATCGCTACGCGCTCGAGCACCACGAATCCGGCTACGTCAACCAACTCGTGGTGCTGTCGGACGGCGAGAACCGCGACGCCCGCGGCTCGATCACTCGCGACACCCTGCTGCGCTACCTGCGCGGCGCCGCCGATCCGGAGCGGCCCGTCCGGATCATCGCGGTGGGCATCGGCCCGGACGCCGACCTGCCGACCCTGTGGCGGATCGCCGCGGCCACGCGCGGCAAGGCGGTGTGGCTGCAGTCGGCCAGCCAGTACGCCGACGTGTTGCGGGAGGCGCTGTTCACATCCTGACCGTGCGCTCCACGAAACTCCTCTCGTTCCACTGTCACCGGTCTTCGCGTCCGGTGAAGATGGCTCCATGCACCCCAAGGAGAAGCGCTTCGTCCAGCGAGGCGGCGTGTTCGGCCTCGACGACGTGGTGGGCGACTTCGACACCTCGGGGGTCGAGGCGGTCCGAGAGATCGCGGGCATGATCCGCACCCAGCCGCGCGAGGGGGTGCTGAGCGCGATGGCGCTGTCGGGCAGCGCCGCCCAGTCGAGGTTCCAGCTCTTCCCGGGCGACTGCGACTTCTTCGAACGGGTCCACATCAAGGCGGCCACGCGCGAAGAGGCGATCCAGACACTCGCCGCGACCATGATCGAGAGCGTCGCGACGACGTTCACCAACCCGCATCTGCAGTTCGTGGAGATGAAGCTCGGCCGCTACCCGGCGTCGTACCTGCGGGGAGAGGAGTCCGTCGGGTCGGGCAGCCCGATCAGCTGGGGACTCGGCGACATGGACGGGCGGGTGATCCGCGTCGTCGGCGAGGACGGCGAGACCCACCGCCTGCGCATGTACGAGGTCGCGCTCGACCCGGGTTTCGTCAAGCTGGACTGGGTGTACGCCGACACCGCGCGCAACCGCGTCGTGCCGGTCTCCAAGGTCATCGACGCGACGTGGGAGGCCGAGGACGGCGCGATCGTCGCGCTCGACGGCGTGCTGGACAGCTTCTACCAGGAGGTGTATCTCGACCCCGACAGCCAGGTGGACGTCGAGCGCCTGGTGCAGCACATCACGCCCGACGGGCTGGAGAACTACCTCAAGCAGATCGCCGGCGAGGTGGCCAAGTACGCCGGAGGTGGGCACGAGAACTACGGCAAGGTCGCCAAGCGGCTCTACAACATCTGCCGACTCCTGCGCCGGGACACCGATGCGGGCTACCTCCGAGCCCTCTTCGACGACCCGCCGGCCCGGCTCTACCAGGTCGGCGGCACGGTGCACGCGCTGAGCGAGGCCATCCGCGCCGACCGCCTCGACCGCGACACCGTCGTCGCCCAGGTCTCGGCCCTGGCCGACACGGTGGCCGAGTGCTACACCGGGCCGGATCGCGAGGAGCTGCTGGCCCTGGTCCGCCGGCTGCCCGACCTCGACGAGGACGACCTGATCGTCGCGTGCGACCGCATCGCCGACGCGGCCAATGACCAGGTGAGCGCCTACTTCCGCGAGAAGATCACCCAGGCGCCGAGCCTGCACGCCGTGCTGGAGCTCGTGCTCAAGGAGACGGAGGACGACGAACGGTGAGCGAGGTGTCGGAGGAGGTCGCCGGCGACGACGAGCCGGCCGTGCGGTCGGACGTCTACATCTCCGCCGACATCGAGGCCGACGGGCCGATCCCGGGGCCCTACTCCATGCTCTCCCTCGGCATGTGCATCGCCGGCGAGCAGGACACCGCCGGGGTCTTCCGCCCGATCCAGCCCGAGTCGGCCCGCTTCTACCGCGAGCTGCGGCCGATCTCCGATCGATTCGAGCCCTCGGCCCTCGCCGCGATCAGCGAGAGCGGCATCGACCGCGACAAGCTGCTGCGGGAGGGTGTCGACCCGGCGGTCGCGATGACCGAGGCGGCCCGCTGGGTGCTCGACCTCGCGGGCGGGCGGCGTCCGGTCTTCGTGGGCTGGCCGATGGGCTACGACTGGATGTTCCTGCAGTGGTACTTCCACTCCTACTCCGAGGTCGGCTCGCCGTTCGGCTTCAGCTCGGCCCTCGACATGAAGACGATGGTGTACGTCGGCACGCACCGGGTTCTCGACCGCCTCGGCAAGCAGCACCTCCCCGCCGAGCTCGTGCCCTCGCGTCCGCACACCCACCACGCCCTCGACGACGCCGTCGAGCAGGCGGAGCTGTTCCAGAACCTCCGCCGCTGGCGGCTCCCCGGCGTTCCCGACCCGCTGGAGTCCGCCGACCTCTGAGAGTCGCCCGCTTCAGGAATCACCGGTCAGCCGGTGATCCCTGAAGTTGTCAGCCCTCGCGAGGGCCGACAACTTCAGAGAGAGGCCGACAACCCGCGCCTTTCTCAGGCCATGGGGATGCGCACGCCCCGCTCGGCGGCGACCTCGACAGCCCGCTCGTAGCCGGCGTCGACGTGTCGGATCACGCCCATGCCGGGGTCGTTGGTGAGCACCCGCTCGATCTTCTCAGCGGCCAGCGCCGTCCCGTCGGCGACGCACACCTGGCCGGCGTGGATGGAGCGACCCATGCCGACCCCGCCGCCGTGGTGGACCGAGACCCAGGTGGCCCCCGAAGCGGTGTTGACCAGTGCGTTGAGCAGCGCCCAGTCGGCGATGGCGTCGGAGCCGTCGAGCATCGCCTCGGTCTCGCGGTACGGCGACGCCACCGACCCGCAGTCGAGGTGGTCGCGGCCGATCACGATCGGCGCCTTGAGCTCGCCCGAGGCGACCATCTCGTTGAACTTCAGTCCGGCCAGGTGCCGCTCGCCGTACCCGAGCCAGCAGATCCGCGCCGGCAGCCCCTGGTAGTGCACCCGCTCGCCCGCCATCGTGATCCACTTGCGCAACCGCTCGTTGTCGGGGAAGAGCTCGAGGATCGCGCGGTCGGTCGCGGCGATGTCGGCCGGGTCGCCGGAGAGCGCCGCCCAGCGGAACGGCCCCTTGCCCTCGCAGAAGAGCGGCCGGATGTACGCCGGCACGAAGCCGGGGAACTCGAAGGCGCGGTCGTAGCCGCCCTTGCGCGCCTCGTCGCGGATCGAGTTGCCGTAGTCGAACACCTCGGAGCCCGCGTCCTGGAACTCCACCATCGCGCGCACGTGCGCGGCCATCGACGCCTGGGCGTCCTTGGTGAAGCCCTCAGGGTCACGGGCGGCCGCGTCGTGCCAGTCCTCGAACGGGACGCCGACCGGCAGGTAGGACAAGGGGTCGTGCGCCGAGGTCTGGTCGGTCACGATGTCGATCGGCGCACCCATCGCGAGCAGCTGCGGCACCATCTCGGCGGCATTGCCCAGGACGCCGATCGACAGCGGGCGCCGATCGTCGCGTGCCTCCACGGCCATCCGCACGGCGTCCTCGAGTGACGGCGCCTCGACGTCGAGGTAGCGGTGCTCGATGCGCCGGGTGATCCGCGACTGGTCCACGTCGATGCAGATCGCGACCCCGTCGTTCATGGTCACGGCCAAGGGCTGGGCACCGCCCATCCCGCCGAGACCGGCGGTCAGCGTGATGGTCCCCGCCAGCGTCCCTCCGAACCGCTTGTCCGCCACGGCGGCAAACGTCTCGAAGGTCCCCTGCAGGATCCCCTGCGTGCCGATGTAGATCCACGACCCGGCGGTCATCTGGCCGTACATCGTCAGCCCGAGCTCCTCCAGCCTGCGGAACTCCTCCCAATTCGCCCAGTCGCCGACCAGGTTCGAGTTGGCGATCAGCACCCGCGGCGCCCACTCGTGCGTGCGCATCACGCCGACCGGCTTGCCACTTTGCACCAGCAGGGTCTCGTCGGCCTCGAGGTCGCGCAGGGAGCGCACGATCGCGTCGTACGCCGGCCAGCTGCGCGCCGCCTTGCCGGTGCCGCCGTAGACGACGAGATCCTCCGGGCGCTCAGCGACCTCGGGGTCGAGGTTGTTCATCAGCATCCGCAGCGGCGCCTCGGTCTGCCAGGACTTCGCGCTCAGCTCCGATCCGTGCGCGGCGTGGATCGGGAGTCGCGGGTTGGTGGTGACGTCGTTCACTTCAGTTCTCCGATCTGGGCTTCGACGGCGCGCAGCACCGCGCCGGACTGGACGAGCGAGACCGCGGTCTCGATCTCTGGGGACAGGTGGCGGTCGGGGCCGGGCCCCTCGACGCCGTGGGTGCGCAGCAGGCCGACGACCGCGCCGGTGGCGGCAGCCGGCTCGAGCGGCCGCCTCAGGTCGAGCGCCCGCGCCGCCGTGAGCAGCTCGATGGCCACCACCCGAGAGAGCCCGTCGACGGACCGACGCAGCTTGCGCGCGGCGTTCCACCCCATCGACACGTGGTCCTCCTGCATCGCCGAGGACGGGATCGAGTCGACCGAGGCCGGGACGGCCAGTCGCTTGAGCTCCGAGACGATGGCGGCCTGGGTGTACTGCGCGATCATGTGGCCGCTGTCGACCCCCGGGTCGTCGGCGAGGAACGGCGGCAGGTCGTGATTGCGGGCCTTGTCGAGGAAGCGGTCCGTGCGCCGTTCGCTGATCGAGGCGACGTCGGCGGCCACGATCGCGAGGAAGTCGAGCACGTAGGCCACCGGAGCTCCGTGGAAGTTGCCGTTGGACTCCACGCGACCCTCGTCGACCAGCACCACCGGGTTGTCGACGGCACTCGCCAGCTCCCGCCCGGCCACCACGGCGGCGTGCTCGACGGTGTCGCGGGCCGCGCCGTGCACCTGCGGCGAGCACCGCAGCGAGTAGGCGTCCTGCACGCGGTGGAACTTGTCCTCGCGGTGGCTCGCCATCACCCCCGACCCGGCCAGCACCGACGTCAGGTTGGCCGCCGACAGCGCCTGCCCGACCTGCGGCCGCAAGGCCTGGAGCTCCGGGGCGAACACCCGGTCGGTGCCCATCTGCGCCTCGACGCTCATCGCCGCGGCGATGTCCGCGGTCCGCAGCAGCATCCGCAGGTCGGTGATCGCGAGCACGAGCATGCCGAGCATGCCGTCGGTGCCGTTGATCAGAGCCAGGCCCTCCTTGGCCTTCAGCTCCACCGGTGCGAGGCCCGCAGCCACGAGGGCCTCGGCCGCCGGCATCAGCACGCCGGTCGCGTCGCGCACCTCGCCCTCGCCCATCAAGGCCAGGGCACAGTGTGCGAGCGGCGCGAGGTCTCCCGAGCAGCCCAGCGAGCCGTACTCCCGCACCACCGGCGAGATCCCCGCCGACAACAGGGCGGCCATCAGCTCAGCCGTCTCGCGGCGCACGCCGGTGTGGCCGGTTGCGAGCGTCGAGAGGCGCAGCAGCATCAGCCCGCGCACCACCTCACGCTCCACCTCGGGTCCGGACCCCGCGGCGTGCGAGCGCACCAAGGAGCGCTGGAGCTGCTCGCGCAGCTCGCCCGGGATGTGGCGGGTCGCCAGGGCGCCGAACCCGGTCGAGATGCCGTACGCCGGGTCGCTGGCCGCCGCCAGCTTCTCCACGACCGCCCGCGCGCGGTCGATCGCGGCCAGGGCGTCGTCGGACAGCGTGACGCCCGCGCCCTCCCGCGCCACTGCCACCACGTCGTCGAACGACACCGGGCCTACACCCACCTGCACCGTCATGGCCCCATCGAACCCCTCCGGAGCTCCGTGCGGCAGGGGTCCTCGCGCTGGCGGTGTCTCGGATGCGAGACTGATGGCGCTCGGTGGTCGAGCCCGCGAGCGCAGCGAGCGGTGTCGAGACCTGGGCGGGAGACCGACAGGAGGGCCACGTGGGTCAGGTGCCGGCAGCGACCAAGACGCTGCGCGTGCTCCGCTTCCTGGCCAGCCAGCCGGAGCCGACCTCGATCGACCGGATCATGAGGGCGTGCGGGCTACCGCGCAGCACGGCGTACCACCTGCTCACGGCGATGACCGAGGAGGGCTTCGTCGTCCACCTGGCCGACGAGCACCGATGGGGCCTGGGGGTCGCGGCGTTCGAGGTGGGCAGCGGCTACACGCGCCAGGAGCCGCTCCAGCGGATCGCGCGGCGACTCCTGGCCGACCTCGCCGACCGCACCGGCCAGAGCGCGCACCTCGCCGTGCCCCACGGCCGCGACGTGCTCTACGTCGTCGAGGAGCGCGCCACCGGCCGGCCACCGTTGGTCACCGACGTGGGCGTCCGCCTGCCGGCCCAGCTCACGGCCAGCGGCCGGGCGATCCTGGCGGCGCTGCCGCCCGCGCAGGTCCGGGCGCTCTACCCTGATGCGGCCTCCTTCGTGGACCGCCACGGCACCGGGCCGTCCAGTCTGAGCCAGCTGCGCAGCCTGCTCGCCGACACGCGGCGGCGGGGGTTCGCGACCGAGGACGGCGACGTCACGCCCGGTCTCTCGAGCGTGGCCGCCGCGGTGCTGGACCACAACGCCCACCCGGTCGCCGGGGTGGCGCTCACCTTCGAGACCGGTGTCGCCGGGGCGTCCGGAAGCACCCTGCGAGGCGACCTCGCCACGGCGGTCCAGCGCGCTGCGGCCGCCCTGACCCGGCGACTCGGCGGCTGACGGGCCGTCTCACGACGGCACCCTCACCCGTGGCGGCCTCGCGTGGATTCCCACTATGTTCCCCGGAACGGGCCGACTCGGGGCCCCCTGACCGCGGATCGCGAGAAGCGCATGACCGACATCCCGCCCAGTCCCCCCGCCCTCGGCATGCAGCTGTGGCGTCGCAAGCCGATCAAGGTGAAGGGCCTGCACGCCGGCCCCGAGCTCGAGCGCAGCTTCGGCACCTTCCAGCTGATGATGTTCGGCGTCGGCGCCACCGTCGGCACCGGCATCTTCTTCGTGCTGCAGGAGGCCGTGCCCGACGCGGGGCCTGCGGTCATCATCGCGTTCCTGGTGGCCGGCCTCGGGGCTGGCCTCTCCGCCATCTGCTACGCCGAGGTGGCCAGCGCGATCCCGGTGAGCGGGTCGACGTACTCCTACGCCTACCACTCCATGGGCGAGCTGATCGCCGTGATCGTGGCCGCCTGCGTGCTCCTCGAGTACGGCGTGGCGGGCGGCGCGGTAGCCGTCGGCTGGAGCGGCTACTTCAACGAGCTCCTGGACAACCTGTTCGGCTGGCAGCTGCCCGACTCGCTCTCCTACGCGCCGATCCCCTACGAGGACAACGTCACCGGCATCATCAACCTCCCGGCCGTCGTCCTCGTCCTGATGTGCACCGTGCTGCTGATCCGCGGCGCGAGCGAGTCGGCGCGGGTCAACACGATCATGGTGCTGATCAAGCTCAGCGTGCTGGTGATGTTCATCCTCATCGGCCTCACGGCGTTCAACGCCGACCACTTCGGCGGGTTCTGGGACTCCGGCCTCTCCGGCATCAGCGCCGCAGCCGGCACGATCTTCTTCTCGTTCATCGGCCTCGATGCCGTATCGACCGCGGGCGAGGAGGTCCGCAACCCGCAGAAGGCGCTGCCCAGAGCGATCATGGGCGCGCTCGCCGTCGTCGTCACGATCTATGTGCTGGTCGCGATCGCAGGCGTCGGGGCGCAGCCCGTCGAGGAGTTCGAGAGCGCCGAGCAGCAGAGTGCCGGTCTCTCGGTGATCCTCGAGAACATCACCGGCACGAGCGTGCCGGGCACGATCCTGGCCGCCGGCGCGGTGATCTCGATCTTCTCGGTGACGCTGGTGACGCTCTACGGCCAGACCCGCATCCTGTTCGCGATGGGGCGCGACGGCATCGTGCACGACAAGTTCGCCGAGGTGCACCCGCGCACGCTGACCCCGACGTTCAACACGATCGTGGTCGGCATCGTCGTGGCCCTGATCGGTGGCTTCGTGCCCTCCGACTACCTCTGGGACACCGTGTCGATCGGCACCCTGGTCGCCTTCAGTGTCGTCGCGATCGCCGTGATCGTGCTGCGGCGCCGGGAGCCCGACATGGAGCGGCCGTTCCGTGTGCCCGGCTATCCCGTGACGCCGATCCTCACCGTCGTGGTGTGTGCCTACATCCTCTACGGCCTGCACTGGGTGACGTGGGTGATCTTCGGGACCTGGCTGGCCATCGTCCTGGTCTTCTACTTCGTCTGGGGCCGACACAACGCGGCCCTCAACCGCGGGATCGTGGCGGACACCGACATCCCCGGCTCGACCGGAGGACACTGAGATGACCTTCGTCGTCGGTCACGCGCCGCACAAGCCGGACCGCGCACCTCTCCACCTCGCCGCGATGCTGGCCCGGTCGGCCGGCGAGAGCCTGCACATCGTGGTCGTCGTCCCGGCTCCCTGGCCCACGCCCGTGGCCGGCGGCACGGACCGGGAGTTCGAGGAGTGGGCACTCGAGCAGGGCGACCACGGAGTGGCCGACGCGACCGAGGCCATCGCGGAGCTGTGCCCCGACCTGCCCGCCACCACCGAGGTGCTTCCCGGCAAGTCGGCGGCGGCGACGCTGATCCGGCGGGCGGAGGAGCTCGACGCCCGGATGATCGTCGTCGGTTCCGGCACCGACGGGTCCTGGGGCAAGGTCGTGGTCAGCTCGACCTCGGAGCGCCTGCTGCACTCTTCACCGGTCCCGGTGGCGGTCGCCACCCGCGGCTTCCGCGAGGCGCCCGGAGGCAAGGTGGTGCGCGCGACCTGCGCCTTCCGTGGCGACGAGAACTCGCAGGCGGTGCTCGGCCAGGCAGCCAGTCTGTGCAAGTCCGTGGGCTCAGCACTGCGCGTGGTCACCTTCGGAGTCCGGGGCCGCACGATGTATCCGCCCGAGGTGATCGGCGAGGACGACGTGCTGGCGGCGTACGTCGAGCAGGCGGTCGCCGCGCAGCGCGTGGCCGTCGACGCGCTGGGGGACGACCGGCCCGACGAGGTCGAGACCGTCGTGGCCACCGGCCGCAGCTGGGCCGAGGCCCTCGACGACGTCTACTGGGAGACCGGCGACGTGCTCGTGCTCGGCTCCTCCTCCGCGAGCTGGATGCAACGCCTCTTCCTCGGCTCCAACGCGACCAAGATCGTGCGGCACTCGCCCGTCCCGGTCATCGTGGTGCCGTAGGCCGCGCGCCGCCGGCACTGCCTTGAATGGCGCGAGCGCGTCGCCGCGTGCCACGCTGCCGCGCGGCATCCCCGGTCGGCCGGGTGTTGTGTCCCTTTGGCGTCGTTGCAACGACGCCAGAGGTCACGCAAGCCGCACAGACCCTGAGCGTCCGTCCCCGCGCAGGCCGCCTAGTTACCGGCCAGTAGGATTCATCTCACGCCCTCCAGCGGTGCGTTCCTCCGTACGACGGGCCTAGGCTCGGGCGGTCCGGACGTTGCCGCCCGACAGGAGACTCTCGAGTGAACTGGGTGCTGGTCATCGGCCTGCTGATGACCGCGATCGCCTTGCCCATCGCTGGCCGGCGCGTGGTCTTCCTCTCCCGCCTGATCACCAGCGGCCAGCCCGCCCCGGAGCGGATCGCAGGTGTGACCGGACGGGTCGGCGCCGCAGTGAAGCGGCAGGTGGTCGAGGTCTTCGGCCAGCGCAAGCTGCTCAAGTGGAGCGTCCCGGGTGCGGCCCACTTCTTCGTGTTCTGGGCCTTCCTGATCCTCGCCACGGTCTACATCGAGGCGTACGGCGCGCTGTTCGACCCGACGTTCGCGATCCCGGTCATCGGGCACTGGCCGGTGCTCGGGTTCGCCCAGGACTTCATCGCCCTGATGGCGCTGGCCGGCATCGTCACGTTCGCGATCATCCGCCTGCGCAACTCCCCCGAGCGACTGGGTAGGAAGTCGCGGTTCAAGGGCTCACACCTGGGCGGCGCCTGGGTCGTGCTGTTCATGATCTTCAACGTCATCTGGTCGCTGTTCCTCTTCCGCGGTGCGGCGTCGGCACTCGGCAACCTGCCCTACGACAGCGGCGCCTTCATCTCGATCGCGATCGGAGACGCCCTCGACGGGCTCAGCCACGGCACCCTCGAGACCTTGGAGCACGTCGGTCTCCTGCTCCACATCGGCATCATGCTGGTGTTCCTCATCGACGTGGTGCACTCCAAGCACCTGCACATCTTCGTCGCGCCGATCAACGTCATGTTCGGCCGCTCGCCGGTCGCGCTCGGAGCCGCCACCCCGCTGCGCTCGGGCGGCAAGCCCGTCACCCTCGACGACGTCGACGACCTCGACGAGGATGCCCGGCTCGGCGTCGGCGCGGTCGAAGACTTCACCTGGAAGGGGCTCCTCGACTTCGCTACCTGCACCGAGTGCGGCCGCTGCCAGTCGCAGTGCCCCGCCTGGAACACCGAGAAGCCGCTCTCGCCCAAGATGCTGATCCTCGACCTGCGTGACCACGCCTTCGCGAAGGCGCCCTACCTGCTCGCCGACGAGTCCGAGCGAGACTCCCTGCCCGAGGAGGTGCGGAAGGAGGCCTCGCGTCCTTTGATCGCCGACGAGGCGTCGTACGGCGTGATCGACCCCGACGTGCTGTGGTCGTGCACCAACTGCGGGGCCTGCGTGAACCAGTGTCCCGTCGACATCGAGCACGTCGACCACATCATCGACATGCGCCGCTACCAGGTGCTCGTGGAGGCGAACTTCCCCGCCGAGCTCAACCAGCTGTTCCGTGGCCTCGAGGGCAAGGGCAACCCGTGGAACATGTCGCCCACCATGCGGATGGACTGGGCCAAGGGCCTGGACTTCGACGTGCCGGTCGTCGGCGAGACCCTCGAGTCCCTGGAGTCGGTGGACTGGCTGTTCTGGGTCGGCTGCGCGGGCGCCTACGAGGACCGCGCCAAGAAGACCACCCGCGCCGTCGCCGAGCTCCTCAACCTGGCGGGCATCTCGTTCGGCGTCCTGGGCAACGGCGAGACCTGCACCGGCGACGCGGCCCGCCGCGCCGGCAACGAGTTCGTCTACCAGGGCCTCGCCCAGCAGAACGTCGCCACGCTCACCGAGGCGAAGGTCAAGCAGGTTGTCACGACCTGCGCCCACTGCTTCAACACCCTCAAGAACGAATACCGCGACTTCGGGCTCGAGCTCGAGGTCGTCCACCACACCCAGCTGCTCAACCGACTCGTCCGCGAGGGCAAGCTGACCCCGATGGCTTCCGGTGCCGGCGCGGCCCGGCGTTCGATCACCTACCACGACCCCTGCTTCCTGGGTCGCCACAACCAGGTCTACACCCCGCCGCGCGAGCTGCTGCAGGTCCTGCCTGGTGCGGAGTACGTCGAGATGGAGCGGTCCGCCGAACGCTCCTTCTGCTGCGGTGCCGGTGGTGCCCGCATGTGGATGGAGGAGCAGATCGGCGAGCGGATCAACGAGAACCGCACCCGCGAGGCCGTCGGCACCGGCGCCGACCAGATCGCTGTGGGCTGCCCGTTCTGCCGGGTCATGCTCGATGACGGGCTCACCGCCCAGAAGGCCAACGGCGAGGCCCGGCAGGAGGTCGAGGTCCTCGACGTGGCCCAGATGCTGCTCGCGTCGGTCAAGGGCGTCTCCGCCACGAGGGCGACGGCCGTCGCCGGTACGGCACCCGGACCGAGTGCCCCACCCGCAGCCTCCTCGGTGGTCGTGCCCGCGAGCGCAGCGAGCGGTGTCGACACCCCGTCGTCGCCGACCCCGGTGGAGCCCGCGACGACGTCGGGGTCGCTGTTCGACACTCAGGCATCGGCCCCGGCACCGACGGCGACCGGGTCCGCATCGCTCTTCGACACGCCGGCCTCGGCACCTCCGGCCGACGAGCCTGTGAGCAGCACGGAGAGCCACGCCGGCTCGCTGTTCGACGGCGGAGGCTCGCTCTTCGACACCCCGGCGACCCCGGAACCGCCAGCGGCGCCCGTCGCCGAGGCGTCCCCCGCGCCGGCGGCTCCCGCCAGCTCGCTCTTCGACGCGGGCTCCTCGCTCTTCGATACCCCGGCCCCGGCACCCGCCCCGGCTGCTCCCGAGCCTCCCGCGGCCGCGGCCACGCCCACCCCGACGCCCGCCCAGGCGGCAGAGATCCCCGAGGGCGGCAGCCTGTTCGACCTCGCGGCCCCCGCGCCCGCCGCGACACCCGCCCCCGCGACGCCGACACCACCGCCGACCGCGGCCACGACGATCCCCGAAGGCGGCAGCCTGTTCGACCTCGCGACACCCCCGGAGCCCGCGACCGAGGACCCCGACACGATCCTCGACGCGGATGACGAGCCCGACGAGGAGCAGGGCGGGACGCCTCCGGCGCCGTCGTCTCCGTCTGCTGCGAGCACGCCCCGCACCGACGTGGACATCAACGACGCGGGGTCCTTGTTCGACCTCTGAGCCAGCGCTTCGGGGTGCCGACTCCCCCAGGGACGTCGGACGCGATGACATCACCCGGATGCAGAGTGATGTCATCCGACTCTTGACATGACGTCATGATGATGTCATTGTGATGCACATGGACATCACGCCGTACGTCGAGAGCCTCAAGCGCGACCTACTCGCAGCGGCCGACGCGGCCGGTCCGGAAGCCCGCGCGGCGGCCGAGCGGCTCAGCTACGCCCTCGAGCCGGCCACCCGGCTCGCGGTGATGGAGGCGATCTCCCAGGCGGCCGCCGAGATCACGGCCGAGCTCCCGAGCGGAGGGGTCGACGTGCGGCTCGACGGGCGCGACCTGGCGTTCGTCGTGCACGCGCCCGCGACACCACCCGGCCCTCCGACACCTCCCGGACCGCCACTGGCCGGCGACGAGGACGAGGAGGGCGGACTCGCCCGCGTCACGCTGCGCATCCCCGAGTCGGTCAAGGCCCGCGCGGAGGACCTCGCCGCCAAGTCCGGTCAGTCGCTGAACACCTGGCTGGTCAACGTCGTCCGCAAGGCCACCCGCGACGGCGCGATCTCGGTCGACATCGACCTGTCGAGCATCCCGTTCATGGGCGGCGACGACCCGTTCTCAGGCCCACGGCGGGGCAACCGCCGCATGACCGGCTGGGTTTAGGCCAAGACGCGACATCACCCACTCTCCGGGAACGGCGGATCGCCGGTCCCGCGACCGAGCACACCCTGCTTCACCCCACACCGCAGCACACCCTGGAGGCACCATGACCACCCACGAGTTCCACACTCCCGGCCCCGTCGACCTCTTCGTCGAGCTCGGCAAGGGCAGCGTCACCGTCGACGCGGTCCCCCAGTCCGACACCACGACGGTCGAGGTTCACGGCCAGGACTCCGACCTGGTCGAGGTCCGCCAGGACGGTGCCCAGATCCTCGTCATCGCTCCTCGTCAGCGCACCGGCTTCTTCGGTGGCGAGCAGGCCTTCGACGTCACCGTCTCGCTGCCCGAGGAGAGCAACGCGGTGGCCAAGACCGGCAGCGCGGATCTCACGTTCACCGGCCACTTCGGACTGGGCAAGCTCAAGACCGGCTCGGGCGACTGCCAGCTCGACACCTTCTCCGGCCCACTGCTCGTCGAGACGGGCTCGGGGGACCTCGAGATCGCCCTGGCCGGGGGCGAGCTGCGTGTGAAGAGCGGCTCTGGTGACGTCGACGTCTCGCACACCGCGTCGTCGGTGTCGGTGTCCACCGGATCGGGCGATGTCCAGATCGGCATGACGCAGGGCCCGACCGTGGTCAAGACCGGGTCGGGCGACCTCCTCGTCGCCCACGCCGGTGGGGACCTGTCGATGTCCACCGGGTCGGGCGACCTCCGGGTCGACCACGCGACGCGGGGCCGGTTCACCGCCAAGGGCGCGTCGGGCGACGTCCGCATCGGCGTGGAGGCCGGCGTCCCCGTCTGGACCGACGTGACCACCGTCAGCGGCCAGATCCGCTCCAACCTGCAAGGTGCCGGACAGCCCGAGCCCGGCGCCGACTACATCGAACTGCGGGCCAAGACCGTCAGCGGCGACATCGAGCTCGTCGAGGTCTGACCCCGTCCCCCCTCCACCAGACGACCAGGAGTCCTCATGAACGACCAGACCTACCTCAACGACCAACTCACCCACCACCTGATCCGCGAGCGGGTGCACCGCGCCAGCGAGCCGCACGTGCACAGTGGGTCACGCCGACACCGGATCGCCGCCGGGCTGCACCGGTTGGCCGACCGGCTCGAGGCCTGACCCGCCGAGTCGGCGTCACCTCTCAGCCGCGCCCCACCCAGTCGGCGTGAGCTCTCACCGCGCGTGAGAGGTCACGCCGACTCGCGCGTCTTGACGTGAGAGGTCACGCCGACTCGCAGAATTAGGAGCGCATCGCGACGCCGCGCCGCCAGTAGCCCATGAACGCCACCTGCTGACGCGCCAGCCCGACCTCGCCGACCAACGCGCGTCGCAGGCCGGTCACGACGCGGGACTCGCCGGCGATCCACGCGTACAGCTTGTCCAGGTCGTGGCCGACCACCGTGTCGGCGTGCACGTTCTCGCCGGACGAGGAGTAGTCGGGGGTCTCCCAGAGGTCAGGGTCCACCTCGTCCTCGGCCACGTCCTTCGCGGAGGACCGCGAGTCCGAGCCCAGGTGCGCGAGGACGGCCGGGGCGAGCAGGTCGCCCAGCGGCCTACCGTCGCGAGGCAGCCAGGTCAGCGCGACCCCCGACCGCGTGGCGACCTCCTGGACGTCCCCGGCATCGGGCACTTCCAGGAACGCCGTCCCGTGGAAGTCCTCGGTCAGCCCCTCGAGGATCGCGAGCACCGCGGGGACCGCCGTCTCGTCACCGGCCAGCAGCACCTCGCGCGCCGTACCGGGAGCGAACTCGATGCCGCCGAAGTCCACCCCACGCCGAGGACCTACGACAACCAGGCGGTCGCCTACCGCCGCCCGACCCGCCCAGGCCGATCCCGGCCCTGCGTCGGCGGGATGCAGGACGAAGTCGACCACCAAGCGCGTGTCCGCGCCGCCGCCTCGCAGCTCGCGCACCGTGTAGGTGCGCATGTGGCCGCGCTCGTCCTCGGGGATCTCCAGCCAGGTCGTGAACCACGACTCGTCCGCACCCTCGAACGACGGCACGCGCCCCGACGAGCCCGGGAAGACCAGCTTGATCCGCTGGTCGTACGACGGCCCGTCGGTGCCGAAGTCAGCCATCGCGTCTGCGCCGAGCTCGATCCGCACGAAGGTGGGCGTGAGCCGCTCGACGGACCTCACCTCCACCTCGGCCAGCACGACCGGCAGCGCTTCGGCCACGGCTCCTCCTCCGCAGGTCGGCAACAAGTTAGGTGAGCCTAACCTATACCTGGGACTGGCTTGCCGGGCGCCCGAAAGGAGCGCCTCGGCCGGTCAGTGATCGACGCCGATGCGGGTGGCGACGACGACGGGCCGGCTCTTGCCGCCCTTCGCGCGGTATCCCAGGGCGACCATCCAGTACTGGTTCGCCGACGGCGACGCGAAGGAGGAGTACTGGCCGTGCGATGACTTCTTCACGCTGATCGGGGTTGACCACGCGCCCGACGGGTTGCTGGTCAAGGACTTGGCCCACCGCAGGTCGCCGTTCCCCTTGACCCACACAGCCAGGAACCGCCCGGTGGCTCCGGCGTTCGGCAGCACGAGGTGCTGCAGCCGATAGGTGAGCGTGGAGACCTCCTCGGTGTTGGCGCTGAGTTGCCTGATCTGGCCCAGCGCCCCGGTCACCGGGTTGATGCTGCGCGCATACACGCGGTACCTGTTCCCGTTGCCAGCCCAGGCCCGGATCGCGCCGACCGCGGCACTCTTGCTATCGCCGGCCACCGGCACCGGCCCGAACTGATGGGTGAACACCTTGGTCTCGGCGGTGTCGCCCGACGCGAGACCGCGGTGGACGTAGACCGGTCCCGCCGAGGTCTGGAAGGAGAAGAGGAGGGTCCGCTTGGTGCCCGCCGAGGTGAGATCCAGATAGCCCCGACTGCCGAGTCGCCCGCCAAGGTCGAACCACTCGTTCTCGTAGAAGCGCTGCAGGGTCAGGTCCGCGGGCACGTGGGCGAACTGGGCACCGGTCTGGTTCACCAGCAGGTAGAGCCCACCCGTGCCGTCAAGCGCGGCGTACGACGAGCCGAAGCTGTCCCAGACCTTCGTCGGCCCCGACCAGGAGGCACCTTGGTTCGCCGAGACCCACACGTAGGTGCCGAGCGTGGCGCCCAGGTCCTCGCCGCGGGCGTCGGCCACGAGGAAGGTGCGCTTCGCCTTCGGGTCGTCGAGCAGCTTCACACCGCTCACATAGGTCAGGTCGCCCATGGCGATGCTCACCGACTTCCACGAGCCCTTCGGCCCGACGGCGCGCTTGAGCACGATGCGGTGCGGCACCCCGGACCGGGACCACGATGTCAGCGTGACGCCCCCCCAGGTGGTGATCAGGCTGGGGTTGGTGAACGTCTCGTCCGGTGCCACCTGGTCCAGCAGGACCAGGCCGTCGTCGGCCACCGCCGCACCAGGACCGATCGCGGGGACCAGGGCGAGCAACATCGCGACAGCGAGAGTCCGTACGGCGGCCCGGCCGGGGGTCGTGTTCCTCCACACGCCGCCAGCATGGAGACCGCCGGGCGTGTACGCAATGGGAAACCCCTACTTCACCGACTCTTCGGTGGACGCGATGTCGGTGCGATGGAAACCCTGGAACGACCGGGACGGCGTCGGGCCGCGCTGGCCCTGGTAGCGCGAGCCGTACTTCGCCGAACCGTAGGGATGCTGCGAAGGCGAGGAGAGCCGGAAGAAGCAGAACTGGCCGATCTTCATCCCCGGGTAGAGCTTGATCGGCAGCGTCGCCACGTTGGCCAGCTCGAGCGTGACGTGTCCGGAGAACCCCGGGTCCACGAACCCTGCCGTCGCGTGCGTCAACAGGCCCAGCCGTCCCAGCGACGACTTGCCCTCCACCCGGGCGGCGATGTCGTCGGGGAGGCTGACCACCTCGTACGTCGAGCCCAGCACGAACTCCCCAGGGTGCAGGATGAACGGCTCGTCGTCCTCCGGCTCGACCAAGCGGGTCAGGTCCGACTGGTCGGCCGCCGGGTCGATGTGGGGGTAGCGGTGGTTCTCGAACACCCGGAAGTAGCGGTCCAGGCGCACGTCGATCGACGAGGGCTGCATCATGGCGGCGTCGTACGGATCCATCCGTACCCTCCCGGCCTCGATCTCGGCCAGGATGTCTCGGTCGGAGAGCAGCACGCAGGCACCCTACCGAGCCGACCCAGGTCGGCCGCGCGATGATGCACCTCGTGCCCTTCCACCGCTACGTCGCCCTCGGCGACTCCTTCGCCGAGGGCGTCGGCGATCCCGACCCCACTGCGCCCAACGGCCTGCGGGGCTGGGCGGACCGCGTGGCCGCCGAGCTGGCCAGGCAGACGCCGGACTTCGGCTACGCCAACCTGGCGATCCGTGGCCGCAAGCTGCCCCGGGTCCTGGCCGAGCAGGTCGACCCGGCCATCGCGATGCGGCCCGACCTCGTCACGATCTATGCCGGCGGCAACGACATCATGCGACCCAAGGTCGGCATCGACCAGCTGGTCGAGCGGTACGACGCCGCGCTCGGCCGGCTCGCCGCGACCGGCGCGCGGCTGGTGGTGTTCACCGCCTTCGACCCCGGGGGGTCAGCGATCTACCGGCCGCTGCGGGGCCGGTTCGCGCTCTACAACGAGCTGGTGCGGGCGTCGGCGGATCGCTACGGCGCGACCATCGTGGACTTCTGGCGGATGCGCGAGCTGCGCGACTGGCGCTATTGGGACGTCGACCGCCTGCACCTGGGGCCTGCCGGTCACCAGCGGATGGCCGTCGAGGTACTGGACACGCTCGGGGTGGACCACGCGCTCGAGCCGCCGGTCTTCCCTCCGGCGGTGACCCTCGCCCGAGGGGCCCGCTACCGCGAGAACGCCGAGTGGACCAGGACCCACTTCGCGCCCTGGGTGCACCGGCGCCTCACCGGACGGTCGAGCGGCGACGACGTCACACCCAAGCGGCCGGCGCTGGCGCCCGTCGACTGACCCGGTACTATTCGCAACGCCCGGCCACCGCCGCCACGGTGACCTGGCACTGCGGATGTAGCTCAGTTGGTAGAGCGCGACCTTCCCAAGGTCGATGTCGCGAGTTCGAGCCTCGTCATCCGCTCCACTCTCTTCTCGTCTCGCGCTCGGCCGCAGCCGGGCGGTCCCGGCTGCGGAATCCCCGGTCGGCCGGGTGTGTGGTGGGTTCGGCGTCGTTGCAACGACGCCAAAGCGGCAGGATCGCGCGCCAGCGTGGCGCGCGACGACACGCTCGGCCATTCAGGCAGCCCCGGCCGACCGGGGATCCCGATGCCCGGCCGACTTGACCAACCCGAGACCAGAGTTCACAGTGGGTCCGGTGTGACTGTTGTGACTACTGTCTACCGCTGAGGTCTCCCTTCCCATGACGCGTGCTCGCGTACTCCTACTGGGCGTCGCCCTCCTGGCCCTGGTCCTCGCCGTGGCCCCGTTCATCCCGCGCGGCGGCCCCGAGGACGAGGGGCTGTTGCCCTCGGGCGGGCAGCCGCCAGCGCCCGCGGCCTCCGACGCCGTGTCGTCCGCTCCGGGAGCGGGCCGGGTCACGGCGGCGATGCGCGCCGAGATCGACCGCGTGGTCGCCGCGGGCCGGTCGGGAGACTTCCACGGCAAGCAGTCGATCGCCTCGCTCGTCGACGGTCTGGTGCGCTGTGCCGACCTCGACGGCCAGACCTACTGCCTGGGTCTCGGCTGGACCGAGGCGACCCAGGTCCAGGCCCGCGCTCGCGTCGCCTCGGCCGCCCGTACGGCGAGCCGCCAGGTCGGCACGGTCGAGACGACCGGCGATCTCGACGCGCTGTCGATGCTGGCCGCCCAGGCCCGGCTGACGCCCGCGGCGAGGGCCCGGGCCGAGCGCCGCGAGCTCACCGACGCGGCGCGCTCGGTGGCCAAGGTGTGGGTGCTGCGGCACCAACTGCAGGGCGTCCCCCTGCCCGAAGGCTTCCTGGACCGGCACCCCGAGGCGCGGGCCGGGAGCGACGTCCCACGCGTCGGGACCACCGCGCCTCCCTGCAACTGCAGCCCGACCGCGACTCCGACGCCCACGCCGACCCCCGCGCCGACCGCCGTACCCACCGTCACCGGCACCCCCGGACCGACCCCCACGCCCGCCAAGACACCCGACAAGCAGATCTCGGACTACCCGACCAAGGGGATCGTCCTGGACCCGACCCAGGTGGCCGAACAGACCCGCACCTACTGGTGTGGGCCTACGTCCATGCAGATGATCGCCTGGGGCTGGAAGCAGGCGGACCGCGGCCAGGACTTCTGGGCCGACAAGCTCGGCACCACCACCAGTGGCACCTCGATCACCGACATGGTGCGGGTCACGAACGGCAACACCGGCTGGGACCGTCCCGACTACGCCGGCAAGTACGTCGTCCTCGACGTCGGTGACTTCACCTTCGACCAGTGGGTGCTGCTCAACATGCGACACATCGTCGACTACCGCGCGCCGCTGATCTACCACCCGATCCTGCTCAAGCAGTTCTACCCCTACCTCGACGACGACGCCTCGGGGCACTACCAGGTCGGGCGGGGCTATCTCGTGCAGGAGGGCAAGCCCACGCGGGTCAGCTTCTTCGAGCCGTGGAACCAGCAGCTCTTCGACCCCTCCGAGCCGTTCATCAAGAGGGTGCAGTGGCGCGACGCCTACCGCAGCTACCGCGCCAACCTGGCCCACCCGTTGCACAACATCGGGGTCTGACATGGGTCGCGTTCCGCTCGCCGCGCTGCTCGGCGTACTTGCGCTCACAGCGTGTACCGGGGAGTCCGGATCGAGCGGCACTCCTACCGCGTCGCCCTCCACGAGTGCGACGTCGGCGTCCACGGCCCCTGCGGAGTCCACGACTCCCGCATCAGGGACCACCTCGCCGACGACCAGCGGTGGCCCGCTCTCACCGACGACCGAGCTCCTGGAGTGGACCCCGGTCCCCGGCCCGGTCGAGGACGTGGTCACCGCGAGCAGCACCACCACCATCACCGTGCCCGCCGGCAACAAGACCGCCCGGATCCAAGGCCCGCAGCAGGCGACGATCCGTGCGGGCGGGCGGGGCACGATCTCCCATGTGCTCCTCGACGAGCAGCGGGCCGTCGTCGTCGTGGAGGACACCTTGGCCGAGCGCGGCGACCGGGCTACCGTCCTCGACCTCGCCACGGGCGCCACGGCCACCCTCGACCAGGGCTCGAGCCCACGCACCGTTCCGGGCGGGGCCTGGGCGCTGGGTCTCGACACGCTCGTCCACGCGACCGTCTCGCCCGAGGGCGCCTACTGCCTGGCCACCGTCAGCCTCGAGAGCGGGCAGGGCAGTCTCGGCTGGTGCGCCGAGGAGCGGCACGGGTTCCGCGGTGCGGTGATTAGCGACATCGGCCTGAGCATCATGGGCTTCGACGACCAACGCCCGGTCTCCTGCGCCACGCTGCTGGCGATCGACGGGACCGACGCGACGCCGTTCGAGGGCGTCTCAGACTGCAAGGGCTGGGACGCCGCTCGTCTCGACGACGGGGCGGTCTGGTCCGAGGTGCCCAAGCCCAACCGCCAGGACTCGGCAGTGTTCCGCGCCCGGGTCGGGGACGCGGTGTTCGACCTCGGGCCAGGGACGACGGGGAGCCTGGTCTGGTGCGGCGGCGCGGCGTACTTCGTGCGCGACCCGCAGACCGACGACGAGCCCGCCCGGCTGCTCCGGTTCACCCCCGACGGCAGCCTGGCCGTCGTCTACGAGTCCGCGTCGCGGGGCAACGCCTTCCTGTCCGCGCCGCGGTGCGGAGGCGACGCGCTCACCCTGACCAGCTTCGGCGAGCAGGGCGACGAACAGGTGACTGCCGGCCTCTCGTGAGGCCTACCCTGCGGACATGAGGGCCGTGGTCGCCGCCGTCGCACTGACATTGCTCGCGATCCTCGCGCCACCGGCCGCCGCAGAACGCCCAGCCACGACCCGCACCCTCGATCGCGCCGAGGCAACTCCGCTGCTCCTCCGGCCGGCGACGCAGCGCACCGACCTCCTGACGTGGCGACGCGTCGGCTACCCACGAAGTGCGACCGTGTGGACCAACGGCGCGTGGACCCTGGCCAGCAGCGACCGGGCCGACCGCTGGGTGGAGCTCACCGGCCCCGGGCTGCACCGACGCTGGGACGTGCCCGACCGGGGCGCCTACGTCGACTCCGTGTTCCTCGACGACCACTGGGCGGTCTTCGGTGTGCGCCGGAGCGCCCCCGGCAGCTCAGAGCCCCTCTACACCGTCGTGGACCTGGTGACCGGAGACGTACGGCGCCTGGATCGACACCTGTCCGGAAGGGCGCTGTATGCCGAGTCCTACCTCGCCGGGCGGCTGCTCGTCACCACGCGCCGCTCCGGCCAGTGGTGCCTCGGGTACGTCGACCTCGCCACCAGGCAGGTCTCGGCCGGGCCGTGTCCGGCCGCCGACACCCACTTCACCGGCGCCCAGCTCACGGACGACGGCCTCAGTGCCGGTCAGGTGGAACCCGCGGAGGACGACGGCGACCAGGACTTCAGCTGCACCGCGCTGCTGGACCTCTCGGGGGACCTGCCGGCGCGCTTCCCGCGCACCGGGCGGTGCTGGGTCCGCGAGGACGCCATGCTCGCTCCGGGCGGGACCTTCTGGTCCGAGCGGATCCGACCTGGCCTGCTGTCGAAGTCGCGCTTCCGGGCCGTCTCGGGCGACACGCTCTACCGTCTCGGCCGCGGCGCCGGGGGAAGCGGCGCGTGGTGCCACGGCGCGACGTACTTCGTGAGCGGACCGGGTTCCGGAGTCGTCCGCTGGGACGGCAGCGGAGTCGTGACCACGGTGTACGACGGCCCATGGCCCGCGCGGCATCTCCGCTGCGGAGGCGACCACCTGACCGTCACGGTGGAGGCCGGCTCCGCCACGCGACAGCTCGCCGCCTCACTTCGCTGACCACACCTGCGCTGACCACACCTGCGCTGACCAGACCTGCGCGGGTCACGGCGGACGTCCGTAGGCTCCGGGATGTGAGCTTCGAAGGCTTCCCCGTCACCGCACTGGACTTCTACGACGACCTCGAGGTCGACAACACCAAGTCGTTCTGGGAGGCCCACCGGGCCGTCTACGACCACGACGTGAAGGAGCCGATGACGGCGCTGGTCACCACCTTGGCGGCCGAGTTCGCCCTGGACGGCAAGACCTGCAAGGTGTTCCGGCCCTACCGCGACGTGCGCTTCGCCAAGGACAAGACGCCGTACAAGACCCACCAGGGCGGATACGTCGCGGTGGCTCCCGCGACCGGCTGGTACGTCGAGATCTCCGCGCGTGGGGTGCGCACCGGCGGCGGGTGCTACGAGCTCTCCGGGCGGCGACTCGCGGCGTACCGCGACGCCGTGGTGGACGACAAGGCCGGCCCCCGACTCACCCGCGTCACCAACGCGTTGCGCAAGGCGGGCTGGGAGATCGGTGGCGACCAGCTCAAGACGGCCCCGCGCGGGTACGACGCCACCCACCGTCGGGTCGACCTGCTCCGGCACAAGTCCCTGCACGCCGGCCGTTCCCACGGGTTCGAGCCCGTGATCCACACGGCCGCCCTCCTCGACGAGGTCCGCCGGGACTGGACCCAGCTCCGCCCCCTCGTCGACTGGCTCGCCGCACTGCCCGAAGACTGAGCCCCCGAGGGGCAACTCGGCCCTGCCGGAGGGGCAACTCGGCCCTCCCGGAGGGGCAACTCGGCGGGCCGCGCGGCACGAGAGCTCGCGCGGCTCGAGCGGCTCGCGCGGCAGCGTGGCGGGCGGACCGATACGCCGCGGCAGCGTGGCGCAGCGAAGCGCGACACGCTAGCGGCGGGAGGGAGCACGACACGCTCGCGCAAATAGGGCTAGTGCGGCTGCCAGGCGTCCTCGTCGGAGGTCAGCGAGGTGACGGCGTGGGGCAGCACGCCGTGGGCGAGGTCCTCGAGGGTGACCTGCTCGAAGACGTCCCGCAGCGCCCGGCGGGCGGCGATCCAGACGTGCTGCAACACCTCGGCGCGGTCGTTGTAGGAGACCGCCTCGGGGCGCACGCCGTACACCGAGACGAGGGGCCCGTCCACGGCGCGGATCACGTCGGCGACGGTCACGTCGCTCGGAGCGCGGTTCATCCTCCATCCGCCCGACTGACCGCGCTGGGCGAGCACGACGTCGGCCTTGCGGAGGTCGGCCAGGATCGCCTGGAGGAACCCGTGGGGGATCCCCTGGAGCCGGCCGAGCTCCTCGGCGCTGACGGGCTTGCCGTCGCTGCGACCGGCCATCTCGATCAGCGCCCGCAGGGCGTAGTCGGTCTTGGCGGAGACGCGCATGGCCGCATTGTTCCAGATAAGTCGATCGGCTTAGTCGGCTCACACGCCATGGAAGGGCGCGGGTGGGCCGCCCGGGCCCGGTGACCCGGATCACACCGACCCGATCGGCTTGCACGCTCCCGAGGCGCGAGGGAGAATGAAGTTACTGACGAGTAGCATCGCGTCCCACAAGGCCGCGAGGCCACCCTCCGACCCGACAGCGACCCGAGGCAGGGAGATCATGGGCCACTACAAGAGCAACCTCCGAGACATCGAGTTCAACCTCTTCGAGGTGCTGGGGCGAGACGAGCTGCTCGGCACCGGGCCGTTCGCCGAGGTCGACACCGAGACCGTGCGCGAGATCCTCGCGGAGGTCGACCGGCTGGCCCGCGACGAGCTCGCCGCGTCGTTCGAGGACGCCGACCGCAACCCGCCCGTCTTCGACCCCGCCACGCACGAGGCCCCGCTGCCGGAGTCGTTCAAGAAGAGCTACCAGGCCTGGATGGACGCCGAGTACTGGCGCCTGATGACCCTCGGCGAGCTCGGCGGCACCCCGGCTCCCTCCAGCGTCTGCTGGGCCCTCGGGGAGCTGGTGCTGGGAGCCAACCCCGCCGTCTGGATGTACGGCTCGGGCTCGATGTTCGCCGGTGTCGTGCACCGCAACGGCAACGACCGCGACCGCACGATCGCCCAGCACATCGTCGACCAGGGCTGGAACACCACCATGGTGCTGACCGAGCCCGACGCGGGCTCCGACGTCGGAGCCGGCCGCACCAAGGCCACGCCGAACGACGACGGCACCTGGAACATCTCCGGCGTCAAGCGCTTCATCACGTCGGGCGAGAGCGACCTGTGCGACAACATCATCCACCTGGTGCTGGCGCGCCCGGTCGGCGTCGAGGGCGCCGGCGGCCCCGGCACCAAGGGCCTGTCGCTGTTCATCGTGCCCAAGTTCCACTTCGACCCCGAGTCCGGGGAGCTGACCGGCGAGCGCAACGGCGTCTACGTCACCGGCGTCGAGCACAAGATGGGCATCAAGGTCTCCAACACCTGCGAGGTCACCTTCGGCGACCCCGGCGTCGGCGGCGGTGAGCCTGCCCGCGGCTGGCTGCTGGGCGAGGTCCACAACGGCATCGCGCAGATGTTCCAGGTGATCGAGAACGCCCGCATGATGGTCGGCACCAAGGCCATCGCCACCCTCTCGACCGGCTACCTCAACGCCCTCGACTTCGCCAAGGAGCGGGTGCAGGGCGCCGACCTGACCCAGGCCGCGGACAAGACCGCGCCGCGCGTGACGATCACCCGGCACCCCGACGTACGCCGGTCGCTGCTGACCCAGAAGGCGTACGCCGAGGCGATGCGCGCCCTGGTCCTCTACACCGCCTCCTGGCAGGACCGCGTGATGGTGGCCGAGCACGCAGGTGAGCGTGACGACCTGGCGATCGCCGTCAACGACCTGCTCCTCCCGATCGTCAAGGGCTGCGGCTCCGAGCGGTCGTGGGTCCTCCTGGGCACCGAGTCGCTGCAGACGCTGGGCGGCTCGGGCTTCCTGCAGGACTACCCGCTCGAGCAGTACGTCCGCGACGCCAAGATCGACACGCTCTACGAGGGCACGACCGCCATCCAGGGCCAGGACCTGTTCTTCCGCAAGATCGTCAAGGACCAAGGCCGTGCGCTCGGCCACCTGGCCAAGGAGATCGAGGCGTTCGTCAACGACGAGGCCGACCTGTCCGATTCGGGTGGCCGGCTCAAGGTCGAGCGCGAGCTGCTCGCGACCGCGCTGGGTGACGCGAACGCCATCGTCGGCGCGATGATCAACGACCTGATGTCGGCCGACCCGTCGGCCGAGGGCGGCGACCTGCGCAACATCTACAAGGTGGGGCTCAACACCTCGCGCCTGCTGATGGCCCTGGGTGACCTGGTCTGCGCGTGGCTGCTGCTGCGCGGCGCCGACGTGGCGCTGGGCAAGCTCTCGGGCGAGCTCTCGGCCAAGGACCAGGCCTTCTACGAGGGCAAGGTCGTCGCGGCGCAGTTCTTCGCCCAGCAGGTGCTGCCCAAGCTCGCCGCCGAGCGCGCGATCGCGGAGGCGACCGACCTGGCCGTCATGGACCTGGCGGAGGAGTCCTTCTAGGGGGCGTCCCCCGGCGTCGTCCCGGGCCCCGCCGTCTCGCCGGGGTGGCGGTCGGCTGACCGCCTCGCGCGGACCCCTACGGTGACGAGGTGCTCGCCGCCGCCCTGACCGGACTGCTGACCGGCCTGTCGCTGATCGTGGCGATCGGCGCGCAGAACGCCTACGTCCTCCGGCAGGGCCTGGCGCGCGAGCATGTCGCCTTGGTCGTGGTGATCTGTGCCGCGTCGGACGTGGTCCTCATCGTCGCGGGGGTTGCCGGGGTCGGCGCCCTCGTCGAGCGCGCTGAGTGGGCGCTGACGCTCGTCCGCTGGCTGGGCGTCGCGTTCCTGACCTGGTACGGCGTGCGCTCGCTGCTGCGCGCTCGGTCGGGCGAGTCCCTGCGGGCTGCGGAGGAGCAGGGCTCGGAGTCGCGCCGCCGCGTCGCCGGGCGGGCCCTCGCGCTCACCTGGCTCAACCCGCACGTCTACCTGGATACGGTCGTGCTGCTGGGTTCTCTCGCGGCGCACCAGGGACCCACCGGGCGCTGGTGGTTCGCCCTCGGCGCGAGCGTGGCGAGCGTCGCCTGGTTCACCGGTCTGGGCTACGGCGCTCGCCTCCTGAGCCCACTGCTGGCCCGACCGTCGGCGTGGCGGGTGCTCGACGTACTCATCGGCCTCACGATGCTCGTGATCGCAGCCTCCTTGGCGCTCGGATGAGGCCCGGGGCTGGCCCCCACTGGCATAGTCCCTGACGTTTGGGCTCATCTCCGGCCAGAAACCAACCCAAACGTCAGGGACTATGCCGGATCCGTCCACACCCAGACCCCCGTAGGCTCGCGACGTGAACCCTGCGAGCGAGCGGCTCGGCGGCTACGTCGAGATCTGGTGGAGCGCTGTCGGCGACCTGGTCGCCCTCCTCGAGAGCCTCGACCCGGGCGACTGGCACCAGCCCACCGACCTGCCGGGCTGGGACGTCCACGCGTGCGCCGCCCACACCGCGCACCTCGAGGCGATCCTGGCCGGCGCACCGGAGGAGACGGTCACCTTCGACCCGCCCGACCACGCCACGTCGCTGATGGCCCTGTACACCGAGCAGGGGGTCGTCGCCCGGCGCGACCGGACGCCGGCAGAGCTCGTCGACGAGATCCGCTCGGCCACGACTGCGCGGCACGACCGTCTCGTCGCCGACCCGCCAACCGACCCGACGGCCTCGCCATCGCCGATCTTCGGCGGGGTGCCCTGGGACACCGAGCGGCTGCTGCGCAACCGTCCGCTCGACGTGTGGATGCACGAGCAGGACATCCGGCGGGCGGTCGACCGTCCGGGCGGGATGGACTCCCCCGCCGCGGTTCACACCGCCGACTACCTGGCCGAGTCCCTGGGCATGGTGCTCGGCAAGCGCGCGGGCGCACCTTCCGGGACCACGGCGGTGCTGCGCGTGACCGGCCATGAGCCCCGGGCCTTCGCCGTCGACGAGGGCGGACGCGGCGTACCCCTTCCGCAACTCCCCGACGCACCGAACGTCGAGCTGGCGATGGACCGCGAGACGTTCATCGTGCTCGCGGGCGGCCGACGTACTCCCGACCCGGCCGCTGTCCTCATCACCGGTGACGAGGCCCTCGGGCGCACCCTGCTCGAGCGACTGGCCGTCACGCCGTGACGTCCTGGTCCCTGGCCGACCTGCCCGACCAGAGCGGCCGTACGGCGCTCGTCACCGGGCCCTCGGTCGGTGGCCTCGGCTTCTACGTCGCGTTGGAGCTGGCCCGTCGCGGAGCCACCGTCGTGCTCGCGGGACGCACCCCTGCCCGGCTCGACGGGGCCGCCGCGGCCATTCGGGAGCAGGTGCCCGACGCCGTGCTCGAGCAGCTGGTCGTCGACCTTTCCCTCCTGGCCTCGGTGCGCGACGCGGCGGAGGAGGCGACCGCCCTGGGGCCGCTGCATCTCCTGGTGAACAACGCCGGGGTGATGGCCACCCCGGCGACCCGCACCAGCGAGGACCTCGAGCTCCAGCTGGCCACGAACCACTGGGGACCCTTCCTGCTGACCGGGCTGCTGCTGCCGCAGCTCGTCGCGGCCGGCAACTCCCGGGTGGTCACGGTCTCGAGCTGGATGCACCGGGTCGCCCGCGAGGCTCCCCTGCACGATCCGCGCCAGCCGGGCGGACCGCGTTCGCCGTGGGCGGTCTACTCGCAGACCAAGGTGGCCAACCTGCTGTTCACCTTCGAGCTCGACCGGCGGCTCCGCGAGGCGGGACTGTCGGTCAGCGCGACGGCCGCACACCCCGGGGCTGCCGGCACCCACCTGATGGCCAACGGTCAGTTCGGCCGACCCTCGGGCGGAGCCGCGTCGATCATGGACGCCGTGGTCAAGGTGTTCTCGCAGAGCGCGGCCGACGGCGCGCTGCCGGTGCTGATGGCGACCTGTCCCGACGTCCCCGGCTCCGGCTACTGCGGACCCTCCGGGTTCCAGGAGCTGCGCGGTACGCCGAGGCTCGTCGGCTGCAGCTCCCTGGCACGCGACCTGCACGCGCAGCGCGCCCTGTGGGGGCTGAGCGAGCAGACCGTGGACCTGCGCTACCCGTGACCTCAGGCCCTGCCGCCACGCTGCGGCCGGCCACTACGGTGCGATCATGAGCGACCGCGCGACGCGGGTCGCCATCCACTCAGCCGACCAGACGTGGCTGCACATGGATCGACCCAACAACCTGATGCACAACCACTCGCTCGTCTGGTTCGACGGCTCCGGACCCGACTTCGAGGACGTCCGCGCGCTGGTGCAGCACCGGCTGGTCGATCGCTTCCCTGTCTTCCACCGCGTGCCTCTCGAGCACCGCGGCGAGTGGTACTGGCGAGACGCAGCCGACTTCGACCTGGACCAGCACCTGTCGGTCACGACCCTCGGGAGAAACGGAACCCTGGAAGACCTACGGGCCTACGTCGGCGAACGGTTCGCCACCCCGTTCGACCGCAGCCGCCCGCTCTGGACGATGGAACTGATCACCGGCATCGACGACGGAGGGGGATCGCACCATGCGGTCCTCTTCAGCCGGTTCCACCACGCCCTGGCCGACGGGATCCGACTGGTGCAGCTGTTGCTCAGCCTGTGCGATGCCACCGACGAGTCGGCGCTGCCGCCCAGTGTGGGGCGGGGAAGCGCCGACGGCCCGATCGCCACCGGCGCGAAGGTCGTCGCTCGCGGCGTGGCCGACGCCGTCGATCTCGCCCTCGGCGTCGGCAGCGGCGTGGTCGCCCTGCCGCGTGCCGTCACCCGGCTCGGGGCCGACTCCTTCGAACAGGGTTGGGACCTGGTCCTCCATCCAGGGCGGCTGCTGGATGCCGCCACCGCCCTCACCTCCGAGGACAACGCCACCGCGAACACCGTCGCCGAGATGACCCGGGTGCTCACGGCCGGCCGTAGCGTGCGCACCGCATGGAGCGGTACGCCCGGCGTGGACAAGCGCGTGGCGTGGGTGAGCGACCTCGAGCTCGACCGGATCCGTCGCGCCGGCACGAGGTACGGCGGCACGGTCAACGACATCCTCCTTGCGGTCGTCTCCCTCGCCGTGTCGCGCTACCTCGCGGAGCGCGGAAGCACGGTCGACGAGATCCGCTGGTTGGTGCCGGTGTCGCTGACGCCGTTCGACGCCGAGCTCCCCAG
The DNA here is from genome assembly GCA_964542635.1 of uncultured Nocardioides sp. Lineage (GTDB taxonomy): Bacteria > Actinomycetota > Actinomycetes > Propionibacteriales > Nocardioidaceae > Nocardioides. The sequence continues at coordinate 37,580 of CAZIVD010000008.1, read as the reverse complement.
CGAGCTGGGCAACCACTTCTCGCTCGTCTTCCTGCGGATGCCGCTCGGGATCGAGGACCCCCAGCTCCTCGTCGACGCCCTGCGAGCGCAGATGACCCGGATCAAGGAGAGCGCCGAGCCGGTGCTCACCTTCGGGATCCAGTGGCTCGTGGCCGAGGCCCCGCGCACGGTCGCCGTCTCGCTGACGAACCTGTTCGCCAACAAGACCGTGGGGGTCCTGACGAACGTGCCCGGACCTCGCACCCCGATGACCTTCGCCGGGGCTCCCGTGGCCGGCATGCTGGGCTGGGCTCCCTGCAGCGCGGACAACCCCCTCAGCCTGTGCATGTTCAGCTACGCCGGCGCGGTGTCCTTGGGCGTCGCGGCCGACGCCGGCCTGGTGCCGGACCCGGAGCGGATCGCCGAGCTGATCCGCGAGGCCTACGACACGCTGGTGAGCGACTAGCGCACCTCGTCGGTCGCGCCCGCCGAGGGCTCGTTGCGCGCACCCACGACGTCGTCCGGTTCACGCCGCGTGGTCGGGACGGCAGGATCAGGGCATGAGGGCTCGGCGCGCGGAGGTCCGCCAGTGAGGGTGGCGCTGATGGTCACCTGTGTGAACGACGTGATGTTCCCCGGCACGGGGCGCGCCGTGGTGACTCTGCTGCGCCGGCTCGGTGTGGAGGTGGACTTCCCCGAGGCGCAGACGTGCTGCGGGCAGCCGATGGTGAACACGGGGTACGTCGAGGAGGCAGTGCCGGCGCTGCGGTCGTTCGCGCGCGCCTTCGACGGGTACGACGCGATCGTCACGCCGTCGGGCTCGTGTGCGGGCAGCGTGCGACACCAGCACGGGATCGTGGCGCGGAGGTCCGGTGACAGCGGCCTGGCCGAGGCCGTGGAGCGGACCGGGCCGCGCACCTACGAGCTGTCGGAGTTCCTGGTCGACGTGCTGGGCGTGGAGGACGTCGGGGCGTCCTTCCCGCACCGGGTGACCTACCACCCGACCTGCCACTCGCTGCGGATGCTGGGGGTGGGTGACCGGCCGACACGGCTGCTGCGGGCGGTCCGCGGGCTGACGCTGGTCGACCTGCCGCTGGCCGAGGAGTGCTGCGGGTTCGGCGGCACGTTCGCGGTCAAGAACGCCGACACGTCGGTGGCGATGGTCTCCGACAAGGCCCGCCACGTCCGGGAGACGGGAGCGGAGGTGCTGGTCGCCGGCGACAACTCCTGCCTGGCCAACATCGGGGGTGCGCTGTCCCGCCAGCGGTCCGGCGTACGGGTGATGCACTTGGCCGAGGTCCTGGCGGCCACGGAATCGTCGGGGGCCGGATCCTCGGGGGCCGGATCCTCGGGGGCCGGATCCTCGGGGGCCGGATCCTCGGGGGCGGGCCGATGAGCGCGACGTTCGTGGGGATGCCGGCCTTCCCCGTCGCGGCCCGGGCGGCCCTGGAGGACGCCCAACTGCGCCGCAACCTCGCCCACGCGACCGCGACCATCCGGGGAAAGCGTGCGCGGGTGGTGGCCGAGGTGGAGAACTGGGAGGACCTCCGGGTCGCCGGCGCGGCGGTCAAGGACGCCGCCCTGACCGACCTGCACACCCAGCTGGTCCTGCTCGAGGAGCGGCTCACCGCGGCGGGAGCCAGCGTGCGCTGGGCGAGGGACGCGGCGGAGGCCTGCGCGATCGTCGCCGAGGTGGCGCACACCCACGGCGTCGACGAGGTGGTCAAGGTCAAGTCGATGGTGACCCAGGAGATCGGTCTCAACGAGGCCCTCGCCGCCGAGGGCATCGCCGCGTGGGAGACCGACCTGGCCGAGCTCATCGTGCAACTGGGTGAGGATCTCCCGTCGCACATCCTGGTGCCCGCGATCCACCGCAACCGGGCCGAGATCCGCGAGATCTTCGCGCGCCGGATGGCGGACGCCGGCCGGCCGGCGCCGCCGGGCCTCACCGACGACCCCGCCGCCCTGGCCGGTGCCGCCCGCGAGCACCTGCGGGAGAAGTTCCTGCGCTCCTCGATGGCGGTCTCGGGCGCCAACTTCGCCGTCGCGGAGACCGGCACCCTGGTCGTGGTCGAGTCCGAGGGCAACGGGCGGATGTGCCTGACCCTCCCGCCCGTCCTGGTCACGATCGTGGGCCTGGAGAAGGTCGTGCCCACGTGGGCGCAGCTCGACCCGCTGCTGCGGCTGCTGCCCCGCTCCTCCACGGGCGAGCGGATGAACCCCTACACCTCGATGTGGACCGGAGTGACTCCTGGCGACGGGCCCCAGGAGGTCGTCGTGGTCCTGCTCGACAACGGCCGCACCCGCGCTCTGGCCGACGTGACCGGGCGCCAGGCCCTGCGGTGCATCCGCTGCTCCGCCTGCCTCAACTCCTGCCCGGTCTACGAGCGGGTCGGCGGGCACGCCTACGGCTCGGTCTATCCCGGCCCGATCGGCGCGATCCTCAACCCGCTGCTGCGTGGCGTCGGCACCGATGACCTGGTCGACTCGCTGCCCTACGCCTCGACGCTGTGTGGGGCCTGCTACGAGGTCTGCCCGGTCCGCATCGACATCCCGTCGATCCTGGTGGACCTCCGCGCCCAGGTGGTCGACGCCCACCGCCCGACCCGGACCCACCGCCTGGCCCATCGTCTGCCGTCGGCCGAGGCGCTGGCCATGCGTGGGGCGGCCACCACCTTCGCCTCACCGCGCCGCCTTCGCCTCGCGGAACGGCTCGCGCGCGTCGGCACCTGGGCGGCCGCGCGAGGTGGCGCGGCGCCGTGGACCCGGGCGCGCGATCTCCCTGCGGCCCCGCGCGAGCCCTTCCGGGCCTGGTGGCGCCGGACCGACGGCGGACTCCGGGGGGACCGACCGTGAGCGCCCGCGACGACATCCTGGCGTGGGTGCGAGACGCTCTGGGCGGTACGCCGCCCGCGGCGGCCCCGGCCATGCCGCCGGGCACCGACCCGGCCGACGTTCTCGGGCTGTTCTGCGAGCGCGTGGCCGACTACCGGGCGGTGGTGGAGCGCTGCCCGGCCGACCAGGTCGCTCTGCGGGTCCGGGCCGCGCTGCCCGCCGGCCAGGTCGTCGTACCCGCAGGGCTGTCGATCCAGATCGCCGGGGCGGTCGTCGACGACGGCCTCTCCCCCGAGGAGCTCGACGCCTGCGTCGCGGTGGTCACCGACGCCGCCGTCGGCATCGCCGAGACCGGCACGATCGTGCTCGACCACGGCCCCGGTCAGGGCCGGCGCGCGATCACCTTGGTGCCCGACGTCCACGTGTGTCTCGTCCGCGCCGACACGGTGGTCGCCGACGTGCCCGACGCCGTCGCCCGGCTCGCGCCGGCCGTCCGTGAAGGCCGACCGCTCACCTGGATCAGCGGCCCGTCCGCCACCAGCGACATCGAGCTCGACCGGGTCGAGGGCGTCCACGGCCCCCGCACCCTCCACGTCATCCTCGTCACCGCCGAGTTGTCCCCGGGTAGCGCCGAGCTGCCCCTCCGACGTCAGGAGGAGGAAGCGGCGGCCGGGGGTGCCACGCGGCCGTCGTTGTGTCCCGTGGGGACGATGTCGCGGCCCAGAGGGAGCAGCGAGATGGGGATCATCTTGAAGTCCGCGATCCCGAGCGGGATGCCGATGATGGTCAGACACAGCGCGATGCCGCTGACCAGGTGTCCGATCGCGAGCCAGATCCCGGCGAAGACCAGCCAGATCACGTTGCCGATGGCCGAGCCGAGGCCGGCGCTCGGCTTGGTCACCACCGTGCGGCCGAACGGCCACAGCGCGTAGTTGGCGATCCGGAACGACGCGATCCCGAACGGGATGGTCACGATCAGGATGCAGGCGATCACGCCGAAGAAGACGTAGCCCAGGGCCAGCCAGAATCCCGCGAGCACCAGCCAGATCAGGTTCAGGATCACGGTCACGGGTTCAACCTAGACGGTCGGCCCAGCGTCCAGCTCGCTTAGTCCGCTTCGACGGGTCGGTCCGCCCCACCCCTCCAGCGTGGGAGGGGGCGCTTGCCGACAGCGGCGTGTACGGCGGCGGCAGCGAGCAGCCTGGTCGAGTTCAGCAAGGGGAGGGGAGAGACCGCCGGCGTCACCAGGAGCGGCAGCTCGGTGCAGGCCAGGGCCACGGCGGTGCACCCACGGTCGGCCAGTCGCTCGATGACCGCCACCACCTGGTCGCGCGACTCGGCCGGGTACTGGCCCGCCACGAGGTCGTCGAGGATGATCCCGTGCAGGGTCGTCACGTCGGCCGGCTCGGGGACGACCGTGGTGATCCCCCGGTCGGCGCAGCGGCGCGCGTACATGTCCGACTCCACGACCCAGGACGTGCCCAACACCCCGATCGTGTCGTGGCCCAACCGGTGGGCCTCGGCGACGACTACGTCGGCGATGTGCAGCCCGGGCAGGGCGAGATCCGGCCCGTCCACCTCCAGCGCCAGGTGCGCAGTGTTGTCGGGACAGGCGAAGAAGTCGGCGCCTCCCACGCGGAGTCTGCTCGTGCACAGCGACAGGATCGAGCGGACCTCGTCGAGGTGGCCCCGCCGCATCGCCTCCATGCTCTCGCCCATCGCCACGCAGTTGAGTGAGAACTCCGGGTGCTGGTACTCCGAGAGCACGCGAGCGCCGCTGGACGCGATGCCTCGCAAGAAGTCCGCCGTCCCTTCGACGGTGTGGCCTACGACGCCGATGTGAAACACGATCCCTGGCAGTCCTCTCCGCCGGGACGCATCCGAGACCCCCCGCCCGGCTCCTCGCAGTCTTGCGGCGACGGACCTGGCACAGGTCACGAACCGATTGCGATTCGGGATCGAAGGTTGCGACAACGACACGACCCATTGGCGGGGGCGCGGAGCGCGCAGATGCTGCCGAGAACCGACCCATCTGGACGGAAGGAACTCACGTGCGACTCATGCGGCCCGCGGTGGTGCTCGCCACCGCCTCGCTCCTCGCGCTCGCCGCCTGTGGCGGCAGCGGCGGGGACAACCCGACCACCCCCACCCCCACGCTCGGGGAGGGCGGCGGCGCCGGCGCCGGCAAGAACCCGGACGCCCAGGGTCCGCTCGCGGTGCCCGACGACGCGACGTCGGGCGGCACCATCACCGTGCAGACGGTGCAGGTGCCTGCGACCTTCGACCCCACGCGGGCCTACTTCACGGACTCGACGGGGATCATGAACCTGGTCACCCGGGCGTTGACGCAGTACGCCTACAACCCGGACACCGAGGACATGGAGCTCGTCCCCGACATGGCCACCGACCTCGGGCGACCCAACGAGGACAACACCGAGTGGACCTTCACGCTCAAGGACGGCCTCAAGTACGAGGACGGCACCGACGTGAAGGCCGCGGACGTCGCCTACGCCATCGCCCGGTCCTTCGCGATCGAGGAGCTGCCGGACGGCCCGACCTACCAGCTGCAGTTCTTCCTCGACGGTGACACGTACAAGGGGCCGTACCAGGACAAGGCGCCGTACCAGGGCGTCGTCGTGGACGGCCAGGACATCACCATCAAGATGAGCCGCCCCTTCCCCGACATGGACTTCTACGCCTCGTTCCCCGTCTTCACCGGCATCCCGCAGGCCAAGGACACCAAGGAGGAGTACGGCAACCACCCCATCGCCACGGGGCCGTACATGTTCGAGGACTACAAGCCGGGCACGTCGCTGACCCTGGTCAAGAACCCCAACTGGGACCCCGCGACCGACCCGGGCCGGATCCAGGCCGTGGACAAGTGGGTCTTCGAGTTCGGCGTCGACACCGCCAAGCTCGAGAACACCATCCTCTCCGACACCGGCGAGGGCCAGAGCACGGCGTCCTACGACAACATCACGCCCCCGACGTACAAGTCGATCTCGCAGGAGTCGCCGGAGCGGCTGGTCACCGGCACGTCACCGTGCACCTACATGTGGTACCTCGACATGACCAAGGTCACCGACCTGAAGGTCCGTCAGGCTATCGGCTACGCCTACCCCTACGTCGACGCCTGGAAGGCCGCCGGCGAGATCGTCGGGCTGACCCGGGTCCCGGGCACCAACATCCTGCCCCCGGGCACGGTCGGTCGGGAGCCGTACGACGTGCTCGGCATCGAGGGTCAGAACACCGACCCGGAGAAGGCCAAGGAGTTGCTGACCGAGGCCAACGCGCTGGGCTATGAGATCAAGTTCCTCTACTCGACCGACGACCCCCTGTCGGTCGCCGGCAAGGACCAGATCGTCAAGGGCCTCGAGGCCGGTGGCTTCACCGCGACTCCCATCGCCAGCACGACGGAGAAGATCCGTGAGGCTCGCACCGACTACGACAGCCCGATCAACGTCCGCTCCAGCGGTTGGTGCTCGGACTGGCCGTCGGGTGGCTCGTGGTTCCCGGCCCAGTGGGACGGCTCGCTGGTCGGCCTGGACGGCATGCCGAACCTGGCGAACTTCAACGAGCCCGACGCCGACGCCAAGCAGAAGGAGATCCTCGACGGCCCGGCTGACGAGGCCGCAGCGGCCTGGGGCGAGTTCGACCAGTTCATCGAGGAGACCTACTACCCCGCCGTCAACCTCGGGTACGCCGGCACGGCCATCATCCGCGGGTCCAAGATCGGCGGGATGTTCAACGACAACGTCCGCGGCATGCCGACGCTGCAGCTGATGTACCTCACCCCATAGGGCACCAGCCCGTGAGCTGACGGGACCTCCGCTCACGGCAGCCCAGGTCCGTGGAGGGCTGCCTTTCCAGCCCTCCACGGATGGCCGCCCGAGTCGTCAGTCCGACTCGGGCGGCTTGGCCCGCGCGCGGCAGCGTGGCGGCGCCGTCGGGCCGCGACGAATCAAGTGAGCGACCCATGGCCTGGCACGGCGGCCCGACGACAAGCGCCGACACGCTCGCGCCAATGCTCAGACCAGCGCGGCAGCGTGGCGGCGCCGTCGGGCCGCGACGAATCAAGTGAGCGACCCATGGCCTGGCACGGCGGCCCGACGACAAGCGCCGACACGCTCGCGCCAATGATCAGAACTCGAAGACGAGCCTGGCGGGGACGTCGCCGGCGAGCACCTCGTCGAAGCACTCGTTGACCTCTTCGAGCTTGCGGCTCTCGGCCACCACCCGGGTGCGCCCCGCGGCATGGAGGGCGAAGCAGTCGGTGAGGTCGTTGCGGGTGCCGACCAGGGATCCGATCACGCTGATGCCCTTGAGCACGGTCTCGAAGACGGGGATCTCGAGCCGGTTGTCCGCGGGCAGCCCGACCAGCACCAGACGGCCGTTGGGATTCAGCGCCGCGTGGGCCGCACGCATCGCCTGGGGGGACGGCACGGTCACCAGGGCTACGTCCACGCCACCCAGCGCCGCCAGCTCGGCCGCTTGGTCGCCACGTCCGTCGACGACGTGGTCGGCGCCGAGGTCGCGGGCCAGCTGCAGCTTGACGTCGTCGACGTCGACCGCGACGGTCGTCGCGCCGAAGACCTTGGCGTACTGCAGGCCGAGGTGACCGAGGCCCCCGATGCCGACGACCATCGCGGTCTCACCTGGCTGTGGGTGGGCGACCTTGATCGCCTTGTACGTCGTGACGCCGGCGCAGGTGAGCGGTGCGGCATCGAAGGCTGTCACCCCCTCCGGGACCGGCACGACGTGCGAGGCGAACCCGAGGGCGTACTCGGCATAGGAGCCGTCGATCGTGTAGCCCATGTACTGAGGGGCCGTGCAGTAGGTCTCCCACCCGGCCACGCAGTACCGGCAGTGCCCGCAGGCCCGGCCCAGCCAGGGCAGGGCCACGAGGTCACCGACGGCCACGCGGTCGACGCCGTCGCCGAGCTGCTGCACCCGACCGACGCCTTCGTGGCCGGGGATCAGCGGCATCTTGGGCTTCACCGGCCAGTCGCCGTGCGCGGCATGGATGTCGGTGTGGCACAGTCCGCTCGCCTCGATCTTGACGAGAACCTGGCCCGGCCCGGGTGTCGGGACGTCCAGCTCCCGGATCTCCAAGGGGGCTTTGAATGCAGGGACGACGGCGGCCTTCATGGCGTTGCTCCTTCTCTCGGTGGGGTCACCTCCATCCCACGCCTCGCCGATAGGCCCGAGCAAGTGCGGCCAGGCCCGGCTCCGAGGGGACCAAGGTCCTGCGGACGCGCCGTTCCCCCGCCCGGCGCCGAGGCATAGTCCGGTGCGCTTCCGGGGTGGAACCGGGCTCCGGACCCCGGAAGCGCACCGGACTATGTCTCCTCGGCGACCGGGACCGCCTCGCCGAGCCAGCCTCGGCGCCAGGCGGTGACCGCGCCGACGCCGAGGGCGATGGGGGCCCCGACGGTGAACACGCGCCACACCATGAGCGCGGCGACCGAGGCGGCCTCGACCTCCAGGCCGCCCGACTCGACGAGTGCGGCGAGCACGAGCGCGTCGACGACCCCGATCCCGGAGAAGGGGAACAGCGTGAACGGGTAGGCGAAGAAGTAGGCGATCGCGACGTCGACCAGCGGCACCTCGGCCGCCGAGATGCCGACGAAGCGCAGGCAGAGCACCAGCACGGCCAGGTCCGTCACCAGCATGCCGGTGAGCCCGAGCAGCGATCGCGGGAATCCGTAGCGGAAGCGGGACGCGATCTGGTCGCGGAAGTCGACGCAGGCCCGGGTCCAGGCGTCGGGGTCCACGTCGCGACGTACCCTCCTCGCCGTCCGGCCGGCGAACGACCCGATCCGTCGGGCGAGCTGCTCACTGCGGACCACCAGCAACACGACGACCAGGATGGTGAGGGCGATCCCGAGGCACAGGAGGTCCCACAGGCGGACGCCGAAGGGCCGCCCGAGGGCGATCAGGAGGATGAACCCGACCAGCGGCGCGGCGAACCGCACGATGTAGAACGTCAGCGTGTTCATCACCGTGCCCGCCAAGCCCTTGACCGTGGGCACGCCCCAGGAGTTGAACATCCCCACCCGCAGGGCGAGGTCGCTGGGCGGCGGAGCGATCGCGGACATCAGGATCGCCCCGAGGTCGTTGACCGTCGCACGCAGCGCCGAGACTCCGGGGATGTAGAGCGCCAACGGGAGCGCGTTGAGCACCTGCCGCAGCAGGACCACCGCCAACAGCACGAACGGCTGCCACCAGGTCAGGTGGCGCAGGGCGTCCCAGACAGCGGACCAGTCGACCCTCCCGATCAGTCGCACGATGAAGATCGAGACCAGGATCGCCACCGCGAGGAGGACGATGCGGGTCACCCACGCGGGTCGCTTCGCACGGTGAGCGGCGGCGCCGAGACTCGTCTCCCCCGGGTCGGCCGCGGCGGCGGTCATCCCAGCCGACTCAGTGGACCTGGAAGACCAGGCCGTTGTCGCCCTTGACGACGATCAGCACGGAGCCGTCGAAGATCACGTAGTCGCTCGTGCCGTCCACCACGGCGAGCACCCGCTGCTCGATCGTGCGCTCCGGCTCCTGGCAGGACCTCCGGGTGATGGCCGGGGGCCCGAAGGTGATCGAGGTGTCGTCGACGGTGACGGTCGTGCGGCCGGTGTTGCAGCCGGTGTTGAGTCGTGAGAGCCCGTCGGCACCTGCCACGATCCGCGGCCGCGTGATCGACCGCGGGAGGCGGTCGGTCTTGCCGTCGGCCATCGTCGCGACACCCGTCCAGGTCTTGCCGAGGAGTTGCTGGAGGTCGGCCTCCGGAGCCCGGGCGAAGGTGAGGGACACCGAGCCCGCCGACAAGGTCAGCTGTGCGCCCTCGACCGCCGCATCCATGCCCTGGACGAAGAGGTTGGAGACCCACTCGTCCTGGGCGGTCAGATCCTCGGGGCAGCCCATCATCGTCTGGGCGGGCATGCCCGTCCACATCAGCACGCCGCCGTCGAGCTCGTACGGCGCGAACATGGTGTTGCAGCCGGCGTTCACCGACAGGTTGCCGTCCTCGAAGGTGAGCCGGATGCTCGTGTCCGGCACGAGCTCGTACCCGGTGACCTCGGTCGACACGTAGGTGTTGGCGAGCACCGCGGGCTCTGCGGACGGGCTCGCCGGCTCCGACGACGCGTCCTCGGTCGGGGTCGCCGAGCCGCTGGTCTCGCTGGCCTCCGGCACCGAGGACGACGAGTCACCGCATGCGGCAAGCGCGCCCGTCAGCACGAGCACGGCGGCGAGTGCTGCCACCCGCGCGGTCGACTGGATCCTGCTCACACCGAACCTCCCTGTCGGGTGCCGGTGGCCCGAGCCTCACACCGCCACTGCGCCTGTCGAGCCCGACTGTATAGCCCGTGGCCCCGGGTGCGCGGGGCCCGTGTCGACGGATCGCTGGTCGAGCCGGGCGAGCCCCAGGCGAGCCCGCGTCGAGACCCCGCGACCCTCACCCGGTCTCGACACGCCGCTCGTCCCTCGCGGGGGTGGTTCCTGAGGAGCCGAGGAACGAGGCGTCTCGAAGGGCTCGACCACCGATGGGTCGACCACTGAGGACCCGACCAGCGAGACGCCGTCACTGCGGCCGGGGACGCGCCGCGATCACGGCCGCGAGGCGCTCGGTGTCCTCCGGGGTCCACCCCGGCGGCGGCAGGACCGCGGCCCACGCGTAGACGGGCTCCTGACCGAACTGGTGCCCCTGCCCCGGCGGCACGTCGTTGGCGACCATCTGGTCGGCCGCGCCGAGCTGGAGCATGGTGATCCCGGGGATCCAGACCATGTGCGGCGAGACGCCCCGGCCGCGCGGTTCGCGGAGCCAGTCCGGCTTGTGCAGGGCGAGAGTCCAGTCCCACCAGGTGATCGGGTCGTTCGCGTGCTGCAGGTAGGCGACGCGGGTGCCGGTCCACTCACCCGGGGTCGCCCAGTCCTCCGGCCGGTCGGCGAAGCGCACGGTCTGCCCCCCGTCGTACGTCGGCAGCACCTCTGGCGTGCCCGGGTCGCGCTCGGCGGTGAACCGGCTCCACAGGGTGTTGTTGTTGGTCGGTCCGACGAACAGCGCGCCCGAGGTCCGGGTGGCCAGGTCCTGGTCGCCGCTGAAGGCGGCCTCGCCGCCGAAGGTCCCCAGGCTCTCGCCGCTGACGACCAGGCGAGGACGCTGGGTCGCCGGGAGCTCGAGCCAGCGCCCGTACACCGCGTCGAAGAGCACCCGCCCCGCCTCCTGGGCACGGCCGCCGTCGAGGAGGAAGGACATCCAGCTCGGGAGGTAGGAGTACTGCAGGCTCACCGTGGCGGTGTCCCCGCTCCACAGGTACTCCAGGGCCTGGGCCTGGTTCTCGTTCACCCAGCCCCGGCCCGTGCCCGTCACCACGTTGACGACCGCGCGGTCGAAACCGCCCAGCCGCTCGAGCTCCTCGACCGCACGGGCCGCCTCGTCCCGCAGCCGTACGCCGGCAGGGCCGGCCCCGATGTAGGCCCGCACGGGCTGGAGCGCGCCCTGCCCGGTGAACGCCGCGATGTCCTCCTGCTTCGGCGTGTTCGCGATGAACAGCCGACCCTGGCGACCCAGGTCGTCCCACTCCTCACCAGAGGCGGGGCCCGCCGACACCTCGGGCATGGTGGGCGGCGGGAGGCTGGTGCGGAACTCGTCGTTGACAGCCATGAACGTCGAGTCCAGCGCCGTCAGCAGTCGGGCGCCGGCGACGCCGAAGGCCAGTTCGTAGGCCACGAGAGCCACCACCAGGCCGCCCACGACAGTGGCCACCCGCGCCGGTAGGACGCGGCCGATCAGGCGCCCCACCACCCGACCGAGAGCCTTGAGCCCGCGGGCCAGACCCAGGAGGAGCACGACCAGCACCGCCACGATCAGCAGTGTCGTCAGCACGTGCAGCAGTCCCACCTCGTCGACGCCGACCAGGTCGCGCACCTCGTTCTCCCAGTGCAGGGACAGCCAGAGCACCGCCACGGTCCCGAGCGCGCCGACGACCGCCAAGGCTCGCCAGGCGGCGCTGCGCGGCCGGCCGGTCAGGCTGATGCCGAGGCCCCGGGTGATCCAGCCGAGGAGTGCACCCAGGCCATAGCCGACGAGCAGCGCGATCGTCGACACCAGCGCCTGGAAGAACGGCGTCCGCGGGAGCAGCGACGGGGTCAGCGACAGCCAGAACCCCAACATCGCCCCGAACGTGGGCAGGAACGGCGCGCGCAGGAGGCGGCGCAGTGCCCGCGGCCGGTCGTCGGTCGACCCCTCCTCCACGTCCACCTCAGAACCGCCACACGAGCGGCACGATGACCAGAGCGATCACAAACCACCAGACCATCACGGGCAGGCCGAGCTTCCAGTAGTCGCCGAAGCGGTAGCCCGCTGGAGTCATGATCATCATGTTGCCCGGTGTGGAGATCGGGGTCAGCAGCGCCGCGCAGCCGGCGATCGCGACGACCATGAGGACCGGCCTGACGGACGTGCCGGTCGCCTGTGCCGCCGCCACCGCGATGGGCGTGACGACGAGCACCGTCGCGGTGTTGCTGACCACCTGCCCCAGGACCGCCGTGAGCAGGAACACCGCCGCGAGCAGGAGGTAGGGGCGACCGGACCCGACCGCGTCGATCAGGACGCCGGCGACCTGGTCGGCCGCCCCGCTGTTGGCGATCGCCGTGGAGAGCGGGATCAGCGCGCCGACGAGGACGACCGTCTGCCACGAGATGGCCCGGTAGGCCTGGGTCGGGGTGACCACCTGGAACAACACCATGCCCAGGGCGGCGATCAGCCCTGCGATGGCGGGCGGCACCTGCCCGGACGCGAGCATCACGACGAGGGCGCCCAGCACGATGAGTGCGCGGGTGGCCTTGGCGCCCCAGGGCACGGCCTGGCGGCGTACCGTCTCGGGGGAGTCCACGAGCAGCACGTCCCGGTCGCGCTCGAGCTGCTCGAGCGCCGCCCACCGGCCGTGGACGAGGAGCGCGTCGCCCTCCGCGAGCGCGGTGGGCTCCTCCCCGAGGTCGCGCCCGAGGCGCTGCACGGCCAGGATGATCAGGCCGTGCTCGCGACTCATGCCGGGATGCACCCGTTCGCCCACCAATCGGGATCGAGGGGGGACGACGACCTCCGCCACGCCGGCCTCGCGGGTGACCAGTTCGGGCACCTCCTCCCCCAGCTCGTAGTGCCGCTCCACCATCTCGGCATAGCGACCCAGGTCGGGCGGCATGTAGTCGGGCGCGCGGGTGGGGAGCAGTCTGCTCCCGAACAGGATGCAGATCGCCAGGGTGCCCACGAACAGGGGGATGCCCACGATCGCGAACGAGAAGAAGGCGAACGGGCCGGCGCCGGCCTCGGCCGCCGCGTCGGAGACGATCACGTTGACCGGGCTGCTCATCAGCATCGTCAGTGCGCCGGTGCTGCCCGCGAACGCTACCGGCATCAGCAGCTGGGACGGCGTGGTCCCCACGCGCTGCGCCAGCACGACGACGAGCGGGATCAGCGCGGCGACCGAGCCGTTGAGGGTGACCAGCGACGTCAGCAGTGCGGACAGCAGACAGATCGCCACCAGGACTCGCGTTCGCTCGGTGCCGGCCCTCTCGAGCAGGAACTGGCCGGCCCAGGTGGTGATGCCCGTTGAGTCGATCCCCTCGCTGATCACGAACAACGTCGCCAGGAAGACCACCACGGGGTCCCCGAAGCCACCCACCGCCTCATTCGTCGTCACCAGTCCGGTGGCCCAGAGCGTCAGCGCGCCGAGGATCGCGACGACGCCCACGGACAGGCGGTTCCAGATGAACAGGACGACCACCAGTCCGAGGACCACCAACGCCAAGGTGGCGTCATCCATCGTGCTCTCTCCTCACCGCACGATCCTCACCGCACGATCCTCGGGCGTCGTGCGCGACGAGCTACAGGTGAACGGGGGACCCGGGACCCCAGGGGATGCCGAGGAGGTACCAGGCGATGAAGAAGACCACCCAGGTCACCAGCACCACGACCGTGTAGGGCAGCATCATCGACACCACGGTGCCCATCCCGGCCCCGGCGCGGTAGCGCTGGCAGAGCAGGATGATGAACGGCAGGTAGACCATCAGCGGCGTGATCACGTTCACCGGGCCGTCACCGATCCGGTACGCCGCCACCACGGTCTGGGGGGCGATCCCGAGGTTGTAGAAGAGCGGGATGAAGATCGGCGCGATGATCGCCCACTTGGGGATCACCCCCGGCATGATCACGTCGATCACGAACACCAGCAGGATGAAGCCCACGAGCAGCGGCAACGCACCGATGTCGGCCTGCCCCAGCAGGTCGGCCAGCTTGGTCGCGGCGATCGAGGACATGTTGGAGTAGTTGAAGAACGCGATGAACTGGGCGATCAGCAGCATCAGGAAGATCAGCCCGCCCAGGCCGTTGAAGGTCTTCACGATCGCGTTGATCACGTTGGTGCTGCCGGTGAGGCTCCCCGAGCCCTTCCCGTAGCCCAGCCCGGCGGCCAGGAACAGCAACGAGATGATGAAGAGCAGGCTGCTCATGAACGGCGAGCTGCCGAAGATCTCGCCCGTCTCGGGGTTGCGCAGCGGCGCGTTGGGGAAGACCGTCAGCAACGTGATGATCGCAACCGCGACGAGCAGGTAGATCACCGCGAGCTTGAGACCCCGCGCCTCGTGCGCGAGCTCGTCGCCCTCCGGGACATGGTCCACCGGAGCGTCGGCAGGCCGCTCGGAGGGATCCCACACGCCTGCGCGCGGCTCGACGTACCGCTCGGTGAGGATGGTCATCACCACCGCCGTGAAGATCGTCGAGGCGATGGCGAAGTAGAAGTTGTGGGTGACGTTGAGCGGCTCGGCGTTCGGTGCGACGCCGGCCATGATCTCGTTGGTGACCTCGGTGATGATGCCGTCAGCCGGGGTGATCAGGATGTTGACGAAGAACGACGCGCTGACGCCGGCGTACGCCGCCGCGATGCCGACGAGCGGATTGCGGCCGATGCTGGCGAAGGCCGCCGCGCCCAGCGGGATCAGCACCAGATAGCCCGCGTCGGACGCGACGCTGGAGATGCCGCCGAGCAGCACGATGATGAACGTGATCGCGCCCGGTGGCGCGACCTGCACCATCTTGCGGATCAGCGCCGCGATGAGCCCGGCCTCCTCGGCGACGCCGACGCCGATCATCGCCACGAGGATCACGGCCACGACCCCGAAGTCGTTGAAGTTCTGCACGACCGTGGTGAACATGTGGGCGATGCCCTCACGACTGAGCAGGCTCTTGGCCTCGATCGTCTCGGTGACGATCTCGTAGTCGGGCTCGGCGTACGCGTCCTCCTCGTCCGGGTGCTCGGTGGACGGATAGGTGGTGCCGCCCTCGTAGTCCTGGGTGACCTCGGTGGGTTGCGGCTCCGCCACCTCGGTGGTCACGCTCACCCCGGCCCAGGCCAGCACCGCGGAGAGCAGGATGACGATGACGATCAGGCCGAGGAAGATGATCGCGGGATGCGGGATCTTGTTCCCGACCCGCTCGATCCAGCCGAGGAAGCCGCCGCCGGAGGACTGGTCCTCCGCCGCCGCGGCGCTCACTGGTCGGCCTCCTGCGGCGCGGTGAAGCGAGTGGCCAGCTCGATCAGGAGCTTGGCCCCGAAGCCGCTGGCTCCCTTGTTGCGCCAGGAGCGGACCGCGGGCTGCTGGGCGGTGCCGGCGATGTCGACGTGGGCCCACGGCTTGCCGTCGACGAACTCGGCCAGGAACAGCGCGGCGGTGATGGAGCCGGCGTTCACGCCGCCCATGTTGGTCAGGTCGGCGATCGAGGAGTCGAGCTGGCTGCGGTAGGGCCGGTGCAGCGGCAGCTCCCAGACCGGCTCGTCGGCCGACTCGCCCGCTGCCTCGAGCTGGTTGACCAGGTCGCTGCTGTTGCCCATCACGCCGGCGATCTCCACCCCGAGCGTGCGCAGGCAGGCGCCGGTCAGCGTCGCGATGTCCACGACGGCGTCGACGCCGTCCTCGACGGCCAGGCACAGGCCGTCGGCCATCACCAGGCGTCCCTCGGCGTCGGTGTTGAGCACCTCGACGGTCGTCCCGTTGCGCATGGTCAGCACGTCGCCGAGCTTCATCGCCGATCCCGAGGGCATGTTGTCGGTGCAGCACAGGTACGCCGTGACGGCGGTCGTGCAGCCGAGCGCCTTGAGCGCGGTCATCGCGCCGAGGATGGCGGCCGCGCCGGTCATGTCGTTCTTCATCTGTGCGTGCGACTCGTCGCTGGGCTTGAGGCTGATGCCGCCGGAGTCGTACATGACGCCCTTGCCCACGAGTCCCAGATGCCCGGTGGGCGACTCCGGCCGGTAGCTCATCTTGATCAGGCGCGGCTCGTCGACGCTGCCGAGGTTGACGCCCAGGATGCCGCCGCAGCCCATTCGGATGAGCTGCTGCTCGTCGTACACCGCGACCTCGACACCGGACTCCGGCCCGAGAGCAGCGGCCACCTCGGCCATCCGCGCAGCCGAGAGCGTGGTCGCCGGGCAGTTGGCCAGGTCCCGGGCGATCGCCGCGGCGCGCGCGATCGTCTCGCCCTTCGCCACGCCCGCCCGCACCTCGTCGGCGACCGCGTCGGGCGCCACGATCGTCAGGGCCGTGAGCGTCGCCTCGTCGCCGCCCTTGCCCACGAAGAACCGCCAGCGCGCGAGCAGCACGCCCTCGACGACCACCTGCGCGAAGTCGGCCGGCGCCAGGGCCGTGGCGCCCTCGGGCAGCTCGACCGCAAGCGTGAGGTGCTGCGGGACGGCGCGCGCGAAGTCCGCCGCGAGGTCGCGCACCCGGGTCAGGTCGACGCTGTCCGCGTCGCCTATCCCCAGGGCGACCAGCGCCCGCCCGTCGGCGCCCGGGATGACGAGGTGCTGGCCAGCCGTGCCGGTGAAGCCGGCGATCCGCAGATGCTCCGCGTCCGTGCCCAGGTCGGCCGGGGGCTCGGCCCCGGCGGCTACCGGCACCGCCAGCGCCGCCGCCTCGGCGACGGGTGGCAGCTCGCTCGCTACCGACAGGGCCACCCGTCGGCGAGTCGAAGGGATCGGGTCGAAGTCACCACGCGCGGGGTGGCTGGTCATGTGCTGGCCTCCAGGGGGAGTTTCCGGCCTGGGGGGTCCCGACCGGCGAACGGAGCCCGAGAGGGAGCGGCCTGGCCGCTCCCGGCTCAACTCTGGCCCAGCACCGCCTCTGACGCCAGTACGTCGAGCCCGAGTCGCCGAGCCAGATGGCGGGCGGCCAGCCCGCCGCGCACGCTGTTGCCCGCCGCGTCCAGAGGGGGCGCATACGTGCCGAGCGCGCCCTTCCCGGGCGAGACCGTGACGATGCCCCCGCCGATCCCGCTCTTGCCCGGCATGCCGACGTCGAAGAGCCAGTCGCCGGACGTCTCGTAGAGGCCGGCGATGGTCATCACGGCGAGCGTGGCGTGCGCGACCTCGGCGTCCACCACGGACTCGCCGGTCAGCGGTTGCGTGCCGCCGTCGGCCAGGGTCGCACCCATGGCCGCGAGGTCGACGGCGGTGACGGACAGGCAGCTCTGCCGGGTGTAGACCTCCACGGCGGCCGCCGGGTCTCCTTGAAGGGCGCCGGCGGCCACCAGCATGTTGGCCAGGGCACGGTTGCGGTGGTTGGTCGCGAGCGCAGACTCCAGGGTCTCCTCGTCGACCTCCAGGGCGCGTCCCGCGAAACGCGACAAGGTGTCGTGCACCATGTGCCATCGTTTCTCCACCGTGGCCCCGGGCACGAGCGAGGTGGTCGCGATCGCTCCCGGGTTCACCATCGGGTTGGTACGCCCGCTCGGATCCCGCTCGACAGCCGTCGCAGAGTTGAAGGCCAGGCCAGTGGCGTTGACCCCGACCCGTCCCCGTACCTCCTCGATGCCGAGGATCGACGCCACCAGAGCGAACACGAACGGCTTCGCCACGCTCATGATCGGGAAGCGCACCTCCGCGTCCCCGGACCTGATCACGGTGCCGTCGACGCCGACCACGCACAGACCGAACGCCGAGGGGTCGGCGCGCGAGAGGACGGGATAGACGTCGGAGAGGGTGCCGTCCACCACCGGCGCGAAGCGGCGATACGTCTCGTCGAGGACGGCCCGCACAGCGCCTGTCGGCGGCAGCCGACCGGAGGACACGAACCGCGTCCCGGTGCCGTCCCCCTCCGCCCTGCCCACGCCGCCAGGCTAGCCACCCCAGAGCCCCACATCGCCGCTCGAGGCCCGATAGCGGCAAGGGGTCTCGACACGGGCTCGCCCGTGGTTCCTGTGGAGCGAGCGGAGCGAGCGTCTCGAAGGGCTCGACCACCGAGCGGTCAGGGCTGGGTCGGCTCCTTCGAGGCCAGGTGGCCGAAGGCGACGAGCCGCAGGTCGGTGTGGAAGAGCTCCGCGCACGTCACGAGAGTGAGCAGGCGGTCCACGCCCGAGGCCGGTCCGACGCCTCCGTCAGGGTTCACCGGCTCGGGCTCGAGCACCCAGCCTTCGGTGAACGGCACCTCGAGATCGGCGCCACCGGTGTCGAGGATGTAGCGGTAGGTCCACTGTCGCGTGACGACGACGACCTCGTCGCCGGGTTCCAGTTGCGGCATGTCGTTGAGGGGCTGCCCGTGCGTGACGCGATGGCCGGCCAGAGCGAAGTTGCCGACCTGGCCCGGCCCGGCGGTGTCCGTGAAGTGCCCGAATCCGGCCGCGAGGTCCGCGTCGGAGACACCCTGGATCACCGGCACCGCGTAGTCGGAGCCGAACCTGGGGATCCGGACGATGGCCGAGGCCCGCTGCGCGGACCCGTCGCCGTCGCGGGTGGCGACGTCCTGACCGCTGTCCCAGGCCTGTTCGAGATCGGTCACGATCTCCTCCTGCACTCGCTGGGAGACCCAGTTGGTGCCGAAGACCTGCCACGCCCACCAGCCCAGGACGACCAGGCCGGAGACGACCAGGGTCAGCCCCAGCCAGCGACGACCGCGTCCCGGCGTAGACACTCCCCCATCCTCACAGGTGCTCAGCCCACCACGCGTCGGCGCGAGCCATGCCGCACGAGCCAGCCGCCGACTCCGACCAGGGCCAACCCGAGCAGCGGCCAGAGCAGCGACGGACCACCCGTGGCCGGCAGGACGACACCCGCCGGGCCGTCCGGTCCGGCGCCGGAGGCTCCCGCCGAACGCGTGGCCGTGACGGTCTCGTCAGCGTCGGATCGGACGGCCGCGCCGCCTGTCCCGTCGGCCCCGCCGCGCGCGAGCCCGGCGGCGGTGGCCACGTTCACGATGCGTCCCGCGACCGCATCGGCCTGCGTGACCTCGTACGGCGCCGCGTGACAGGTGACGGAGTCACCCGCGGTCAGCAGCCGGCCCGGACACCGCACCGAGAGCCCGGCTTCGTGGAGGAAGGGATCGTCGATGCGGGGCAGCTCCACGGTGACCGACCCGGAGTTGGTCACGTCGAACTCCCACTCGATGGTGTCGCCCGCGTCGGTGACGCCGTCGCCGTCGGAGTCCACGATGCGGGCCACCCGCTTGTCGAGGCGGAGACCGGACACCTGGCTCGTCGGCGTGGATGTCTGGTCAGGCTCGGACACGACGTCGTCCGCTGCGGCGGCCGGATCACCGCCAGGCCCTTCAGCCCGCGCGGTGGCCACGTTGCGCACTCTGCCTCGGTCGACGTCGGCCTGCGACACGACGTACGACGCGTGCGGACGGCAGGTCATCGTGCCGCCGGGCGCCAGCGGGCCCGGTGGGCAGATGACCGGCCCCGCCAGCGGGTCGTCGACTCCGGGATCGGTCAGGGGGACGACCCCGGAGTTGGTGAGCCGGAACGCCCAGGTGATGGTGTCACCGCGGCCGGTGAGGCCGTCGTGGTCGACGTCGGCGACCATGTCGACCCGCTTGTCGAGCCGGAGCCCTGGCCGGAGCGCCCGGTTGGTGAGCACGCATCGCACGTCCGCCCCTGCGTGCGGAGTGATCGCGACCCCACTGGCTGCGGGCACGTCAGTCGGCAGGTTCGTCTGGAGCCCGCGGGCGTCGCTGCACGAGAGCGTCGCGGCATACCGCTCCAGATTGGTGCTGCCGGCCGGCGTCTCCGCGAGCGTGTAGGTGCGGCCCGCCTCCGCCTGGACGTCACCCGTCGTCCCGGTGCCAGGGGTGACGGTGGGGCCAGAGCCGGTGGTGGTGGCCCGGGCCGGATCACTGACGACTGCTCCTCCGGGGCCGCCGCGACGGATCACCACCGTGAACTGGTCGCCGGCGTCGAAGCGGTCGCCGTCCAGTGCCTTCACCAGCCGCAGGCGCGGGTCGCGCACCTCGAGGATGGCGGGCGGGGGAGGCACCAGGCCCACCTCCTGGCCGACGTTCGGCCCAGGGGCGTTGACGAAGGTGCCCTCGCTCGCCGAGACGACGTCGACCCAGATCGTGCAGCTGGCCTGACCGCCGGACAGCGAGCCGACGATCGACAGCGAACCTGCCCCCGGAGTACCCCCATCCGTGATCGAAGCCGGGACGCAGGTCGACCCGAAGTCGGGGGTGGGTGCGATCACCAGGCCCGCGGGCAGGTAGTCGGTGAACGCGAATCCGCCCTTCGCCGCGAGTTCGGCCGTGTTGGTGACCGTGAAGGTCAACCGCGACTCCTGACCGGTCCCCACCAGTGGGGGGTCGAAGGCCGTGTCCAACGCTGGTGTGACGTCGAGGACGCGCAGGTCGTCGACGGCTGCGTCGTTCCCGGCGCTCGTGCCGGTCAGGTTGCGCATCTCGACGCCGAGCGTCTGACCGGAGAACAGCACGGCCGGGCTGGTGACGGTGCCGACCCGGACATTGGTGGCCACGGAGTTCACGGGGAGGCCGTCGGGGTTCGTCGGGGCACCCGGAACGCTGTCCACCACCGTGGAGGTGTCGCAACCCTCCGGGGTGTCTCCCACGAGGACGACGTCCCCGTCGTCCCCGAAGAAGGAGAAGCGGTAGTCCGGCGAGGCGAAGGACGCGCAGTTGAGAGCGGCGACGTTGACCTGCACGAGGACGAACCGGCTGCTCAAGCCCGGGGGAAGCCCGACGGGGGCCGCCGTGGCGAGCTCCACGTGGTCGGGACCGGGATCTGCTCCCTGGGTGTAGGCGGCGAGAGCGTGGTTGGCGAGCGGGTCACCGCCGTTGACGGAAGCCAACGCCCGGGCCAGCTGACGGACCCGGTTGAAGGCGTGCTCGCCACCGGTCACCTGGCAGTTGGACGCGGCGAAGTCGCTCTGCGGAGTGCTGAACTGCACGACCTGGCCGTTGCAGGAGGACAGCCACTCCGGATCAGCCGTGTACGTCGCCCCGCCGACCCCGGTGTAGTCGGTGAGCAGCACGGGGTGCGTGTCGGCGTTCTCGAAGTCCTCCTCGAAGAGCACCGAGGGGTCGGCGGGCACCCCTGGCACCGCTGCCGCGGCGGGAGCTGTGGGGACGACGGCCACGGGCGACCTGAGGGCGGCAGGGGAGGCCGCGGGAGCGACCGCGCCGAGAGTCAGTGCCCCCAGTCCCACAGCGACGAACAGCATCGCGAGCGTTCGTCGCCGGGCCCGCGTGCGAGCCAGCCTCCACCCCGTTGTCCCCACCAGCCCGACACACCCTTCTCGGAGCCCCTGCTCATGACCGAGTGGGCGTGCCCCGGGCGCACGCCCACTCAACTACCAGACGTCCGAGGAGGTGTCGTCATTACGCGGGCTCTCGACTGGTCCAGAGCGGCCAGGGGGCGGTGTTGCGACGGCTCGGATTCGGGCGATCGCCACGCCTACCCTGGCTGCGCGCTCGGGCACCCCCGAGGGCTGCAAGACGGGACGGGGAGGCCTGGGTGATGTCCGGGACACCAGCGGACGGCCGCACCGACGCGGAGCTGATCGTAGCCGCACGCGCAGGCGACTCGAACGCCACGGCGGCGCTGTTCGAGCGGCACCGCGACGCCGGCATGCGGCTCGCGCGGTCGCTCACCGAGCCCGCCGCTGCCGCGGATCTCGTGGCCGAGGCCTACGCGCGCATCCTGGCCGCCCTGCGTCGCGGCGGAGGACCCGATGAGGCCTTCCGGACCTACCTGCTCCGGACGATCCGCAACCTGCACATCGACAGCATCAGGGCCACGCGGCGCGAGACCCTGGTGGACGACTTCACCGACCGGGACCACCAGGACCAGACGTCCTCCCGAGACCTCAGCGAGCAGATGGCCGAGGCCACCACGGTCAGTGCCGCCTTCCGGTCGCTGCCGCCACGCTGGCAGGAGGTGCTCTGGCATCTCGCCGTGCGCGACGAGTCGCCCCGCGACGTGGCAGCCCGGATGGGGTTGTCGCCCAACTCCCTGGCCCAGTTGGCGTTCCGTGCCCGGGAGGGCCTGCGGCTCGCCTACCTCGACCAGCACCTCGCCCTGGCCGACGACCCGGAGTGCACCCACATCCTCGCCCGCCTGCCGAAGTACGCGCGCGGAGGGCTGACGCGAACGGACCGTGAGCAGGTCCGTGACCACCTCGAGACGTGCGAGCGGTGCTCCGAGGCCGCGGGCACGGTCGACGCGATCAACCACAACCTCGGCGCGGTCGTGGTGCCGGCCCTCCTCGGCTCGACGGTTGCCCAGGCGACCGGAAACACCTTCCTGGGCACCGGCGCGCTGGCGGGTCGGACCCGTTGGCTCGTCGGCGCCGGGGTGGCCGCGGTGGCCGCTGCGGTGGTGGCCGGTCTGCTGCTCCTGGGTGGCGGGGAACAGGAGTCCCCCACCGGCACCGCTGCTCCGGAGCCGAGCGCCTCCTCGTCCGGGCCCAGTGACGACCCGACCCCGGTCGCGTCCAGCGCGCCCCCCACACCCTCGCCCACCCCATCCCCCACCGTCGTGGCAACGGCCTCCCCGTCGCCGTCGGAGCCCGTGTCCACGCCTCCTGCACCGAGCCCTACGCCCGATGAGTCCCCTACGCCTCCCCCGCCTGCCTCGCCCTCGTCCTCACCCGGGGTCGACCGGTCCTTCGACACCCGCGTCGGTCGACTGACCGGCACCCTGCTCCCCACCCGGGACCGGTGGTTCCACGTCACGATCCCCGCGATCGGGCCGGACTCCGACTTGCACCTGTCCGTCAGCGTCACCGATGCGACCGAGGTGTTCGTGCACCACGGTGAGGGGTTCGGCAACTGGGTCTGCACCGACCGGCGTCGAGGTTCGCGCATCCTCCTCGACTGCCGTCTGCCCGGCTCGGACGTCGCACCCGACCGCGCGGCGCTCGCCTTCGACGTACGCACTGATGTCGCGGCCCTCGTTGAGGCGACCCTGGCGGCGGCAGACCCCCGAGATCCCGACGACGGCAACAACCGCGGATCGCTCGAGCTCGAACCACCGTTCTAGACCACCGCCGCGACCTCGAATCGGCGGGCGTAATGAACGGCCGCAGGCCCCCGTCTGTGAGGGGCATCCCCACGATGCCGCCGCCGTCCACTCGACGGCGGTCGACCAGCCGATCGGGCTTCAACGCCCGCCTCGCGTCCATACCGACACCCCCCGGTCTGGCTCGGCGGGCCTCCGATCGCAGGGTGGGGGCGGCGGACCCCGACCCCTTCGGAGAGCCCGCCCCCACCCACCTCGGGCCCGCGTGCGGCAAGGGGCGTAACCGGGGTGCTCCGCGGAACGTCTCTAACCTGTGGAGGAAGACTTCAGGAGCTGCTACGACCTGGTCGTCGACTACGTCGTGCGCGCAGAGCTGGAGTCGCTCAACCACCCGTTCATCGTGATCTGCCACGACCGCTCGACGGGGGCCACCAGCTACTCGGGTCCCTACTGGTGCGGGCTCGCCGCCCTCGAGGCGGCCGAGCACGAGCGGATCGCCGAGTCCCAGGGCTGCGGTTCCGACCCGAGCCCGGTGGAGTTCAGCGTGGCCCCGCTGACCCCGGGTCTGGACCCGCAGCGCTGATCGGGTCGATTCGGCATCACCTGAGGGGTCGGCTATCCTCGACCAGTCGCCCGCTGGGCCGAGCATCGGTCCTCGGGCGCTGCGCCCGTAGCTCAACGGATAGAGCATCTGACTACGGATCAGAAGGTTTGGGGTTCGAATCCCTACGGGCGCGCAACGCGGTGTCGGAGCATTTCAAGCGCCCACTGCTCGAAATGCTCCGATACCCCACCGATTGGGTCGTGGAACCAGGTCGTCACTCCGTCGCTTCTGCCCGCCGATGGCGCCTGACCCGGACCGTCGTCTGGGCCTTGGCCCGCCGCACGGGCGCGAGGCCGAGATAGGTGGCTTTGATCCTGTGCTTCCCGGGCCCGAATCCCGTGAGTCGAACCACGGCGCGGCCGTCCACCAGCTCGACCGTCCGGGCCTTGCGTTGGTCGGCGCGGATCCGGACGCGGCCCGCTGGTGGCACGGCCAGTCCCGGCGCCGTCACGGCCAGCGTGACGCGGATGTTCCCGTGTCGGGGCCGCGCCCTGAGATCGAGGACCGCCGTCGTCTCGACGGGTGCGGGCGTCGCAAGTTGCTGCGTGGCGCTCGCGTATCCCTCCGCGGCGACGGTGACCACGACGCCGAGCTGGTGACCGACATCCTCCGGCACGCACGTGCGGGCCGCAGTGGCCGGGTCGTCTCCTGTCGGTACCCCGTCGCGCAGCCAGGTGTAGGAGACCGCAGCATCGGCCGGGGTGTAGGCACCCGGGGCGATGCTGAGCACCGCGCCCGCCGCCGCATCCCCGCTGAGTGCGAAGGGCTGGGTGATGACCACGCCGGGGTCCGCAGCGCCGGCGAGTTGTTTCGCGGCCCGCCGACGAACGGCCGGGAGTCGGGCGTAGAGCAAGGTCCCGGGACAAGCGGTGTCGTTGGTGTCCCGATGGCCGTCGACGACCGGCAGGACGACGACCTGTGAGGCGGCGTACTTGTCGCTGCCCTCCGACAGGACGGCGACGGTGCCCTCGGGGTCGCGTTGGTACATCCCCAGCTTCCAGGCGGTCAACCGCACGAGCGCACCGATGGTCTGCGGGCTCGGCTGCACCAGCTCGTGGTTGCCGATGACGGCGAACCCCGTGGACGTCGCGTTGAAGCCGAGGGTGTGCGCGCCGCGCACCGGCTTGGCCGCCCCGCCGGCGCGACCCACCCAGATCCGGCCGAAGCGGTCGACGAGGAAGTTGTAGGCGATGTCCGACCAGCCCAGGCTGCGCGCGTGGTAGCGGTAGATGCCACGCAGGATCGCCGGCACGTCCTCCTCGGAGTAGTCGTTGCTGTTCGCCGTGTGGTGGATGTGCACCTGTTCGATCGTCACGTTGTAGCGCGGGTCGCCGTTGCGCCAGGACTCGTCGGCCCCCCACTGGCTGCGCCCGCGCATCGTGGGTCGCGGCGGCACGCCCGCCTGCGCCTCACTGCGGGCGAGAGGCGCGGACAGCGGCTCCTCACGCTCGTCGCCGGGTAGACGGCCGGGATGGAGGAGGACGAGCATCAGGCTGGGCGGCCGATGCGCCCCCAGCCGGATGCGGATCCCGTCGGACGCGCCGATCCAGACCAGCTGGGTGCCGGTGCGGATGCCCCACTCCGCGTCGTCGCCGTCGGGGAGATCGAGTTGGAGCGGGACCGATCTCCAGGCGCTCCACGAGCCCGACCTCCGGGAGCTGATCTGCACGCCCGGCGTCGACTCGTCGCGATCCCAGGTGAAGGCGACCATCGAGTGCGTGGTGGTGGGCAGCCGATCGGACTCCCAACGCGCGTTGCCGACCTTGGGGAGGAGGTCGTCCCCGAGCCCGACCTCCAGGGCGCGCATCCCGGAGCCGTCTGCTGACAGGCTCAGCCGGCCGAGGGCGTCGACGCCTCCTGTCGGAATCACGCCGGTGCGGCTGGCGACCGCGATCCCCAGCACGGCCGAGCCACCCAGGCCCGCAGCCTTCAACAGTCGACGACGAGGTGGTGTGGGCTCGGGCATTGCTTCATGGTGCGTCAGCCACACCCGTGTATCCGCGGGGACGCGCCGGGACCCCTGATGATGCGAACGATTCTCATTTCGGATAGCCTGCCGGGCGTGAGGTCGGCTAAACCTGGCTCGTCGTGCAGGTGGGGCAGAGCCCGAAGATCTCGATCGTGTGTGACACCTCGGTGAAGCCGTGCTGCTCGGCCGCCGCGTCGGCCCAGCGCTCGACCGCAGGGCCTTTGATCTCCTCGACCCGGCCGCAGCCGCGGCAGACGAGGTGATGGTGGTGCCGCGGGCTGCACTGGCGGTACCGGGTCTCGCCGCCTTCATCGCGCAAGGTGTCGACCAACTCCAGGTTCGCCAGCACCTGCAGGTTGCGATAGACAGTGGCCAGACCGACCGACTCGCCGCGCGAGACCAGGGCCTGATGCACCTGCTGGGCACTCAGGAACGACTCGGACTCGCCGACGAAGTCCTCCACGATGACTCGTTGGCGCGTCGACCTGCGGCCATCCGCGCGACGGGCGCCCTCCATGGCCGCATCCTAGGCGCGCCTGCGGAGCCGAGGGCGTCCCGGTTTGGAGTGCCACGATGAGGCAGGTGACCAGACACCGGCACGGGACACACGAGTACGACGTCGCCGTCGGTCGCGGACCACGCGTCGTTCTCGTGGTCCTCCTCGTGGTGGCCGCGCTGGCGACGGCCGTGGGCGTGTGGCGGCTGTGGCCCGGCGACAGCCCGACCCTGCCCACGCTGTCGGCGTTCGCGGCCCCGGGGGTCACCTTCCCGCACGCGGACGTGGTGTCGGTGCAGCCGCCCTGCGCGCTCACCGAGCAGGGTTCGCCCGACCAGCCGGTGCCCGGCTACCAAGCGTCCCCCTCCTGCGGGCACATCTCGGTGCGGCTTCGCGACCGGTCGGGAGGAGTTCGCACCCTCGAGGTCGAGGTCGCCCCCGAGGTGTCGAGGTCGGGCGTGCGGCCGGGCGACCGTGTGCAACTGATGCGCCAGCCCCCGGACCCGGCGGCCGGGGCCGGCCAGGACGCCATCTACACCTACACCGGCACCGATCGTCATGCGGCGCTGTTTTGGCTGGCGCTGGGGTTCGCTCTGCTCGTCGTCGCGGTCGCCCGCCTCCGTGGCCTGATGGCCATGGTCGCCTTGGTGTTCAGCGCCCTGATGGTCACCAAGTTCATGCTTCCCTCGCTCCTCGCCGGCGAGCCGGGCGTCTGGGTCGCGGTGGTGAGTGCCTCGGCCATCATGTTCGTGGTCCTCTACCTGACCCACGGGGTCAGCCTCCGCACCAGCTCGGCCCTCGCCGGCACTCTCCTCGGGATCGCCGTCACCGCGGCGATCGGCCACTACGCCGTCGGCTCGAGCAGGCTGACCGGCATCGCTGACGAGGGCGGCAGCATCCTGGCGACGTTCGTGAGCGATGTCAGCTTCACCGGACTGTTGACCTGTGGACTCATCATCGCGGGCCTCGGCGTCCTCAACGACGTCACCATCACGCAGTCCTCGGCGGTCTGGGAGCTGCGCTCCGCGGCGCCGGAGGCCCCCCGGCGACAGATCTTCGCGGGCGCCATGCGGATCGGCCGCGATCACATCGCCTCCACGATCTACACGATCGTGTTCGCCTATTCCGGCGCGTCCATCGTCCTGCTCCTGCTCCTGTCGGTCTACGACAGGCCGCTCCTCGACCTGGTCTCGACCGAGGAGATCGCCGAGGAGATCGTCCGCACCCTCGCCTCGGGCATCGGGCTCGTCCTCGCGGTTCCGATCACGACCGCCATCGCCGCCGCCGTGGCCTCCCCGTCCTTCGCCGGGGACCGTCCACGCGGCTGGGAACGGCCTGCGGACGACCGCGACCCGTTCGACCAGTTCTGGGGCAGGCGGACCCGGCGCCGCATGTGAGGCCGGCAGCCGAGTGGGTCTACCGCTGGATCTGCATCACCACGGCCTTGGGCTCGGTGAAGAACTCGCGGCTGAAGTTGCCGCCCTCGCGGCCGACGCCCGAGTCGCCGACGCCACCGAACGGCGTGCGGAGATCCCGGATGAAGAAGCAGTTCACCCAGACGGTGCCGGCGCGCAGCTTCGAGGCGACGCGATGGGCCCGGGAGAGGTTCTCGGTGAAGAGCATGGCGTTGAGGCCGTAGCGGGTGTCGTTGGCGAGGGCGACGGCCTCGTCCTCGGTGTCGAAGCGGTTCACCACGCAGACGGGGCCGAAGATCTCCTCGCAGTAGGCCGCAGCGGTGAGCGGCAGGTCGGTGATGATCGTCGGGCGCACCAGCCAGCCGCCGTCCGGGTCGACGCCGCCGGTGACGACCTTGCCTCCGTCGAGAGCGACCCCGTCGACGTACGACGAGACCTTGTCGAAGTGTCGCTTGCTGGAGAGCGAGGAGAACCTCGTGGCCGGGTCGAAGGGGTCGCCGATCGTGAGCGCCTCGGCCGCTGCGACGAAGCGCTCCATGAACTCGTCGTAGATTCCCGAGCCGACGAAGAGCCGGGCCCCGGCGAGGCAGATCTGGCCGCTGTTGCGGAAGATCGCCTCGACGGCCCAGTGCACGGCGTTGTCGAGGTCGGCGTCGTCGAACACGAGGTTCGCGCCCTTGCCGCCCAGCTCGAGCGAGACCGGCGCCAGATGCGTCGCTGCGGACGCCATCACCTTCCGCCCGGTCACGGACGAGCCGGTGAAGGTGACCCGGTCGACGCGGTCGTCGGCCACCAGCGCGGAGCCGGCGGGAGTCCCGTGACCGTTCAGGACGTTGATGACGCCCGGCGGCAGGCCGGCCTCCACGGCGAGCCGACCGAGCATCGTGACGGAGGCCGGGGTGTCCTCGGAGGGCTTGACGACGCAGGTGTTCCCCCAGGCGATCGCGGGGGCGACCTTCCAGCTCGCCATCATCAGCGGGAAGTTCCACGGGCTGATCGCGGCGACGACCCCGGCCGGGCCGTACTCGCTGTAGGTGTGGTGGCCGGAGTCCATCGGGTAGACCTCGCCGCAGTGGTCGCGCTGGTGGTCGGCGAAGAAGCGGAAGTTCCACACCGACCGGCCGACGTCGTGCTTGGCCTGGGCGAACGGCTTGCCCATGTTGGTGGTGTCCAGGGTGGCGAGCTCGTCCGCGTGCGCCTCCATCGCGTCGGCGAGGCGGTGGATGGCGGCTGCGCGCTCGGCGCGAGCGAGCCGCGGCCAGGGACCCTCGTCGAACGCCCGGCGCGCACTGGCGACCGCGCGGGACGCGTCCTCGGCGCTGCCCTCGGCGGCCTGCGCCCACACCTCGCGGGTCCACGGGTTCCAGACGTCGAAGGTCGCCCCGTCCGCCGAGGGCACCTCCTCACCGTCGATGACGTGTCCGAAGAACGTCGGCTCGCTCATGTCGCTCCCTCCTGAGGGGCATTCCGTTCGGCGATGGTCACGTCGCCGGCCGCCCAGTGCGTGGCCGGCACCTCGCGTACGACGACCCGCACGCTCTCCTTGGGGGCTCCGACCGACTCGCACACGGCCGCGGTGAGCCCGCTGATCAGCGCCCGCAGCTGCTCGGGGCTGCGTCCCTGCACGATGGTCACCTCGACGAGTGGCATGTCGGTCAGCCCGTCCCGCCGTGGACGAACACCGAGCCGAGGTGGGTGAAGTGCATGGCGACCGAGACCCCCGGCGGAGCGGGCACGGCGTCGGTCATGCCACCGGTGAGGACGAGCCAGCCGGCCTCGATCGCGTGGCCGCGGCGGGCCAGCTCGTTGGCCGCGAGGGCGAGGGCCTCGCCGGGATGCCCCTGCACCGCCGCACCCGTCGCGGAGTCGACCACCCTCCCGTCGACCTCCACGAGGACGGCCTCCAACGACAGGTCCAGCTGCGTGGGTGGGATCCCGACCGGACCGGTGACGAAGGCCGCGGACGAGGCGTTGTCGGCCGCGACGTCGCCCGCCGTGAAGCGAAAGTCCTGGTAGCGGCTGTCGATCACCTCCGCACCCGCCCACACCGACTCGACGGCGGCCATCGCCCGCGCGCATCCGACACCGCCGGCGAGCCGCTCCCCCATCA
Source organism: uncultured Nocardioides sp. (assembly GCA_964542635.1). GTDB lineage: Bacteria > Actinomycetota > Actinomycetes > Propionibacteriales > Nocardioidaceae > Nocardioides. The sequence goes on along the minus strand of CAZIVD010000008.1, from coordinate 7,879 downwards.
GGAACACGATCTCGGGCTCGACACGGGGGTGGATCAGGCGGCTCTGCGGCACCGGGTCACCTGCGGGCAGGATCATCGCGTCGGTGAGCCAGGCGACGAAGGGGACGTGCACCCCCATCCGCTGCTGCTTGGCCTTGCTGGTCAGACCGAGCTTGACGCCGACCAGCGTCTCGCCGCGATCCAGCCGCGCCTGCAGGTTGAGGTCCTGGATCCGATAGCCGGTCTCGAGGTCGAGGGCGGGCCACTCGTCGGTGAACGCCGGCCGCTCGATGCGTCCGTCCTCGCAGCGCAGCAGCTCCGCCGCCACCGAGGCGACGTCCCAGCCGCCCGCCGGCGCCAGTCCCGGCTCGGCCCGCGTGGCGGTCATCAGCGCACCCCCGCCGCGGCGAGGTCGCCGAGGTCCTGCTCCTCGGCCAGCTGCAGGGCGATGTCGATGATCATGTCCTCCTGCCCTCCCACGTAGCCGAGCTCGCCGACCCGTTGGAGGATGGCGTGTGCGGGCACGCCGTACCGCTCGGCCGCCCGCTCCGCGTGGAGCAGGAACGACGAGTAGACACCGGCGTACCCCTGGGTGATGGAGGCCCGGTCCATCCACGGCAGCCGGGGCACGAACGGGCGGACCACCTCCTCGGCGGCCGACAGCACCTCGCCCAGGTCGACCCCGGTGCGGATGCCCATCCGCTCGAACGTCGCCGCCAGCACCTCGGTAGGCGAGTTGCCGGCGCCGGCGCCGAGCGCGCACAGGGCGCCGTCGATCTGGCGGGCGCCTGCCTGGAAGGCGAGCACCGAGTTCGCGATGCCGAGGCTGAGGTTCTGGTGGCCGTGGAAGCCCACCTGCGCGCCGTCGGGACCGATCTCGTCGATGACGGCCCGGACCCGCTGCTGGGCGTCGTCGAGGACGAGGGCCCCGGCCGAGTCCACGACGTAGACGCACTGCGCACCCGCGTCCACCATGATCCGGGCCTGGGCGGCCAGCACCTCCGGGCTTGCCCGGTGCGCCAGCATCAGGAACCCGACGGTCTCCATCCCGAGGGCCCGGGCCGCGCCGAAGTGCTGGATCGACACGTCGGCCTCGGTGCAGTGCGTGGCGATCCGGGCCACGGACGCCCCGACACCGTGCGCCGCCTTCAGGTCGTGGACGGTCGCCAGACCCGGGAGCATGAGCACGGCGATCCGCGCCCTGGTGGCCTCGTCCACCGCAGCGGCGATCAGGTCGAGCTCGTCGACGAGGCTGAAGCCGTAGTTGAAGCTGGAGCCGCCGAGCCCGTCGCCGTGTGTCACCTCGATCACCTGGACGCCCGCGCGATCGAGGGCGGCGACCACGCCGCGCACCTGCTCCTCGGTGAACTGGTGGCTCATCGCGTGCGACCCGTCGCGCAGCGTGGAGTCCGTGATCCGCAGGTCCGTCGGGCCACCCGCGGTCGGGGTCAACTCCGCGACCTCGGTCTCGGGCACCTCACGCCCCACGACGGGTGCGTCCTCGGGACGGATGGTCATGTCGCCCATGGGCTCACACCCCCGCCCGCTCGGAGGCCGGCGCGGACGCCGAAGCACTGTCGGCGAGATCGCCGAGCTCGCTGGCCGACTTCCACGACGCCGCCACCCCTAGCCGGTGGGCCACCATCAGGTCCCCGACCCGTGCCGCAGCCGCAGTGATGATGTCGAGGTTGCCGGCGTAGTCGGGCAGGTAGTCGCCGCGGCCCTTCACCTCGATCGGCACGAAGACCCGGGCGAGCCCCCGCCAGGCCTCGCGCGCGGGGTCGAACTGGGGCTCGGCCCGCAGGTGGTAGCCCGGCACGTACTCCTGCACCGTGCGCACCATCGCATGGATCGAGGCCAGCAGCTGGTCCTGCAGGGGTCCGGGCTCCCCGGCCTCGGGAGGCACGGCACAGAACACCGAGTTGCGCATCATCAGCGGCGGCTCGACGGGATTGAGGATGATGATCGCCTTGCCTCGCTCGGCACCGCCGACCACCTCCACGGCCGACGCCGTCGTCTCGGTGAACTCGTCGATGTTGGCGCGGGTCCCCGGCCCGGCCGAGCGGCTCGACACCGACGCGACGATCTCGGCGTACGGCACCGGGACGACCGACGAGACGGCGTGCACCATCGGCACCGTGGCCTGGCCACCGCAGGTGATCATGTTGACGTTGGGGGCGTCGAGGTTGAACGACAGGTTCACCGGCGGGCAGAGATAGGGCCCGACCGCCGCGGGTGTCAGGTCGACCGCGAGGATGCCGGCCTCGGCGTACCGGGGTGCGTTGGCCTCGTGCGCCTTGGCCGAGGTGCACTCGAACACGATGTCCGGGAGCTCGTCGCGCCCGAGCAGCCAGTCCACGCCCTCGTGGCTGGACTCCAGTCCGAGCCGCGCGGCCCGCTGGAGCCCGTCGGACCCCGCGTCGACCCCGACCATGTAGCGCGGCTCGATGATCTCGCTGCGGCGGATCAGCTTGAACATCAGGTCGGTGCCGATGTTGCCTGGTCCGACGATGGCCGCGCTCGCCTTGGCGGGTGCTGGGGCGCCGCTCATCGGTGCTCCTCCTGGGTCTGGTGCTCCGGGGTCTGGGCGAAGTGGGCGGTGACCGTGCCGAGCCCGGCGAACGTCGCGGAGACGGTGTCCCCCGCCGCCACCGGCACCATGGCGCACACCGCACCCGGCAGGACGACGTGTCCCGCCTCGAGCGTCACGCCGCGCGCGCCGACGGTGTTGGCGAGCCAGACCAGCGAGGTGATCGGCGACCCGAGGACGGCGCCTCCGGCACCGGTGCCGACGACCTCGCCGTTCTTGGTCAGCACCGCGCCCGCGAGGCGCAGGTCCACGTCGCCGAGAGCAGTGGGGGTGGAGCCGAGCACGACCGCACCGGAGCTCGCGTTGTCGGCGATCGTGTCGAACAGGCCGATCTTCCAGTCCTCGATCCGGCTGTCCACGATCTCGAGAGCGGGCAGCACGAAGTCGACCGCCGCGATCGCCTCGTGGACCGTCACGCCCGGCCCGCGCAGGGGTGCGGAGAGCACGAAGGCCACCTCGGGCTCGATCCGCGGCTGCAGGAAGCCGCCCATCGGGATCGGCGCGTGCTCGAGGTGGAAGAAGTCGTCGAGGAGGTGTCCGAAGTCCGGCTCGGAGACGCCCAGGAGCCGCTGCATGGCCACGCTAGTCAGCCCGACCTTGTGTCCTTTGACGGTGCGCCCGGCAGCTCGGAACTCGTCGATCTGGAGCAGTTGGATCGCGTAGGCGTCCTCGAGCGTGAGGTCGTCGTAGGTCGAGGTGAGCGGGGCGATCGGCTTGCCGGTGGCGTAGGCGTCGAGCAGGAGCCGGGCGATCTCTGCCCGGGTCGCGTCGTCCATCACTGCGTCGTCCATCAAAGGGATCCCCTCACAGGCGCGTCCCTCATAGGGCCAGCTCCAACCGCGGGCAGGTCGGCCGGGAGACGCACACCAGCATCTTGTCCATCGCCGCCTGCTCTCTCTTGGTCAGCACCAGGTCGCGGTGGTCGACCGTGCCCGAGACGATCGGGGTGATGCAGGAGCCGCAGATCCCGTCCCGGCAGTCGTTCTCGACCTCGACACCCAGCGCCAGGGCGACCTCGAGGATGTTGGCCTCCGGCGCGAGGCGCAGGGTGTGACCGGACGTGGCGAGCACCAGCTCGTAGGCGTCTGCGTCGAGGGCGACGGTCTCGACCGGCTCGACGCCGGCCCGGCTGAACAGCTCGAAGCGCACGACGTCCTGGTCTGCGCCGTGCACCGCCTCCGCCGCCCCTTGCACGGCGCGCAGCAGCCCGAGCGGCCCGCACACGTAGACCAGCCCGCCGTCGGGCAGCGCCTTGACGACCGCTTCGAGGTCGGGCCGGCCGTCGACGTCCTCCGCGAGGAACGACACCTGGTCGTCGAGCGCGCGCAGCCTGCCGCGGAACGCCATCGAGTCGACGGTCCGGCCACCGTAGGTGAGGTGGAACGGCCGCCCCTCGCGGGCCAGGTGCTCGGCCATCGCCATCATCGGCGTGATCCCGACACCGCCCGCGACCAGGGCGTGGTAGCTGGCGTCCTCGAGCACGAAGTTGTTCTTCGGGCGGGTGACGAGGAGCCGGTCGCCGACCCGCAGCTCGTCGTGGACGTACGCCGACCCGCCGCGCCCCTCGGGCTCGCGCAGCACGGCGATCTGCCACGAGGAGAGGTCCCTCGGGTCGCCACACAGGGAGTACTGCCGGGTGGTCCCGTCGGGGACGTAGACGTCGATGTGGGCCCCCGGCTCCCAGGCGGGCAGCGGGTCGTCGCTCTCGATCCGCGCCAGGCGCACCGAGACGATGCCGTCGGCCTCCCAGGTCATCTGGACGACCCTCAGCTCGCGCTGCTCAACCATCGTTCGCCCCCTCCGGTGGGAGTCCCAGCAGCTTGCGCACCGCGGCGTACGACGGGTCGGGGTCGGCGGGGTCGAACCAGACCGACGGGATGCCCAGCGCCTCGGCACCCCGGATGTTGCTGGCCTGGTCGTCGAGGAAGACCAGGTCCGCGAAGCCGACGCCCAGCCGCTCCGAGAGCAGCTCGTAGAGCCTGGGCGCGGGCTTGAGGTGACCCTCGACCGACCCGTCCACGACCACGTCGACGTCCCCGACGATCTCGATCCGCTCGACCCAGTGCTCGGAGTGGAAGGCCCGGAGGTCGTTGGTGAGGATCGAGACGGGGAGTCCGGCAGCACGCGCGTCGCGCACCAGCGCCCGGGCCTGCTCGCGCACCAGCTCCGGGCGCGCGGGCTCGTAGAGGTGGGCGATCATCGCCCGGACGTCGGGCTCGTGCCCTCCCGACTCGTGCCACTCCTCCGCGCGCGCGTCCCAGTAGGCCCGCTCGGTGATCCGGCCGGCCTGCAGGTCCTGCCAGTCCGGGTCGGGATGCTCGGCGGTCGCCAGCGGTCCCCGCCCGTGCAGGAGCGCGTGCTCCGGCGTGCCGGGCCGGTCGGCGACCAGCTCGAACGGCGTGAGCAGCACCGGACCCCCGAAGTCGAGGACCAGTGCGGGGCCGGGGGACGGGGTCATCAGTGCTCGGGCTCCTCGATGATCGCTCGGTCGAACAGCACCACGTTCCCGGTCCAGCGACACTCGGCGCACCAGGTCAGGAAGATCCGCTCCTGGGCGCTCCACCACTCCGAGATCAGCCCGCGCTCCAGCGAGGCCGCGCAGCGTGGGCAGAACTTGGGCTTGTCCAGGAGGTGGTGCGCGGCGTCGGAGGCGAACCAGTCGCCCGGTGGCGGCAGCCGATGCGGGTCCGGCGGCAGCGCCGGCATCGGGCCGTGGTGGGCGGCCCGGCCCGCCACCTCGTTCAGGTCATGCACCGGAACCGGCCTTCTCGCGGGCTCGGGCCGCGTCCTGGTGGAGGGCCAGCAGCTGGTCGCGGATCGGGCTGTAGCGCATGGAGCCGCCGTTGATCCACTGGTCGGTGAAGGCCGTGCCCGCGCCGAACTTGTCCTTCTCGCAGGGCAGGTCGATGATGTCGTGCGGCTCGCGCACCACCCCCGGCGGGTCCTCGCCGTCCTCGACGGCGGCCATCGCCTCCTTGAACATCTTGCGCAGCATCGCCACGCCCTGGTCCGAGCGGCCGAGGTGCTCCTGCGAGCGGTCGGTGATGGTGCCCTGGGAGACCCACGCCATCACGTCCTGGCCCTCGACGTAGTCGGTGATGAACTCACCGTTCTCGTCGCGCCACTGGTAGTCGTAGACCACCGGGCGGTCCTGGTGCTCCCACTCGCCGCCCTCCGGGTGGTGCAGGGTGTAGAAGAGCTTCCAGGTCGTGGTGTCGTCGATCGGCACGCGGATCTGCATCTGGTCGATCCACATCCCGCCCACGCGCATGCCGTAGGGGAACATCAGCGGGTGGCCGATGGCCCAGTCGTCGTTCTCCTCGCCGTGCCCCTCGAGGACGCGCCGCTTGATGATGCCGAACTCGAACTCGTCGAAGGCGACCTTGATGTGCCGCTTCTGGAACGACTTGGGTGCCTCGAAGCCCTGGGTCTGGCCGAGGAACTCGAAGTAGTAGCCGTGCAGCCACTCCACGTGGTGCGGGTCGACGGAGTTCTCCATGATCTGGAACCAGTTGCACGGCAGCGTCGCGACGCCGACGTCGCGGATGCCGTCGAGCACGTAGACGTCGAAGCGCGGCAGCTCGGGCACGGGATCCGGCCCGACGTACACCCAGACCATGCCGCCCATGGTCTGGGCCGAGCCGGCCTTCGCCTTGATCTTGTCGCGGAACGTCGTGTTGTCGCTCTCGGCGGGCTGCTCGACGCACTGGCCGGAGAAGTCGTACTTCCATCCGTGATAGCCGCACCGGATGCCGTCCTCGTGCACGACGCCGTAGGTGAGCGAGGCCCTGCGATGCGGGCAGGCCTCGCCGATGATCCCGTAGCGGCCTGACGGGGTCTTGTAGAGCGTCCAGTTCTCACCGAGGAGCCGCACCGTCTTGCTGGGCCTGGTGTCGAAGTCCTGCTCGAACGCGATGGGATACCAGTAGCGGCGCAGCAGCTCGCCCATGCGGGTGCCGGGCCCGACGCTGGTCAGTTCCTCGTTCTGCTCCACGGTGAGCATGTGGTCGTCTCCTTCTTCGGGGGTCGGGGGGCGCGGGCCGGCGATGACCGCCGGCCCGCGCTTGGGTCAGTCGAGAACGGTGACCGTGCCGGTGTTGCCGTCGACGCGGATCAGCTGGCCGGTCTTGATCGTCTTGGTGCCGAACGCCGTGCCGGTCACCGCCGGCAGGCCGTACTCGCGGCACACGATGGCCGCGTGGCTCATCATCCCGCCGACGTCGGTGACGGTGGCCTTGATCTTGCCGAACACCGGCGCCCAGGAGGGCGCCGTGAGCGGCGCGACCAGGATCTCGCCGTCCTCGATCTCGCCGATCTGGTCGGCGGAGAAGATCACCCGGGCCGGGCCCTCGACCAGGCCTGGCGAGGCCGCGAAGCCGCTGAGCGAGCCGTCGTCGCCATCCCCGCCCGCGTTGAGCCAGGCCGCCACCGAGTCCGACGTGATGCCCCACAGCATGACCGTGAACGGCTCGGTGACCACCTCGGGCGGGATGCCGAGCGCGGGCGGCGCGGACCACTCCTTCAGGGCCCGGTGGATCCCCCGGCGCCGCTCGATCTCCGCCGGCCAGTAGCCCGGGCCGCGCGACGGCGCGCCGACGGCCCAGCCCGAGTAGAGGTCCCACAGCACGTCGGGCAGCTCGGCCCGCCTGAACATGAACACGTCGTCGACCTCGGCGATGAAGCCGGCGCCCTGGAGCACCCGACCGAGGTCGCGCATCTTGCGCCACAGCACCGAGTGGGCCCAGTGCTCGACGTAGAAGTTGTGGTTCTCCACGTAGGGGAAGACCGTGCGCGACAGCCCGAGCTTGGCGTCGAAGGCCTCGCGGTCCTCGTCGGAGTCGAGGAGCTCGCGGTACTCCGAGACCACGCGGTCGCGCTCGGCGTGCAGCGCGGCCACGGGCCGGTCGAGGTCGACGCCTTCCTTGACCTTCGCGATGTAGTCGGTGATGTAGCCGACCGGCACCTCGACGCTCTCGATCCAGATCCGGTCGGAGTGGTAGAAGCCCGAGCCGGTCGAGAAGTTGAACCAGGGCTCGGCCGCCTTGTCCCACTCGGCGATCCACGCCCGCCCGGCCTCGTCGGCCTCCAGGCGCTCCCACGTCTGCGCGACGTCGGAGCCGTCGAAGTGACCGTCGACACCGGAGTCGACCGCTAGGCGCGCGAGTCGCTTCAGCTCGTCGTCCGGACGGAACAGGTCGACGTCCACGCCGGCCACCATCTTGGCGATCGCGAGGTCGGGGATCGACGGGAACGCCGCCTTGCAGAAGCCGAAGAAGTCCAGGTATGCCGCGTAGCCGAGGTTGAGGAACT
>CAZIVD010000007.1:0-124738 GCA_964542635.1 uncultured Nocardioides sp. | reverse complement strand
GAGATCACCGTGCTCGACGAGGCCGACCACATGGCCGACCTGGGCTTCCTGCCCGCCGTACGCCGCCTGCTCGGCCGGACCCCGCGCGACGGGCAGCGACTGTTGTTCTCCGCGACCCTCGACCGGGCGGTCGACGGTCTGGTCAAGCAGTTCCTGGACCGCCCGGTGACCCACGAGGCCGACTCGGCACAGTCACCGGTCGCCGCCATGGACCACCACGTGCTGCACATCCGCCACGACGACCGGCTCCCCGTGCTGGTCGATCTGGCCAGCGCGCCCGGCCGGACGGTCGTGTTCACCCGGACCAAGCACCGCGCGAGGACGCTGGCACGACAGCTCAACGGCCAGGGCATACCCAGCGTCGACCTGCACGGCAACCTGAGCCAGGGTGCGCGCACGCGCAACCTCGAGGCCTTCCACTCCGGTCGGGCGACCACGCTGGTGGCCACCGACGTCGCCGCACGCGGCATCCACGTCGACGACGTGGCGCTGGTCGTCCACGCCGACCCGCCGGCTGAGCACAAGGCCTACCTGCACCGCTCCGGCCGGACCGCTCGCGCGGGCGCGTCCGGCACGGTCGTCACCCTCGTCACCGACGAGCAGGTGCGCGAGGTGCGCAGTCTGACGAAGGCCGCGGGCATCACGCCGACGACCACGAGGCTCGCGACCGCCGAGGACGGCGTCCTGCGCCGCGTGGCCCCGGGCGAGCGCAGCCTCCCCGGCGGGATCGAGGCTCCCGCGCACCAGTCGACGCCCCGCCCGTCCCGGCCTCAGTCAGGCGGTGCCGCGACCCCACGCGGCAACGGCGGCGGACGCCGCCGGCGCAAGCCGAGCGGCTCCCAGGCCTCGCGGGGCGAGACTTCGCGGGGCCAGGCCTCGCGCACCCAGACCTCCCGGTCCCAGCGCTCGTCGCGCGGAGCCGGGCGGCCGCACAGCGCCGCGTCGTTCAGCGCCCGGGCGCGCTGACCACCCCGGCTGCCCGCCGGTACATGACGTGCGTGTCCGCCGCCGCATGGGTGAAGCCCAGGCCCGAGTAGAGCCGCACCGCGGGGTCGTTGTCCGACTCGACGTAGAGCAGCACCTCGTCGAGCCCGCGCGATCGGAGATGCCGCAGCCCGGCGTCGACGAGCCGCCGGCCGAGGCCCAGCCCCTGGGCTGCGGGGTCGATGCCGACGACGTACACCTCCCCGAGCGAGGTCGAGTGCCGCTTGGTCCAGTGGAAGCCGGACATCCGGTCGCCGTCGACCGCGACCAGCAGGTCCGCGGCGTCGAACCAGGGTTCGGCCATCCGCTCCGCCAGCTCCGCCCGGTCCATGGCGCCCTGCTCGGGGTGGGCGGCGAACGCGGCGGCGTTGACCCGGATCAGCTCGTCCTCGTCGCCGGAGCGGAAGGTCCGCACCTCCAGCGAGGGCGCGCGCGCGTCGTGGCCTGTCGGCAGCCCCAGATCAGTCAGTGACCGCCGCATCACCCACAGCTCGCGCACCCGCTCGAAGCCGGTACGGCGGGCCAGGGCCCTCGCGGCCGGGTGGTCGCCGTGCGACCAGGCGGTCCACTCCCGATCGGCCCGCTGGGGGGTGGTGTCGAGTGCTTCGGCCAGCAGCCTGGTGCCGTTGCCTTCGCCGCGCCGCCCCGGCGCGACGACGAGGTGGAGGAGGCTGCCGTCGAGGATGGTGAAGCCGACTCCCGGCTCGACGTTCACGTCCAGCTCGTCGAGGTGATGCCGCAGCCGTCGCCAAGCGCCCTCGTCGAGGGGCTCGGCGCCGTCCTCGGCCGCCCCCGCCTCGGCGATCTGGCTCAGGCTGCGGAGAACCTCGGAGGGCATGCAGCGAACCTACCGAGGGCCGCATCTCGGGTGGAGCGAGGCTACGAGGACACGTCCTGGCGGTCCGGCTCGGCCTCAGCGGAGCCGGCCTTGTCGGCGGACGGGATCACGAACCGGTAGCCGACATTGCGCACGGTGCCGATCAAGGTCTCGTGCTCGGGCCCGAGCTTGGCCCGCAGCCGGCGCACGTGCACGTCGACCGTGCGGGTGCCTCCGAAGTAGTCGTAGCCCCAGACCTCCTGCAGGAGCTGCTGCCGCGTGAAGACGCGGCCGGGGTGTTGAGCGAGGTACTTGAGGAGCTCGAACTCCTTGAAGGTCAGGTCGAGGGTGCGCGCTCCGAGCTTGGCGGTGTACGACGCGTCGTCCACGACGACCTCACCGGACCGGATCACATGGGCCTCGGGGTCGTCGGCGTCACGTCGGGCGGCCAGCCGGCCGATGGCCAGACGCATCCGCGCCTCCAGCTCCGCGGGCCCCGCCGTGTGGAGCACGATGTCGTCCATGCCCCAGTCGTGCGCGACGACGGCCAGCCCGCCCTCGGTGACGACCAGGACGACGGGCACGTCGGTGCCGGTGGTGCGGATCAGGCGGCACAGGTCCCGGGCGGCGGCCAGCTCGAGCCGGCCGTCCACGAGCAGGAGGTCGGCGTCGGGTGCCTCGAGCAGTGCGCTGCCCTCGGCGGGCAGGATCTTGACCTGATGGCCGAGCAGCGCCAGACCCGGGAGCACCTCGACCGAGGACTGCAGCGCGTTGGTGAGCAGGAGCAGAGTGCTCATCTGGCCTCCGAGGGCGGGTCGGTCGGATGGCGGAGCTGATGACTGCACGGAGTGCGCGGACGTCCTTGGCCGATGAGGAAGGATACCGAGGCATGAGCCCGGTGTCCGACCTGCCTACGGCTGACGAGACGTCGTCGGGTGCCGGACAGGTCGCGGTGCACTACTGGGCCGCCGCGCGGGCCGCGGCCGGCACGGCGGCCGATCTGATCGACGTACGGGGACAGATCTCGTTGACCGAGGTGCGGGCGCACGCCGCCGCCTTGCATCCGGGGACCCGTCTCGGCGCCGTCCTCGACGTGTGCTCGGTGCTTGTCGGCGAGCGCCCGGTGTCCGCCCAGGATCCGGACCAGGTGCTCGTCGGACCCGGGGACACGGTGGAGTTCCTCCCGCCCTTCGCCGGGGGCTGAGCCAGGCGTCACGGACGACGACGGCCCCGGAGGAATGGGATGCCGACGTGCACGGTTGGGACGAGCATGAGGAGCCGCGGATGAGCACGGGACAGTGGGTGCTGCTGGTGTCCGTGCTGTTCGTGGTCGGGTTCGCCACGTATCGGGCGTCGACCGACGGACGGTTCCGCGGCACGCACCGGGTCGCGGGCGCCGAGGGAAGCGGGGCCCCTGCGCCAGCGGGACCGAGCGTTGCCGCCGTGCTGACCGAGGCCGGGGTCGACCTCCCCCTGGGGGAGCGAGCCACGCTCGTGCAGTTCTCCTCGGCCTTCTGCGCCCCCTGTCGGGCGACCCGTCGCGTGCTCGGCGAGGTGGCCGAGATCGTGCCGGGCGTGACTCACGTCGACGTGGACGCCGAGCACCATCTCGAGGTCGTGCGCGCGCTGCGGGTGCTGCGGACGCCGACGACCCTCGTGCTCGACCGCTCCGGCGCGGAGGTCTCCCGGGCCGCGGGCCTGCCCACCAAGGACCAGGTGCTGGGCGTGCTCGCGGCGGTGCATCCCGAATAGTGGACACAAGGACCACATCGTGAGATTTGGCCTCACGCGGCCGACGGGGACCCCTACAGTTCCGGGCATGGCCACGACCCTGCTGACCCGGCGCCGCGCAGTCGACCACTGCCGCGTGCGCTCGGCGCTGTGTCGAATGTCCTGAGCGGTCGCTGCTTTCTGATTCTTTCCTACTGACTTAGTAGAGTATCAGCGCCGACCCACCCTGCCGACGGGAGTCGCCGTCACCGTGCCCGGACGTCTCCGGCCACGACCAGGACCAGGACCAGGAGTCATCATGACCACACAGATCGAGCCGGCCACGAAGGTCGGGCGAGCCGGGCAGTCCGGCCAGATCGACCCGCGAGGACAGCAGTTCGCCGCCGCGCTGACCAGCGTCGTGCTGGCCCTCGTCCTCCTCACCGCACCCGGACCGCTGTCCGTAGGCCTGCTGGTCGTGCAGGCCGCACTCTTCGCCCTTGCGGTGACACGCGGGGTCCAGCGCACGCCGGTCGCCGCGGCGTACCGGCGGTCCGTGCGTCCACGGCTGTCTCCTCCCGACCACCTCGAGGACCCCGAGCCGCCGCGGTTCGCGCAGGGCGTCGGCCTGGCCTTCACGCTCGTGGGGCTCGTCGGCTTCGTCAGCGGCGCCACTTGGCTGGGGTTCGCCGCCGTCGCATTGGCCCTGGTCGCGGCCCTGCTCAACGCGACCGTCGGGTTCTGTCTCGGCTGCGAGCTCTATCTCCTCGGCCGCCGGCTGCGTGGAGCCGGTTCCGCTGCTCGCACCCGGGCCCCCGCGACCGACGCCACGAGTCCCACCACGACCCCCGCAACCGAGAACTGAGAACTAGGAGCACCGCCATGAGCCGCGAGAACTCTCTCGTCACCGCCCAGTGGGTCGAGGACAACCTCGACTCCGACAAGATCGTGCTCGTCGAGGTCGACGAGGACACCACCGCCTACGACAAGGGCCACATCCGCGGTGCCATCAAGCTCGACTGGACCACTGACCTGCAGGACCAGGTCCGCCGCGACTTCGTCGACCAGGCGCAGTTCGAGGCCCTCCTGAGCGCCAAGGGCGTCGCGAACGACGACACCGTCGTGCTGTACGGCGGGAACAACAACTGGTTCGCCGCCTACGCCTACTGGTACTTCAAGCTCTACGGACACCAGGACGTCAAGCTGCTCGACGGCGGCCGCAAGAAGTGGGAGCTCGACAGCCGCGAGCTCACCGACGAGCTGCCGAGCCGCGCCGCGACGTCGTACACGGCCCAGGCCCAGGACACCGACATCCGCGCCTTCCGCGACGAGGTCGTCGAGGCGATCGGCGTGAAGAACCTCGTCGACGTCCGCAGCCCCGACGAGTACGCCGGCCGACTGCTCGCCCCCGCCCACCTGCCGCAGGAGCAGGCCCAGCGCGCCGGCCACATCCCCACCGCCGCGAACGTCCCGTGGAGCAAGGCGGCCAACGACGACGGCACGTTCAGGTCCGACGACGAGCTTCGCCAGATCTACACCGACGCGGGGGTCGACTGGAGCAAGGACACCATCGCCTACTGCCGCATCGGCGAACGCTCCTCGCACACGTGGTTCGTCTTCCACGAGCTGCTCGACGAGCCCAACGTGAAGAACTACGACGGCTCCTGGACCGAGTACGGCTCCCTCGTCGGCGTGCCCGTGGTCCTCGGTGACGAAGCAGGAGAGGCCTGATGTGCGGCGTGACGGCGGGCGGCCTGTCCCTCGCCGGGGTGAACGTCGCGAAGGAGGCCATCATCCAGGGCCAGGTGGTCCGGGTCGATGCCACGGGTGAGGAGGTGCCGGTCGGCAACGCCTACGTGCGTCTCCTCGACCGCACCGGCGAGTTCACCGCCGAGGTGCCGACCAACGAGCTCGGTCAGTTCCGCTTCTTCGCCGGCGACGGCGAGTGGACGCTGCGCACCCTGGCACCGCAGGCCGACGTGGTGGACAAGCAGGTCGTCGCCGAGACCGGCACCATCGCCGAGGTCTCCATCGCCGTGTGATGCCCAGTCGGCGCCACCTCTCGCCTGAACCCACGCGAGTCGGCGCCACCTCTCACAATCCGTGAGAGCTGGCGCCGACTCGGTGGTGTGCGGGGTGCACCCCACCGCCGCGCGGGTCAGGGGGTGTCGAGGACGAGGGTGATCGGGCCGTCGTTGACGGAGGTCACCTGCATGTCCGCGCCGAAGGCGCCTCGCTCGACGCGAGCGCCGAGGCGGGCGAGCTCGGCGCACACCGCGTCGTACGCCGGCTCACCGAGCGTCCGCGGAGCCGCCGCCTCCCAGGTCGGGCGACGGCCCTTCCGCGCGTCGCCGTACAGCGTGAACTGACTCACCACGAGCACCGGCGCGTCGACGTCGGAGGCCGATCGCTCGTCACGGAGCAGCCGGAGTCCCCAGATCTTGCGGGCCGTCCAGGCGATCTCCGCGGGACCGTCCGCGTGGGTGACCCCGAGATAGACCAGCAGGCCGGGTTCCTCGATCGCCCCGACGACCTCGCCGGCGACGGTGACCCGGGCGCCGAGCACCCGCTGGATGACAGCCCTCACGGGGTCACTCTGACAGCGCGGGACGCCGCGGACACTCTGGCACGATGAGCCGGTGCGTCTGCGTGGGCTGGTGGCCGACACCCGGCCGCTCGCCAACCGGCACTTCGCGAGGCTCTGGCACGCGAACCTGATCACGGTCATCGGCGCCCAGCTGACCGTGGTCGCCGTCCCGGCCCAGATCTACGAGATCACGCGCTCGTCGGCGTACGTCGGGTTGACCGGCGTGGTCGGGCTGGTCCCGCTGGTCGTCTTCGGCCTGTACGGCGGCGCGCTGGCCGACCACTTCAACCGGCGGACGCTCCTGATCGCCACCACGGCCGGGCTGATCGTGACCAGCGCCCTCTTCTGGCTGCAGGCGGCCCTCGGGCTCCAGAATGTGTGGCTGCTGCTGGCGATCTTCGCCGTCCAGCAGGCCGTCTTCGCGGTCAACCAGCCGACTCGCAATGCGATCCTGCCCAAGTTGGTGCCCGCCGACCTGCTGCCCGCCGCGAACGCCCTCAACATGACGGTGTTCATGGCCGGCGGCATCGCCGGTCCCCTCGTGGGCGGCGCGCTGATCCCGCTCATCGGCTACTCGTGGCTCTACCTCGTCGACACCCTCACGCTGCTCGCGACGTTGCGGGCCGTCGTACTCCTGCCGCCGCTGCCCGTCGAGTCGCCCGCCGGGCGCCCGGGGATCTCGTCGGTGATCGACGGCTTCCGCTACCTCCGCGGTCATCCGGTCCTGATGATGTCCTTCGTCGTCGACATCATCGCGATGGTGTTCGGGATGCCGCGGGCGCTGTTCCCCGAGGTCGCCCACGTCTCCTTCGGGGGGCCGGAGAGCGGCGGCCTCGCCTTCGCGTTGCTGTTCGCAGCCATCCCGGCCGGGGCGGTGCTCGGCGGGGTCTTCTCGGGCTGGGTCTCGCGGGTGCAGCGACAGGGACTCGCCGTCGTGGTCGCCATCGTCGTCTGGGGGCTGGCGATGGTGGGGTTCGGGGTGGCTGTCGGACTCGCCGGAGGTGAGGCGAGACCGTTCCTCGCCGTGGCCGTGCTGATGCTCGTGGTCGGCGGGGCCGCCGACATGGCCTCGGCGGCGTTCCGCGTCTCGATGCTCCAGTCGTCCGCGAGCGACCACGTGCGCGGACGGCTGCAGGGCATCTTCCTGGTCGTCGTCGCCGGTGGGCCCCGCGTCGCCGACACCCTGCACGGTGCCTCGGCAGCCCTGATCGGCACGGCAGCAACGGCGGCGGGAGGAGGCATCCTGGTCGTGGTGCTGGTGGTGGCCGTGGCGCTCGCGGTCCCCGCCTTCGTCCGCTACCGGCCGGTGCCGGGCGGGAGCGCCTCTGACACGATGACGGGGTGACCGACCCGCTGCTCATCACCGTCGCTCCCACCGGCGCCGAGACCGCCAAGGCCGACTGTCCGCAGCTGCCCACGACCCTCGACGAGCTCGTGGCAGCCGCGATCGCCTGCGAGGCGGCCGGCGCGGCGATGATCCACGTGCACATCCGCGACGACGAGCACCGGCCGACCCTCGACGGCGGCCGGCTCAAGGACACCGTGGCCGCGCTGCGGGAGCACACGGACCTCGTGGTCCAGCTGTCGACCGGTGGGTCGGTGCACGACCCGCTCGAGACGCGCCTGAAGGTGCTCGACGCAGAGCCCGACTCGTGCAGCCTGACGATGGGCACGACCAACTTCGGCGACGACGTGTTCTTGAACCCGTGGCCGTTCGTCACCGAGCTCTACCAGCTCAGCCAGGACCGCGAGGTGGTCCCGGAGTTCGAGCTGTTCGACCTCGGCCAGGTGCATGCCCTGACCCGCCTGCTGGACCGCTACGGCCCGCCGTACGGCGGCCGGGTGCACTGCGACCTGGTGATGGGGGTGCCCGGCGGGATGAACGGCACCGCCGACGCCCTGGTGGCCGCGGTGTCCGACCTCCCTGCCGGGGTCACCTCCTGGTCGGCCACGGGCATCGGTCGGTCGACCCTGCCCGTGATGCTGGCGAGCCTGTCCAAGGGCGGGCACCTGCGCGTGGGGATGGAGGACGTGCTCACGATCAGCCGTGGCGTCCCTGTCGAGAGCAACGCCCAGCTCGTGGAGCGGGCGGTCGCGATCGGCTCCCTGGCCCAGCGCACCCCCATGACCCCTGCCGAGGCCCGCGAGCTCCTGGGCGTCAAGCCCCGTTGAGGGAGGACGCCCGTCAGTAGACCAGGGCCTGGGCGTCGTCGGCCAGGATCTCCTCGGCGAACGTCGCGGCGCCAGCGATCCGCACGCCCGGCAGTACGTCGTCGGCGGTGATCCCGCGACGCTGGGCGCACTGCGTGCACACCGTCACCTGGCCGCCCGCGACCACGGCTGCCAACAGGTCCGCCAAGGGCGCGGCGAGGGGGAGCGAGAACGCCTCCGCCCGCCCCGGTACGCCGAACCAGGCGGCTTCGCCCGTCAACCACAGTCCCACGTCGGCCCCGGCGGCGACCGCCGATGCGGCGACCGTGAAGGCCTGGTTGCAGCGCTCGGAGTCCTCGGACCCGCACGTCACCTTCACGACCAATCTGCGCGTCATCCCCCCACACTATTCTGAGGTTCATGCCGTTCGAGATCCCGGAGAACATCCACGAGCTCTGCGCTCCGCTCGCCTGGATCATCGGCACCTGGCAGGGCAACGGCCACGGCGACTACCCGACGATCGACGGCTTCCAGTTCGGCCAGGAGGTGATCTTCCAGCAGGACGGCCGGCCCTTCATCCACTACTTCAGCCGCGCCTGGATCGTCGACGCCGACGGACAGTTCGTGCGCAACGCGGCTCAGGAGACCGGATTCATCCGCCCCCAGGCCGACCGCACCCTCGAGATGGTGCTCTCCCACAACCTCGGGTTCGTGGAGATCTGGCACGGCGAGATCCACCCCGACCAGCCCCGCTTCGAGCTGGCCACCGACACCGTCGCGCGCACCGCCACGGCCAAGGAGTACGTCGCCGGTCAGCGCCTCTACGGGTACGTCGAGGGGGACCTCCTCTACGCCTTCGACATGGCGGCGGTCGGCCAGCCGCTCCAGCCGCACCTGTGGGCACGCCTCCAGCGGGCCGGCGCCGGATGAACGACCTGCGCAGCCGGCTGCGCGACAGCGGCTACCGCCTGACTCCCCAGCGTGAGCTCATCCTGGCGGCCGTTGAGACCCTGGGCCACGCGACGCCCGACGAGGTGCTCGCCGAGGTGCGCACCCACTCGGCCGCCGTCAACGCCTCGACGGTCTACCGCACCCTCGAGGTCCTGGAGGGCCTGGGCCTGGTCCGGCACGCGCACCTGTCCGACCGCGCGCCGACCTACCACTCCGTGTCGGGTCACGAGCACTTCCACCTCGTCTGCCGGAATTGTGGGCGCGTCATCTCCGTTGACCCTGATGTGCTGGAGCCCGTGACCGACCTGTTGCGCGCCGACCACGACTTCGTCGTCGACGTCGGCCACCTGACGGTGTTCGGTCACTGCGGCACCTGCCCCGACGTGCCTGCGGAGAACCTGTGACCAGCCCCCTGCTCGCCCTGCCCGGAGCCGTTGCCGGTGAGGGCATCGACGCCGGCGTCGCGGCCCACTACGGCTCCTTCAGCACCGAGCAGCGCGCCCTAGAGGCCCACGACGGCTTCGTCGACCTCTCGCATCGCGACGTGGTGCGCATCTCCGGCCCCGACCGACTGACCTGGCTGCACTCGCTGACCACCCAGTTCTTCCTCGACCTCACGCCGCGGCGCTGGACGCAGGCGCTCGTCCTCTCCCCGCAGGGGCACGTCGAGCACGAGTTCACGGGGGTCGACGACGGTGAGTCGTTCACCGCCCACACGGAGCCCGGACTGGCCGCGTCGCTGGTCGCGTTCCTGGACAGCATGCGCTTCCTGATGCGCGTCGAGGTCGCCGACGTGACGCCTGAGCTGGCCGTGACGTGGCGTCCGCGGCCCGACGGCTCGACGTACGAGCTGGTCGCGCGCGACCGCCTCACCGAGTACGCCGCCGCGGCCGGTCGCCCCTGCGGCACCTGGGCGTTCGAGGCGCTGCGGATCGCGCGCGGCGAGCCTCGGCTCGGCCTGGACACCGACCATCGCACGATCCCCAACGAGGTCGGCTGGATCGGCCCGGCCGTCCACCTCGACAAGGGGTGCTACCGCGGCCAGGAGACGGTCGCGCGCGTGCACAACCTGGGTCGGCCGCCGCGACGCCTGACCCTGCTCCACCTCGACGGCACCGAGAACCGCCTCCCTGCTCGCGGCGCGGACCTGACGCACGACGGTCGGTCCGTAGGGTTCGTCGGCAGCTCCGCCCGGCACTACGAGCTGGGCCCGATCGCCCTGAGCCTGGTCAAGCGCAACGTCCCCGTCGACGCCACCCTGGACGCCGACGGACTGCCGGCCGCCCAGGAGATCCTCGTCGACCCCGAGGTCGGCCTCCACGTGCGCCCGATGACTCGCCGTCCGTGACGTTTCGTCGGTTCCTGGACGGCGAAAGCGACCCGTTCGTCACAGACGGCGAAGGCCCGGAGGGCCGTCAGCTGGCGGTGTTGATCATCCCTGCACCGACGGTGACTCCGGTGGCCTCGTCGATGAGGATGAAGGAGCCGGTGGTGCGGTTCTTGGCGTAGGGGTCGCACAGCAGCGGAACGGTGGTGCGCAGCTGGATCCGACCGATCTCGTTGAGACCGAGCTCCTTGGAGTCCTGGTCGCGGTGCAAGGTGTTGACGTCGAGGCGGTACTGGATGTCCTTGACCAGCGCGCGGCCCATCCGGGTGGTGTGCTTGATCGCGAGCTTGGCGCGGGGACGGAGCGGGGCCGTGGTCATCCAGCACACCATCGCGTCGATGTCCTGTGACGGCTTGGGTGCGTTGTTGACGCGGGCGATCATGTCGCCGCGGGACACGTCGACGTCGTCGGCGAGCCGGACCGTCACCGACATGGGCGGGAAGGCCTCGGGCATCTCCTGGTCGAAGTGGTCGATGCCGGCGATCGTCGAGGTCATGCCGGAGGGCAGGACGACGACCTCGTCGCCGGGCTTGAGCACGCCGCCGGCCACCTGACCGGCGTAGCCCCGGTAGTCGTGGAACTCGTCGGACTTCGGGCGAACGACGTACTGCACCGGGAAGCGGGTGTCGACGAGGTCGCGGTCGGAGGCCACGTGCACGTGCTCGAGGTGGTGCATCAGCGTCGGGCCGTGGTACCAAGGCGTGTTCTCCGAGCGGGTGACCACGTTGTCGCCGTTGAGCGCGGAGATCGGGATGACCTCGAGGTCGGGGATCGACAGCTTGGTGGCGAACTGCGTGAACTCCTGGTGGATCCGCTCGTAGACGTCCTCGGACCAGTCGACCAGGTCCATCTTGTTGACGCAGAGCACCAGGTGGGGGACGCGCAGCAGCGACAACAGCACCGCGTGCCGGCGGGACTGCTCGGTCAGCCCCTGGCGGGCGTCGACGAGCACGAGCCCGAGGTCGGCGGTCGAGGCGCCGGTGACCATGTTGCGGGTGTACTGAACGTGGCCCGGGGTGTCGGCGATGATGAACTTGCGGGTGGGCGTCGCGAAGTAGCGGTAGGCCACGTCGATGGTGATGCCCTGCTCGCGCTCGGAGCGCAGCCCGTCGGTGAGCAGCGAGAGGTCGGTGTACTCGTGGCCCTTGGAGGCGCTGGTCGCCTCGACGGCCTCGAGCTGGTCCTCGAAGATCGACTTCGAGTCGTAGAGCAGCCTGCCGATCAGGGTCGACTTGCCGTCGTCGACGGAGCCCGCCGTCGCGAAGCGGAGGAGGTCCATCAGAAGTAGCCTTCCTTCTTGCGGTCTTCCATGGCCGCCTCGGAGAACCGGTCATCGCCGCGGGTGGCGCCGCGCTCGGTGATCCGGGCGACCGCCACCTCGTCGATGATCTTCTCGATGGTGTCGGCCTCGGACTCCACGCAACCGGTGAGCGTGATGTCGCCGACGGTGCGGAACCGGACGGTGCGCTCCTCGACGGTCTCGCCCGGGCGCAGGGGGTTGTGCTCGCTCTCCGACATCAGCATGCCGTCGCGCTCGAAGACCCGACGCTTGTGCGAGTAGTAGATCGAGGGGAGCTCCACGCCCTCGCGGGCCAGGTAGCCCCAGACGTCGAGCTCGGTCCAGTTGGAGATCGGGAAGATCCGCATGTGCTCGCCGGCGTGCAGCTTGCCGTTGTAGAGGCTCCACAGCTCGGGGCGCTGGTTCTTGGGGTCCCACTGGCCGAAGTCGTCGCGATGGGAGTAGACGCGCTCCTTGGCGCGGGCCTTCTCCTCGTCGCGACGACCACCGCCGAACGCCGCGGTGAAGCCGTTGATCTCGATGGCGTTGAGGAGGGTGCCCGTCTGGAGGCGGTTGCGGCTGGTCTTGCCGTCGTCCACCACGATGCCATCGGCGATGGCCTGCTCGACGCTCGCCACGATCAGGCGGACGCCGAGCCGGTTCACCCAGTTGTCGCGGGTCGCGAGCACCTCGGGGAAGTCGTAGCCCGTGTCGATCTGCATCACGGGGAACGGGATCTTGGCGGGGTAGAACGCCTTCTCCGCCAGCCGCATCATGACGATGGAGTCCTTGCCGCCGGAGAACAGCAGCACGGGCTTCTCGAACTCGGCGGCGACCTCACGGAAGATGTGGATCGACTCCGCCTCCAGCTGGTCGAGCTGGCTGAGCTGGTAGTCGGCGTGGGTGGGCGGTGCGGTCATCGCGTGGTCATTGCCTCTCGGGTGTGGAGCAGTGCCGATGGTATCCGGGGGTCAGGGCCCTCTCGTGAATCGTGAGAGATGTGCGGGTGCTCACGTCTCGCGCTCGCCCGGCGGTCCGGCGTACGTCGGGTCGTCGAGCTCCGCGACCGTCGGCGACCCGAACATGGGCAGGCCCTGGGTCCGGCGGATCAGTCCCCACACCAGCGGCACGACGATGAGCATCACCAGGCCGACCAGGGCGACCAGCATCGGATGGGTGTCGTCCTCGCCCGCGCCGAGGGGCGGCCAGCCTGCCTTGTCTAGCAGCGCCACCCCCGACATGGTCAGCACGATCACGATGCCGCGCCGGATCACCGACTGCGGCACGCGAGGAGCGATCCTGCTACCGAGCAGAGTGCCCGGCACGGAGCCGATGACCAACGGGATCAGGATCGACCAGTCGAGGCCGTGCAGGGCGATGTTGGAGATGGCCGCGGCGAGCACGAGCGGGACCGCCTGCACCAGGTCGGTGCCGACCAGCCGGACGGCGGACAGGCCCGGATAGAGCATCAGCAGGGCGATCATGATGACGGAGCCCGACCCCACGCTGGTGATCCCGACGAGGAGACCGCCGAGGGCGCCCACGAGCAGCGTCGGGATCGGACGGATCTTCGGGTTCGGGTCGCCTTCGGGGCCGCCGCCGCGGATCCGGCGGAGGTTGATGTAGAGCCGCAGGGCGTAGGTGGCCGCAGCGAGCAGGAGCGCGAAGCCGATCCAGAGCTTGAGGGTGGTGTCGAGGTCCTCCGGGTCGGTGAACCAGGCGATCAGGTGCGGGCCCAGGAGGGCCAACGGCACCGACCCGAGGATCAGCCACCTGGCCAGCTCCATGTTGGGTGAGCCCTCGCGGTGGTGCATCACCGCGCCGCCGGTCTTGTACACCGCCGCCGCGGTCAGGTCGGCGGTGACGACGGTCGCCGCGTCCCCGACACCCAGGAAAATCAGCGCCGGCGTCATCAGGGCGCCGCCGCCCATGCCGGTCAGCCCCACGACGACGCCGACGATGAAGCCCGCCGCGAGAATCGCGAAGAACGTCTGGGTGATCAGGTCCTGCATCGTGTCCTCGTGGTGCGCGGTGTCCGGGCGGGCTCAAACTTGTGAAACTCTACTGGCCTGCCAGACTTCAACGAATTTGGCAACGCTCACCACCCGAGACGGTCGGCGGCGGCCGCCAGGACCTCGTCACGACAGGCCTCGATCGTGCGCCCCGTCGTGTCCAGGCGCAGCGCGGCGTCCTCGGGCTCCTCGTACGGCGACGAGATGCCCGTGAAGTCGGGGATCTCGCCCCGCCGGGCCTGGGCGTACAGACCCTTGCGGTCGCGTCGTTCGCACTCGTCCAGTGGAGTGGCCACGTGGACCAGGAAGAAGGCGCCGCCGGCACCCTCCACCATCTGGCGGACCTGCTTGCGGGTGGCGTCGAAGGGGGCGATGGGGGAGCAGATCGCGACCCCGCCGTGCCGGGCGACCTCGGCGGCGACCCATCCGATCCTGCGGATGTTGGTCTCCCGGTCCCGCTTGGAGAACGTCAGCCCCGCGCTCAGATGGTGGCGCACCACATCGCCGTCGAGGCTGGTCAGGGTGCGGTGACCCTCCTCCAGGATGCGGTCGGCGACCGCCTGGGCCAGCGTGGACTTGCCACTGCCGGACAGCCCCGTGAAGAAGAGCACCACGCCCTGGACGCCGGGCGGAGGCCGGTCGAAGTCGACGATCGCGGCGATCTCGTCGCTGAGCGGCGCGCCGGCGTCCTCGGTCAGGGCGAGCACCGGGTCGCCGCCGGAGTAGTTGCGCACGACCTGCACCCCCAGGTCGTGGTCGACCTCGGGATCGCCGTGGGAGGCGAGCGGCACCGCGACCACGGCCGCCCCGCCCAGCCGCTTGGTCGCGGCCAACGACGCCCGCAGGAGACCGACCGCGGAGAGCGCCGGAGTCCCCTCACCGACCAGGGCCAGGAGCACGACCTGCCCGTCCACCGTGGCGAGCCGGGCGATCTGGTCCTCGTCGAGGGCGTCGGTGACCGGGACGAACGTCGCGCCGGCATAGCGCTCACCCACCTGGGCCGGCGGGAGGTAGAGGTGCCGGAACGGTCCGTGCTGCGCTCCGGACAGCGAGCGCACCGAGCCGTCCTGCATGACTCGCGCCAGCGGCAGCCCCTCGGGGTCGACCAGCTCGACCTCCGGCGCGTCGGCGAGCTCGGGCGGCAGGGCGAGGGTGACCGGGGAGTCTGGCTCGTTGAACGCCGTGACCGGATGCAGGGCTCCGGACGTCAGCAGCTCCAGGTCGTCGAGCTCCCGTCGCGAGGGGTGGTGTCGAGGCGGGGTCGGCAGCTGGTCCGGCGCGGGCACGCCGGCCATCCTGCCACTGCGCGGTGGCGTCAGCCGTGACCCACGAGGCGGCTGGCGGCCAGCTCGCGCACGAACGACACGACGTCCGACTCGACGTCCTCGGGCGGCACGCCGGCCTCGCCAGCAACGTCGTGGACCACCTGCGTCAGGGTGCCCCCCGCCGCGACCGCGAGGAAGATCAGCC
Organism: uncultured Nocardioides sp.; assembly: GCA_964542635.1. Lineage (GTDB taxonomy): Bacteria > Actinomycetota > Actinomycetes > Propionibacteriales > Nocardioidaceae > Nocardioides. The sequence continues at coordinate 109,390 of CAZIVD010000007.1, read as the reverse complement.
GGGCCGAACCGCGCAGCACGAGGGGCGGTCCGTCGGGGAGGGCGGTGGCGTAGACGGCCTCCTCCTCGAGGACGTCGACCCAGGCGACCCGCTCGGCCAGGGCGTACCTGGGCTCGGTCACGACGAGATCTCCTCACGACGCAGTCGGCGCCGCGCGCGCTGGGCGAGCTCGCCGGCGAGCACGCGCACCCGGCGTACCTGCTTCCGCGCGACGTCACGCCTGCCGGGAGGATGCCCCAGCTCCATCGCGAGGTAGTCGCGGTTGACCCGGGTCGCACCCAGGAGGACCCGCAACGCGGCGCGCCGGGTCGGGGCGGCCCGCAGCCGGGCGCGCCACTCGTCGAGCCGGGAGCCGCCGTAGGCGTAGTAGCGCCACAGATCGGCGGTCGGATCGTCGGTGACCGTGTCGATCTCGCCCAGTCCCGCGGCCACGCCGGTGCGCGCGCGCAGGCGGTCGGCCAGGCGAAGCACCTGGAGGCGGTCCTCCTCGGAGGACTGGTGCCAGGCCGTGTGCACGTCGCTCCCGGCGTACGACGTGCGGCCGGCGTGCAGCACGAGGATCAGGATCTGGGCGGTGCGGTCCGGGACCCGGCACGGCACGTGGGCGATCTCCTGCGTGTGGTCGCCCGCGGAGAACTCGGCGAAGACGGCCTCGGGTGACACCTGCGGTCCGGGCCAGGTCGCGTGCACGTCGACGTAGCCCCAGTGCTCGTGGAACCAGTTCGCGGCGTGGTGGAAGGCCGACCCGGAGTCGAAGCCCGACCAGCGCTCCCAGCCGTGGGTGGCCAGGGCGCGCTCGAAGCGCTCCACGTGCCCCGGTCGGACCAGGACGTCGGCGTCGCTGCTGACCCGCCCGGGCGATCGCAGCCCCGGCAGCAGGGCCGGTCCCTTGAGGTGCAGGAGGTCCACCCCGACGTCGCGCGCCAGCGTCTCGACCACGGCGTGGCACAGCTGCACGCGCACCGAGAGTGGCACGGCCTGCTGCGCGGCCCCGGCCTCCCCCATGTCGCTCATCCTGCCACCGGGATCGCGCCGCGGAGGGAGCTGGCGAAGATCCGCTACTCGTCGCCGCGCAAGGTGAAGGAGCGCAGCCGGTCGCCCGCGAACCACAGCGCCGCACCGGTCAGGACCACCGCGGCCAGGACGGCGTAGGTCAGTCCGACGTCGGGGTCGGTGATCGCATCGCTGAGGGCGGCGCCCACCTGCCGGCCCCAGGCTCCGACGTCGAGCCAGCGGATGCCGCGCAGGAGTCCGCCGAGCAGGCCCTCCCACAGGAGCACGAACAGCAGCCCGATCACGACCGCGTGCCGGGTCAGGGCGGCCAGGGCGAGGAAGAGCGCGGCGTACGCCGTGCCCGACACCGCCCCGGCCAGCGCCCACGCGACGGCCCGCCCGGGCTCTGAGGAGTCGAGCACGAACCCGACCAGCAGGAGGGGGAGCGCACCGAGCGCCAAGGTGGCCAGCCAGGCGACGGCGTACTTGCTGAGCGCGACGGTGTGCCGGGACACCGGCTTGGCGATGAGGTAGACGATCGAGCCGTCGTCGACCTCCGGTCCGAGGACGGCCGACGCGGCCAGCAGCGCGACGAGCGGGAGTGCCAGCGCGAAGCCGATGCCCCCGACGATCTCGTAGCCGGTGCCTTGTCCGGCCACGGCGCGCACCACGATCGCGAGAGCGACCAGCAAGCCCGGGATGAGCGCCAGCACGAGGCCTCGTCGTCGGCCCAGCAGGGCCTGGGCCGAGAGCCGCACGATCGTGGGCTGGAGCATGGTCACCGCCCCACCAGGTAGGCGAAGACGCTCTCGAGGGACTCGTCGGTCGGCATCAGCTCGAGCAGGCGCACCCCGGCGTCGCTGGTCAGCCGGGGCAGGGTGTGCGCGAACGAGCCGAGGTCGGCCACCGACACGTCCAGCCCCCCGCGCGGTCGCAGCGAGACGGCGACCACCGAGTCCTCGGCGATCAGCGCGGAGGCGAGCCGGCGGTCGTCGTCGCTGACCACGACGTACTGGACGGGTCGGTCGGTCATCAGCCGCCGGATCTCGCCGAAGTCGCCGGAGGCCGCGTGCCGCCCCGACACCACGACCTCGATCTGGCGGGCCACCTGAGCGACCTCCTCCAGGATGTGGGAGCTGAACAGCACGGTGCGACCCTCGGCGCCCATCCGCTGGAGGAGCCCCATCAGGTGCAGCCGCTGCCGCGGGTCGACGCCGTTGAAGGGCTCGTCCAGCAGCAGCACGCCGGGATCGTGCACCAGCGCGCTGGCGAGCTTGACCCGCTGGCGCATCCCCTTGGAGTACGTCGCGATCCGCCGGTCGGCGGGGTCCGCCATCTCGACCGTGGCGAGGGCCTGCTCGGTGGCCGCTCCAGGATCGGGGAGCCCCTGGAGCTCGGCGTTGGCGCGCACGAACTGGCGACCGGTCAGGTAGTCGAAGCTGATCTCACGCTCGGGGACCAGCCCGATCGTCCGGTACACCTCGGTGTGGCGCCACACCTGCACGCCGTCGAGCGAGACCGTGCCGGCCGAGGGTGCCAGGAATCCGGACATCAGGGCGATCAGGGTGGACTTGCCGGCGCCGTTGGGCCCGAGGAGTCCGGTCACCCCAGGGCCCACGCGCATGGTGATGCCGTTGACGGCGACGACGTTGCCGTACCACCGCGACACCGCGTCCAGCTCGATCACGCTCACGTCGTCACCGACCCGCCAGGCGTCGGTAGCGGAGCACGAGCAGCGCCAGGCAGCCGGCCGCCAGACCGACGAGCACGACGAAGTAGGCCGTGCTCATCACGGCGCCGGTCGGAGGTGTGAGGGTCTCGTTGTCGGTGAGCACGGCCATCGCACCGCGGTAGAGCGAGTACGGCGTGAAGAGACCGGCCACCTCGCCCGTGCGGGGCTGGTCCTCGTTCCAGGCGATCCCCTGGATGGCGGCCACGACACCGTTGCCGAGCAGCAGCACCGCGATCGTGCTGACGACCGCGAAGCCGCGGCGCAGCGACACCGAGGCGATCAGCGACGCGATACCGGCGAGCGAGAGGGCCAGCAGGAAGGCGAGGAGCGTCGCCTTGCCTGCGTTTCGGGTCTGCTCCCAGAAGTCGAGCTCGCTGAGCAGGGCGCCGGCGTACAGCACCGCGATCGGCACGAGGAGGAAGACGAGCGTCGCGGCGAGCAGCGAGGCCCAGCGTGCGAGCGCGTAGCCCGTCGAGGAGAGCGGTCGGGCGAGGTACAGCGCGATGCTCCCGTGACGGAGGTCGCGCGAGAAGAGCACGGGTGCCTGCGCCGCCACGAAGATGCTGAGCAGCACCTGGGTGCTGGAGGTGTAGCGCGCGTAGTCGATCGGCAGTTCGCGCAGGTCGACCAGCACCATCGCCCCGACGACGATCACCGCAGGCAGCAGGTTGAGGGCCAGGAGCAGGAACGGCAGCACCTTGGACTTGGCCGAGCGGCCAAGCCCGAAGGCGTTGCCCAGCCCGCTCACGAACAGCGCGGTCGCGATCGGGCCGCGGCCCACGCGCGGACCGTCGTACGGCCGGTAGCCGAGGTCGTGGATGACGCCGGTGCGGGGCGGCTCAGCCATCCGCGTCCCCCTCGGTGGTTGCGCCGACGGACTCGCTCGCCGGCTCGGGCGAGGTCGGGCCGTCGTGGAAGACGTCCTCGATCCGGCGATGGTCGGCCTGGATCCGCACCAGCCCGACCCCCAGGTCGAGGGCGGTGTCGCGGACCAGGACGTGCAGGTCGCGGTCCGGGGCCGGGTCGAGGGCCAAGACGCCACCCCGAGGGCGTACGGCGACCCCCACGGCGGACAGCGCGCGCCCCATGCGGTCCTGCGCGTCGTCCCCGATCACCTCGACGAGCAACGTGCCGGTCGCGTCCAGGAAGTCGCCGGTGCGCGACGCGCGCAGCAGGCGGCCGCCGTCGAGGATCACGACGTGGTCGCTGACCCGCTCCAGCTCACCGAGGAGGTGGGAGGTGACGAGCACGGCGATGCCGAAGTCCCGACCCACCCGCTGGACCAGGTCGAGCATCTCGTCACGCGCGGCGGGGTCGAGGCCGTTGGTGGGCTCGTCGAGCATCACGAGGCGGGGATCGTGGACGAGAGCCTGCGCGAACTTGGCACGTTGCTTCATGCCGGTGGAGTAGCCGCCCATCGGTCGGTAGCGCTCCTCGGCGAGGCCGACGTGCCGCAGCACCTCGGCGGCCCGCTCGCGGGCCGCCACGCGCGGCAGTCCCGACATCATCGCGAGGTGGACGACGAAGTCGCTCGCACTGACATCGGGGGGCAGGCAGTCGTGCTCGGGCAGATAGCCGACCCGGGCGCGGACCTCGGCCGCCTCGTCGTGGATATCGAGCCCCAGCACGCGCGCGGAGCCCGACGTCGGTCGGACCAGGCCGAGCAGCACCTTGATCAGGGTCGACTTGCCGGCGCCGTTCGCCCCGACCAGGCCGGTGATGCCGGGGCCGACGTCGACGGTGAGGTCGTGCAGCGCGACGACGGACCCGTAGTCCTTCGTCAGCCCACTGGTCGCGATCACCGGCTCCACGCTGGTCACCCTACGGTCCCGGCGCTTCCGGACCTGGCAGCGGTGAGCTGGCCACCGTTGGGGCCGGGATTCGGTGGCTGGCGCACCGGCGCGAACAGCGTGCCGCCTGCCGCTAGCGTGACGGCCATGTCGCAGCCCGTCGTCGCCGAGATCGTCCGCTCCGGTTTCGTCGAGGGGCACCACCACGGGTCGGTCGTGGCGCTGAGGGCCGACGGTGCCGTGGACTGGGCGATCGGCGACGTGGCCGCACCGATCCTGCCGCGCTCGTGCAACAAGCCGCTCCAGGCCGTGGGCATGGTTCGCCGGGGCCTCGACCTCGAGCCCGAGCTCCTGGCCCTCGCCTGCGCGTCGCACTCGGGCGAGGACTTCCACATCGCCGGGGTACGTCGGATCCTGGCGCAGTCCGGACTCGACGAGTCGGCGCTGCAGACCCCACCGGACCTGCCCCTCGACGACGCGGCGCGAGACGCGGTGCTGCGCTCCGGGGGTGGCCGCGAGCCCATCCTGATGAACTGCTCCGGCAAGCACGCCGCCATGCTGCTCACCTGCGTCCGCAACGCGTGGGACACCGCCACCTACCGCGATCCGGGGCATCCTCTCCAGCAGGCGATCGCCGACACGTTCGCGGAGCTGACGGGCGAGCGCGTGGAAGTGGTGGCTGTCGACGGGTGCGGCGCACCCTTGCTGTCGACGTCCCTGACCGGGCTGGCCCGGGCGTTCAGCCGGCTGGCGCTCGCCGAGGGCGGCCCCGAACGCCGCGTGGCCGACGCCATCCGCCAGCACCCGGCGCACGTCTCCGGCACTGCCCGGGACGAGAGGGCCCTCCTCGCCGCGATCCCCGGGGCGATCGGGAAGGCCGGCGCCGAGGCCTGCTACGCCGTCGCCCTGCCCGACGGCCGCGCCTTCGCCCTCAAGGCCGACGACGGCTACCCGCGCGTGCGCCCGGTCCTGATGGCGGCGGCCCTGCACCGCAGTGGCGTGGACGACGAGGCGGGCGTCGACGGCGCGGCCGTGATGGCGACCGGCAAGGTCGACCTCCTGGGCGGCGGGGTGCCGGTGGGGGAGATCCGCGCGACGTTCTGATCGACCCGCCTGCTAGCAGCCTGCTGGCGAGGGCGGGCGCCACGTCGACCGCGATTTGGCCTTATTCTGTGGGGTTCTGATGCAGACGATCCATCAGGTGTGCCTCGAATCACGTCGCGCTGGCTTGATTCTGCTAACAATTGTTAGCACTATGGAGACATGGCAGCGGCAAAGGTCTCCGTCGGGATGTCCGGCGGCGCCCTGGGAGACTTCCTCCGGGAGCAGCGCACAGCATCGCGTCTGTCCCTGAGGCAGCTCGCCGACCTGGTGGGGGTCTCCAACCCCTACCTCAGCCAGATCGAGCGCGGTCTGCGTCGGCCCTCTGCCGAGGTGCTCCAGCAGATTGCCAAGGCGCTCCGGATCTCCGCCGAACAGCTCTACGTCCAGGCGGGGATCGTCAGCCCGGATCACGTCGTCGGAACGGTCGAGATGGCCATTCTCAACGACCCGGGGCTCACGGAGCGCCAGAAGCAGTCCCTCCTCGACGTCTATGCGTCGTTCCTCGCTCTCAACGAGGCCCCCGCGGACGCGAGGGAACACCGAGCTGATCGCACCCACCACCACACAACCGAAGGAGCCTGACCCCATGGCCACCAAGTTCGACATCAAGAACCTCCAGTCCGAGGCGCAGCTTGCTGCGCAGCGCAACTTCTACGCCTACGTCGGTGCGGCCGACCTCGCGGTGGAGACCCTCCGCGACGCCGTCTCCGACGCCCAGCAGCGGCTCTCCGCCGTGCAGGACGAGTGGGTCTCGCGGATGACCGACCTGCAGAAGGGCGCTGCTGACCTCGACGCCAAGTCGCTGCGCGCCCAGGCCGCCCAGGCCTTCGAGGTCGTCACCGAGCGGATCGAGTCCTTCACCGCGGACGCCAAGGTGCGCCGCGAGGCCGTCGAGAAGCGCGTCGCCGAGCTCCAGGCGGCCCAGAAGGCGCTGCCCGCCCGCGTCCAGAAGCTGGTCGACGAGAACGTCACGCAGGCCACCGAGGCCTACGAGGACCTGGCCAAGCGCGGCGAGTCGCTGGTCGGTCGCATCCGTCGCCAGCAGTCCACCCAGGAGGCGGTCAAGGCCGCCAAGACCACGGTGAGCAAGGCCAAGACGACCAAGACGCAGGCCGCCAAGACCGCGAAGGCGACCAAGGTCGCCCCGGCGGCCAAGAAGCGTGCCGCCACCACGCGCAGCAGCGCGAAGGCGACCGCCACCTCGGCCCGCAAGACCGCTGCGAAGGCCGCCCAGGCCGTCGTCGACGCGGCCGAGAAGGTCGGCGACTGATCCCGGGCCGGCAGCCCTGAGGCAAGGCCGGCTGTCACGCACGAAGCCCCCGGCACGTCACGAAGACCCCGGGGGCTTCGTCATGCCCGGGTAGGCTGTGCCCCGTGCCGAGCGTGTTCGTCGTCGAAGGCTTCGCGATGTGGGTGATCGAGATCGCCCTCCTCGCGGTCAAGGTGTTCGCCTTCGTCAGTGCTCTGCGCTTCAGCGACGAGGCCTACCGGGCCGCCGGCAAGCTCACGAAGATGACCTGGACCGTCATCCTCGGGCTCGGAGTCGCGACCCAGCTCGTGCTCTCGGGATCCCCCCTCAACCTGCTCAATCTGGTCATGACCGTGGCCGCTCTGGTCTACCTTGCGGATGTGAAGCCCGCGCTCAGCTCGCTCACACGCCGTTGATGCTCGGGACATCGGGCGAGGAGCCCGGTGAAGGGGAGTGGTGAGGATGGAATGGGAGTCCCGGCCTTGGGGGTCGTGGCACGTGCTGGATCGCGGTGACGGCTACCAGGTCAAGCGTCTCGAGATCGACCCGGGCCAGCGCCTGTCGTACCAGACGCACAGTCTGCGCAGCGAGCACTGGGTGGTGGTCAGCGGCACGGCCACCTGCACCATCGACGGCGAGACCATGGAGGTCAAGGTGGGCAGCCACGCCGAGATCGGCGTCGGGGTCCCGCACCGCATCGCCAACCTCCACGACGACCTGCTGGTGATCATCGAGGTCCAGCGCGGCGACTACCTCGGCGAGGACGACATCTGCCGCCTCGCCGACGACTACGGCCGACTGACGTAGTCGGCGAGCTGGGCCATCGCGTCCGCCGGGACGAATCCGGTCGCCTCGAGCTTCGTGAGGTCCAGGACGCTGTGCGTAGGACGCGGTGAGATGCCCGCGCGGTCCCCGACGTACTCCTCGGTCGTGATCGGGGTGACGTCGGCGCCCGAGCGTCCGCTGAGCCGGAACACCTCCTGGGCGAGCTCGGCCCACGAGGTCGTGGGGCCGGAGTTCGTCACGTTGTAGACGCCGAAGGGGGCGTCGACGTCGAGGAGATGCCGTGTCGCGCGCGACAGTTCGGTGGTGAAGGTGATCCGCCCGAACTGGTCGGCGACCACCGTGGGGGACACGCCGTCGCCCGCCAGCCGCTGCATCGTGCGCACGAAGTTGTGTCCGTCGCCGATCACCCACGACGTGCGCAGGATGTAGTGGCGCGGGGCGGTGGCGACGGCGAGGTCGCCGGCCGCCTTGGTCTGCCCGTAGACCCCCAGGGGCGCGTAGGCCTCGTCCTCCGTGTGCGCCTGCGCCGTGCCGTCGAACACGTAGTCGGTGGAGTAGTGCACCAGGGTCAGGCGGTGCCGGGCCGCCATCCGTGCCAGGGTGGCGGGAGCAGCGGCGTTCGCCGCCCACGCCGCCGAGCGACCCTCGGGCGTCTCCGCGCGGTCGACGGCCGTGTACGCCGCCGCGTTGAGCACCAGGGAGTACTCGTGCCACGGCCACCCGGCCACCTGTGCCGCGTCGGTGAGGTCCAGAACACCGTCACGAGCCCCCTCGACCAGGTCCACCAGGTCGGCATCCGGGAAGTCGGCCTGGAGCGCCCGGCCCAACTGCCCGAGCGCGCCCACGATGAGCGTCTTCAGCGGTCGCATGGGGACGACGTCGGCCAGCCGCGGGTTGCGCTGGTCCTTCTCGGAGATCTCGGACTCAGCAAGTGGGATCGGCCAGTCGATCGCGGCGGTCGCGTCGTCCAGGGCAAGGGCCGGATAGGTGGTGCCTGGACGCCAGTGCTCGTTGACGAGGTAGCTGTAGGTCGTCGCGTCCTCGAGGGTCTGGTAGCTGTTGCCGACGCCACGAGGAACGAAGACCGCGACCGCCGGGTCCAGCTCCACGGTGAACGTCGTGCCGAACGACGGCCCCTCGCGCATGTCGACCCACGCCCCGAAGACGCGACCGGTGAGCACCGAGACGAACTTGTCCCACGGCTCGGTGTGGATGCCGCGGGTCGCGCCGCGAGAGGTGTTGAACGAGACGTTGTGCTGGACCGGCCCGAAGTCCGGCAGCCCGAGGGCCGTCATCTTCTCCCGCTGCCAGTTCTCCTTGAACCAGCCCCGCGAGTCCTCGCGCACGTCGAGGCGCAGCACGACCATTCCGGGGATGGGGGTGGTCTCCAGGGAGAGCTCGCCCATCATTGTCCCTTCGCGGCGTAGGCCGCCTCGGTGGCCTCCTTGTGCGGGCGCCACCAGTCCTCGTGGGCCTGGTACCACTCGATGGTCGCGGCCAGGCCGGCCTCGAAGTCCTGGTACTCCGGCCGCCAGCCGAGCTCCTGGCGCAGCTTGCCCGACTCGATGGCGTAGCGACGGTCGTGGCCGGCGCGGTCGGTGACGTGGTCGAAGTCGTCCTGGGGTCGGCCGAAGTGCTTGAGGATCATCCGCACGACGTCGAGATTGCTCTGCTCGCCGTCGGCACCGATCAGATAGGTCTCGCCGATCTCGCCCTCGTTGAGGATGGTCCACACGGCGCTCGAGTGGTCGTCGGCGTGGATCCAGTCGCGGACGTTGAGGCCGTCGCCGTACAGCTTCGGTCGCCCTCCCATGATCACGTTCGTGATCTGGCGCGGGATGAACTTCTCGACGTGCTGCCACGGGCCGTAGTTGTTGGAGCAGTTGGAGATGGTGGCGCGGACGCCGAAGCTGCGCACCCAGGCCCGGACCAAGTGGTCGGAGCCCGCCTTCGAGGCGGAGTACGGACTCGAAGGGTTGTACGGCGTGTCCTCGGTGAACCGCTGGGGGTCGTCGAGGTCGAGGTCGCCGTAGACCTCGTCGGTCGAGACGTGGTGGAGCCGGGTGCCGGCCTTGCGCACCGCCTCGAGGATCGTGAAGGTGCCGACCAGGTTGGTGCGGATGAACGGGCTGGGGTCGTGGAGCGAGTTGTCGTTGTGGGACTCCGCGGCGTAGTGGACGACCGCGTCGTGCTCGGCGACCAACGGCTCGACGACGTCGGCGTCGGCGATGTCCCCGACGACCAGCTCGACCCGCTCGAGTCCTTCGACGGCCTCCTTGGTGGCGGCGTAGGTCAGCTTGTCGAGGACGGTGACCTCGGCGTCGGTGTGGGCCACGAGATAGTTGACGAAGTTGGAGCCGATGAACCCGGCTCCACCGGTCACGAGCAGGCGAGACATGGCCGCCAGTGTAGGTGCGGCCTCGGGATGGCTGGTCGGGGAGGCGCCGAGGAACGAGGCGCCGTCACGAGACCTGTTCGGTGGTGGAGCCGGGCGAGCCGCCAGGCGAGCCCGTGTCGAGACCTGGTGTCCGGCGCGAGGGTCTCGACACGCCGCTCGTCCCTCGCGGCGGCTCGACCAGCGAAAGGGGGCTTCGCTCGCGGGCTCGACCACCGAACTCTCGCGGCTCGACCAGCGGAAAGGGGGCGCGCTGCGCTCCTCGACCCGCAGGGTGCTGCGCCGGCACCACCTAGGATGACCGGCCATGAAGGGGATCATCCTGGCCGGCGGCACGGGTTCACGCCTGCACCCGATCACCCAGGGCGTCAGCAAGCAGCTGATGCCCGTCTACGACAAGCCGATGATCTACTACCCGATCTCGACCCTGATGCTGGCCGGGATCCGCGACATCCTGGTGATCACGACGCCGCACGACGCGGAGCCGTTCGTGCGCCTCCTCGGCGACGGCTCGCGGTTCGGGATCAACCTGACCTACGCGCAGCAGCCCAGCCCGGACGGCCTCGCCCAGGCCTTCCTCATCGGGGCCGACCACATCGGCGGCGACGCCGCGGCCCTGGTCCTCGGCGACAACATCTTCTACGGCAGTGGACTCGGCACGAAGCTGACGCGGTTCAGCGACATCGACGGTGCGGCGGTCTTCGGGTACCGCGTGGCCAACCCGACGGAGTACGGCGTGGTGGAGTTCGACGCGGACGGGCGGGCGGTCTCCCTGGAGGAGAAGCCCGACGAGCCGCGCAGCGACTTCGCCGTGCCGGGTCTCTACTTCTACTCCAACGACGTCGTCGGCCTCGCCCGCGAGCTGCGTCCGTCCGCGCGTGGGGAGCTCGAGATCACCGACCTCAACCGCCTCTACCTCGGGCAGGGGAGGCTGTTCGTCGAGGTATTGCCCCGAGGCACCGCGTGGCTCGACACGGGAACGTTCGAGTCGCTCAACGACGCCAGCAACTTCGTGCGCACCATCGAGAGCCGGCAGGGCACCAAGATCGGGGCCCCCGAGGAGGTCGCCTGGCGACAGGGATTCCTCTCCGACGACGAGCTCGTCGAGGTGGCCCAGCCCCTCGTGAAGTCCGGCTACGGGACCTATCTCCTCGAGCTCCTCAAGCATCACTGATCCGGCATCACTGATCCGGCATCACTGACCAGCGGGTGGGGGCCGTGGATGCCCGGCCCCCTAGACTGGTCGGAGAACCACCCACACGACAGGGGAGCACGTCGCCCCGGTCGGTCGTCGGACGACCGGTCGGAGCCGCGGGCTGAGAGTGCGGAACGCCGCAGACCCTCGAACCTGCTCCGGTTAGCACCGGCGAAGGGAGTCATCCATGGCCCTCGACCGTTCACGGCGGCTCATCGTCGTGCTCGCCCTGCTGGTGCCGGTCACCGGCTGCTCGCTGCTCGGGGAGGACTCGTCCGGCGTGGAGTCGGGCGCTGGAGCCTCCGAGACGGTGGTCCTGGTCACTCACGACTCGTTCTCACTCCCCGATGAGCTGGTCGCCGCCTTCGAGGCGGAGTCCGGCTACGACCTCGTCGTCCGTGCCTCCGGGGACGCCGGGACGCTCACCAACAAGCTGGTGCTCACCCAGGGCAACCCCACGGGGGACGTGGCGTTCGGGGTCGACAACACCTTCGCGTCGCGGGCGCTGGACGCGGACGTCTTCGCCCCCACCGACGTCGAGCTGCCTCCGGGCGCCGATGCCTACGTGCTGCCCGGTGACGACGGACGCCTGGCCCCGGTCGACACCGGAGCCGTCTGCGTCAACGTCGACACCCTCTGGTTCGACGAGCACCACCTCGCCCCCCCGGAGACGCTCGACGACCTCGCGGATCCGGCCTTCCGAGACCTGTTCGTCCTCCCGGGTGCGGCGTCCAGCTCGCCCGGGCTCGCGTTCCTGCTGGCCACCATCGCCGAGTACGGCGACGACTGGCCCGACTACTGGACCAGGTTGATGGACAACGGGGCCAAGCTCACCGCCGGATGGTCCGACGCCTACGAGGTGGACTTCACGCAGGGCGGAGGCGGGGGAGACCGACCGATCGTGCTGTCCTACGACTCCTCGCCCGCGTTCACGGTGTCCGGCGACACGAGCACGACGGCGGCGTTGCTCGACACCTGCTTCCGCCAGGTGGAGTACGCCGGGGTGCTCACCGGGGCGCAGAACCCCGAGGGCGCCGAGGCCGTCCTCGACTTCCTGCTGTCGCCGGAGGTGCAGACGGCGCTGCCCGAGAGCATGTACGTCTTCCCGGTGTCCGACGACGTGGACCTGCCTCCCGACTGGGCGGCGTACGCCGTGCAGCCGGACGACCCGCTGACCCTCGACCCCGCCGACATCGCCGAGCACCGCGACGAGTGGCTCACCACCTGGAGCGATGTCACCTCGCGCTAGCGCGGCCGGCGGCAGCATCGCGAGGCTGCTCGCCCTGGCGGTGGTCCCGCTGGGCGTCCTCGGGCTGTTCTTCGTGCTGCCCGTGACCGGCATGCTCGCCCTGGGCCTGTGGCCAGAGGGCCACCTCGACCTCGGCGGGGTCGCCGAGGTCCTGGCGCGCCCCCGGGTGCACCGCGTCCTGTGGTTCACGCTCTGGAGCGCAGCCGCCGGGACCCTGCTCTCGCTGGTCCTCGGGCTGCCCGCGGCGCACGTGCTCTATCGCCGGCGGATCCCGGGCCGCCGCGCGCTCCGGGCGGCGCTGCTCGCGCCGTTCGTGCTGCCCACGGTGGTGGTCGGCGTGGCCTTCCGCCAACTGCTCGTCGACAGCGGACCGTTGGGCTTCCTCCGACTCGACGGTTCGGCCATCGCGATCGTGGCCGGTCTCGTGTTCTTCAACGCCTCAGTCGTGATCCGCATCGTCGGATCCGCATGGGAGTCGATCGACCCGCGCCCAGCGGAGGCCGCCGCGGCGCTCGGCGCCACCCCCCTGCAGGTGCTCCGCACGGTCACGTTCGCCCAGTTGCGCCCGGCGGTCGTGTCAGCGGCCGGCGTGGTGTTCCTGTTCTGTGCGACGGCCTTCGGCATCGTGCTCACGCTGGGCGGTCTGCGCTACAGCTCGGTCGAGACCGAGATCTACCTCCTCACCACCAACCTGCTGGACCTTCAGGCCGCGGCCGCGCTGTCGCTGCTCCAGCTCGTCGTGGTCGTCGCGCTGCTGCTGGGCTCGGGCCGCGCGCGTCGTACGCCGGACCCGACGGTCGCCCGCGCCGTTCCACGCCCGCGGCCGCTCACTCGTGACGACGCCCCGGCGCTGGGTGCGACCGCTCTGCTCGCGGTGCTCGTGGTGGCGCCGATCGGCGCACTCGTCGTCGGCTCGTTCCGCGTCGGCGACACCTGGAGCACGGCCAACTACCGCGCCCTCACCGGCACCGGAGGAGAGCAGGCGCTCCTGGTGCCGGTCACCGAGGCGCTCGTCACCTCGCTGCGGATCGCCGTCGACGCGACCTGGATGTCGCTGCTCCTCGGCCTCACCGTCGCCACGATCGTGACCCGCCGCTCCCGGTCGCGCTCCGAGCGCCGCCTGAGGGGCCTGCTGGACGGCCTGTTCATGCTGCCGCTCGGGGTGTCCGCGGTCACCCTCGGCTTCGGGTTCCTCGTCACGCTCGGCCGACCGCCCCTGGACCTGCGGGACTCGCCCCTCCTGGTGCCGGTCGCCCAGGCCCTGGTGGCGCTGCCCCTGGTGGTGCGGACCCTCGCGCCGGTGCTCGCGGGCGTCGACGACCGGCTGCGTCAGGCCGCCGCCACGCTCGGTGCCGGCCCGGTGCGGGCCGCCCTCACCGTCGACCTCCCCACCGTGTGGCGGCCCCTGCTCGCGGCTGCGGGGTTCGCCTTCGCGGTCTCCCTCGGCGAGTTCGGCGCAACCTCGTTCCTGGCCCGCGACGAGCACCCGACCCTGCCCGTGGTGATCTACGCGCTGATCGGCCACCCTGGCCCGATGAACTACGGCATGGCGCTGGCGGCCTCCGTGGTGCTCGCCGGGACGACCGCCGGGGTGATGCTCCTCGTCGAGCGACTCCACGTGCCCGTCGGAGTCGGCTGATGCTGCGGGTGTCCGGGGCGTCGGTGGCCTACGACGGCGTGCCGGCCGTCGTCGACGCGCACCTCACGGTCCCCGACGGCCAGGTGATCGCCGTGCTCGGCCCGTCCGGGTGCGGCAAGTCGACGCTGCTGCGCGCCATCGCCGGCCTTGAGCCGCTCAGTGCGGGGTCGGTGTCGTGGGACGGCCGCGACCTGGCCGGCGTGCCGACCCACAAGCGCGGCTTCGCCCTGCTGTTCCAGGACGGGCAGCTCTTCCCGCACCTCACGGTGGCGCGCAACGTCGGCTACGCCTTGCGGCTCCGTCGTGATCCCGACACGCGCGCCCGGGTGGCCGAGCTGCTCGATCTGGTCGGCCTCACCGGCTACGACGATCGGCTGCCGGCGACGCTCTCGGGAGGGGAGCGGCAGCGGGTCGCGCTGGCGCGCTCCCTCGCGGCCGACCCGCGGTTGCTGCTGCTGGACGAGCCGCTCTCGGCGCTCGACGCCGGGCTGCGAGAGCGGTTGGCAGTCGAGCTCCGGGACATCCTCCGGGCGGCTGGAAGCACTGCCCTGATGGTCACCCACGACCACGAGGAGGCGTTCGCCGTCGCCGACCGGATGGCGGTGATGCGGCGCGGCCGGGTGGTCCAGGAGGGCCCCATCGCCGAGGTCTGGAGGGCGCCCGCGGACCCGGAGACAGCGCTCTTCCTCGGCTACGCGCGCGTCTTCACCGGCGCGGCGGCCGCTCTCGTCCTCAGAGCCGCAGGCCTCCCGCCCGCCACTGCGGTCGCCGTACGGCGCTCGGCTCTGGCCGTGGATCCGAACGGTTCGCTGACCGGCGTTGTCCTGTCCTCGCGCCGGACCCCCGAGCAGATCCGGCTCGTCGTGGAGGTGTCCGGCGTCGGCGAGGCGGACGCGGTCGCACCTCTCGACAGCCACCCGAGCGTCGGTGCAGCCGTGCGGCTGTCGGTGTCCGGCGAGCGGCTCGCGCTCTGGGCGGCCGGCCCGTCCGGCGCCCTCCTAGACTGACGCGCGTGTACCGCCGCGCCCAGCTCCTCCTCGTGGGCATCGCCCTGCTCATGGGCGCCCTCGCGGTGACGGCGGCCCTGTGGCTCGACAAGCGGCTCGTGGACCCCGAGGGCTTCCTCGGCCCGTCGTGGCTCCGGCTTCCACTGATCCTGCTCGGCGCGTTGCTGGCCGACCTGCTGCCCCGCACCCTCTGGGTGTCGCGGTTCCGGCCCGGGCAGTGGCACCAGATCGTCCGGGACCGAGTGCGAGAGCACTGGACCCGGGACCGGCTGACTCTCGTGGTGCTCGGGCTCGTGTGCTTCTACACCACCTACGTCTCCTACCGGAACCTCAAGTCGTTCCTGCCGTTCGTGCTCGGTGACACCAAGTACGACCGGACCCTGCACCTGGTCGACCGGCTCCTGATGTTCGGCCACGAACCGGGGGTGGTGCTGCACCAGGTGCTCGGCACCGGCTTCATGGCGTGGGTGCTCTCCTACGTCTATCTCTGGTTCCTGCCGCTGGTGCCGCTCGCGCTCACCGCGTGGCTGATCTGGGCGAAGCCGATCGCCCACGGCTACTGGTTCGCGACGTCGCAGAGCATCGCGTGGAGCCTGGGCACGCTGTCCTACTACGCCCTGCCCACGCTCGGGCCGGGGCTGATGTACAGCTACATCTACGCCGACCTGCCGCGCACGCCGACCTCGGCGCTCATGGAGGCGCTACAGAACACCCGTCAGCAGGTGATCAAGGGCGGCTTGGAGGACACCGTGCAGTCGGTGGCGGGCTTCGCCAGCCTGCACACGGCCATCACGCTGCTGGTCGCGCTGATGATCCAGTACACGCTGCAGAGCCGCGTGCTCAAGGTCGTGTTCTGGGTCAACTTCGCCCTGACCGTCTTGGCCACCGTCTACTTCGGATGGCACTACATCGCCGACGACATCGCCGGTGTGATGATCGCGCTGGTCGCGTTCTACGTCGGCGGCATCGTGTCGGGGCAGACCTTCGAACGCCGAGGGCTCGTGGCGCATCCGACGCCGCCCAAGGCCACTGTGCCCGCACTCGACGACTGACACGGGCACCCCCCGGCTGCCCACTTCCGGCGTCGAGGCCGGTCGCGGACGAATGACAACCCTGTAGTTCGTCAAGCCGACACGCCGGGAAATCTGAGAAAATTGGGGAAATTGTTCCTTCTGTGACGAAATCGCACTAGCGTGCCGAACCGCGAGCGAGTCCGCCGGGCTCGCCGACCGGAGTCTCGTCCGCAGGGGCGTGTCCGGCGCCCGAGTGGAGGAGTACGCCGACGTGCGCAGGTCTGCTGCCGCGCTCACGCTGAGCGGGCTGCTCGTGCTCGTCACGGGGCCGGCGTGGATGGCCGTGGCGGACGAGGGCGATCGGCCCACCCCGACCCGCGCAGAGGTCCGGGCCGCCCAGGAGGCCGCCTCGGACATGGCGGGCCAGGTGGAGGCGGTCCAGGCGACCCTCGCGAGTGCGCGTCAGCGACTACAGGAGTCGCAGGTCCGGGTCGCGCAGGCCGAGGAGGCCTTCAACCGGGCCCGGTGGCAGTACCGGGAGGCGCGCCAGGAGGCTGCCGCCGCCGACCGACTGGCCACGGGCGCCGAGGACGACCTGGGCGCCACGCGCGACGCGTACGCCGACGTCGTGGCGTCGTCGTATGAGATGTCGCCGTCCTTGACGAGCCTGGCCGCCATCCTCGACGCGGACGGCATCCAGCGGGTGGTCGAGACGACCACCACCTTCCACAACGCCCAGGCGGCGCTCGACCAGGTCTACGACGACTACAGCGCGGCGGCCACGATCGCCGAGGTCGCCAGCGACCAGGCGGAGACGGCCAGGAGCAAGGCGGAGGACCTGGCGCAACGGACCCGCGAGGCTCGCACCGCCGCGCGCGGAGAGCACCGCCGGGCGGCCGCCGAGGCAGCAGCGATCGCGGCCGAGCGCACGGACCTGATCGGTGAGCTCGCCCGCCTGCAGGGCATCAGCGTGAAGCTGGCGAAGGAGCGCCAGGAGGCGCTCGAGGACCAGCAGACGCCCGACCCGACGCCGACCCCCGACCCGACGCCCCAGCCCACGGACGGGCCGACGCAGCAGCCGACGAGCTCGCCCACGCAGCCGACGACCAAGTCGACCCCGACTCCGTCGGTCACTCCCCAGACGACACCGCCCCCGGTGCCGACGACCACCCCGACTCCGACCGCGACGCCGACCCCGACTCCCACGCCGACGCCCACCCCGACTCCGACGGTCACGCCGACCCCGACGGCCACCCCGCCACCACCACCCCCGCCCCCCGCGGGCGGTGCCCCTGCCGCCATCGCATTCGCCGCTGCTCAGCTCGGGGAGCCGTACAAGTGGGGCGCCGCGGGGCCGGACCGATGGGACTGCTCCGGCCTGACCATGCGCGCCTGGGAGGCCGGCGGGATCTCACTGCCGCACTACTCCGCCGGTCAGTACACCGTGTCGACGCCCATCACGCGCGACCAGCTCCAGCCCGGTGACCTGGTGTTCTGGGGCTCCTCGAGCAATCCGGGGTCGATCTACCACGTGGCTCTCTATGTCGGCGGCGGACAGATCATCCACGCCCCTCGCACGGGCGAGGACGTCTCGCGCGTGTCGATCGACTACTGGATCCCCCCGAACTTCTTCGCCCGCCCCTGACCTCCTGCTGGTCGAGGAGGTTGCGCAGCAACCTCCACGAGACCTCGACCAGCCACGCCGGCGGTCAGCCGGCGCGGACCTGGCCGTCGGCGCGGTCGAGGCTCGCGGGCTGCGGGTCGACCCGGGCGGCGAAGCGCTCGGCGAGCTCTGCGGACGACAGCCGTCCCGCGAGGATCCGGACCGTGGGCCAGGCGTCGAGGTCGAGGTCGGTGAGGCCTCGGAAGCGGCCGAGGTCGTCGGCGTAGAGCCGGGCGAGGGAGGCGAGGTCGGCAGCGGTCGGGGCCGTGCCGACCACGCGGTCGGGGCCGCTCATCAGCCGCGCCGCCTCGGGATGGCGGCCATAGCGGTCCACGCCGAGGAAGTCGGTGAGCCGGTCGAGGGCGCCGGGGAAGTCGGCGAGCATGTGGCGGAACTCCAGCCACAGCCATTGCTCGCGCGGGAAGATCGTGAGTCCGCGCTGGACCTGGTCGCCGTAGTAGCCCCGCGCGACACCGGAGCGCTGCTTGAAGGCGAGCGACGGCACGTCGGGCAGCGTCGTGGGCGTCGTCGGCGGGCGGAACTCGGTGATGAACTGCGGCCAGTCGGGCGCGGTGGTCCAACGTCCGCGCAGCATCGTCCAGTGCGAGAACAGTCGCTCCAGGGGGTCGCGAAACACCGCGATCAGCCGCATCTGCGGGTTGTAGGCCCGCATCCGCGCCAGGGCGCCCGGCCAGAACAGGTAGGCGGGGGTCGCGTCCCCGGCGATCAGGTGCTGGGGCTTGCGCCGGGGAGCGCGGTACCCGGAGTAGTCCGGCCGGCTCCAGTCGACGTCCTCGCGCGTGAAGAACTGCAGCTCCTTGCGCGGCGCCCGAGCCACCTGGGGGTGCCGGTCCAGCGCCGTCGACAGCGTCGACGTACCGCTCTTCTGGGCGCCGACGATCGAGAAGCTGTACGGCAGCCACCCCTGCGCGAGGCCGGTGTGCGGCACGTCCCTCCCCACTCGTCGGCGATCGGGCCGGTCGAGCGATCGCGCCCGCGACCGGCCCTCGGATGGGGCGAATCTACCAACAGTGCAGAAGCCCCGCGGGCCCCAGATCTCGCGTGCCGTCGGGTCAAGCGTGATCGTCGGAAGCGATGTCGCCGCCCTCGTGGTCCGCGCCGTGCCCCTCGGTCTGGTAGCGCTCGAAGGAGGCGAGCACCTCGGCCTCGGCCTCCGCACGGCCCACCCAGTTGGCTCCCTCGACCGACTTGCCGGGCTCCAGGTCCTTGTAGACGGTGAAGAAGTGCTCGATCTCGAGCCGGTCGAACTTCGGCAGGTGGTTGATGTCGCGCATGTGCTCGAGCCGTGGGTCGGTCACGGGGACGCACAGCACCTTGTCGTCGCCGCCCGCCTCGTCGGTCATCCGGTACATCCCGATGGCCCGGCTCTTGATCAGGCAGCCCGGGAACGTCGGCTCGCCGAGCAGGAGGACCAGGGCGTCGAGCGGGTCGCCGTCGAGCCCGAGGGTGTCCTCGATGAAGCCGTAGTCGGCGGGGTACTGCGTCGAGGTGAACAGGGTCCGGTCCAGCCGGATCCGACCGCTCTCGTGGTCGACCTCGTACTTGTTGCGGCTGCCCTTCGGGATCTCCACGAGCACGTCGAACTCCAGCACGGTTCCGCCTTTCCTCGCCCCTCGATCATGCGGTGTCAGTCTGCCCGACCAGTCTCCCGCACAATGGCCGCGATGCGTGAGTGGAGCACGAGACCCGGACGGACGGGCGAGGACGGGCGGGCCCGACCGCTGGTGCTCGCCCTCGTGGTCGTCGCGCTCGTCCTGGTGGCCGGCGCGGTCGTGGTCGACCGTGAGGGGCTCGACGAGCCCTGGTTCGATCTCGGCGGCAGCGCCGGCGGCCCCTCCAGCGAGCCGGAGTCGGGAGGCCCCGCGACGGCGGGGAGCGACCCGACGGAGGCCGCCGCTCCTGACGTCCCCGAGCCCGGAGCGCCCCCTGTCGTGGCCGAGCCGCAGACCGCGGCCGAGCAAGGACGGATGCGCCCTCGGGCCGTCGCGCGCATCCTCGGGCCTCGACTGGACGACCCCGACCTCGGCCGACACGTGGTCGGCCTCGTCGTGGACCTGGCGTCCGGCGAGGTTGCCTACGAGCGCGGTGGCGCGGCTCGTCCGGCCTCGCTCACCAAGCTGCTCACCGCCGCCGCGGTTCTGCACGTGCTCGGCGCCGAGCACCGGTTCGACACCCGCACCGTGCTCCAGGGCTCGCCGGACGGCGGCCGCCGCACCGTGGTGCTGGTCGGCGGCGGGGACCCGTATCTCGCGAGCCAACCGGGGGCCGGCGAGTCGACCTATCCGGAGCGGGCGGATCTGCGCACCCTGGCCCGGCTCACGGCCGACGCTCTGGCCCAGCAGTCCGTGAGCAGGGTCCGGGTCGGCTACGACGACTCGCTCTTCACCGGACCCGACGCCAGCCCGCACTGGGAGGCGGACTACCTGCCCGACGGGGTGGTCGCTCCGATCCGGGCGCTGTGGGTGGACGAGGGGCGGCCGCAGGCCGGCTTCGGTCGCGTCGAGGACCCGTCGCGGACGGCGGCGCTGAGGTTCGCGACCGAGCTCCGCAGGGCCGGGCGCCCCGCGGGTCTGCGCGTGGACGGACCACCCGTCGTACGCCGGGGTGGCGACGAGGCCGTTGCTCTCGCGGCCGTGCAGAGCGCTCCGCTCGCGCAGATCGTGGAGCGGATGCTGACGGTGAGCGACAACGAGGCAGCCGAGGTGCTGGCCCACCAGGTGGGCGTCGCGACGGTCGGTCGCGGCTCCTTCGCCGGCGGTGTCGCGGGCGTCCGCCAGGCATTGACCGAGCTGGGCATCCCCCTCGAGGGGGCGCTGTTCTACGACGGTAGCGGGCTGTCCAGGGACAACCGCCTCCGCCCGGCGACCCTGGCCGCGGTGCTGCGGGTGGCGGCCTCGGACGAGCAGCCAGGGCTGAGGGCCGTGCTGACCGGGCTGCCCGTGGCCGGTTTCACCGGGTCACTGGAGTACCGCTTCGCCGACACGCCGGCCGCGTCGTGGGGTCGGGTCCGCGCCAAGACCGGCACGCTGCGCGGCACGAGCTCTCTGGCCGGCCTCGCGACCGACCTCGACGGGACCACGGTCGCCTTCGTGCTCGCCGCGGACCGGGTCCGCCTCCCCGACACGCTCGATGCCCGCGACGCCCTCGATGCCGCCGCCGCCGCACTCGCCGCGTGCCACTGCTCGCGGTAGGGGGACCCGGTGCTCGAGGCGCCGCGATGCGCGAGTCCTTTCGGTGGTCGAGCCGCCGCGAGGGACGAGCTCTTCGGTGGTCGAGCCGCCGCGAGGGACGAGCGGCGTGTCGAGACCCGGTGAGTGGTGCGGGGTCT
The DNA here is from genome assembly GCA_964542635.1 of uncultured Nocardioides sp. GTDB lineage: Bacteria > Actinomycetota > Actinomycetes > Propionibacteriales > Nocardioidaceae > Nocardioides. The sequence goes on along the minus strand of CAZIVD010000007.1, from coordinate 88,226 downwards.
CGACGCGGGCTCGCCTGGCGGGGCGCCCGGCTCGACCAGCGATGGGCAGGGGTGAGGCGGGCCCCCGTAGGCTCGCGACCATGAGCACCGCCGGCATGATCGACTGGGAGGTCGCGATCTCGGTCGGCACCCGCCTGGCCGGCGTGGGGCCGGAGGTGAGCCGGGCCGAGGCCGAGGCGGTAGTCGCGGAGCTCCGTGCCGGCGCGGCCCGGTCGACGGGCCTGGTCAGGGACTTCACCGGCCTGCAGGCGGCCGACGGTACGGCGCCCCTGCTGGTCGTGGACCGGCCCGGCTGGATCCGGGCCAACACCGAGAGCTTCGACGTCGTGCTCGCGCCTGTCGTCGCTCGGCTCACCGAGAAGAAGGGCCCGCCCTCCGGGGTCGCGCGGGCGGTGGGCAGTCGCGTCACCGGAGCCGAGGTCGGCGCTGCCCTGGGCTTCCTGGGCGGCAAGGTCCTGGGTCAGTTCGACCCCTTCACCGGACCTGCCGGACGCCTCCTGCTGGTGGCGCCCAACATCGTCCACGTCGAGCGTGAGCTCGGCGCGGACCCGGCCGACTTCCGGCTCTGGGTGTGCCTCCACGAGGAGACGCACCGGGTCCAGTTCACCGCTGTGCCGTGGATGCGCGAGCACCTGCGCGAGCAGATCGGTCGGCTCGCCGACACCTTGGAGCCCGGCGGGTTCCTCGAGGACGGCCTGCAGCGTCTCGCCGCGGCGTTCAAGCACGCCGCGGGCGGCTCGAACGCCTCGGGGGGCGGCTCGCTCCTCGAGCTGTTGAGCACGCCCGAGCAGCAGGAGATCCTCGACCACCTCACCGGCGTGATGTCGCTCCTCGAGGGACATGCCGACGTCGTGATGGACGACGTGGGGCCGGAGGTGATCCCGACGGTGGCCTCGATCCGGGCCAAGTTCACCCGCCGTCGGCAGGGCACCGGTGCGCTCGACCGGATGCTGCGGCGCGCTCTGGGGCTCGACGCCAAGATGGCGCAGTACCGCGACGGGGCGGCGTTCGTCCGAGGCGTCCTCGACAAGGTGGGGATGGCCGAGTTCAACGCGATCTGGGCCGACCCGAGCCACCTGCCGACCAAGGCCGAGATCGCGGACCCGGCCGCCTGGGTGAGCCGGGTCCTCTAGTGGGAGGCCGTGAGTGACCGGTCCGGATCCGGCTGTCGCGGCCACCCGGGTCGCCGTACGCCGGTCGCTCGCGGGCGTCACCGACGGGTCCGGTCAGCCGGGCGCCCCGGTCCTCGTCGCCGTGTCCGGAGGCGCGGACTCGCTGGCGCTCCTGGCCGCCACCGTCTTCGAGGCAAGGGAGCAGGCCTGGCACGTGGTCGGCGTGACGGTCGACCACGGGCTCCACGACGACTCCGCCGAGGTGGCGTCGCGCGTGGTGTCGCAGATGGCCGGCCTCGGTGCCGACGAGACCGTCGCAGCCCGGGTCACGGTGACCGCCGACGGCCACGGCCCCGAGGCCGCGGCCCGCGAGGCTCGCTATGCGGTGCTCGAGGAGCTCGCCGAGCGCTTCGGGGCGCCTGCGGTGCTGCTCGGGCATACACGCGATGACCAGGCCGAGACCGTGCTCCTCGGCCTGACCCGCGGCAGCGGCGGCCGCGCGCTGGCCGGCATGCGCCGGTGCTTCGACGTCTTCCGCAGACCCTTCCTCGACCTCGCGCGCGCCGACACCGAGCAGGCCTGCCGCGCGCAGGGGCTCGAGTGGTGGACCGACCCCGACAACGCCGACCCTCGCTTCGCGCGGGCGCGGGTCCGGACGACGGTGTTGCCGACGCTCGAGGCCGAGCTCGGTCCGGGGGTGGCCCTGGCCCTGGCCCGCACAGCGGAGCTTGTCCGCCAGGACGTCGACCATCTCGACGACCTCGCCGACGCCGCCCTGGCCGCCCTCCCCGAGCCGCTGCCGGTGGCAGCCGTCGCCGACCTCGCGCCCGCGATCCGCACCAGGGTGCTGCGCCTGGCCGCCCTGCGGGGCGGTGCGCGCGACGCCGAGCTCGCGCTCCAGCACGTGCGCAGTCTCGACGCCCTCGTGGTCGGCTGGCAGGGACAGGGGCCGGTGGACCTGCCGGGGCATCTGCGTGGTGTGAGGCGAGACGGGGTGCTGGTGTTCGAGCGTCGGTGATGCGGTGTGTCTTTCTCGCTCACCGGGTCTCGACGCGCGGTGGCGACCTCGCAGGCTCGGTCGCCCGCTTGCTCGACCTGGCGACCCGGGCCGTGCACTCCTGCGTCGTGCCCGACCAGGGTCGCTCACCTCCGTCGTGCCCGACTAGGGTCGCCACATGGACGTCACCCACGTCGAGCAGGACCTCGTCAACGTGCTGTTCACCGAGAAGCAGATCCACGACCGGCTCGAGGAGCTCGCCCGCGAGATCGAGGCCGACTACGAGGGCACCGACCTGCTCATCGTGGGCATCCTGCGGGGCGCGGTGATGGTGATGGCCGACCTCGCCCGGAGCCTGCACCGGCACGTGGAGATGGACTGGATGGCGATCTCGTCCTACGGGTCGGGGACGAAGTCCAGCGGGGTGGTGCGCATCCTCAAGGACCTCGACACCGACATCACCGACCGTCACGTCCTGATCGTCGACGAGATCATCGACACCGGCCTGACCCTGAGCTGGCTCACCTCCAACCTGGCCTCCCGGTCGCCGGCGAGCGTCGAGATCTGCACGCTCCTGCGCAAGCCGGAGGCGCTCCAGATGCCCGTCGACGTCAAGTACGTCGGGTGGGACATCCCCAACGAGTTCGTGGTCGGCTACGGCCTCGACTACCGCGAGAGGTATCGCAACCTGCGCGACATCGGCACCCTGTCGCCCTCCGTGTACGGCGCCTGAGGCAGCCGACGAATCCGGGTTTCGTTTCCGGTCGCCGCCCCCTCCTGAGAGGATGGGCGTTGGCGACACGCTGTACCGTCGTCTGTTCAGACGAGTGACCGGACCCGTTCCGGAGAAGAGTCCTGGAAAAGAGTCTCGTGAAGCGCTTGTTCAAGGGTCCCTGGCTGTGGATCGTGATCGCCGTCGTGGGCGTCCTCCTGGCCCTTCAGTACCTCACGCCCAGCGGCGGGTACGACGAGATCACCACGTCGCAGATGCGGCAGTACATCAGCAGCGGCCAGGTCAAGGACATCGTCTTCGTCGACGGCGACCAGGTCATGAAGGCCACCCTCGACAGCTCGGTCGACCGCGAGGGCGGCGACAAGGTGATGGCGCACTGGATCATCGGTCAGCAGGTGGGCCTCAGCGACGCGGTCGACGAGCAGATCACCAAGGGCACGATCGAGAAGTCCAACTCCGAGAACCCGCAGCCGAGCCTGATCGGCTCCATCCTGGCGACCCTGCTGCCCTTCGCGCTCATCATCTTCCTGTTCATCTTCCTGATGAACCAGGTCCAGGGCGGAGGCGGCCGCGGCATCATGCAGTTCGCCCGCTCCAAGGCCAAGCTGATCACCAAGGACATGCCGAAGACGACCTTCAGCGACGTCGCCGGCTGCGAGGAGGCGGTCGAGGAGCTCGGCGAGATCAAGGAGTTCCTCCAGGAGCCCGCCAAGTTCCAGGCCGTGGGCGCCAAGATCCCCAAGGGCGTGCTGCTCTACGGCCCTCCCGGCACCGGCAAGACGCTGCTGGCGCGAGCGGTCGCAGGCGAGGCCGGGGTGCCGTTCTACTCCATCTCCGGATCCGATTTCGTCGAGATGTTCGTGGGTGTCGGCGCCTCCCGGGTCCGCGACCTCTTCGAGCAGGCCAAGGAGAACGCCCCCGCGATCGTCTTCATCGACGAGATCGACGCCGTCGGCCGCCATCGTGGCGCCGGCATGGGCGGCGGTCACGACGAGCGCGAGCAGACGCTCAACCAGCTGCTCGTCGAGATGGACGGCTTCGACGTGCGCGGCGGGGTGATCCTGATCGCGGCCACCAACCGTCCCGACGTGCTCGACCCCGCGCTGCTGCGGCCCGGTCGCTTCGACCGGCAGATCCAGGTCGACGCTCCCGACCTCAACGGGCGGGCGAAGATCCTCGAGGTGCACGCGCGGGGCAAGCCGATGTCGCCCGACATCGACCTGCTGTCGGTGGCGCGCCGTACGCCCGGCTTCACGGGCGCGGACCTGCAGAACGTGCTCAACGAGGCCGCCCTGCTGACCGCGCGCGCCAACCACAAGCTGATCACCAACGAGTCCCTCGACGAGGCGATCGACCGCGTCATCGCAGGGCCGCAGCGCCGGACCCGCCTGATGAGCGAGCAGGAGAAGCTGATCACCGCCTATCACGAGGGCGGCCACGCCCTCGTCGCGGCCGCGCTCCCGGGCACCGACCCGGTGCACAAGGTGACGATCCTGCCCCGCGGCCGTGCGCTCGGCTACACGATGGTGCTGCCCGACCAGGACAAGTACTCCACCACCCGGTCCGAGATGCTCGACAAGCTCGCCTACATGCTGGGCGGCCGGGCGGCCGAGGAGATGGTCTTCCACGACCCGACGACCGGAGCCGGGAACGACATCGAGAAGGCCACCGCCCTCGCCCGGGCGATGGTGACCCAGTACGGCATGACCGAGCGGCTGGGCGCGATCAAGCTCGGCGACAACAACAGCGAGCCCTTCCTGGGTCGCGACCTGGGCCACAGCCGCGACTACTCCGAGGACGTGGCTGCGATCGTCGACGAGGAGACCAAGAAGCTCCTGGCCACCGCACATCAGGAGGCCTTCGACATCCTCGAGGAGAACCGCGACGTGCTCGACGCGCTCGTGCTCGAGCTCCTCGACAAGGAGACGCTCGACAAGGAGGAGGTCGCGGAGATCTTCGAGCCCTTGCGGCGCCGCGAGGTCCGTCCGGCCTGGACCGGCTCACCCACGCGCCTCCCCTCCGCGATCCCGCCGATCGAGATCCCGCAGGAGATCCGCGATCGGGCCTTCGTCAACGGCTCGCGCAACGGCTCGAGCCCCGACGCCGACGCCGACGGTGACGAAGGCGGAGCCGTGCTCACGCCCCCCGGCGCCGGCGGCGACGTGCACGGCGACCCCGGGCTGACGCCGCCTTCGTCGGGCTCGGAGCTCCCGCGTCCATGACGTCCTCCGGCATCGACCGGGTCAGTGGGCCCGACCGGCCGGTCGCCGACGTCCCACCCTTCGACCTGGCCCGGGCGGAGACGGCTGTCCGTGAGCTGCTGGCCGCGATCGGCGAGGACCCCGACCGCGAGGGGTTGCGAGACACCCCCGCCCGCGTGGCCCGGGCGTACGCCGAGCTGACCAGCGGGCTGCGGCAGCGGCCCGAGGACGTGCTCACCACCACCTTCGACCTCGGCCACGACGAGATGGTCCTGGTGCGTGACATCGAGCTGTGGTCGATGTGTGAGCACCATCTGGTGCCGTTCACCGGCGTCGCCCACGTGGGCTACATCCCTGCCGAGAGCGGCAAGATCACCGGTCTGTCCAAGCTGGCGCGCCTGGTCGACGTCTACGCCAAGCGTCCCCAGGTGCAGGAGCGACTCACCACCCAGATCGCGGACGCTCTCATGGAGATCCTCGACGCCCGGGGCGTGATCGTGGTGATCGAGGCCGAGCACCTCTGCATGACGATGCGCGGGGTGCGCAAGGCAGGTGCGCGCACCATCACCTCCGCCGTGCGCGGCCTGATGCTCAACGCCACCACGCGTGCGGAGGCGATGTCGTTGATCACCAGCAGCCGCTGATGCGCCCGCCCGGGCCCCTGCTCATGGGCGTCGTCAACGTGACGCCCGACTCGTTCTCCGACGGTGGGCTCTGGGTGAGGACCGATCTTGCGGTGGCGCATGGCCTGGAGCTCGTCGCCGACGGGGCCGACATCGTCGACGTCGGCGGCGAGTCCACCCGTCCCGGCGCCACCCGGCCCGCTGTCTCCGAGGAGCTCGACCGGGTGCTCCCTGTGGTCTCCGCGCTGGCGGCGGCGGGTGCCGTCGTCTCGGTCGACACGATGCGTGCGACGGTGGCGGTCGCAGCGGTCGAGGCCGGTGCCCGCCTGGTCAATGACGTGTCCGGTGGCCTGGCCGACCCCGACATGCTGCCGGCCGTGGCCGGCACCGACGCGACGTACGTCGCGATGCACTGGCGGGCCCACAGCGCCACCATGCACGAGCACGCGCGGTACGACGGACCGGGCGGCGTGGTGGCGGCGGTGCGGGCCGAGCTGGCCGAGCGCGTGGCCGCGGCCCAGGCGGCCGGCCTGCCGCCCGAGCGGATCGTGCTGGACCCCGGGCTGGGCTTCGCCAAGTCGGGGGAGCACAACTGGGCCCTGATGCGTGGTCTTCACGCGCTGGCCGGGCTGGGCCACCCGCTGCTCGTCGGTGCGTCGCGCAAGTCGTTCCTCGGCAGCCTGCTCGCCGATGCGGACGGCACGCCGAGGGAGGTCTCCGAACGGGAGCACGCGACGACCGCGCTCACCGTCCTGCTGGCGCAACAGGGCGCGTGGGGCCTGCGCGTGCACGACGTACGCGCCGCTCGGGACGCCCTGCTGACCCTGAGCCGCTGGGAGGCCGAGCCACCCTTCGAGGAGACACCGTGAGCGACCACCGGCACCGGCCCGGCACCGACGAGCTCAGCGTCACGGGCATCGAGTGCTGGGGACACCACGGGGTCTTCGACCACGAGCGCAGGGACGGCCAGCGCTTCGTCGTGGACCTGACCCTGGGCCTCGACACCCGTGCGGCCGCGGAGTCCGACGACCTGGCTGACACCGTCGACTACGGAGGCGTGGTGGAGGCGGTCAAGGCCGCGGTGGAGCGGGACCCCGTGAACCTCGTCGAGACCCTGGCCGGGCGCCTCGCCCGCGTGTGCCTGGGGGACCGTCGTGTTGAATGGGTGCGGATCACGGTCCACAAGCCCGATGCCCCCATCCGTGCGACGTTCGACGATGTCGCGCTGATCATCACCCGCCATCGACCCGATCCCCATGAAGGTGAGGCCACGCAGTGACGGAGACCCCGAACCCCCACATCGTCGATTCAGACACGCTGACCGGCGACATGCGGCCGATCAGGCGAGCGGTGCTCTCCCTGGGCTCCAACCTGGGTGAGCGACTCGCCAGCTTGCAGGGGGCGGTCAACGTCCTCGCGGACACTCCGGACGTGTGGATCACCGGCGTGTCCCCGATCTACGAGACCGAGCCGGTCGACTGCCCACCGGGGTCCAAGAACTTCCTCAACGCCGTCGTCCTGCTCGACACCACGCTCGCGGCGGCCCGGCTCCTCGACCGCGCTCACGCGATCGAGGACGCCTTCGGGCGCGAGCGCGGCGTGGACGGGGAGGCCAACGCACCCCGGACGCTCGACATCGACGTGATCGTCGTCGGCGACCGGCGTGCCGACGAGGACCACCTCGTCCTGCCACACCCCCGCGCCGGCGAGCGGGCCTTCGTGCTGCAGCCGTGGCTCGACCTCGAGCCGGACGCCGTGCTGATCGACCACGGGCCGATCGCCGAGCTCCTGGAGAAGGCCGCGGACCGCGACGGGCTCACCCGCCGCGACGACCTGGTGCTCCAGATCCAGTGACGGGCCGGTGAGCGAGCCGGCCGAGCCGGAAGGCCCGCCCGGCCGGCTGCGCCCGACCTCCCCGGGAGCGCTGACCGCCTGGGGAGTCGCTGGTCTGGTCGGCGGCTGGCTGCTCCATGCCTACGCCGATCGGCGGCTCGACGCGGCGCCGATCGTGACCTGGGCCCAGCCGCTCGCCCTGTTCCTCGTCGCGGCGATCCTCGCCTTCACCGCACGGGCCACCTGGCGGGCCGTCCAGGTGCGGCACCAGAGACTCGCCTCGCACCAGGCCGTGAACCGCCTCGTCCTGGCCCGCGCCTGCGCGTACGTCGGCGCGCTGGTGGCCGGCGGCTACCTCGGATACGCCCTCAGCTGGGTGGGCGTCTCGGCCGAGCTGGCCGAGCAACGGGTCGTCAGATCGCTGGTCGCGGCGCTCGCGGGCGCCTGCATCGTCGCCACGAGCCTGTGGCTCGAGCGCGCGTGTCGCGTCAGGGAAGACCACCCGGCGCCCTAGCCTGGCCCCATGTCTTCCCCCAAGGCTCGACGGAGACAGCGCAGCACGCGCCTCACGCTCGCTGTCGTCCTGGTGCTCACCGCGGCGGTCGTCGTCACCGGCGCCGTCCTCGCAGGCTCGTGGGGTCTCCTCGCGGGCGCTGCCGCCCTCTCCGTCGTCCTCGGCGGGGCCGCCACCCGGATCACCCACTCCGAGCTGATGCAGGCGCGTCGCGACGCCAACTGCGACCGGGCCCAGCAGGCCCGCGTCTACGGGGAGCTCGCGGCCGCCCGGTCGGTCGAGCACGCGGCGTACGCGTCGATGATGGACTCTCGCGCCGCGGCGCAGCGCCTCAGCGTCGAGCAGCTCGAAGGCGCCTTCAGCGCGGCCCAGCACCGCGCCGCCGAGACCGCCCGCAAGCTCGCCGCCGAGCAGCGTCGGGTCGAGGAGCTGGTCGCCGACGGCGAGGTCACGGCCCGCCGCCTGGAGGACGCCGAGACCCGCGCCGCCGAGGCGATCGTGCGCGTCGCCGAGCTCGAGGCCGAGCTCGACACCGCCCACGCCGAGATCTCCGCTGCCCACGCGGCTCTGGAGGCCTCACGCGCTGAGCGAGACGCGGCGAACCCGGCGCTCACCGCCTGACAGCCCGAGCACGACACCGCGAGTTGGTGTGAGCTCTCGCTCAGCCTGAGAGTTCACGCCGACTCGGCGTGAGAACGGCGAGAGTTCGCGCCGACTCGGCGCGGACGGGCAGGCCGGCAGCGCGGGGCCGCAGGCGACGCGCTCGGCCCTTCGGGCTAGCGCAAGGACGCGCGCAGCTGACGGTGGATGCCCGCGGGGGTGAGGACACCGACGAACCGCGCGCCCTCGGTGACCCCCACGGCGGGCTTGTCGTCGCGCAGCATCGCGGCCAGCGCCTCCTCGAGGCTGGAGCCGACGTCGATCGCGGCGCCGAGCTCGCCGGCGGTCACCCCGTCCACCGGCTCGAGCTCGGCCGGGTCGATGGGGGTCACGGTCAGACGTCTGAGGCCACGCGTCGCGCCGACGAAGTCCTCCACGAAGTCGTCGGCCGGATGCGCCAGGAGCTCCGCGGGGGTGCCGTACTGCGCCAGCCGCCCGCCCGTGGCGAACACCGCCACGCGATCGCCCAGCCGGACCGCCTCGTCGATGTCGTGGGTGACCAGGACGACCGTCTTGCCCAACCCGCGCTGGAGGCGCAGGAACTCCTCCTGCAGCCGGGTGCGGATGACGGGGTCGACCGCGCCGAACGGCTCGTCCATCAGGAGCACCGGCGGGTCGGCGGCCAGAGCCCGCGCGACGCCGACCCGCTGACGCTGGCCGCCAGAGAGCTGGTGGGGATAGCGGTCGCCGTGCCGCGCGGGGTCGAGACCGACGAGCTCCAGGAGCTCGCGCGCGCGTGTCCGAGCCGTCGAGCCCGACTCGCCGAGCAGCAGAGGCACGGTCATCACGTTGCGGACGACGGTCTGGTGGGGAAAGAGCCCGACCTGCTGGATGACGTAGCCGATCCCGCGGCGCAGGCGCACCGGGTCGACCTGGGTGACGTCCTCGCCGTCCAGATAGATCCGGCCCTGGGTGGGCTCGATGAGCCGGTTGATCATCTTCAAGGTGGTGGACTTGCCGCACCCCGAGGGGCCCACGAGGCAGACGAGGGTGCCGCCCTCGACGTCGAGGTCGAGGTCGTGGACGGCGACCGTGCCGTCGGCGTACGTCTTGCCGACCCCCTCCAGCCGGATGGCTGCTGCGCGGTGCGGGACCGGGCCGTCGGGCCCGTCCGACCCGGTAGCGTCCATGGGCGTGACCCTACCCGTGGGCCTGCTCGTCGCCGACGAGCCGAGCTGCTACAGCCGGCTCACCAACGAGTGGATCTGTGGGCAGTACCTCACCGACTACCGCTCCGAGCTCGTCGACGCCACCGTGCAGCACCTGTGGATCACCGTCTCCGCCGTGCTGCTGGGCCTCGTGATCGCCTTCCCGCTCGCCCTCGTCGCGCGGCGGTTCCGACGGCTGGAGTCGACGATCCTGGGCGTGAGCACGAGCCTGTACACCATCCCCTCGCTCGCGCTGTTCCCGCTCCTCGTGCCGTTCACCGGGATCACGCCCGCGACGGTCGTGATCGGCCTGGCGCTCTACGCCCTGACGATCCTCGTGCGCGGCACACTGTCGGGACTCTCGTCGGTGCCCGAGGAGGTGCGGGAGGCCGGCCGTGGCCTCGGCTACGGGCAGACGCGGCTGCTGCTCCAGGCCGAGCTCCCGCTCGCGCTGCCGGTGATGATGGCCGGGCTGCGGGTGGCGACGGTGTCGACGGTGGCGCTCACCACGGTCGGCACCCTGGTGTCGTACGGCGGGCTGGGCAACCTCATCCGCGACGGCGTCACGACCAACTTCCGGGCCGAGCTCCTCGCCGCGTCGGTGCTCTGCGTGGTGCTCGCGGTCGTGCTCGATCTGGCTCTGGTGCTCACCGAGAAGGTGCTCACCCCCTGGACCTGGAGAGCGAGGTGACCCGCCGGTGAACGTCGTCCGCGACACCTGGGCCTACCTCACCGACCCCGCGAACTGGCAGGGCGACCAGGGGATCTGGCACCTCCTCGTCGAGCAACTGCTGATCAGCGTCACCGCACTGGTCGTCGCCGTGCTGATCGGCCTGCCGCTGGCGCTGTGGCTCGGCCACCTGGGTCGCGGGGGATTCCTCGCGATCAACGTGTCGAACGTCGGGCGGGCCGTGCCGACGTACGCACTCCTGGCGCTGCTCGTCACCATGGACTTCCCGGGCACCGCGTCGTTCGGCCCCTACGGGCGCGCGGGGGTGGCCACGCTGATCGCGCTGACCCTGTTCGCCCTCCCGCCGATCATCACCAACGGCTACGTCGCCGTGCGCGAAGTGCCGGCGGACGTCCGCGAGGCGGCCGACGGGATGGGCATGACGGGACGACAGAAGTTCTTCCGCGTCGAGCTCCCGCTGGCTCTCCCCCTGATCGTGTCCGGCATCCGCCTGGCGCTGGTGCAGGTGTGGGCGACCGCGACGATCGCCGCCCTGGTCGCAGGGCCAGGACTTGGCCGGCTGATCACCGACGGCTTCTACCGCACCAACTACGCCAAGGGCATCGCCGGGGCGGTCGTGGTCGCGGTCGTCGCGCTCGTCCTCGAAGGGCTCGCCGCCTTCGCCCAGCGTGCGGCACGACCCACCCACGACCAGTCGTTGCGCAATCGTGAGCAGGCGGACGAGTCCGTCACCGCCCTCGTGGGAGGATGATCGACGAGCACGTTCCTGCAGCAACCGGACACGCGTGGGGAACCCACGGGACACAGAAGGTGACTCTCTCTCATGTCTGCACGACGCATCATCGCAACCCTTGCCGCCGCCAGCGCCGCTCTCCTCGTCACCGCCTGTGCCGGTGACTCGCTCGACAGCAGCGCCACCGACAGCGAGGCCGGATCCGACTCCGAGACCACCTCCGAGTCGGCCACCGGCGACGCTGGGTCGGCGGGCGGTCCGGTGCGCATCTCGGGCCAGAACTTCACCGAGGCGACCATCGTGGCCGCCATGTACGCCGCCGTCCTCGAGAACGCCGGCTACACCCCTGAGGTCAAGCTCGTCGACACGCGCGACGTCTACATGGCCGACTTCCCCGGCGGGGTCGACGTGGTGCCGGAGTACGTCGGCGCCATCGCGAACTTCCTCAACTCGCAAGCCAACGGCGACGACGCCGAGCCGATGACCACCTCGGACCCGGCGCAGATGATCACCGACGCCCAGCAGTTGCTCGACGACCAGGGCATCACGCTGCTCGAGCCCTCTTCGGCCACCGACACCAACGCGTTCTTCGTCACCCAGGAGTTCAGCGACGAGAACGGTGTCACCAAGCTGTCCGACCTCGAGGGCATGTCCGTCGTGCTCGCCGCCGCTCCCGACTGCGAGGGCAGGCTCGACTGCGAGGGTGGCCTCTCGGAGCAGTACGGCATCAAGATCACCGAGGTGCTGCCACTCGGCTACGCCAGCAACGACACCTACCAGGCGGTCCTGGACAACGAGGCGCAACTGGGTGAGACCAGCACGACGGACAGCACGCTGGGGGCCCAGGGCCTGGTCCTGCTCGAGGACGACAAGCAGATCCAGCCGGCACAGAACCTCGTGCCCGCCGTCGCCAACGAGTTCCTCGAGGCCCACCCCGACGTCGCGGACACGCTCAACGCCCTGATGGCGGCGCTGACGACGGAGAACCTCACCGAGCTCAACGGCAAGGTGTCCGTCGACCGCGAGAAGCCCGAGGACGTCGCCGAGGAGTTCCTGACCGAAGCCGGCCTGCTGTAGCCGGGGTTTCGCCCTGCGGCACTCTCGCGGGGTCTCGACACCGCTCGCTCCTTAGGAACCACCAGGCGAGCCGCTAGGCGAGACCGCGTCGAGACCCGGTGAGCGGACCCCGGGGGTGCCGCCCGTTGCGGGCTTGCCACAATGCAGGGGTCAGCCACATCTCGGGAGGTAGACCATGTTCACGCCACACCTGCGCACGCTCCTCGCGAGCGGCATCCTCGCGGCGGCCACGCTCACCACCGCCCCGGCCAGCCATGCCGAGACCCTCGTCGACTGCTCGACCGGGCCGGTCGTCGTCACCGGCACCGAGGGCCCCTTCGAGCTGGTCGGGGAGTGCTCCACCGTCACCATCGAGGGCACCGGACTGAAGGTGACCCTCGGGTCCGCCACCACCCTGGAGGTCGTCGGCTCGGGCAACGACGTCACGGTCGCAGGTGACCTCGGTCGGGTCCGGGTGACTGGCTCCGACACCCGGCTCGTCGCCGAGCGAGCTGCCCGGCTCAAGGTCACCACGAGCGACACCCGCATCGAGATCCCCCGCCTCGGCCCTGCTCTCCTGCGCGGTGCCGGCAACAAGCTCTTCGCCAAGCGGGGCGAGGTCCTCAAGATCCGCGGCAGCGGCAACCTCGCGCGCTACCGCTTCCTGCCGGAGCTGGCCATCAAGGGTGCGGCCAACAAGGTGACCGTCCGCAAGGGCACCACCGACGTGTCCGTGATCGGCGCCGGCAACATCGTGGACGTCCACGACCAGACCTGAGCGGTCACGCCGACTCGGTGACCTTCTGGCGAGAGGTGGCGCCGACTCGACGGGGGTCTTGCGAGAGCTGGCGCCGGCTGGGCGCTCAGTGCTCGGCGGGACGTAGCGCCACGGCCTCCGGCGGGACCGATCCCGGGGGGAGCACGTCCGGCGGGACCGCGAGCGCGTTCCCCGCTCGCGGCGCCGGACCGTCCCAGGACGCTCGCCAGCGCAGCACCGCCTCGGCATCCGCCCGTCGGTCCTGCTCGACCAGCCAGCCCAGCAGTCGGTCCACCGGCAGCAGCCCGCTGTGCGCGAGCGACCGCGCCCCCCACAGCTCCCGGATCCCGGCCACCAGCAGCCGCCACCACTCGTCGTCCGCGGCCGGGATCTCGGCGAAGTAGCGGTGCAGGTCGCCCGCCAGCACGCGGTCGAGGAAGTACGCCGACGTCGCCGGGTCGCCGTACGCCGTCACGGACTCCAGCGCCATCCGCTTGGTCGTCCACCGGTCGCGCAGGTCGGCGACCGACGCCCGCTGCTGGGTGATCGACGTGCCGTCGTCGCGGATCCGCCAGTGGTACACGACCTCCGGGATGACGTCGAAGCGCCCGGCGAGGTAAGCGCGTGTCGTCGTGGGCTGGTCCTCGTAGCGCACCCCCTCAGGCCACAGCAGACCCTGATCGCGCCAGAAGGGCATCCGGAACAGCTTGTTCCAGGCGAACACGTCGCCGAGGATCTCCGGGTGCTGGCGCGCCGTCGCGCCCAGCCGGCGTTCGCGGTGCAGCCGGGCCATCCACGGCGGCTCGTGGAGCCCGTCGGCCTCCCAGCGCACGATCGAGCCGGTCACGAAGTCCGAGCCCGACTCCTCGAGAGTGCCGGCGAGCGCGGCCAGGGCGCCAGGGGGGAGCACGTCGTCGGAGTCGAGGAAGCCGAGGTAGTCGCCGGTCGCACGGAGGACGCCGACGTTGCGGGCAGCGCCCAGGCCGCCGTTGGCCACGTGCAGCACGCTCACCCGGTCGTCCCGGGCGGCGCAGTCGTCCGCGATCGCCCCCGACCCGTCGGGTGACCCGTCGTCCACGACGATCACCTCGAGGTCGACGGACTCCTGCGACAGGAGGCTGTCGAGGCACGCGGGCAGCCACTGCTCGACCTTGTACGCCGGCACGACGACCGACACGCGCGGCGCGGTCTGCCGTCGTCGGCTCCACCTCATGGACGCGAGGCTAGCGAGGGACACCGGATAGGCTTCGCTGCCGTGAGCAGCCCGACCCAGGACGCACCGCTGACCAGCGCTCCCGGGGATCTCGATCCCGCCGACTACCCCCGCAAGGTCCTCTTCGTCGCGGGCGCCGGACGCAGCGGGACGAGCACGTTCGCCGGGCTGATGCAGCTCCTCGGGCTGCACGTCCCGCAGCCCGAGGTGGTCGCCGACGAGTCGAACCCGAAGGGCTTCGGCGAGCCCGCCTGGGTGGTGGAGCACCACGACCGCCTGCTCAAGGAGGCGGGGGTCCAGGTCAGCGACGCCCGGCCCGACGCGTGGTTCGAGACCGGTCGGGTGAGCATCCGCGAGCCCGAGCGGATCCGGACCGCCGAGTGGCTCGCCGGTCACTTCGAGGTGAGCAACGAGCTCGTGGTCAAGGACCCGCGGCTGAGCTGGTTCCTCGGCCTCTGGCGGGTGGCCGCCATCAGGGACGGGGCGACGCCGGTGTTCGCGACGATGCTGCGACCGCCCTCGGAGGTGGTGGGTAGCAAGCAGAAGTACTACCAGAACCGGCTCGGCTCGGCTCATCTCGCGGCGTCCTGGCTCAACATGCTGCTGCACACCGAGCGGGCCACCCGCGAGTCGGTCGCCGACGGCGGTCGGGTCTTCGTGCGGTACGGCGACCTGCTCGACGACTGGACCCGCGTCATCATGCAGACCGCCGAGACGCTCGACCTCCAGCACGTGCTGCACGCGAAGAGCGAGCAGATCCGCGACGGCCACCGCTTCGTCGACCCCGGACTGCGGCGGGTCACGCAGAGCCTGGCCGACCTGGACCTCCCGCCGCGCCTGCACGAGCTCACGGAGGAGACCTGGACCGAGCTCAACAAGCTCGCCGACCCGGACGGCGACACCGCCGCCGTCCATGCCACGCTCGACTCACTGCGGGAGGCCTACGTCGACCTCTACGCCGAGTCCGAGGCGATCTCACGCTCGTCGGTCGTGGCGGCGGAGCAGCGGGCCCGCCGGGAGACGCGCGCCAAGGGCGCCGTCACGGCTGTCCCGGCTCCAGCTGAGGGCTCCGCGGCGGGCTCGATGGCCGACAAGATCCCCCACGGCGTGCGCGCCGCGATCCCGGCGAGCTGGCGGCGGGGGATCCGCAAGGCGCTCGGGCGCAGCCGGTGACCGCGACCGGCGAGGGTCTGCAGAACCTCGAGGGTCATCACGACTACGACATCGTCTGGCCCTGGACCAGGCCTGAGGGGCTCAAGGCCGGCACCACCGCCGTGCTGCGGGTCAAGGACGAGGCGCGCTCCCTGCCCTGGGTGCTGCCGCCCCTGCTCCGGGCCTGCGACGAGGTGCTGCTGGTCGACAACGGCTCCACCGACGGCACCCCGGAGGTGGCGGCCCGGACCGCCGCCGACTCGGGGCTCGGCGCGAAGTTCCGCCAGACGTCGTACCCGTTCTCGGTGGCCCGCGCCGGTGCCGAGCACTTGGCCGTGCACGAGCTGTCCGTGCACTCGCTGTCCTACTTCTACAACTGGTGCTTCGCGCAGGTCGGCACGCGCTACAGCTGGAAGTGGGACGGCGACATGGTGCTGACGACCGAGGGCGAGGTGTCCCTCGGCGACCTCGGCTGGCAGGTCGGCGACGTCGCGTCGATCATCCGGGTCCCGCGGCACGGCCTCTACCTCGCCGACGACCGGGTCGGCTACCTCGACCTCGGTCTGCGCAACGCCGAGGAGTGGGGGTTCCCGATCGGTCCCGACTTCGTGTTCACCAAGGCCTTCGAGTGGGAGATCCGTACCACGCCGGTCGGCGTCCGCTCGATCGGGCTGCCTCACGGGCTCTGCGTGGAGCTGAAGTACCTCGACGGGGACGAGTTCGCGCACTGGACCGACCCAGGGTCGTTCGCGACGTCGTACCGCAACAAGCGCAAGCGCCGGGAGTGGGAGGTCTTCAACGCGCTGAAGCACGCACCGTCGGACGACGCGCTGCCGGCCGGGGTGCACCGGATCACCGCACCCGCGGGCACCAACATCGTCGACTTCGTGACCCACGAATGGCTGCCGCACGCCCCTCGGCCGCTCCAGGTCGGATAGCGCCCGCAGGCTGAGCCGGCCGATCGCCCGCGCCGACCAGAGATCCGCGCTCGCGCCATCGAATGGGATCCGCGCGGCAGCGTGGCGCGAAGCGACACGCTCGCGCCATCGAATGCAGTCCCGGTCGGCCGGGTATCCCATGGGTTCGGCGTCGCTGCAACGCGGCCGAACCGGCAAGAACGACGCCGAAGCTGGCTCCCGCCTGGCGTCAAATGTCGCCTTCGTCACGTCCGGGCCGAGTGTCGAAGGGGAAGGGGGACCCGTAGGCTCGTGTTGAAGATCACGAGCGCATCGTCTGGTACCCGATCCGGCTCGCCCTCGGGCGAGTGGTCGGCGGGACCGAAACGAGAGGTTCGAGGACATGGAGCAAGCCCCAGGGGTGGCCACGAGTCACCTGCGGTTCGGCGTCATCGGCGCCGGTCGCGTCGGCGCTGTCCTGGCTGCCGCCTTCCGCGCCGCCGGGCACGAGATCGTCACCGTCGCCGGTGAGTCCGACGCGTCGCGTGGACGGGCTGCGGCCCTCCTGCCCGGCGTACCGATCGACAAGCCGACCGCCGTGGCGCGCGCGTGCGACGTGCTGCTGCTGACCGTGCCCGACGACATGCTCGCCAATGTGGCGACCGTGCTCAGCGACAGCGGCGCCCTCCGCCCCGGACAGGTGGTGGTGCATACCAGCGGCCGCCACGGGCTGGCCGTCCTGGCGCCGGCCGCGCGCGTCGGAGCCCGCACCATCGCCATGCATCCCGCGATGACCTTCACCGGCACCCACCTCGACCTGCCTCGGCTCGAGGGCTGCGTGTTCGGCGTGACCGCCGGCGCCGACGAGCGTGCTCTGGCAGAGCGCCTCGTCGCGGACCTCGGCGGAGTGGCGATGTGGGTGCCGGAGGACCGCCGCACCCTCTACCACGCGGGTCTCGCCCACGGAGCCAACCACCTCGTCACGCTGGTCACTCAGGCCATGGAGCTCCTCGGTGCCGCGGGAGCAGACGACCCGGCCGCCACCCTGCGCCCGCTGCTGACCGCCGCGCTCGACAACGCCCTCGCCGACGGCGACGCGGCGTTGACCGGGCCGATCGTCCGTGGCGACGTCGGGACCGTCCGCGGCCACCTCCACGAGATCGCGCGTACGGCGCCGCACACCCTGCCGTCGTACGTCGCGATGGCTCGGGCGACTCTCGACCGCGTGGTGACCGACGGCCGGGTGCTGCCGATCCGCGCGGCCCGGATCCGCAGTGTCCTCGACGAGGCCCTCGCCGCCCACGACGCCGAGCGCGCTGACGCCGTCGACCGGATCTGAGCCCCGACGCTGTGCTGGCAGCCACGCGGGTCGAGCTCGCCGCCTTGTTGCATCCGGAGCCGACCGACGGTCGCGCGCTCCTCGGCCTAGTGCCCACGATGGGGGCGCTGCATGCCGGTCACGCGAGCCTGATGCGAGCCGCCCGGAGTGCGGTCGGCCCCGAGGGTCGGGTCGTGGTCTCGGTGTTCGTGAACCCGCTCCAGTTCGGGCCCGGTGAGGATCTCGACCGCTATCCCCGCACGCTCGACAAGGACCTCGCGATGTGCGAGCAGGAGGGCGTCGATGCGGTCTTCGCGCCGTCGGTCGACGAGGTCTACCCCGGTGGGTCGCCCCAGGTGAGCGTCGACCCGGGCCCCCTGGCCGAGATCCTGGAGGGCGCCAGCAGGCCTGGACACTTCGCAGGGGTGCTCACGGTCGTGGCCAAGCTCTTCGGCCTGGTCCGTCCCGACGTCGCGGTGTTCGGCGAGAAGGACTACCAGCAGCTGGCCCTGATCCGCCGGATGACCAGCGACCTCTGCCTCGGGGTCGACGTACTCGGCGCGCCCACCGTCCGCGAGCCCGACGGGCTCGCGCTGTCGAGCCGCAACCGCTACCTCGATCCCGAGCATCGCCGCCAGGCGGTGGCGCTCAGTCGCACCCTGAGGGCCGCGCAGGCCGCGGCCTCCGAAGGGGCCGACGCCGCCGTCGCGGCCGCCCGGGCCGAGCTGCGGCGCTCTCCCGGCGTCGACCTCGACTACCTGGTCGTCACGGACCAGGCGCTGGGCGACCTGCCCGACGACGTACGCCGGGGCGAGCGGTCGGCGCACGGCCGCGCGCTGATCGCAGCCCGCGTGGGCACGACCCGCTTGATCGACAACGTCGCCCTCGCGCTCGGCCCGGAACCCACGGCCTGATCACCCCTGGCAACCACTAGCCTCACGCCCATGACCCGTCCCCCGCTGCCCGGACGCCTCCTGGCGCCACCGCCCGGCTGGACGACGTACGCCGACGTGGTGATCGTCGGCTCGGGGATCGCAGGGCTGACCGCCGCGCTCCGGCTGCGGGACCGCGTCGACAGCGTCCTGGTGGTCACCAAGAGCGTGCTCAGCGCCGGGTCGACCCAATGGGCACAGGGTGGCATCGCGGCGGCGCTCGGGCCCGGTGACACCCCCGAGGAGCACGAGCACGACACGCTGGTGGCCGGGGCAGGGGCGTGTGACGCGGCAGCGGTTCGCGTGCTGGTGACCGACGGTCCCGAGGCGGTGCACGAGCTGATCGACCTCGGCACGAACTTCGACCACGACTCCGCGGGCGACCTCAGCCTGACCCGCGAGGGTGGGCACCATCGCGACCGCATCGCCCACGCGGGCGGGGATGCCACGGGTGCCGAGATTCAACGGGCCTTGGAGGCTGCCGTCGCCGCGTCGCCCCAGATCGCGGTGATCGAGCACGCGCTCGCGGTCGACCTGCTGCTCGGTCACGACGGGGGCGTCGCCGGGCTGACCCTGCACGTGATGGGCGAGGGTCAGCACGACGGTGTGGGCGCGGTGCACTGCCGGGCCGTCGTCCTGGCCAGTGGGGGGCTCGGACAGGTGTTCTCGCAGACCACCAACCCCGCCGTGGCCACCGGCGACGGCACGGCGCTCGCGCTCCGGGCAGGTGCCAGGATCCGGGACCTGGAGTTCGTCCAGTTCCACCCGACGGTGATGTACCTCGGCGCCGACTCGCGGGGCCAGCAGCCGCTGATCTCCGAGGCGGTCCGGGGTGAGGGTGCCTTCCTGGTCGACTTCGAGGGACGGCGGTTCATGCAGGGGGTCCACCCCTTGGCCGACCTGGCGCCGCGCGACGTCGTCGCGAAGGCGATCACCCGGCGGATGCACGAGTCGGGTCGGCCGCACATGTGGCTCGACGCCCGGCATCTCGGCGACGCCTTCTGGCAACGTCGGTTCCCGACCATCCTCGCCACCTGTCGGTCCTACGATGTCGACCCGGTCACCGACCTGATCCCCGTGGCGCCCGCCTGCCACTACGCATCCGGCGGCGTGGTGACGGACCTCTGGGGCCGCACCGACGTCCCCGGTCTCTACGCGACCGGCGAGGTGGCCTGCTCGGGCGTTCACGGCGCCAACCGACTCGCGTCGAACTCTCTCCTCGAGGGGCTGGTGTTCTCGCGCCGGATCTCGGAGGTCCTGCCGGGGGAGTTGCGGCCTCGCTCGACGCCCGCCCCCGACGAACGGCCCTCCGGCCTGGTCTCTGGCCAGGTCCGGCGCGATCTGCAGGAGCTGATGACCGAGCGGGTCGGCGTACTGCGATCGGCCGTCGGCCTCGCGGGCGCCGCAGACCGCTTGGCCGAGCTGTCCCTGAAGGGTGCCGACGGCGTGGGGCAGGAGGCCTGGGAGACCACGAACCTGCTGACCGTCAGCACGGCCATGTGCGAGGCGGCGGCCCGTCGCCAGGAGACGCGCGGCTCCCATTGGCGGGAGGACTTCCCGGAGCGGGACGACGCTCACTTCGCCGGTCACTTCGACAGCCGACTCCGCTGGGGAGCGTTGTCCGTGACGTTCGACCCGGCCGCCCAGACCGACCCCTCCGTCCCCCTCGCCACGGCATGAGCACCCGACTGCTGCCGTTCGACGACCTGCCGCCGCTGCTGATCCACGAGCTCAGTGACGCCGGCCTCGACGCCCGCGACGTCGTCGCCCACATCCACGCCGCCCTGGCCGAAGACCTCCCGGACGGCGTCGACGTGACGACGGAGTCCACGATCCCGGCTGATGCGAGGGCGACCGCCGACTTCGGGGCCAGGGAGGCGGGCACCGTGGCCGGCCTCGGCATCGCCCTCCTGACCCTGCACACCGTCGCCGGCGAGGACCTGCAGGTCGAACACCGAGTCGCGGATGCCACCTGCGTGGCGGCCGGCGACGTCGTCCTGCGGGTCTCCGGCCCGACGCGGGCGCTCCTGACGGCCGAGCGGACCGCTCTCAACCTCGCCTGCCACCTCTCCGGTGTCGCCACGGCGACCTCCGCCTGGGTCGACGCGCTCGAAGGCACCGGCGCCCGCGTGCTGGACACCCGCAAGACGCTCCCGGGGCTGCGCGCCCTCCAGAAGTACGCCGTGAGATGCGGCGGAGGCGTCAACCACCGCTTCTCCCTCGGCGACATGGCGATGGTCAAGGACAACCATGTGCTGGCCGCGGGGGGCGTCGTCCCTGCCTTCGAGGCGGTCAGAGCGGCGCATCCTGGTCTGCCCGTGGAGGTCGAGGTGACCGACCTCGAGCAGCTTCGCGCCCTCCTCGACGCGGGTTGTGAGCGGATCCTGCTCGACAACATGGAGGTGGCGACGATGGCCGAGGCGGTGCGGATCACGGCCGGACGCGCGGTGCTGGAGGCTTCCGGCGGGCTGACCCTCGAGCGCGCTCGCGACGTGGCGGCCACGGGCGTCGACCTGATCTCGGTGGGCGCCCTGACCCACTCGGTGAAGGTCTTCGATATCGGGATGGACCTGCAATGACCCTGTTGGCCGCCGATATCGGCAACAGCCACACGGTCCTGGGCCTCCTCGACGACGGAGTCGTCGTACGTGACTGGCGGGTGTCGACCGACGCGCGTCACACGGCAGACGATTGGCTGGTGCTGCTCCGGGGACTGATCGGAGAAGCCACGGCCCTTTCCGGGATCGCCGTGTGCGCAACGGTGCCGTCGGTGCTCCACGAATGGCGAGCGATGCTCGGACTTCATTTCTCCGACCTTCCCCAAGTGGTGGTCGGACCGGGAGTGCGCACGGGAATTCCCGTTCGCACCGACAACCCTCGCGAAGTCGGGGCCGACCGCGTCGTGAATGCTCTCGCCGCGCAGACCGAATTCGGAGCACCGGTCATCGTGGTCGACTTCAAGGGGACGGCCACGACCTTCGACGTCGTCAATGCCTCTGGTCAGTACGTCGGTGGTGCCATTGCCCCCGGACTCGAATTGTCCCTCGACGCGCTGCATCGACACGGGGCGCAATTGCGGGAGGTCGAACTGGCGCGACCCTCCACGGTCATCGCTCGCAACACGGTCGAGGCGCTCCAGTCGGGGTTGGTCTTCGGTGTCGCGAGCCAGGTGGAGGGCATGGTGGCGCGCATGCTCGGAGAGCTCGGCGTTGCTGCCGGTGAGGCACGCGTGGTGGCCACGGGATATCTCGCACCCCTGGTGGCCGACGAGTGCCGGTGTTTCACCGATCACTCGCCGTTCCTGACTTTGCGTGGTCTCGGGATGGTGTACGCCAAGAATTCCTGAGAATTGGCCGCTACTGGTCGACAGATGAATTCGCGGATATGGTGAGGGCCGCGGTCGCTAATCCGAGGCTGCCCCAGAACGCGAAAGACGAATTGGAGAGTTCCCATGGCCCAGCGCGTGCACATCGTCCTCGAAGACGATCTCGACGGATCTCCCGCGACCGAGACGGTGTCATTCGCCCTCGACGGGCGCGCTTATGAGATCGACCTCAACGACAAGAACGCCGCCAAGCTTCGCGACGCCCTCGCGCCGTACGTCGGGGTGGCGCGCAGTGCTGGTTCCACCGCGCGCTCCGGTGGCCGGCGGTCGAAGGTGACCTCCCTGGGCCCCTCGGCCCGCGAGATCCGCGACTGGGCCCGGTCGAACGGCCACAAGGTCCCCGACCGGGGCCGGATCCCCGCCGAGGTGCGCTCGGCCTTCGACGCCGCGCACTAGTCCCATTTGGCGCGAGAGTGTCGGGCCTTGGCTCCCCGCGCGAGCGTGTCGTGCTCCGCCCGCCACGCTGCCGCGCGGTTTCGCCGGCCCGCCACGCTGCCGCGCTGGTCCTCTTGGCGCGAGCGTGTCGGCGCTGGTCGCCGACCCGCACGGGCAGGCCCGCGGATCGCTCACAGGCCGCGCAGCGGGTCGGTGGCGCCGCCACGCTGCCGCGCTGCCCCGGTGGTCGCGGAGGGGCCCCTCGGGCCCGTCACAAGACCCCGGTGGGTGTCGAGGTTGCTTGATCAGTGCCCCACCGTTGCCCGGGTCTCGAGCCGCTCGACCCCCCCTCTCTCGATGGTCGAGCCGGGCGAGCCGCCAGGCGAGCCCGTGCCGAGACCCCGCGGTGTTCGCTCAGAGCAGAGGCCGGATGCGGCGATCCGGGAACGCGTAGGCTGGTGGAGAGGTTTGACCTCACGTACCGGCCCCCCGGCCCCCGGGGTGTCCGGCCCACGAGTTCCAGGAGCACTCCATGTTCGAGCGGTTCACAGACCGAGCCCGGCGGGTGGTCGTGCTGGCCCAAGAAGAGGCCCGCATGCTCTCCCACAACTACATCGGGACCGAGCACATCCTGCTCGGCCTGATCCACGAGGGCGAGGGCGTTGCCGCCAAGGCGCTGGAGAGTCTCGACATCTCACTGGAGGCCGTCCGCGCCCAGGTCGAGGAGATCATCGGCCAGGGCCAGCAGGCGCCCCAGGGGCACATCCCCTTCACCCCGCGCGCCAAGAAGGTGCTCGAGCTCTCCCTGCGCGAGGCGCTGCAGCTCGGCCACTCCTACATCGGGACCGAGCACATCCTGCTCGGCCTGATCCGCGAGGGGGAGGGCGTCGCCGCCCAGGTGCTGCAGAAGCTCGGCGCCGACCTCAACCGGGTGCGTCAGCAGGTCATCCAGCTGCTCTCGGGGTTCCAGGGCAAGGAGTCGGCGTCCTCCGGGGCCTCGTCGAGCAGCTCGGGCTCCGACGCACCGTCGTCCTCCCTGGTCCTCGACCAGTTCGGCCGCAACCTGACCCAGGACGCCCGCGAGTCCAAGCTCGATCCGGTGATCGGCCGCGAGCAGGAGATCGAGCGGGTCATGCAGATCCTCTCGCGACGCACGAAGAACAACCCGGTCCTCATCGGCGAGCCCGGCGTCGGCAAGACGACGATCGTCGAGGGTCTCGCCCAGGACATCGTCAAGGGCAACGTGCCCGAGACGCTCAAGGACAAGCAGATCTACACCCTCGACCTGGGCGCGCTGGTCGCGGGCAGCCGCTATCGCGGTGACTTCGAGGAGCGCCTGAAGAAGGTGCTCAAGGAGATCCGCACCCGAGGCGACATCGTGCTCTTCATTGACGAGATCCACACGCTCGTCGGCGCCGGTGCGGCGGAGGGCGCGATCGACGCCGCCAGCATCCTCAAGCCGATGCTGGCCCGCGGCGAGCTGCAGACGATCGGCGCCACCACCCTCGACGAGTACCGCAAGTACCTCGAGAAGGACGCCGCGCTCGAGCGCCGCTTCCAGCCGATCCAGGTCGCCGAGCCCTCGATCGCCCACACCATCGAGATGCTCAAGGGTCTGCGCGACCGCTACGAGGCCCACCACCGCGTCACGATCACCGACGAGGCCCTCGTCTCCGCCGCGACCCTGGCCGACCGCTACATCTCCGACCGGTTCCTCCCCGACAAGGCCATCGACCTGATCGACGAGGCCGGCTCCCGCCTGCGCATCCGGCGGATGACCGCGCCCGCCGACCTGCGCGAGTACGACGAGAAGATCGCCGAGGTGCGGCAGCGCAAGGAGGCCGCGATCGACGGCCAGGACTTCGAGGCTGCCGCCCGCCTGCGCGACGAGGAGAAGCAGCTCATCCTCAAGAAGGTCGACCGCGAGAAGCAGTGGCGCGCGGGCGACATGGACGAGGTCGCCGAGGTCGACGAGGAGCTGATCGCCGAGGTGCTCGCCGTGGCGACCGGCATCCCGATCGTCAAGCTCAGCGAGGAGGAGTCCACCCGACTGCTCAAGATGGAGGACGAGCTCCACCGGCGGGTGATCGGGCAGGAGGAGGCCGTCAAGGCGCTGAGCCGGGCGATCCGTCGTACCCGCGCCGGTCTGAAGGACCCCAAGCGTCCCGGCGGCTCGTTCATCTTCGCGGGCCCCTCGGGCGTCGGGAAGACCTGGCTGTCCAAGACGCTGGCCGAGTTCCTGTTCGGCGACGAGGACGCGCTGATCCAGCTCGACATGAGCGAGTTCAGCGAGAAGCACACCGTCTCTCGACTGTTCGGCTCGCCTCCCGGCTACGTCGGCTACGAGGAGGGTGGCCAGCTCACCGAGAAGGTGCGGCGCAAGCCGTTCTCGGTCGTCCTCTTCGACGAGGTCGAGAAGGCCCACCCCGACATCTTCAACAGCCTGCTGCAGATCCTCGAAGAGGGGCGGCTCACCGACTCGCAGGGCCGGGTGGTCGACTTCAAGAACACCGTCATCATCATGACCACCAACCTCGGCACCCGCGACATCGCCAAGGGCATCAACCTCGGCTTCGCCCAGGCGGGCGACGCTGCGGGCTCCTACGAGCGGATGAAGAACAAGGTGTCGGAGGAGCTCAAACAGCACTTCCGCCCCGAGTTCCTCAACCGGGTCGACGAGATCATCGTCTTCCCGCCGCTCAGCCGCGAGCAGATCATCTCGATGGTCGACAACATGATCGCGGCCGTGGAGAAGCGCCTCAAGGACCGCGACATGAGCATCGAGCTCACCCAGTCGGCCAAGAACCTGCTGGCGGAGCGGGGCTTCGACCCTGTGCTCGGTGCCCGGCCGTTGCGGCGGACCGTCCAGCGCGAGATCGAGGATGTGCTCGCCGAGAAGATGCTGTA
The DNA here is from genome assembly GCA_964542635.1 of uncultured Nocardioides sp. Lineage (GTDB taxonomy): Bacteria > Actinomycetota > Actinomycetes > Propionibacteriales > Nocardioidaceae > Nocardioides. The sequence continues at coordinate 62,990 of CAZIVD010000007.1, read as the reverse complement.
CGGCGAGGTCGGGCCGGGCCAGATCGTGTTGGTCGACATCGAGGGCGAGGGCCCCACGGCGACGTTCACGTTCAGCGGTCAGAAGGTGGGCGAGCTGCCCGACCTGCCGCCGTTCGAGACCGCGGACAGCGTCGGCGACGACTCTGCTCCGGGGTCGGTGGGTGTCGAGCCGACCGGCAGCGACTGAGCCGGCTCACGGACCCGGGGTGACCGCTCGATGAGCGGGCTCGTCGTCACGGCGAGCACCGTCAAGGACACGCTGCCCAACCTCGAGCGGTTCGTCGACGGCAACCTTGCGGGCGGCGCCGACCATCTGGTGGTCTTCGTCGACGCCCCCGGCGACCCGGCGACCGGCGAGGTGCGCGCGTTCCTCGACGCCCACCCGCACGTGACATGCGTGGTTACCGACGACGGGTGGTGGACCGACAAGCGGCCCGAGCAGCTCAACACCCGACAGCGGGTCAACGCCAACGTGGTGAAGGCGCTGCTGAGCCGCGTGGAGGGCGTCGACTGGGTCTTCCACATCGACGCGGACGAGATCGTCCAGCTCGACCGCGCGGTGCTCGACCGGGTCCCGGGCGACACCCGCGCGGTCCGGCTGGCGCCCCTGGAGGCCGTCTCGCGGAAGACTTGGGAGGGCGACCCGACCTGGTTCAAGCGACTGCTGGACAAGGACGACCTGGTTCTCCTGCAGACGCTCGGCGTCGTGGACAAGCCCAGCAACGGTGCGTACTTCCACGGGCACGTCGACGGCAAGTCCGGGGTACGCCCGACCCTCGACCTGTGGCTGACGCTCCATCACGCCGTCGACGCCGCCAAGGAGGAGGTCGACTCGTTCGGCCACCCGTCGCTGCGGCTTCTGCACTACGAGTCGTATTCCGGGGAGGACTTCGTGCGGAAGTGGACCTCGATCCTGACGGCCGGCCCGATGGCGAACTTCCGTCCGGCCCGCGAGCCCACGGCCGTCGCGCTGCAGACGCTGATCGGCAAGGGGCTGACGCCGGAGCGGGCGGAGCCCTACCTGATGCGGATCTTCGAGCGCACCACCGAGGACGACTTCGACACTCTCCGGGACCTCGGCCTCCTCGAGAACGTCGACCCACGCGCCGGCACCCACGTCCCCGCCCAACTGCCCGCGTCGCTCGATCTCGTGGGGCTCCTCGACCGGCTGCGGGCCGAGCCCAAGCGCCCGTTCCACCCCGGGACCCCGCCCGACAAGGTCGCCAAGATCCTCGACCACGTGGCCCCGACGTCGACCCGACGCCTGTTCCACCGCCGCTAGCCGAGTCGGCGTGACCTCTCGCGCCACGTGAGATCTGGCGCCGACTCGATGGGTTCGACGTGAGAGGTCACGCCGACTCGGGTTACGCGGGGAGGGCGTAGCCGCGGTCCGCTCGGACGAGGAGGCCGTCGGCGAGCAGGGAGTCCAGACATCGTTCGCGCTGAGCGGTGTCGTCCCAGGCGGCGTCGAGGGCTCGGGCGAGCACCGGTCCGTCAGCGTCGCGTACGACGCCCAGGAGGCGGCCGCGGCACTGACGGTCGGTGCCGGCCCAGGCCTGCCCCCGCCGCGGCGGGCCGTCGTACGTCGGGTAGCCGTCGGCCCGCCAGGCGCAGTGGTCTCGCAGCGGGCACCCCTCGCAGCGGGGGCGGGCGGCGGTGCACACCAGGGCGCCCAGCTCCATCAGTGCCACCGACCACGTGGCCGCGACGTCGTCGTCGTCTGGAAGCAGGCCCTCGGCCCTGCGCTTCTCAGGCTGCGACAGCGCGGTGGGCGGGAACTCGACGCCGGCGATCGCGCGGGCCAGCACCCTTCTCACGTTGGTGTCGAGGACGGCGTGGCGGCGCCCGAAGCCGAACACCGCCACCGCGGCCGCCGTGTAGTCGCCGACCCCGGGGAGTGCCCTCAGGTCATCGACATCGGCCGGCACCTCGCCGTCGTGGCTCGTGACGATGGAGACCGCCGCCGCGTGCAAGCGCAGCGCACGCCGTGGATAGCCGAGGCGGCCCCAGGCGCGCACCGCCTCGCCGGCCGGGGCAGCAGCAAGATCGGCGGGGGTCGGCCAGGTCTCCAGCCATTGCCGGTGGACCGGCTGGACTCTGGCGACCGGGGTCTGCTGGAGCATGACCTCCGAGAGGAGGACCGACCACGGACTCACGTGCGGACCGCGCCAGGGAAGCTCGCGCGCGTGCACGGCGTACCACGCCAGGAGGGGGGTGTGCAGGTCCGCGGCATCCATCACGGGCGATCGTAGGCGCTGCTCCCGACCCCGACGGTGTGGCAACCGAAGACGACCTCACGTCCTGATTAGCGTGCGGTCATGGTCAAGAACAGGCGGCTGCCCGCCCGCGTCTACTGGACGCGCCGCTTGGCCGTGCTCGGGACCGCCGCCCTGTTGGTCTTCGCCACCGGGCGGCTCTTGACCGGCTCCAGCGACGCCTCTGACGATCCTGATCCCGGCGCCGTCCAGGTCGCGGGCACGCCGACGGCCGCGGCCAGCTCGACCGGCCCGAAGATCCAGATGCCCAAGGGCACCAAGAAGCCCCGCAAGTCACGTCCGCCGAAGCCCACGCCGACCCCGCTCGCGCAGCCCGACGGGCCTTGCGCGACCGAAGACGTCGCGGTGGTGCCGGAGGTCCAGGACCCGGTCGGTGGCGGCGACATCACGATCCGACTGGCCCTGCACACGCTCACCTCACCCGCGTGCACCTGGGAGGTGTCTCCCAAGACCCTGACGGTCTCGATCACCTCAGGTCACGACGACATCTGGTCCACGCGCCAGTGCCCGCGGGCAGTGCCGGCGTCGAACGTCGTCGTGCGTCGCGACGTGGCGACGTTCGTGAACGTCGTGTGGCACGGCAAGCGCTCCGACTCCACCTGCTCCCCCCGCACCCAGTGGGCCCTGCCCGGCTGGTACCACGTACATGTCGCCGCGCTCGGGGGCGAGCCGGCCGACGAGCAGTTCGAGCTCACCGCCCCTCCCCAGCCGACCGTGACCGTGACCGCGACCCCCGATCCGCCCAAGCACACCAAGAAGCCCAAGCCCCGTTAGCCTCATGTGCCTGACCTGACGGGCAGCGTTCGGACTTGGCGGGCGGTGCTTTGGCCGCCAAGTCGCAGTTTCCCCGGTCGACCGGGGAAACCCGGGTCGGGTGCGACGCGCTCGGCGGACGCGAGTCAGACGTAGCGCTCGAGGATGGTCGACTCGGCGAGGCGGGAGAGGCCTTCGCGGACGCTGCGGGCGCGCAGTTCGCCGACGCCCTCGACGGCCTGGAGGTCGTCGACCCCGGCGGAGAGCAGCTTCTGCAGAGTGGCGAAGTGCTCGACGAGACGGTCGACGACCGCCGGTGGGAGGCGGGGCACCTTGGCGAGCAGTCGGAATCCGCGCGGGGTGACCGCGCCGTCGAGGTGCTCGCCGAGCCCGAGGGTCTTCGCGATCGCGGTGGGATCGACCAGCTCGGCGGGGGTGAGCGCCGCCAGCCGGGCGAGCTGGGCCTCCGGTGTGGCCTTGGACCGCCGCCCCGCAGGGAGGTAGTCGCGGACGACCAGCTCGCGCTCGGCGTCGACGCCGGTGACCAGCTCCTCGAGCTGCAGGGAGAGCAGTCGCCCGTCGGTGCCGAGCTCGAGGACGTAGTCCTCGATCTCGCGGGCGATGCGCGTGACCATCTCGAGCCGCTGGGCGACCACGGCGACGTCACGGACGGTCACGAGGTCCTCGATCTCGAGGGCAGACAGGGTGCTGGAGACCTCGTCGAGCCGCAGCTTGTAGCGCTCGAGCGTCGCGAGGGCCTGGTTGGCGCGCGACAGGATCTGAGCGGAGTCCTCGAGCACGTGGCGGCTGTCGCCGACGTACGCCGCGATGATCTGCATGGACTGCGAGACCGAGATGACCGCATGGCCGGTCTGCTTGGCGACCCGCTCGGCCGTGCGATGGCGGGTGCCGGTCTCCTCGGAGGGGATGCGCGGGTCCGGCATCAGGTGCACGGCGGCGCGGATGATCCGGGTGATGTCCTTGTCGAGGATGATCGCGCCGTCCATCTTCGCCAGCTCGCGCAGACCAGTGGCGGTGAACGGGACGTCGAGGGTGAAGCCCCCCGTGGAGATCGACTCGACCGTGCGGTCGTGGCCGATCACGATGAGCGCTCCGGTGCGGCCGCGGAGGATGCGTTCGAGACCGTCACGCAGCGACGTGCCGGGAGCGATCGAGGACAGCGTCGAGCGCAGACGGAGCACCTCTTCGGTGCGCTCGATGCCGGCCACGGCGCTAGTGTCCCAGACCGGTCGGCCCGGGCAGGCCGGGCACGGCCCGGACAGGCGAGGGCGCGCCGGCGTCGCCGCCGCGGGTCTTCAGCACGTGGAGCAGGCGCAGCGCCGACACCACGTCCGGCACCTCGACCACCCGCAGCCCCTGCACCTTGCGTGGGACCGACGCGACGGCCGGCGTCGGGTGGTGGCTCGGCACCAGGGCGACGTCGAAGCCGAGCCGGGCCGCCTCGGCCAGTCGCTGTGGGAGGTCACGGACCGGTCGCAGCTCGCCGGCCAGGCCGATCTCGCCGATCGCGACCACCCCGGTCGGCACCGGCTTGCCGCGGGTCGCCGAGGCCAGCGCGACGGCGACCGCAAGGTCGCTCGCGGGCTCGGTGAGGCGCGCCCCCCCGATGGTCGAGGCGAAGACGTCTCGCTCGGTGAGCTTGATGCGGGCGTGCTGATGCAGCACCGCCAGCACCATGGCGAGACGGGAGCCGTCGAGCCCGACGGTCGCCCGGCGCGGGCGGTCGGCGACGGCGAGGGTGACCAGGGCCTGCACCTCGGCGAGCATCGGCCGCCGGCCCTCCATCGTCACCGCCACGCACGTGCCCGGCACCTGACGGGCGTGGTGCTCGATGAAGAGGCCTGTCGGGTCGGAGACGGCGCGGATGCCGTCGGCCGACAGGTCGAAGCAGCCGACCTCGTCGACCGGGCCGAAGCGGTTCTTCATCGCACGGACCATGCGCAGACGAGAGTTGCGGTCTCCCTCGAAGTGGAGCACCACGTCGACGACGTGCTCGAGCACCCGCGGTCCGGCGATGCCGCCGTCCTTGGTCACGTGACCGACGATGACGGTCGTGATGCCGCGGGTCTTGGCCACCCGCACCAGCGCCGCGGACACCTCCTTGACCTGGGTCACCCCGCCGGGCGTGCCGTCGAGCCCGGCGACCGAGACGGTTTGGATCGAGTCGACCACGAGCAGCGCGGGCCGGACCTGCTCGATGTGGGTCAGGACGGCGCCGAGGTCGGTCTCGGCGGCAAGGAAGAGCTCCTGGTGGATGCCGCCGGTGCGGTCGGCGCGCAGCCGCACCTGGGACGCGGACTCCTCACCCGTGACGTAGAGCGTGCGCCGCCCCTCGCGCGCGGTCTGGGCGGCGACCTCGAGCAGCAGCGTGCTCTTGCCCACCCCCGGCTCGCCGGCGAGCAGCACGGCCGCGCCCGGCACCAGACCCCCACCGAGCACGCGGTCGAGCTCGGTCACGCCGCTCGGCCGGAACCCTGACTCCTCGACCGAGACCTCGGCGATGGGCACGGCGGGGGCGCTCACCGGCGCTGCCGACGCCCGCATCGTGGGAGCGGCGGCCTCGACGACGGAGCCCCAGGCCTGGCACTCACCGCAGCGGCCGACCCACTTGGCCGCCTCCCAGCCGCACTCGGAGCACCGGTAGGCGGGTCGTGCCGGTCGGGCGCTGGGTCTGGCTGCCATGACGGTCACGCTAGGCGAGCCCGCCGACATTCTGGCGCCGCCTCGCTGCCAGTGTGGACGACTGGGCGCTGTCCCGGTAGAAGATCCACATGCCCTCGCTTCTCGGCCAGGCCTCACGTCAAGTGCGGTTCGTGTGGACCCATCCCGCCAACGACAGCCGCCGCCTGCGTGCCCTCGGCCGGTCGGTGTCCTTCCAGATCAAGGGCCGAGTGCTGGGACGATCTACCATCGGCCGGGTGGGCCAGCGAGGTCGAGTGGTGGCACGGCTCCACGACAACGGCTCGTCGCAGGCCATCTATGCCAACCCGTCCGACTACGCGGAGATGAACCTGTGGCGGCACCTCCTCGTTCCGGGCGACCTGTTCCTCGATGTCGGGGCCAACATCGGGTTGTACTCGCTCTGGGCGGCGGACGCCGATGCGGAGGTCTGGGCCTTCGAACCCGACCACGAGGCGCGGGTCCGGCTCATCGAGAACGCCGAGCTCTCGCAGTTGCCAGTGCGAGTGTTCGACTGCGCGATCGGCGCCGAGCCCGGTGAGCTGGCTTTCAGCGTCGGACTCGGCACCGGCAACCGCCTCAGCCTGGGTGACTCCTCCTCGGGGCACACCGTCGTCGTGCGGACGATCGACCAGCTCCTCGACGGCCGCCGGGCCCGAGGAATGAAGGTGGATGTGGAAGGAGCCGAGCGACTGGTCGTGACCGGCGCAGCCGCGACTCTGGCGGCCGGACGCGTGGACGTCGTCCAGCTGGAGTGGAATCACATGTGCGAGGTCACTCTCCAGGAGGACCGTCAGCCGGTGCTGGCACTCATGCGGGACCTCGGCTACGCCCCGTTCCGTCCTGATCCGGTCTCGAGCCGGCCGGTGCCGGTACCCGACCACGTTGCGGTGGAGTACGGTGCCGACCTGTTCTTCGCGTCCGCCGCCGCAGCGGTCGGGCTCGGCATTCCCCCTCATCGGACGGACTGAGATGGTGACCCCTGCCGAGCCACGCATCTGCTTGGTGTCAGGGGCCGACGAGATCAGGTCTCGGTCCTACGTGAACCACACGGTGTACGCCCGGCTGCACGATCTCGACTACCGCCTCGAGTGCGGCCTCGACGAGGGCGTGGACAGCAAGTTCTTCTACAAGACGGCGATCATCGCGCGGATCCTGCCGCTCTACGACTGGATCGTGTGGCTCGACGACGACGCCTACATCACCGACTTCAGCCGGGACAACTTCCGGCGCTTCATCCACCAAGCGGAGGCCGAGGGCAGATTCATGGTGGTGGCCGACGGGCCACTCGAGCCGAACGGCTTCTGGTCCACCCTCAACTCCGGCGTGATGTGCCTGAAGAACACTCCGGAGATGCGCGAGATGATCGCGATGGCCGACGGCGAGCACCTCGCGGCGGTGGCCGCGTGGTGGGACGAGCGCCGGCACGGCACGTTCACCGGGGGTGATCAGGACATCTTCACCTGGTGGCTCGATACCACGGGCCGGATGGACCGGGTGCTCTTCGTCGACCACCGAGAGCTCAACTCCCGCGGCCACTACTACGAGGACTCGCTCGACGACGCGTTCGTGATGCACTTCTGCGGATGGGGGGACAAGGAGATCGGCGTGGTCTCGTTCAGCGAACGGTTCGGGGTCGGTCACGAGCTGGTCCCCGAGGAGTTGCTCGATCGATTCAGCGTCAGGGTCCGCAGTCCCATGGGGCGCGCCGAGAGGGCCTTCCGGATGGGGCGATGGGGGCTTCGCAACCGCGCCAAGCCGTACCTCAAGCCCGTTCGCGACCGATGGCGGGCTCGGCGCGGCGGGGCCTGACGGGGACCGTCCGAGGGCGCCGTACCGGCGCTGTGACCGGTCCGACAGACGCATCTCTTCGATGGCGCAGAGCGCTCGCCTATCCTGGAGTCGGGTCCCTTGGAACGATCCAGCGCGGGAGGACGACCCGATGACGATCCGGTATCCGGTGCCGCCGCCGACGTTGGCCGACGTGGCGGAGTGCGCCGGTGTGTCCCGGCAGACGGTCTCCAACGCCATCAACAACCCCGGTCTGCTCCGCCCGGACACGCTGACACGCGTCCTGCAGGCCATCTCCGACCTCGGCTACTCGCCCAACCGGGCGGCCCGCAATCTCCGCACCCGCGCGTCCCATCTGGTCGGCCTGAAGATCAGCCCCGCACAGGAGGGCACCGCGAACGCCGCCATGGACCGCTTCGTCCACTCGCTCGTGGAGACGGCGGACAAGGTCGGCTACCACATCCTCTTGTTCGCGGCGGACGACGAGGCCGAGGGCAGCGGCTACGACGACCTGTTGCGGTCCACGACCGTCGACGCCTTCATCGTCACCGACACCTACCTCGGCAATCCGCAGGCGCGCTGGCTGCGCGAACGGCGCGCGCCCTTCGTGGCGTTCGGCCGGCCCTGGGACGACGACGAGGCCGAGCACCCGTGGGTCGACGTCGACGGCGCGGCCGGCGTCGCCCTGGCCACCGACCACCTCCTCGACCGCGGCCACGAGCGGATCGGTTGGATCGGCTGGCGCAAGGACTCCAGGATCGGCGAGGACCGGCGCGCGGGCTGGTCGCGGGCCCTTCACGCACGCGATCTCCCGACCACCGGCCTGGCCTCGCGCGTCGAGGACACCGTGGCGAGCGGGCGCGAGGCGGCGTTCGTGCTGTTGGACGAGGCCCAGCCCTCGGCCTTCGTGTGCGCTTCGGACACTCTGGCGATCGGCGTGCTCCACGCGTTGCGGGACCGCGGACTCGAGGCCGGCCGCGACATCGCGGTGATCGGCTTCGACGACTCGCAGGTGGCTCAGGTGATCCACCCCGGACTCACGTCGGTCCGGCAACCGCTCGAGCGCGTGGCGGTCGAGGTGGTGAAGGCCCTCGACGGGCTGCTGGGGGCACCACCGACCATCTCTCCCGGGGTCCTGCTCGAGCCGACACTGGCCGTGCGCGAGACCGCCTGACGCCCGCCCTTCCCGGTTGGCACCTGGCCATAGTTCTAGTTAAACTAGAACTATGCTCTGGCTGGTCGATCCCACCTCCGAGGTGCCGCTCTACGAGCAGCTCGCCGCCTCGGTACGCCGCGAGATGGCGTCGGGAGGGCTGGACAAGGGCGATCGGCTCCCGGCCGCCAAGGAGGTGGCCGCCGCCCTCGACGTCAACCTGCACACGGTGCTGCGCGCCTACCAGGCGCTGCGCGACGAGGGTCTGATCGAGCTGCGCCGAGGGCGAGGGGCCGTCGTACAGGCGGCCAACCCCCGCGGCGAGGCGCACGTGCGGGATCTCGCGAGGACGCTGGTGCGGGAGGCCCGCCGGCTCGGGTTGACCGCCAATGAGCTGAAGCGGATCGTGGAAGGGGAGCTGTCATGACCATCGCCAGGGATCGCTCGACCGCGGCCGGCGTCATCGCGGTGGTGGTGGCCGGCGTAGTCGTCCTCGGTGGCACGACGCTGCTGCTGGCGGTGCAGGACGACCTGCCGTCGCGCATCGCCATCCACTGGGGTGTCGACGGCGCCGACGGCTGGGCGTCGTTCTCGAGTGTGCTGTGGCTCAATGGCCTGCTCACCGTGGGCCTCCCGGCCCTCCTCCTGGTCCCGGCGGTATTCATGCATCGCTCGGTGCGTCCTGCACTCGCCGCCACCGGCGCCGGGCTCGCGGTGTTCGTGGGGAGCATCGCCTACGGCACCGCGTGGGCGCAGTCGCGCGCCCCCGACGTGCAACCCGCCCCCTGGATCGTCGGTGCGGGCCTGGCCGGCCTCGCTGTCGGCGGGCTCCTGTACTGGTGGGCGCGCCCGGTGTGGGCCGCCGACCCCATGGAGCGTCGGGGGCCGCCGCCCGGCGCACCGATCGTCGACGTTCCGGCGACGACCAAGCTGGCCTGGGTCGGCAGGATCGGCATGCCGCTGGGGTGGCGGGTCGTGCTCGTCGCGGCGGTTCTGCTCCCTGCGTTGGTCGTGACCCTGGTGTCGGGATGGACATGGGTCTCCGCTGTCTTCCTGGTGCCCCTGGTGATCGTGCTGCTCGTCGTGGGCCGCAGCCGCCAGCTCGTGGTGGACCACTCCGGCGTGGGCGTGCGCTCGCGCACCGCCCTGGGCCCCGGCGCCGTACCTCTCGAGAAGGTGCGGTCCGCCGACGTCACGACCGTGCGCGCCCTGCGCGACTTCGGCGGCTGGGGCTACCGACTCGGTCGCGACGGACGGCGCGGCTGGATCACCCGTTCCGGCGAGGCGCTGGTCGTGCAGCGGGTCGCCGAGCCTGACCTGTTGTTCACCGTCGACGGCGCCGCCGAGGCCGCCGCGGTGCTCAACACCCTCGTCGCCCGCTCCGACTCGCGGGGCTAGAAGGAGCAGGACCAGACGTTCACGGCGTAGTCGACCTCGGTGCCGCCACCGGCGGCCGCGTGCTCGGCGAGGACGGCGTGGGCCGTGGTGGCGTCGAACTCGATGCGGACGACGGCGGCGAGGTCAGCCTCGCTGGTGAACGACCACCGGGTCAGCACGGGTGTGCGTGACCACCCCTGGCGCGCCCAGAAGCGGGCCACCTCGTCGGGGTCGATGCGCGGGTAGCCGCGCCGGAACCACCGCCCGAAGGTCGAGCGACTGCCGTCGTTGTCGATCACGAACGCCGCCCCGCCCCGGCGGACCACCCGCCTCAGCTCCCGGAGCCCCGGCTCGCAGCCCGGTCCGAAGAAGTAGGCCCAGCGCACGTGGACGACGTCGACCGACGCGTCCGGGAGCGGCACCGCTTGCGCCGTACCCGCGCGCACCTCGACATTGTCGAGTCGTCGGACCCGCCGGCGCGCCAGGGCGACGAGGTCCGGGTGCGGCTCGACGCCGACGATCCGCTCGGCCGTCCGGGCGAAGCGGGGCAGGTGGAACCCCGAGCCGCAGCCCAGGTCGAGCACGACCCGCCCCGCCCACGACGCCTGCTGCGCCATCACCGACTCGACCAGCCCGTCCGGATCGAAGGCGCGGTTCTCCAGCTCGTAGGTGGCCGGGTGCTCCCAGATGTTGGGGCTGCGGATCGCGCCGCGCGGCAGGGTCATGCCGGAGGCGGGCCGCTCAGATGCGGACCAGGCCCTGGGGGGTCTGGAAGCTGGCGGCCAGGATGCCGGGCGTGCCGTGGGGCGCGACCCAGTCGACCTTGACGTCCTCGAGCGGAGCCTCGACCGTCTCACCCAGCCACTCGCTCACGCGCTGCGGGTCGCCGGCGATCTCCAGGCAGGCCAGTGAGACGTCGCCATCGGCGCCGTTGCTCGGGTGCAGCTCGTCGGCGATCGACCACTCGATGAAGAACGGCAGTTGCGGGTCGGAGATCAGGCCGTTGACGCCGATCTGGCGCCAGGTCAGCTCGGTGCCGTCGGGCAGATAGCGATTGCCCGAGACCGACTCTCTGCCGAGGCGCTGCTCCACCCCGGCGATGTCGTCGACGGCGACGACCCAGCCCAGCCAGCCGCCGCCCAGGGCGGAGCGGGCGCGCACCGCCTGGCCGAACGGCGCCTTGTCGGAGGCCGGGTGGTCGAGCACCTCGACGACCTCGAGATAGGTGTGGTCCGCGAGCGGCAGGATCATGTTGCGGGTGCCGAAGCGCGGGTGCATGCCCCCATCGGTGAATGCCTTCCCGAGCAGTCCCCCGATGCGCTGGGCGGTTCCGACCAGGCCGTCAGGCCCAGCGGCGTACGAGACGTGGTCCAAGCGCATGTGCGTCATTCTCATCTCACGCCGCGAGCCGTCCGTCACGGGGGTCGGGTTGTCTTGACGTCGAGAGACAGAACGCGCGGTTGCTCAGTGAGGGTCCGCGGGGTGCAGCGCGAGGGCGGAACGGGACCGCACGTGCGCGTCGCAGTGCCGCACGAGCTCGGCGTACGCCGCTGGTCCCATGAGCTCGGTCAGCTCGGCCGCGTTGGTGATGTAGACCGGCTCGACGCCGACATGGGCCTCGGTGTTGCCCGAGCAGTACCAGTCGAGGTCGTGTCCGCCGGGGCCCCAGCCGCGCCGGTCGTACTCGCCGATGGTGATCTCGAGGTACGACGTGTCGTCGGTGCGCTCGACGGTGCGGTAGGTACGCCGGATCGGCAGCTGCCAGCACACGTCCGGCTTGGTCTCGAGGGGGTTGCGCCCCTGCTCGAGGGCGAGGGCGTGGAGCGCGCACCCCGCGCCGAGGTGGAAGTCGCGACGGTTGTGGAAGATGCAGGCCGACTGCCCGGCCACCTCGGCGACCCTGGTCTTGCGGGCGCCGTCCTCCTCCGTCTCGACCCAGTCGCTGCGGCGCACCTTGCGCCGCGAGGGCCGCAGCTGCCAGTGCTCGTCGGTGAGCTGGTCGACGAAGGCAGCGACCCGCCTCTCGTCGGCCTTGTCGGCGAAGTGCGCGCCGAGCGTGCAGCATCCGGTGTCGGGCGACTCGCGGAAGATGCCCTGGCACCCCTGGCCGAAGATGCACACGAAGCTCGATGTCAGCCAGGTCAGGTCGCAGCGGAAGACCTGGCCTGCGTCGGCCGGGTCGGCGAACTCGACGAAGGCGCGGGGGAACACCAGATCGACCTCAGGCACGCAGTCAAGCGTAGGGCGGGGACGGCTGGACCTCGGGACCGAGGTTCGCTAGTAGTTTGGTCCTATGCGCCTCGGAGTCCTCGACATCGGCTCCAACACGGGTCACCTGTTGGTCTGCGACACCCACGACGGCGCGGCCCCGCTGCCGGCGTACTCCCTGAAGGAGCCGCTGCGGCTGGCCGAGCACCTGGGCGATTCCGGCGACGTCACGCAGACCGGCGTCGACGCCCTGACGGACTTCGTCGCGGAGGCCTTGGAGGTCGCCGACGACAAGGGGTGCGAGGAGATCCTGGCGTTCGCGACGTCGGCCGTGCGCGACGCCGGCAACACCGACGCGGTGCTCGACCATGTCGCGGAGCGCACCGGCGTCCGGATCCAGGTGCTCTCGGGCGAGGACGAGGCGCGGCTGACGTTCCTGGCCGTGCGTCGCTGGTACGGCTGGTCCGCGGGGCGGATCACCGTCTTCGACATCGGCGGCGGGTCACTCGAGATCGCCGGCGGGGCCGACGAGTCGCCCGACGTCGCCTGGTCCCTGCCGCTCGGGGCGGCCAGGCTGGCCCGGGACTTCTTCGCGGTCGGGCTGCCCGACGAGAGCGACCTGAGGGCCCTGCGCCGCCGGATCCGGGCCGAGATCGCTCGGGACGCCGGACACCTGCTCCGTGCCGGACGACCCGATCGCGCGGTAGCCACGTCCAAGACGTTCCGGTCGCTCGCCCGCATCTGTGGAGCGGCGCCGAGCAGCGCCGGCCCGCGGGTGCCGCGCACGCTCCCGCACGCCGAGATCTCGGCGTGGATCCCCAAGCTCGTGGCGATGACGGACGAGAAGTTCCTGACGCTTCCGGGTGTCTCCGAGTCGCGCGCGCACCAGATCGTGCCGGGAGCCTTGGTCGCCGAGGCGGTGATGGACATCTTCGGCCTCGACGAGCTCGAGATCTGCCCGTGGGCGCTGCGGGAGGGCGTCATCTTGGAGCGCATCGACCAGTTCTCCGCGGTCTGACGTGCCCACGGCCATCGCCCTCTCGACGGTCTCGGTCTATCCCGAGTCCACCGCGCACGCCTTCGCCTACGCCGCGAAGGTGGGTTACGACGCGATCGAGGTGATGGTCGGGGTCGACGCGCTGAGCCAGCAGGTCTCGGCCGTCTCGCAGTTGGCGGACCACCACGAGATCCCCATCTGCGCCATCCACGCCCCGTGCCTGCTGTTCACCCAGCGGGTGTGGGGGCCCGACCCCTGGGGCAAGCTCCAGCGCTCGGCCGACATGGCTGCCTCGGTGGGCGCCGACGTGGTGGTCGTGCATCCGCCGTTCCGGTGGCAGAAGGAGTACGCCGCGGGCTTCGTCGAAGGCATCGCCGACCTCGAGGCCTCGACCGGGATGGCCTTCGCCGTCGAGAACATGTACCCGTGGCGGGCCACGTCGCGCCGTGGCGTCGAGATGTACCTCCCGGGCTGGGATCCCTCCGAGCAGACCTACGCGCACACCACCATCGACCTCTCCCACGCCGCCATCGCCCGCACCGACGTGATCGAGATGGCCGACCGGATGGGGTCGCGGCTGCGGCACGTGCACCTCACCGACGGCAGCGGCTCGCCCAAGGACGAGCACCTCGTGCCCGGTCGGGGCGTGATGAACGCCGCCGAGTTCCTCCGGCACCTGTCGTCGACGGGCTTCTCGGGGCACATCGCGCTGGAGATCAACACTCGGCGCTGCAGCTCGCGCGAGGAGCGGGAGCGCAACCTCGTCGAGTCGCTCGAGTTCGCGCGCGAGCACTTCGTCGTACCGTCTCCCCATGGCTGACGCGGCGGCCTCGGGTGTCTCTGGTGCCGCTCCACGGGGGCGTCGGCGCGGCTCTCCGGACACCAGGTCGGCGATCCTGGGCGCGGCCCGGGCCCGCTTCGCCTCTCACGGATACGCCCGTACGACGATCCGCGCGGTGGCGGCGGACGCCGGCGTCGACGCGGCCCTGGTGCACCACTACTTCGGCACCAAGGACGAGCTCTTCGTCGCCGCCCTCGAGCTGCCGGTCGACCCCCGGGTCGCCCTCGGCCCCGTCATCGAGGCCGGCCCCGCGGACGCCGGCGCGGGACTGCTGCGGGTCCTGCTGTCCGTGTGGGACGACCCCGAGCTCCGCCAACCCTTCCTGGCCGTGGTCCGCTCGTTCCTCGACCCCACCACCCAGCGCCTGGTCACCGACGGCTTCCTGCCGGTGGTGATCACCCCGCTGGGCGTCGCGCTCGGCGTCGACCGCCCCGAGCACCGGATGCCGCTGGTCGCCAGTCAGGTCGTCGGCCTGATCCTGACCCGCTACGTCCTTGAGCTCGAGCCGCTCGCGTCGATGTCGCGCGACGACGTCGTCGCGACCTTCGGGCCCACGATCCAGCGGTACCTCACCGGCGACCTGCCCTGACGGGCGTCCAGGTCAGGTCGGTCTCGTCAGGGCAGCGGGACCGGGCTGGTCACGAGGCCCTTGACGCCTGCGCCGGTCTGGCCGCGCCTGTTGCCGCCCCAGCAATAGGCCCAGCCGTTGGTCCGCAAACCGCACCTCGCGGCGTCGGCGACCAGGCTCGTCCATCGACCAGCCAGCCGGTAGGGGCGCAGTCGGTCGTCGGTGGAACCGTCACCCACCTCGCCGGCCCGGTTGAATCCCCAGCACCACAGGGACGAGTCCTGACCTTGGCCGCAGGTCGTGTAGCCGGGCTGGAGGCTCCGCCAGGTGTGCGGTAGCCGTTGTGGGGTCGTGCGGTTCTTCCTGGTCCCGTCGCCCAGGCCTCCGTAGGAGTTGGTGCCCCAGCACCAGCCGGACCCGTTCGTCTGGACGCCGCAGGTGGCCACGTCGACGACCAGGCTCTGCCAGGAGCCCGCGAGCTGGTACGGGGTGGTCCGGTCCTCCTTGGTGCCGTCGCCCACGGTGCCCGAGGCGTTCCAACCCCAGCACCATCCGGAGTCGTCGGCCTGGATCCCGCAGACCGTGGGGAGGCGGTTGTCGATGTGCCGCCACGACCCCGGCAGCCGGAAGGGGCTGGTGCGGTCACCCTTGGTGCCATCGCCGACGGATCCCCACGCGTTGTTGCCCCAGCACCAGCCGGAGGCGTCCGTCTGGATGCCGCAGGTCCGGTAGTTCGCCGAGGGGGTGAGGCTGGACCAGGAGCCGGCCACCTGGGTAGGGGCGCCACGGTTCTCCGTCGTGCCGTCCCCGAGCCCCCCGTGGTAGTTGGCACCCCAGCACCACCCCGAGTCGTCGGTGCGGATGCCGCACTGGGTGAGGTGTCCGGACGTGATCTCCCGCCACTGGCCGGTGACCTGGCGCGGCGTGAGGAGGAGCGTCTGTTGGCTCGGGGATTCTCCGATCCCGAGCACCCCTGACCAGTTGTCCCCCCAGCACCAGCCGGAGTTGTCCGTTCGGATCCCGCACACGTAGGTCACCCAGCCGGCCATGTCCTCGTACCACGAGGTCGGAGTCAGGCTCCGCCACAGGCCCGGCAGCTTGACCGGGACGGTGCTGTCCGTCGTTCCGTTCCCCGGGTGGGCGCCCCAGCACCAGCCGGTCTGATCGAGACGGATCCCGCAGGTGGCCCGGCCGCTCGGCTCGATCTGCCGCCAGCTGAAGGGCAGGCGTCGCGGGCTCCGGACGACGCCGGTGGCGCCGATCCCGACCTGCCCGAAGTCGTTCTTGCCCCAGCACCAGCCGGAATGGTCCGGCTTGATGCCGCAGCTGTGGTGATCGGCCAGGGCGAGGGACCGCCACGTGCCCGGGACGATCACCTTGACCTTGACCGCCGGGGTCACCTGCCCGCCGCCTCCGCCGGTGCCCTGCACCAGGGCGCGGTAGGTCGTCACCCCGGCGTGGCTGCTGGCCGCGATCTCGAAGCGGAAACTGCCGAAGATGTCCGATCTGGTGGTGCGTACGTCGCGCCACGCCCTGTGAGCCTTGCGCTGAAGCACGACGTGCTGGCGCGGGCGCGACCGCAGCTGGCCGGAGATCTCGAACGTGCTGCTCACCGCGACCCGCCCGACCGGGCCGGCCAGGCTCCCCGCCGTACGGGGCTGCGCTGCTGCCCGAGCGTCCCGCGCGGCGGAGGCCGCCCAGGTCTGAGGGGTGGCCGGCAGCAGGGTCACGAGCAGGGCGGCGAGGACGGCGCCCAGGACGGGGTACTTCAAAGGGACCTCCTGGATCGCCGGGTTTGACGCGAGGTGTCGGCCGTCGGTTCGGTGAATCGGCTCACAGCGGAGTTCTTCCGGCACTGGGTGCCGGAAGAACTCCGGGCCGCCATCCACAGCCTGCCCGGAGCGAGGTTGCCCCACGCCGAGCGGTTGGGTGGGCTTCAGCCATGGACGCTGCGGCTCTCGACCGATTGCTCTCGGTCCAGGACGGCGTCCTGGCCCGATGGCAGGTGCTCGCAGCGGGTGGTGACGACCCGGCCATCGAACGATTGGTGCGGCGGCGCGAGTGGTCGCGGATGCTGCGTGGCGTGTACGTCACCCACACCGGGCCGCCCAGTTGGACCCAGCGTGCCTGGGCCGCTGTGCTCTTCCACTGGCCGGCCGCGCTCGACGGACGCTCGGCGTTGCGGGCCCATGGCCTCCGTGGCCACGCCCGCCGGGACGATGACGTCCTGGAGCTCGTCTGCGGGCCCGAGCGGCGCGTGGTGCGGCAGGCCGGCATCCTCGTCCGGAGGTCCGCGATCTATGAGTCGGAGGTGCAGCGCCATCTGTCGCCGCCGCGGGTCCGCTTGGAGGTGGCGGTGCTCCGTGTCGCGTCGCTCTGCAAGTCCGACGACGAGGCTGTCGCGACGGTTGCGGACGCGATCCAGTCGGGCCGCACGAGCGCAGCCCGCGTCAGGGCGACGTTGTCCGCGATCAGGAGGATCCCTCGGCGCGCGCTCCTCGAGGCGATCGTGGGAGATGCCTCCCAGGGTGCGCTCTCGGCTCTCGAGCGGCGCTACCTCGTCCAGGTCGAGCGGGCTCATGGCCTGCCGCCGGGCACCCGGCAACGCCGCGCGGTGCTGGGTGATCGTCCGTACTACCGGGACGTGGAGTACCCAGGCTTGCGGACGGTCATCGAACTTGACGGCCGGATCGGGCACGGGCTCGCCCGCGATCGCTGGGCCGACCTCACGCGAGATCTGTCCGCAGTGGAGCGAGGCGACCTGACGCTGCGCCTTGGCTGGGGGCAGGTCCTCGAACCGCACCGCCTCGCGGCACTCGTGGGTCGAGTCCTTGCTGCGCAGGGCTGGCGGGGCACGCCTCGGCCCTGCGGCGCCACCTGCCCGGTGCTCGAGCCGGGCTAGCCGACCAGGTGCGGGGTGGCGGAGAGGACCTGGAGGGTCGCCGGGTCGCCGGTCACCGTGAGGATGTCGGGGATGGGAATCCAGGTCCCGCCCTCGACCCGGTACCGGCCCTCGTAGGTGACGTCGACGCTCGGGCTGACGGTCACACCGGCTTGGGTGTAGGTGTGGGTGACCCGCAGATCCGGGTACGCCGCGCCGGGGTCGGGGCCGGACTGCTCGGTGCCGTCGCCGAACCGCCAGAGGTACTCGACCGGCGAGGCCTCGATCTCGACCTGCTGACCCAACAGGGTGATGGTCTGCGAGGTGGGCGAGGTGTTCGTGGTGTGGAAGTTGGTCGGCAGGTTGATCAGCGTCCGGCCGTCGGGGGGCTCGATGACCAGGTCCGCCTGCGGCCAGGCCAGGTTCCGCATCTCCCGGCCGACCCGGGCGGGCGTGATCGCGCCCAAGCCGTCGGCGTCGTCGGCCGCAAGGCACACGGTGCCCCACGGCTCGAACGGCCCACCCTGCTCACTGCGCAGCACCATGTACTTGTAGGTGTCCGGCGGCGCGGTGCAGGTCTGCTGGTTGAGGCACGTGGGCTGGACGTTCTGGGTCTCCACGCACATCGGTCGGATCCGGTAGCTGACGCCCGCATCTGGTTGCGCGAAGAGGGCCTGGACCTCCTGGCCGGAGTAGTGGCAGAACTGGTGCACATTGAGCAAGGTCGCATCGTCGGTGCAGGCGGGAACAGGATCACCGTCTGCCTGTGCGATGCCGGACAACTGCGCCATCCAGACGATGGATGCAACGGCCAGGTAGCTGATCACTTCGCGACCTGCTCCACGTCTGTGACCCGCCAAGTGGCGCCAACTGGCGACAAGGTGACGAGTTGTGTCTGCTGCCCGCCAGGCAGGTGTAGAACGGGTCCGCCTTGCCGCTCAACGTATTCGGTTGGGGCAGCATCAATCAGCGCCCGCACGACCACCGCATTGGCTCGGTCCCCGTGGCTGACGCGCAAGCGCAGGACTGTCCAGCCCGCGGTCTTGACAAAGCCTCCCTTCGAGTAGATCGCGTCGATCTGGTCGGCGAGTTCCTGGCAGGGTCTGCATCCGCGGCTGAGTTGGCGATACTCCGCGGTCTCCCCCGTGTTCTCCATCTCCCGATCCACGTCGACCCACCGCCGTACGAACTCTTCGGGTGTCTCCCCCACCTCGCTCGGACGCGACGTGGGCGACGGCGAGGCCGCGGACGAGGTCGCGGCGGTGGGGGTCGGCAGGCCGGGATCCGAGGTGCTGGACGAGTCCTGACTACAGGCAGCGAGGGGGACGAGGGAGCAGCAGGCCAGGGCGGCGAGGAGACACTTCACGACTAAAGACCTCCGAGATGGTTACGTCGCGAGGACGTTAGCGGCGGGTCGTTCATGACGTGGACGTCCAGAATCCGGTTGTGGACGGCTTGACCCACAGGCCCGGCAGTCGCATAATTCAACACATGATGAAAAACGCCGTCGAGGTCACCGACCTCGTCGTCCACCGAGGCACCGTGACCGCGCTCGCCGGCGTCGGCTTCAGCATCGCCGGGGGCACGGTGACCGGCCTGCTCGGTCCGTCGGGGTGCGGCAAGAGCACTCTGATGCGCAGCCTGGTCGGGGTGCAGCGGCTCACGTCCGGCCAGGTCACGGTCTTCGGCGAGGAGGCCGGGAGCAGGGCGCTGCGGCACCGGATCGGCTACGTCACCCAGGCGGCCAGCGTCTACGACGACCTGACGGTGGGGGAGAACCTCCACTTCTTCGCACAGGTGCTGGGCGTGGGGCGCGACCACGTCGAGAGGGTGATCGACGAGGTCGACCTGGGCGGCGAGGCCGACCGGGTGGTCAGCCGTCTCAGCGGCGGGCAGCGATCGCGCGCGAGCCTGGCCGTCGCGCTGCTGGGCGAGCCCGACCTGCTCGTGCTCGACGAGCCCACGGTGGGGCTCGACCCGGTGCTGAGGCGGGACCTGTGGCAGCTCTTCCACCGGATCGCGGACCGCGGGGCCGCGGTGTTCGTCTCGAGTCACGTGATGGACGAGGCCGACCGGTGCGACCGCCTGCTGCTCATGCGCGACGGGCGGATCATCGCCGACGACACGCCTGACGGGATCCGGCAGAAGACGCGGACCGACGACATCGAGAGCGCGTTCCTCTCGTTGGTCGACGAGGCGGGGGACGCCCGATGAACCCGCGGATCACCTTCGCCGTGGCCGGTCGCGTGCTCACCCAGTTGCGCCGCGACCACCGCACCGCCGCGATGCTGCTCGTGCTGCCGTGCCTGTTGATGACGTTGCTCTGGTGGATGTTCCTCGACGCGTCCGGGGCGATCTTTGACGAGATCGGCCCGGCCCTGCTCGCGCTGTTCCCCTTCATCGTGATGTTCCTGGTCACGAGTGTGACCACGCTGAGGGAGCGCTCATCCGGCACCTTGGAGCGACTCCTCGCGATGCCGATGGGCAAGCTCGACTTCCTCGGGGGCTACGCCATCGCGTTCGGCGTCGTCGCCGCCGTCCAGTCCGCGCTGGCGGTCGGCCTCTCGGTGGGGCTGCTGGGGCTCGACATCCAGGGCCCGCTCTGGCTGCTGACCGTGGTGGCCATCGCGGACGCGGTGCTGGGGACGGCCCTGGGGCTGTTCGTGAGCGCCTTCGCCGAGACGGAGTTCCAGGCCGTGCAGTTCATGCCGGCGATCGTGATCCCGCAGATCCTGCTGTGCGGCCTCTTCGTGGCGCGCGACGACCTGCCCGACTTCCTGCGCGTGATCAGCAACCTGCTCCCTCTGTCGTACGCCGTGGACGCCATGCAGCACCTCGTGAGCAGCGCCAGCACTGGCGAGGTATGGCGCGACGTGGCGATCGTGGCCGGCTTCGCGGTGGCCTCCCTGGCGGTCGGAGCAGCGACCCTGCGCCGACGTACGGCGTAGCCTGGGGCCCATGTCGCTCCTGCGCGAACCCCTGCTGGTCCTGGCCCGCAGCAACCAGGTGAAGCGCCTGGTCAGCACGATGCCGGTGTCGGCCGGGATCGTCCGCAGCTACGTTCCCGGCGAGACCACCGAGGCGGTCGTCGACGCCTCGGCGGCGCTGGTTGCTGACGGCCTCAAGGCGACGCTGGACTACCTGGGCGAGGACACCCTCGACGCGGAGCAGGCGGACGCCACCGTGGCGGCGTACCTCGACCTGCTCAAGGAGCTCTCCGCCCAGGGCCTGAGCCGTCAGGTCGAGGTCTCGGTCAAGCTCTCGGCCGTCGGTCAGGCGCTGCCGGACACCGTCGCGGGCGGTGGCCACAAGATCGCGCTCGAGAATGCGCGCACCATCTGCCGCGCGGCCCGCAACGCCGGGACGACGGTCACCCTCGACATGGAGGACCACACCACCACCGACTCGACGTTGAGCATCCTGCGCGAGCTGCGCAAGGACTTCCCCGAGACGGGAGCGGTGTTGCAGGCCTACCTCCACCGCACCGAGGCCGACTGCCGGGCGCTGGCCTACGAGGGGTCGCGGGTGCGGCTGTGCAAGGGCGCCTACAACGAGCCCGAGGAGGTGGCCTTCCAGGGTCGCGACGAAGTCGACCGCTCCTATGTGCGCTGCCTGAAGGTGCTGCTCGCCGGTCAGGGCTACCCGATGATCGCCTCCCACGACCCGCGGCTGATCGAGATCGCGTCGTCGCTCGCCAGCCGCTACGGTCGCGCGCAGGGCACCTACGAGTACCAGATGCTCTTCGGCATCCGACCCGAGGAGCAGAAGCGGCTGGCCGCCTCGGGCGAGACGGTGCGCGTCTACGTGCCCTACGGCCAGGAGTGGTACGGCTACCTCATGAGACGTCTCGCTGAGCGGCCGCAGAACCTGACATTCTTCGTGCGGTCCCTGATCTCCAAGAAGTAGGGGGTTTCTCATGGCGCAGACCGCCATCATCGGCGCCGGGGTGATGGGCGAGACCCTGCTGTCCGGACTCGTCCGCGCCGGCCGAAGAGTCGACGACCTGCTGGTCGGCGAGAAGCGACCCGAGCGGGCCCGCGAGCTCGAGGAGCGGTACGGCGTCACGGTCGTCTCCAACACCGAGGCTGCCCAGAAGGCCGACACGCTCGCGCTCGTGGTCAAGCCGCAGGACATGGCCGACGTGCTCGACGAGCTCGCCCCGGAGCTGCGCCCCGGCCAGCTTGTCGTCTCGATCGCCGCAGGCATCACCACCTCCTACATCGAGTCGCGCGTCCCGGAGGGCGTCGCCGTCGTGCGCGTCATGCCGAACACGCCGGCCCTCGTCGACGAGGGCATGACGGCGATCGCGCCAGGCTCCCACTGCGACGACAGCCATCTCGCCGAGGCCGAGGAGCTGATGGGCTCGACGGGACGGGTACTCCGGGTGCCCGAGCGCCAGATGGACGCCGTGACGGCGATCAGCGGCTCCGGTCCGGCGTACATCTTCTTCGTGGTGGAGTCGATGATCGAGGCAGGGGTGCATCTCGGGCTGCCGAGGTCGACCGCGACCGACCTCGTCGTCCAGACCCTGGTCGGATCGGCCAAGATGCTGCGGGAGACCGGCTCGCACCCCGTCGTCCTGCGCGAGCAGGTCACCTCCCCGGGCGGCACCACCGCCGCGGCGCTGCGCGAACTGGAGACGCACAAGGTGCGGGCGGCGTTCCTGGCTGCGATGGAGGCGGCTCGCGACCGGTCGCGAGCCCTCGCCGAGGGCAGCTAGCGCGCGGGGGCCACCGCTGACAGCCGGTTGACCACCCACAGCGCCACCTGCGTGCGGGACTCCAGTCCGAGCTTGGCCAGGATGTTCTCGACGTGCCCGTGCACGGTCCGCTCGCTGATCACCAGGTCCTTCGCGATGGCGCGGTTGGTGAGCCCGTGGGCCAGCAGCCGCGCGACGTCCTGCTCGCGCCTGGTCAGCGGTGCCAGCGCCTCGTCGTGAGGTGTTTCGGACGTCCTCCCCGCGTCGTGTCCGTCGTCCGACGGCTCGTGGAGTGCGAGGTCGACGGCTCGCGCGAGATCCAGGCCGCGGCCCTCGGTCACCTTCGCCGCGAAGTCCCCCGTCGCCATGGTGGACCGAGCGTGCCTGACCGCCTCCTGGTGGTGGGCGCTCAAGGTGGGGAGGTTGGTCATGGGGGAGCCGAGGACGTCCCACACCTGCTGCGCCGCGCCGTGCAGGAGTGCGAACCTCGAAGCGTCGCCGCGATGGGCGGCCGTCCACCCGAGCATCTCGAAGAGCAGCGCGACCAGCTGGACGTTGCGCAGCTCCCACGCCACGGTCAGCGCGTCCTTGGCCTGCGTGTCGCCCTGCTCGTAGTCGCCCTGCTCGATCGTCTGGAGGCTCTGGACGTACAGCAGGTACCCGAGGTTGAACAGTTCTCCTCCGGTCCGGGCGAGCGACAACCCTCGCTCGAGGTCGGCCCGCGACTCGGCGGCCCGGCCCGCGAACGTGAGGGCCAGTGCCCGGTGCATGCTGCGGTAGAGGATGCCCCGACGGTTGCCGGCCTGCTGGTCGACCTCCAGAGCCTCGGTGAGGTGGGCGATGGCGGCGGGGCCGTCTCCTTGCCAGATCTCGAAGGAGCCGAGGAAGAACAGGTACTCGCCCAGGGCCTCCGCATCCACCCCCATCGCGACCAGGCTGGCGGCCTCGTCGAGCTGCCGCTTCGCGTAGTCGAATTCGAAGACCAGCATGGCCAGGTAGCCGGCGGAGACCAAGGCGCACACGCGCTCGCTCGGGGTGCCGGTGCCGTGCGCCAGCGCTCGCTCTGCCCATTGACGGCCCTCGCTGTACTGGAGATCGCAGATACGCAGCGGCCCCAGCCACAGCGAGGTCCGCAAGGCGAGCGGGGCCGTCTCGGGGGTGCTGACCATCGACTCCAGGGCGGCGCGGAGGTTCGACAGGTCCGCCCGGATCTCACGGAGCAGCTCTCCCTGGGCAGGCCCCGTGGCCTGCTCGAACAGCGCCTCGGCGCGTCCGGCGTACCAGTCGCGATGGCGCGCGGCGGCATCCTGGCTCTCGCCGGTCGAGGCCGCCCGCTGCGCGCCGTACTGGCGCAGCGTCTCCAGCATCCGATAGCGGGTGCGATGGTCCTCGAGCCTGGTCAGCACCGCGTAGTCGATGAGCTCGGACACCGCCTCGAGGAACTCGGTGCTCGTGAGGTCGTCGGCCGCCGCCACCGCCTCGGCGGCGGCGAGGTCGAAGCCGCCCACGAAGACTGCGAGGCGACTCCAGACCCGCTGCGCCAGGGGCGAGCACAGCTCGAAGGTCCAGTCGATCGATGCGTTGAGCGACCGATGCCGATCGGGTACGTCGCGCAGGTCGCCCGCCAGCAGGTCCGAGCGCCGTCCCAGCTCGGCCACCATGTCGTGGGGAGTGAGCACGCGCAGCTTCTCGGCGGCGAGCTCGAGAGCGAGCGGGATCCCGTCCAGACTGCGCACGAGCTGCGCCACGGCTGGTGCGTTGGACTCGGTGAGCTGGAACCCATGGGCCACCATCGAGGCGCGCTGCGCCAGGAGCGCGACCGAGTCGTGCTCCGACAACGAGGTGAGGTCGTCGCTCGCCGAGCCGTCCGGAAGCGCCAGCGGCGGGACCTGGTAGACCCTCTCGGCCTGGAGCCGGAGCGGATGGCGGCTGGTGGCGAGGATCGTCAGGTGGGGGCAGCCGGCCACCAGCTCGGCGAGGACGGCGCCGACCTCGTCGACCATGTGCTCGCAGTTGTCGACGACCAGCAACGCGCGGCTCTCGCGCAGGAACGCGACCAGATCGGCGACGTCCCAGACGCCTCCGACGACGGGGAGGCCGACCGCCTCCGACAGCGTGTGCCCGAGCAGGTGTGGATCCGCGAGGTCTGCCAACTCGACCAGGAGCACGCCGTCACGGTGTCGCCAGAGCCTCGCGATCTCACCGGCCAGCGACGTCTTCCCGACCCCACCGACGCCGGTCAGGGTCAGCAGGCGCGCGCCAGCCAGCATGGACTGGATCTCGGCGACCTCTCGACGACGCCCGATGAACCTCGCCCCCACCGCAGGGCTGCTCACCGCTCCAGGCTAGCGCTGGGCCGCCCGGGCGGCGGCTGGTTTCACCCCGCGACGGCCTCGAGGACGACGACGTGGGTGCCTGTCTCGACCACCCGGTCGAGCCGCAGGCCGGCGAGGTTGCAGATCTGGCCGTACTCCTCGCTGGTGCGTTCACGACCGCCCGGGCCGACGAGCATGGTGAGGTCGGACATCGCGGCCTCGAGCTCGTGGCCCGGGAGCCCGAGGAGGCGCTCGACCAGCAGCACCACACCACCGGGACTCAGGGCTTCGCGGCAGCGCGACAGGATCCGCACGCAGTCCTCGTCCGACCAGTCGTGGAGGATCGACTTGAGGAGGTAGACATCGGCAGGGGGCACGCCTTCGAAGAACGATCCGGTGTCGACGCTCCAGCGGTCCGCCAGGTCGGCCGGTGGATCCTCGAGGACGACGTGTGCCTGGTCGAAGACCGTGCCGGTCAGGTCCGGGAACCGGCGCAGCACCGCAGCGAGGAGGGCGCCATGGCCCCCGCCGACGTCCACGACGTGCCGATGGCCCGAGAAGTCGTAGGACGTCGCGACGGCCTCAGCGGTGGTGAGGGACAACAGGGTCATCAGGTCGTTGAAGGACGTGTTGCGCTCGGGGTGCTGGGCGCGATACGTCCAGACGTCGACGCCGTGCCGGGCCGAGAACGCGTTCTCGCCCGTCCGCACGCTGTGCGCGAGGTGGCCCCAGGCCGCCCAGATGGCGGGGTCGGCGGCGAGCAGTGCCTGGGGCGCGAGCGAGGCCGGCGCGTCGGTGCGCAGGGGATCGGCAGCCTCCGCCAGCGAGTACGTGCCGTCGACCTCGTCCGCCAACTCCAGCACCGCCAGTGCGCGCAGGAGTCGCCCGGTGGCGTCGGGATCGGTGCCGGCGGCGGAAGCCAGCTCGGCCGGCGTGCGAGGCCCCTCGGCCAGCAGGTCCACGAGGCCCAGCTCGACGGCCACCGCGACTGCCGCCGTGATCCGATGGGCCCTGACGATCGCGGTGAGACGCCCACGGCTGTCCACACGGGCGATCATCCACCGATCCACCTCGGGCGACCACCCCACGACCCCGTTCCCGGCCCGTCACCCGAGACCGATCGCGGCCTCGGCGGCGGCCAGCACCGGTGCGGTCACCTCGCGGCAGCGCTCGCTTCCGGCCGCGAACACGGACGTGACGTACGCCGGGTCCCGGCTCAGCTCGGAGTACCTCGCCTGGAGGGGCTCCAGCGACGCCACGACCGCGTCGGTCACGGCAGCCTTGAGCGCGCCGTAGGTGACGATCCCGTCCGTGGACCCGCCACAGGCGGTCAGGATGTCGAGCAGGTTCGTGACGCCCGGCTTGCCAGCAGCAGTCCGGACGGCGGCCGGCC
Source organism: uncultured Nocardioides sp. (assembly GCA_964542635.1). Taxonomy (GTDB): domain Bacteria; phylum Actinomycetota; class Actinomycetes; order Propionibacteriales; family Nocardioidaceae; genus Nocardioides. The sequence continues at coordinate 37,038 of CAZIVD010000007.1, read as the reverse complement.
CGATGTCGGAGTCCGTGACGGCACGCGCGATCTTGCGGCGTACGACGTCCGGCGGATCGAGAAGGCGGATCACGCCGAGGTCGTGGCCGGGCGCGGCGGACTTGCTCATCTTGCGGGTCGGCTCCTGCAGGTCCATCACCCGCGCTCCGGCGGGCGGGGTGGCGATCTCCGGCACGGTGAAGACGGAGCCGTACGTCTGGTTGAAGCGGACGGCGAGGTCGCGGGTCAGCTCGACGTGCTGGCGTTGGTCGTCGCCGACCGGCACGGCGGTCGGCCGGTAGAGCAGGATGTCGGCGGCCATCAGCGCGGGATAGGTGTAGAGCGAGACGCGGGTCATCGGCTGCCCGCGGCCCTTCTCCTTGAACTGGATCATCCGGCCCAGCTCGCCGGTGTACGCCGTGCACTCGAGGAGGTAGGCGAGCTCACGGTGCGCGGGCACCGCGCTCTGGCGGAACAACACGCACCGATCGGGGTCGAGCCCCACGGCCAGCATCAGCGTGCTCACCTCCGCGATGGTCGCCCGGAGGACGGCCGGGTCGTGGGCGGTGGTCATGGCATGCAGGTCGGAGACGCCGAAGAAGCAGTCGCCGGAGGCCTGCGCCGCGACCATGCCGCGGAGGGCGCCGAGATGGTTGCCGAGCGTCAGTCGCCCGGTCGGGGTGAGGAGGGAGAGGTGTCGGTGCATGGGGGTGCTCCTAGAGGTGTGGGCCTCCGGGACGGGCCTCTGCCAGGCCTGCAGGGCAGGCATGACCTGCAGGAACGACGACGGCCGCCCGGAGGCGGCCGTGGTTGGAAGGTGCGTCAACGAGGGTCCGCCGTCAGGCGGACCACCACAGGTCACGAGATGTGAGAGTCGGCACCCGCCGATGGTAGCCACACCCGGTACGTTCGGCCACATGGACTGCGCGGGCGCGGCATCCGTCGTCTTCGACCCGACCCTGACGGCCTACGACTTCGGCCCGGCCCACCCGATGTCCCCCCTGCGCGTCGACCTCACGATCAGGCTCGCCCGCTCGTTGGGGGTGCTCGACCGGCTGCGGACCGTGCCCGCGCCGTTCGCGGACGAGGCGCTCATCGCGCGCGTCCACGACGCAGGCCTGATCGAGGCGGTCCGACGGGCTGGCCTCGACCCCACCGACCACGACGAGCGCCACGGCCTGGGCACCGACGACAACCCGGTCTTCGCCGACATGCACACGGCCGCGGCGCACGTCGTCGGCGCCACCGTGGAGGCCTTCCGTCAGGTGCACTCGGGGGAGAGCCTGCACAGCGCCAACATCGCCGGCGGTCTGCACCACGCCATGAGCGACCGCGCCAGCGGCTTCTGCATCTACAACGACGTCGCCGTGGGGATCCAGTGGCTGCTGGACCAGGGGGTCGAGAGGGTCGCCTACGTCGACGTCGACGTGCACCACGGCGACGGGGTCGAGGCGCTCTTCTACGACGACCAGCGCGTCCTCACGATCTCCATGCACGAGACCGGGCAGATGCTCTTCCCTGGCACCGGGTTCGCGGCCGACACCGGCGGACCGCACGCGGAGGGCTCGGCCGTGAACGTCGCGCTGCCGCCCGGCACTGCGGACGCGGGCTGGCTGCGGGCCTTCCATGCCGTCGTACCGCCGTTGCTGCGGGCCTTCGCGCCGCAGATCCTGGTCACCCAGCACGGCTGCGACTCCCACATGGACGACCCCCTAGCCCACCTGATGCTGTCGGTGGACGGTCAGCGCGCGTCGTACCTCGTCCTGCACGAGCTGGCCCACGAGCTCTGCGACGGCCGCTGGGTGGCGCTCGGTGGCGGCGGCTACGCCCTCGTCGACGTGGTGCCCCGGGCCTGGACCCACCTGCTGGCGATCGTGAGCGGCCAACCCGTGGAGCCGACGACCGATACGCCGCCCGAGTGGCGTGACTACGTCCGGACCACCCTCGGCCGGCAGGCGCCCATGCGGATGACCGACGGACGCCAGCCGATCTGGCGTGACTGGACGGCCGGATACGACCCCGACACCTGGCTGGACCGGACCGTGTACGCCACCCGGAACGCCGTCTTTCCCTCGCACGGCCTCGATCCGGAGCCCTGATCTGCGGAGCCTTTGCGATCCGGTGCAAGGCGACACGCCGCCGACTCCTGAGTTTCTCTAGTCAAACCCTTCCCCACGAGTCACAGCAGGCCCTATATTCACCCACAGCGCGGGACGTGTGCCCACTGGTGGGGAAGCCGGTGGCGTGCCGCAGAAGGATCGGTGCGCGATGCCTGCCAACTCTGGTGACGGTCGCGGAGACATCTCCGACGTCAAGTTCCTGACGGTCGCCGAGGTGGCGGCCATGATGCGTGTCTCCAAGATGACCGTCTATCGACAGGTCCACACCGGAGAGCTCCCGGCCGTGCGGGTCGGCCGCTCCTTCCGCGTCGCCGAAGAGGACGTCCACGAGTACCTCCGCAAGCGCTTCTACTCTGCTGGATAGCGCGAGTGCGTCGGCTCCGCCGCCGCGCTGCCGCGCTGCCGCGCGATGCCGGCTAGGCACTGCCGCGCGGGCTGGTGCTGCGCACCGGTGCCGAGGGAGCGCGGCGTGCCGTGGGCGGGTCCGGGGCGCGGAGGGGGCCGGGTCGCTGGGGCGGCGCGTCGGCCGGACAGCGTCCGCCTGTGGTCGAGCCGCGCTGCGGCCGCCGCGGCCAAGCCCCTTGATGCTCCTCCGGCCCCCTCCGCGCCCCGACCCCGCTCACGGCACGACGAACCGTGGCCAGGGAGGTGGAAGGTGGGAGAAGTGGTCGCGATTCTGCGGGCTCACCGGCGGCGGATAGGCTGAGGCGGTCCCGGGGGTCGGAAACTGGCCCCTGCCCCAAGGCTCGTTCAGCAGGTGAAAGGCATCCGCGTGGGTTCTGTCATCAAGAAGCGCCGCAAGCGCATGGCGAAGAAGAAGCACCGCAAGCTGCTCAAGAAGACGCGGGTGCAGCGCCGCAAGCTCGGCAAGTAGCCGCCGACTCCGTCTCCTCCCCCTGAGGCGCCGCATGGGCCGGATCGCACTCGTCACCGGAGTCTCCCGCGACCTCGGGAGACGGTTCGGCCGCGCCCTGGCCGCCTGTGACGGCATCGACCGCGTGATCGGGGTCGACGTCGTGCCGCCCCGCGGCGACGTGGGCGGGATGTCCTTCATCCGCGCCGACATCCGCACCCCGGTGATCGCCAAGGTGATCGCCAAGGAGGACGTCGACACCGTCGTGCACATGAGCGTGATCGCGACCCCCGGCAGCGCCGGTGGCCGCGGCACCATGAAAGAGCTCAACGTCATCGGCACGATGCAGTTGCTCGGCGCGTGCCAGCAGGCCCCCTCCGTCAAGCACCTGGTCGTGAAGTCCACCTCGACGGTGTACGGCGCCAGCAGCCGCGACCCGGCGATGTTCACCGAGCAGATGGGGCCGCGCCGCAGCGTCCAGAGCGGCTTCAGCAAGGACGCCATCGAGATCGAGGGCTACGTGCGCAGCTTCGCCCGGCGCCGGCCCGACGTCCGCATCACGATGCTGCGCCTCGCCAACGTCGTCGGGCCACACGTCGTCAGCCCGATGACGTCCTACTTCCGCCTGCCGGTGATCCCGACCGTGCTCGGCTTCGACGCGCGCATGCAGTTCGTCCACGAGCACGACCTGAACGCCGTGCTGAAGCACGCGGTGCTCTCCGAGATCCCCGGCACGTTCAACGTCGCCGGCGACGGGATCCTGATGCTGTCCCAGGCGGTCCGTCGGCTCAAGCGCGCCACCTTGCCACTGCCCGGCTTCGCCGTCGGACAGCTCGGGTCGGTGCTGCGACAGGCCCGGATGGCCGACTTCTCGCCCGAGCAGCTCAGCTTCCTCACCTACGGCCGTGGCGTGGACACCACCAGGATGCGGACCGAGCTGGGCTTCGAACCGCAGTACACGACCGCCGAGGCGTTCGCCGACTTCGCCAGCTCGATGCCGGTCACGTCTCGCTGGTCCGAGCGCGTCGTGGACGGGATCGCCGACCTGCTGCCCGAGGACCCGCCCGACCATCGACGCCGACCGGTAGGGGTGGACCGTGCCTGACGCCGAGATCATCCCGATCGGCACTCGGGGCCGGCCGGGCCGGGGCACGGGCAGGACCCGGCCGTCGTCCGCCGCGCGCAGCCTGGCTGGTATGCCGACTCCAGCGGCCAGCCCGCGCCCTTCGGCGCGCAAGCGCCCGTCCTCGTCAACCGGCGACGAGACGTCCGGTCCTCCCTCCGTCCCCCCGCGTGCGGCCGAGCGCGATGCAGTCCAGCCCTCGGAGCGGCCGCGGAAGGCACCGACCCCCAAGCCGGCGCGCACCGGGAGGCCCGCCCCGGCGCCACGACACCCTGATCCCGCGCCTGCCCCGGCCCCGGCTCCTTCAGTCGACGAGGCCGACACCCCAGCAGTGGGCATCGACCCCCCGACCGAGGCACCCGCACCCACGCGCCCCGCGACGACCACGGCCGACCGGGGCCCGCTCGGGTCGGTGGCCCCCGACGTTCTCCTGACGGTGCTCCAGGGTGCCGCGGGCGAGGTGTTCGGCGACGACTGGGAGCCGCAGCTCGCGCGCATGCTCGCGATGTTCCGGCGACGGTTGACCGGCGACTACGAGGTGGACGAGTTCGGCTTCGACCCGGAGATCACCGAGAAGTTCACCCTGGCGATGCTGCGACCGCTGGCCGAGAAGTGGTTCCGCATCGAGGTGCGGGGGATCGAGAACATCCCGGCCGAGGGCGGGGCGCTGATCGTCTCCAACCACTCCGGCACCCTGCCGATGGACGCGCTGATGACGATGGTGGCCGTGCACGACCACCGCGGACGCTTCCTGCGCACGCTGGGCGCCGACCTCGTCTTCAAGCTCCCGCTCGTCGGCGAGATCGCGCGCAAGGGCGGCTCGACCATGGCCTGCCACGAGGACGCGGAGCGGATGCTGCTGCGCGGCGACCTCGTCGGGGTGTGGCCCGAGGGCTTCAAGGGGATCGGGAAGCCGTTCGCCCAGCGGTACAAGCTCCAGCGCTTCGGCCGGGGTGGTTTCGTCGGCGCAGCGCTGCGCACCGGCGTACCGATCGTGCCGCTCTCGGTGGTCGGCGCCGAGGAGATCTACCCTCTCGTCGGGAACCTGCCGTCGTTGGCGCGCCTGCTCGGTGTGCCCTACATCCCGGTCACGCCGCTCTTCCCCTGGTTGGGCCCGCTGGGTCTGGTGCCGTTGCCGTCGAAGTGGTTGATGGAGTTCGGCGAGCCGATCCGCACCGACGAGTTCGAGCCCGGCGCCGCCGACGACCCGATGCTCCTCTTCAACGTCACCGACCAGGTGCGCGAGACGATCCAGCAGACGCTCTACACGCTGCTCATGCAGCGCGAGTCCGTCTGGCGCTGATCCCCGGGATCAGTCGTGGCGCGCGCGGGCGGAGAGGCCGGCGGCCACGGCGCCCGCGACGGTGCCGGCCACCGCGGCGGCGACCAGGCCGGCCTTGGCGGCCTTCCGCCCGGAGCGGTAGTCGTAGATCCGCCAGCCCTGCTCCTTGGCGTGGGTGCGGAGGCGGTTGTCGGGGTTGATGGCGCAGGGGTGTCCGACGAGCCTCAGCATCGGCAGGTCGTTCGAGGAGTCGGAGTACGCCGCGCAGCGGTCGAGATCAAGACCCTCGGCTTCGGCGAGCGCCAGCACCGCCTCCGCCTTGGCCGGCCCGTGCAGCAGGTCGCCCACCAGCCGTCCGGTGTAGACGCCGTCCTCGTGCTCGGCCACCGTGCCGAGGGCACCGGTCAGGCCGAGCCGGCGGGCGATGATCGCGGCGATCTCGATGGGTGCGGCGGTCACCAGCCAGACGCGCTGGCCCTGGTCGAGGTGCAGCTGGGCCAGGGCCCGGGTGCCGGGCCAGATCCGCTGCGCCATCGCCTCGTCGAAGATCTCCTCGCCGAGCTGCTCGAGCTCGAGCACGGTGTGTCCCTCGATGAAGCTCAGCGCCGAGTTGCGGGCCTCGGCCACGTGCTCGGGATCCTCCGAGCCGACGACGCGGAACTTCGCCTGCTTCCAGGCGGCCGACGCGATCTCGCCGGTCGTGAAGAACCGGCGACGGTAGAGCCCGCGGGCCAGGTGGAAGATGCTGGCGCCCTGCATCATCGTGTTGTCGACGTCGAAGAAGGCCGCCGCCGCGGGGTCCAGGGGCGTGCGGAGTGCGGCCTCGACCTCGGCGGCCGCCGCGCTCGCCTCGCCGGCCATGGACGAGCGCCGCTGGAGGTCCACGCGCCGTGGTGCGGTCACGCGCCGAGGGTAGCCCGCCGGGGCCGACCAGATCAGACCGCCGCCGGGTTGTGGAACCATGGACGGGTGGCTGCGGCTCCCACTCCCCGGGTCACTCTCTACGGGCGCCCCGGGTGCCACCTGTGCGAGGTGGCCCGAGAGGTGATCGAGCGGGTGTGCGCGGAGGTGGGCGAGGAGTACGAGGAGATCTCGATCGACGACGACCCCCGCCTGGTGCAGGAGTACGGCGAGGAGATCCCCGTGACGCTCGTCGACGGTCGTCGCCACGACTTCTGGCGGGTCGACGAGCAGCGACTGCGAACCGCGCTCGGAGCCGGGTGAGGCTGGTCACACGCCAGCGGCAGCGGATTTGTTCTCACGTTCACAAGCTCTTACAGTGATCGGGCCGCGCGAGACCTGGAACGGAGCCGCTCAGGCACCGGACCTCGCGGGCTGGAAATCGAGAGCCGTGACCGCGAAGACGTCCAGCGAGTCCGCCCGGGACATTCCCGAGGCCACCGTCGCGCGGCTCCCCGTCTATCTGCGGGCCCTCGTCACCCTCGTCGACGCCGGCATCACCACCTGCTCCAGCGAGGAGCTCGCCACGGCCGCAGGTGTCAACAGCGCCAAGCTCCGCAAGGACCTCTCCTATCTCGGGAGCTATGGCACTCGCGGAGTCGGGTACGACGTCGACTACCTGCGCTACCAGATCGCGCGCGAGATCGGGGTCACCCAGGACTGGCCGGTCGTGATCGTCGGCATCGGCAACCTGGGGCACGCCCTGGCCAACTACTCCGGCTTCCGCAGCCGCGGCTTCCGCGTGGTCGCGCTGCTCGACGCCGACCCCGAGCGGCACCAGGAGGTGATCGCGGGCGTCGACGTCCGCCCGTTCGACGACCTCGAGCAGATCGTCGCCGAGCAGGGGGTGGCGATCGGGGTGATCGCGACTCCGGCGCTCGCGGCCCAAGGCGTCGCCGACCGCATGGTGGCGGCCGGGATCAGCAGCATCCTCAACTTCGCACCGACCGTGCTGTCGGTGCCCGAGGGGGTCGACGTCCGCAAGGTCGACCTCTCCATCGAGCTGCAGATCCTCGCCTACCACGAGCAGCGGAAGGCCCAATCAGCATGATCACCCCACCTCGGAGGACGCGATGAGCGTCCTGGTCGTGGGCATCTCCCACCGGTCCGCCCCCGTGTCGTTGCTGGAGCGGGTGGCGGTGGACGCCGAAGGTGCCGCGAAGCTGCTCCGCGACGCGGCCGCGGGCGAGCACGTGCACGAAGCCGCGGTGATCGCCACGTGCAACCGGCTGGAGATCTACGCCGACGTCGACCGCTTCCACGGCAGCGTCGAGGGTCTCTCCCGCCTGCTGGTCGAGCGGGCCGACCAGTCCGCCGACGCGTTGCTGCCGCACCTCTACGTCCACTACGACGACGGTGCGGTGTCCCACCTCTTCCAGGTGGCGGCCGGGCTCGACTCGATGGCCGTCGGCGAGAGCCAGATCCTCGGACAGGCACGCGACGCGCTCGCGCAGGGGCAGGACGCCGGCACCGTCGGCCCCGCCCTGAACTCCCTGTTCCAGCAAGCGCTCCGGGTCGGCAAGCGCAGCCACGCCGAGACCGGGATCGACCGCGTGGCGCCCACCCTGGTGACCGCAGCGCTCGACCGCGTCACCGGTCCAGAGGCCGACCTCGCCGGCTACCGCGCCGTCGTGCTGGGCGCAGGCTCGATGGCCGCGCTGGCGACCGCCACGCTCGTTCGTCGCGGTGCGGACGACGTGCTCGTGCTCAACCGCACGCCCGACCGCGCCGACCGGCTCGCCCGCGAGCACGGCGTACGCTCCGCGGCGATCCACGAGCTCACCACCGAGCTGCGGCAGGCAGATGTCGTGATCACCTGCACGGGGTCCGCGGGAGTGCTGCTGACCGCGGCCCAGGTCGCCGCCCTCGAGCGGCCCCTGCGCATCATCGACCTGGCCCTGCCGCATGACGTCGAGCCGGCCGTGGCCGAGCTGCCCGAGGTCATGCTGGTCACGCTGGCGGATCTCGCCGACGAGCTGCGGGGAAGCGCCGCGGGTGCCGAGGTCGAGGCCGTGCGCGACCTCGTCGCCGAAGAGGTGACGGCGTTCCTGACCGCCCGGCGGCGCGCGAGCGTCACCCCGACCGTGGTGGCGCTGCGCTCGATGGCCACTGACGTGGTGGACGCCGAGATCGCCCGACTGGCAGGCCGCCTCCCCGACCTCGACGCCGAGTCCCTCGAGCAGGTGCAGCAGAGCATGCGCCGGGTCGCCGACAAGCTCCTGCACCGCCCGACCGTCCGGGTCCGCGAGCTGGCCGACGAGACCGGTGCCGTGTCGTACGCCGCCGCGCTCGCCGAGCTGTTCGCGCTCGACCCCGATGCGGTCGAGGCCGTGACCCGTCCCGAGGGGCTCTCATGAACGCCCCCACAGCGGATGTGGTGCGCGTGGGCACGCGCGCCTCGGCGCTGGCCACCACGCAGGCCCGGCACGTTGCCGCGCTCGTCGAGGCCGAGCTGGGAGCACGCACCGAGCTCGTCGAGATCGCGACCGAGGGCGACCGCTCGGGAGCGCCGCTCGCCTCGATGGGCGGCACCGGCGTGTTCGCCACGGCCTTGCGCGAGGCACTGCTGGACGGCCGCGTGGACGTCGCCGTGCACTCGCTCAAGGACCTGCCGACCGCTCCGGCCGACGGGATCCGCCTCGCCGCCGTGCCGCCCCGGGAGGATCCGCGCGACGTGGTCGTCGCCCGTGACGAGCTGACCCTGGGCGAGCTGCCGGTCGGCAGTCGTGTCGGCACCGGGTCGCCGCGACGCGCCGCCCAGGTCCACGCGCTGGGGCTCGGCCTCGAGATCGCCGACATCCGCGGCAACGTGGAGACCCGGGTCCGCAAGGTCCGCGACGGTGAGTACGACGCCATCGTCATCGCCCGCGCCGGCCTGGCGCGGCTGGGTCGGCTCGACGAGGCCACCGAGGTGCTCGACCCGCTCCAGATGCTGCCGGCGCCCGGCCAGGGCGCGCTCGCCGTCGAGTGCCGCGAGGGCGACGCCCTGGGCGACCGCCTGGCCACGCTCGACGACCCCGGTGCCCGCGCCGCGGTGACGGCCGAGCGGGCCGTGCTGGCCACGCTCGAGGGTGGCTGCGCGGCACCGATCGGCGTGCTCGCCGAGATGGTGGAGGGCGAGGAGGGCGACGAGCTCTGGATCCGTGCGGTCGCCCTGTCGCCGGACGGCGCGCTCTCCGTGCGCAGGTCCGCGTCGGGGAGCCCCGAGCAGGCCGCCGATTTGGGCGCACGGCTCGCAGCAGACATGCTCGCCGAGGGGGCGGGCGACCTGACCTCCGGCGATGCGGAGGACCCCCAGCACGACCCGTTGCACCAGCAGCACCAGCGAGAAGGCAGTCACGCATGACCCGAGCCAAGACGACGACCGCGACCCCCGCCGCTCCGGCGACGAGGGCCACGACCCCGGCCCAGCGTGGCTGGGTGGCTTTCGTAGGCAGCGGCCCTGGGGACCCCGGCCTGCTCACCGTCCGGGCCGTCGACCTGATCACGGACGCCGACGTGGTCGTCACCGAGTCCCCCGAGCACGAGCCGCTCGTGCGCTCCCTGCTCGGCGTGGACGGCGACCCGCAGCGCCCCGGAGAGGGCGAGGCCCGTCCCGAGATCGTGGACGGCGGGTTCGGCGAGGACGGCCAGCCGCTCACCCACGCGGCCCGCGCCAAGGTGGTCGTCAAGCACGCCAAGCGCGGCCTGCGCGTGGTGCGCCTGATGACCGGCGACCCGTTCCTCTATGCGTCAGGGCCGGAGGAGGCCCAGGCCTGCGTCAAGGCGGGGATCGGCTTCGAGGTCGTGCCCGGAGTCTCGACGCTCGGCGCGGTCCCGGCGTACGCCGGCATCCCGCTGACCACCAAGGACCACCGCGAGGTGGTCGCGGTCTCGTGTCGCGACAAGGTCGACTGGTCGCGCTACGCCGACTGCGCGACGCTGGTGCTGCTGTCCGCGGCGGAGCGGATCGGCGAGATCGCTCCGCAGCTGATCGCGGCCGGCCGGGCTCCCGAGACCCCCGTCCTGCTGACCCGCGGTGGCACCACCACCGAGCAGAGCTCCGTGGTCTCGACCCTCGAGCGGGTCGGCGCGGACGCACGGGCGGCGCGGATGGCCGACCCGGCCGTGGCGGTGATCGGCCCGGTGGTCGACCTGCGTGCGACGCTCTCGTGGTTCGAGACCAAGCCGCTGTTCGGCTGGCGGGTGCTCGTGCCGCGCACCAAGGACCAGGCCGGCGTCGTCTCCCAGCGGCTGCGCGGTCACGGGGCCGTGCCGGAGGAGGTGCCGACCATCTCGGTCGAGCCGCCCCGCAACCCGCTCCAGATGGACAAGGCGCTGCGGGGCCTCGTGGAGGGCCGCTACGAGTGGATCGCCTTCACCTCCGTGAACGCCGTGAAGGCGGTGCGCGAGAAGTTCGAGGAGTACGGCCTGGACGCGCGCGCCTTCTCCGGGCTCAAGATCGCCGCGGTCGGCGACAAGACGTCACAGGCGATCGCCGACTGGGGGCTGCGCCCCGACCTGGTGCCGTCCGGTGAGCAGTCGGCGGCCGGGTTGCTGGCCGACTGGCCGGAGTACGACGAGCTGCTCGACCCGATCAACCGGGTGTTCCTCCCGCGGGCCGACATCGCGACCGAGAACCTCGTCGCGGGCCTCATCGACCTCGGTTGGGACGTCGAGGACGTCACCGCCTACCGCACGGTGCGCGCCACGCCGCCTCCGGCGCCCACGCGTGACGCCATCAAGGCCGGCCGGTTCGACGCGGTGGTGTTCACCTCGTCCTCCACCGTGCGCAACCTCGTGGGCATCGCCGGCAAGCCGCACCCCTCGACCGTCATCGCGGTGATCGGGCCGGCCACGGCGAAGACCGCCGAGGAGCACGGCCTGCGGGTCGACGTCCTGGCGCCCAAGCCCGACGTCGAGCTGCTCGTCGACGCCCTCGCCGACTTCGGGGCCGCCCGGAGGCTGGCGATGATCGAGGCCGACCAGCCCGTCACCAAGCCGTCCGAGCGCAAGCCCGCCACCCGGAGGCGAGCCTCCTCGCGATGACCGACGACGGGACCCTCACCGCCGGCGAGGCCGGGCTCGGTGGTCCCGTCGTGCGGCCGCGCCGGCTGCGGGCCACCCGCGGGCTGCGCGCGATGGTGGCCGAGACCTCGGTCGAGGCGCGCCAGCTGGTGCTGCCGCTGTTCGTGCGCGAGGGGCTCGACGAGCCGCGGCCCGTCAGGTCGATGCCGGGCGTCGTCCAGCACACGCGCTCGTCGCTGCTCAAGGCGGTTCACGAGGCGGCCGAGCTCGGCCTCGGAGGCGTGATGCTCTTCGGGATCCCCGAGGTCAAGGACGCCGTCGGCTCCGGCGCGACCGACCCGGCCGGGATCCTCAACCTCGCGATCACCGACGTCGTGGGCGAGGTCGGCGAGTCGCTCACCGTGATGAGCGACCTGTGCCTCGACGAGTTCACCGACCACGGACACTGCGGCCTCCTGACGCCGGACGGCCGGGTCGACAACGACCGCACGCTCGCGGCGTACGCCGACATGGCGTTGGCCCAGGCCGTCGCGGGTGTCGACATGGTGGGCCCGAGCGGGATGATGGACGGCCAGGTGGCCGTCGTCCGTGCGGCGCTCGACGCCGGGGAGCACACCGACGTCGCGATCCTGGCCTACTCCGCGAAGTATGCCTCCGCCTTCTTCGGCCCGTTCCGCGAGGCGGTCGACTCGTCCCTGGTGGGGGATCGGCGGACCTACCAGCAGGATCCCGCGAACGCCATCGAGGGCGTGCGCGAGGCGCTGCTCGACGTCGAGCAGGGTGCGGACGTGGTGATGGTCAAGCCTGCGCTCGGCTACCTCGACGTCGTGCGCCGGGTGCGCGACGCCGTCCAGGTGCCGGTGGCGGCGTACAACGTCTCGGGCGAGTACGCCATGGTCGAGGCCGCCGCGGCGCACGGGTGGATCGACCGCGAGGCAGCGATCCTCGAGACGCTGACGTCGATCCGTCGCGCGGGTGCCGATGTCGTGCTGACCTACTGGGCCGCCGAGGCCGCGCGGCTGCTCGCCCGTCACCAGGTCGGGTGACGGTTGCTGCGCGACCTCCTCGACAGCGAACGCTCGGTGGTCGAGCCGCCGCGAGGGACGAGCGGCGTGTCGAGATCGTCGCAGGTGTCACGGGGTCTCGACACGGGCTCGCTTGGCTCGACCAGCGAGGACCTCGACCAGCAGGTGTCGATGTGCCGTGTCACCGGACGTCGGACACAATGACCCGGTGACGACGCGGGAGAGCACGGCGGCGGGATCGGAGGCGCTCTTCGCCCGGGCCCGGGCGGTGACCCCCGGTGGGGTGAACTCTCCGGTGCGGGCCTTCAACGCGGTCGGCGGGACGCCCCGGTTCATCCGGTCGGCGCGCGGGGCCTGGCTCACCGACGTCGACGGCAACGAGTACGTCGACCTGGTCTGTTCCTGGGGGGCGGTGCTGCTGGGCCATGCTCATCCCGAGGTCCAGGCCGCGGTGACCGCAGCGGTTGCGCGCGGCACGTCGTACGGCACTCCCACCGAGCCCGAGGTCGAGCTCGCCGAGGAGATCGTGGCCCGGACGCCGGTCGACCGCGTGCGCTTCGTGTCCTCCGGCACCGAGGCGACGATGTCGGCAATCCGGCTCGCGCGGGGCTTCACCGGCCGCGAGGTCGTGGTGAAGTTCGCGGGCTGCTACCACGGGCACGTCGACGCCCTGCTCGCCTCGGCGGGCTCCGGCCTGGCGACGCTCGGGTTGGCGTCACCCGCGACGCCCGGAGTGCCGGAGTCCTCCACCGCCCTCACCATCGTGCTGCCCTACAACGACCGCGACGCCGTGACCGCTGCGTTCGCCGAGCACGGCGACAAGATCGCGTGCCTGATCACCGAGGCAGCGCCCGGCAACATGGGCGTGGTCCCGCCGGACCCGGGCTTCAACGCCTTCTTGGCCCAGACCTGCGCAGCGCACGGCGCGCTGTTCGTGAGCGACGAGGTGATGACGGGCTTCCGCGTCACCCGCACCGGCCAGTGGGGTCTGGACGGTGCCCAGGAGGGCTGGTGTCCGGACCTGATGACGTTCGGCAAGGTGATGGGGGGCGGCCTGCCGGCCGCCGCCTTCGGAGGCCGCGCCGACGTGATGGCCGCCCTCGCTCCCGATGGTCCCGTCTACCAGGCTGGCACCCTGTCGGGGAACCCGGTCGCGACCACCGCCGGTCTCACCGCGCTGCGGCTCGCCGACGAGACGGTCTACGACCGGCTCGCTCTCGTCGCCGAGACCCTCTCGACCGCGGCCGGCAAGGCGTTGGGCGAGGCGGGGGTGCCGCACGTCGTGCAGGCGACGGGCACGATGTTCTCCGTCTTCTTCACCGGCGACCCGGTGGCCGACTTCACCGCCGCGTCCGCCCAGGACACGGCGGCGTATGCCGCGTTCTTCCACGAGATGCTCGCGCAAGGCGTGCACCTGCCGCCGTCGGCGTTCGAGGCGTGGTTCGTCTCGGCGGCTCACGACGACCGCGCGGTGGAGGCGGTGCTCGCCGCTCTGCCGGGTGCGGCCGCCGCCGCGAGCGCGAGCTCGGGGACGCGCCGATGACCGAGACGATCGTCCACCTCTTGCGGCACGGCGAGGTCCACAACCCGGGCGGGATCCTCTACGGCCGCCGCCCCGGCTACCACCTCTCCGACCTGGGCCGGCGGATGGCCGAACGGGTCGCCGACACCGTGCGCGACCGCGACATCGTGCGGGTCGTCGCCTCGCCGCTCGAACGCGCCCAGGAGACAGCCACGCCCGTGGCCGAAGCCCTGGCGCTCGAGATCCACACCGACGACCGACTGATCGAGTCGACCAACGTCTTCGAGGGGGAGGCCTTCGGTGCCGGCGCGGGGGCGCTCCGCGCGCCGGCGGCGTGGCGGCATCTGTGGAACCCGTTCAAGCCGTCCTGGGGCGAGCCCTACAAGGATGTCGCCGCGCGGGTGCGGGCAGCGGTGCTCGACGCTCGCGAGGCCGCCCACGGCCACGAGGCCGTGCTGGTCTCCCACCAGCTGCCGATCTGGATCACCCGGCTCTCCGCCGAGGGACGGTCCTTCGTCCACGATCCGCGGCGGCGGCAGTGCACGCTGTGCTCGCTCACGTCGTTCCACTTCGGGGACTCCGGCCTGGTCCGGGTGTCCTACTCCGAGCCGGCCGGCGACCTGATCCCGGTGAAGGACAAGAAGGCGACGTTCAGCGCGGGCGGGGCGCCGGAGGAGAACCGCCCGTGAGCGCTGGGACGCGATGGTCTCGTGACGCTCGCTGCGCTCGCTCCTCGACCAGCGGGCGCCGGGTTCGCTGCTCGACCAGCGGGACGGTCGTCCTCGTCGCGCTGCTGGTGGCGGTGCTCACCGGCTGCAACGACCTGGAGGGCACCGGCGACAAGGGCTACATCACCCAGGACGGGTCGCTGGAGACCGTCACCGCCGCCGACCGTGGCGGAGCACTCACCTTCCAGGGCGAGGACCTCGACGGGAACCCGCTCTCCCTCGAGGACTTCCGCGGCCAGCCGCTGGTCGTCGTGGTGTGGGGCTCGTGGTGCAGTCCGTGCCGCAAGGAGGCACCCGACGTCCTGGCCGCTGCCACGGAGCTCGAGGGCACCGCGCAGTTCGTCGGGCTCAACATCCGCGACGCCTCGCCGGCGGCGCCGCAGGCCTTCGTGCGCACCGCGGGAATCACCTACCCGTCGTTCTTCTCACCAGGGGGCGAGGCGTTGCTCGCCTTCCCCGGTGTGCTCGGCCCGCGCACCATCCCGGCGTTCGTCGTTCTCGACGACCAGGGCCGGGTCGCCGCGAGCATTCTCGGCAGCCTGCCCTCGACCCAGACCCTGGTCGACGTCACCCGCGACGTCGCCGACGAGACCGCCGATGGGTGACTGGTTCCAGGAGCAGGCGTACTCCGGCTCACTGCTGCTCGCGGTGCCGGTGGCGCTGATCGCCGGACTGGTGTCGTTCTTCTCGCCCTGCGTGATCCCCCTCGTGCCGGGCTACTTGTCGTATGCGACCGGCCTCTCGGGCGCCGACCTGGCGGACTCCGGGCGGCGCGGGCGGATGTTCACCGGCTCTGTGCTCTTCGTCCTGGGGTTCGCGGTGGTCTTCGTGATCCTCGGCGTTGCAGCCGGGGCCGTGGGCGCGTGGCTGGTCGAGTGGCGCGACCAGCTGACCTTCGTGCTCGGCGTGCTGCTGATCGTGCTCGGGCTCGCCTTCGCCGGGTGGCTGCCCTTCCTGCAACGGGACTGGCGGGTGCACTCGGTGCCCGCCGTCGGGCTGGGAGCCGCCCCCGTCATCGGCTTCCTGTTCGGACTCGGCTGGACCCCCTGCCTGGGCCCGACGCTGATCGCCATCACGTCGCTGTCGATGACCGAGGGCACCGCTGGTCGCGGGGCCTTCCTGTCGGCGGTCTACGCCCTGGGGCTCGGGATCCCCTTCGTGCTCGCCGCGCTCGCCTACCGCAAGGCCCTGGGCGCCTTCGCGTGGGTCCGCGACCACCAGGTCTGGGTGATGCGGTTGGGTGGGTTGATGCTGGTCGCCGTGGGCGTGTTGCTCGTGACCGGCTGGTGGCTCGAGCTGGTCTCCTGGCTGCAGGTGAATCTGGTGACGACGACAGAGACACCTGTATGAGCACCCCACGACGTTCTTCTCCTCCGCTTCGCTCCCCCGAACAACGCCGCGGGGACCCCGAAACGAGCAGCGCATGAGCCAGCAGACCCTGCCCGAGGCCCACGCCGACGCCGAACCTCCCGAGCCGTCCTCCGGACGCCGTTCGGGAGAGCTGGGCGTCCGCGAGCTGCTGCGGTGGGCCTGGCGGCAGCTGACCTCGATGCGCACGGCCCTGGTGCTGCTGCTCCTCCTCGCCCTGGCGGCCGTGCCCGGGTCGGTGATCCCCCAGAGCGGTGTGGACTCGCTGAAGACGTCCCGATGGCAGGCCGATCACCCACGCCTCACGCCGATCTATGAGCGACTGGGGCTGTTCTCGGTCTACGACTCGGCCTGGTTCGCCGCGATCTACCTGCTCCTCATGGTCTCGTTGGTGGGCTGCATCGTGCCGCGGCTGCTCGTCTACTGGCGAGCCGCGCGCGCCGCCCCACCCGCGGCGCCGCGGCACCTGGCGCGGCTGCCCGTCCACACGTCGTACGACGCGACCCAGGCGCCCGAGGACGTCCTCGAGCAGGCGGCGGTCCTGCTCAGGGACCGGGGCTATCGCGTGGTCACGGGGTCTCGTGACGGACGCCAGGAGGGGGGGTGGGTGGCCGCCGAGCGCGGCTATCTGCGCGAGGCCGGCAATCTGTTGTTCCACCTGGCGGTCGTGGTCGTGCTGGTCGGCTTCGCCGTGGGCGGTCTGTTCGGCTACAAGGGCGGGGTCGTCCTGGTGGTCGGCAACGGCTTCTCCAACAGCCTGACCCAGTACGACGACTTCAACCCCGGCTCCCTGTTCGACCCCTCGTCGATGGAGCCGTTCCACTTCACCGTCGACCGCTTCGACGTCGACTGGATCATGTCCGGCGAACGCCAGGGGATGGCCAACGGCTTCAACGCCCACCTCACCTATCGGGTCGACCCCGAAGCCCCCGAGCAGACCTACGACCTGCGGGTCAACCATCCGCTCAAGATCGGCAACACCGACATCTTCCTGATCGGTCATGGGTATGCCCCGGTCATCACGATCCGGGACGGCAACGGCGACGTCGCCTACAGCGGCCCGACGGTCTTCCTCCCGGAGAACGCGAACTTCCGCTCGTTCGGGGTGGTGAAGGCGCCCGACGCCCGACCGACCCAGATCGGGCTCGAGGGCTGGTTCTTCCCGACGTACGTCAACATCGACGGCGATCCCGTCAACGTGATGGGGGACCTGAAGAACCCGACGCTCTCCCTGCAGACCTACACCGGCGACCTCGGCATGGACGACGGCTCGCCCCAGTCGGTCTACCTCCTCGACAAGTCCGACGTCACGCTGGTCACCGAGCCCGACGGCTCGATGTTCCGTGTGGACCTCCAGGTCGGCCAGAGCGTCGACCTGCCCGACGGCGCGGGGAGCGTCACCTTCGAGGGCGTCGAGCGGTGGAACAAGATCCAGATCAGCCGGACGCCCGGAATGCACGTCGCCCTCGGCGGTGTCGTGCTCGCGCTGGTCGGGCTGCTGATGTCGCTGTTCGTGCGGCCGAGGAGGGTGTGGGTCCGGTCCCGACGGAGCGAGGATCCCGCAGGTACGACGATCGTCGAGGTGGCCGGGCTCGATCGCTCGAGCGCCGGTGACGTCGAGTCCGAGGTGGAGGCCGTCGTGGGCGGTCTGCGAGAGTGGAGCGCGTCCCGGCCGGACGACGAGCCCGGAGCCCGGCCCGCCGGCGAGGAGGAGCGCGCGTGACCGACCAGTCGTGGGAGACGCTGAGCAACCAGGCCGTGGCCGCGGCCGGTCTGGTCTACTTCCTGGCCCTGCTCGCCTACCTGGTGCAGTGGGCGGCGCTGCGCAAGGTGCCGGTGGGGCGCTCCGCGAAGGTCGCCGTCGGGGCATCGGGCATCGAGTCGGACCGGGACGCGACCCCCCCGGAGACGCCGACCGACGAGGCGCGGTCCCAGCGCGCGGAGATGACGGGGCGACTGGCCCTGCTGCTCACGGGGCTGGCCTGCGCGCTCCACCTGCTGGCGCTGGTCGCCCGCGGGATGGCCGCCGACCCCGACCGGGTCCCTTGGGGCAACATGTACGAGTTCACCCTCGCGGGCACCTTCGTCGTCACCCTGATCTTCCTCGTGGCCCGGCGCAGGCTCGGCCTGGACTGGATGGGGCCGCTGGTCGTCGGCATCGTGCTGACGCTGCTGATGGTCGCCGTGATCTGGCTCTACGAGCCGGTGGCGCCGCTGACCGAGGCCCTCAACTCCTACTGGCTCGTCATCCACGTCGTATCGGCGGTGATCGCCACCGGCGCCTTCACGCTCGGCGGGCTGACCTCGGTGCTCTACCTCATCAAGGACCGCAAGGGTGCCGCGGCGACCGGCTACCTCTCGCGCGTGCCCGAGCCCGCCGTCCTCGATCGCACGGCGTACCGGTTGCACGCCTTCGCCTTCCCGGTGTGGACGTTCGCGGTGCTGATCACCGGACCCATCTGGGCGCACCAGGCCTGGTCGTCGTACTGGAACTGGGATCCCAAGGAGGTGTGGGCGTTCATCACCTGGGTCGTCTACGCCGGCTATCTGCACGCCCGCGCGACGGCCGGCTGGCGGGGGCGCAAGGCCGCGTGGCTGGCGCTGCTCGGCCTCGCGACGCTGTGGTTCAACTTCATCGGGATCAACTACTTCTCGACGTCGAGTCAGCACTCCTACGCAGCCGGGGACCCGACCTCCCAGGTGCGGGTGGACCGCTCGGGCACACTGGCCGGGTGATCCCGGGACGACTGGCGGCCCTGGCGGCCGCCGGTGCCGTCCTCCTGGTCGCCGCTTGCTCCGGCCCGTCCGCACACGACGGCCCCGCCGGTGGTGGCGCTCGTCTGACCGGCGCCGCCGCGCCCGAGCGCTCCGTGGTCGCGACCGAGGACCTGGCGCCCAACGACGGGCCGAACATCCTGGTCGTCACGACCGACGACATGCGCTGGGACGAGCTGGCCTACACCCCCAACGTGCGGACGTACGTCACGTCCCGCGGTCTGCTGTTCGCCAACTCCTTCTCGCCGAACCCGCTCTGCTGTCCCGCCCGCGCGTCCTTCCTCACCGGCGAGTACTCCCACAACCACGGGGTGCTGAGCCACGAGGCCCCCTACGGCTTCGCGGTCTTCGACGACCACCTCACCCTCGGGACAGTGCTCAACCAGGCCGGCTACCAGACCGCGCTGGTGGGCAAGTACCTCAACGGCTACGGGCAGCAGAAGTCGCTCGTGACGGGCGGTCCGTCGACCACCTACGTGCCCGACGGGTGGACCGACTGGAAGGTCGGCATCGAGAAGCGCTGGCCGGCCGGGTCGCCGTACGCGGGGGGCACCTACCACTACCGCGCCTTCACGCAGAACGTGAACGGGCAGGTCGTCTCCAACCGCGGTCGGTACTCCTCCACCGTGGTGGGGGACCAGGTGAGCGGGCTGGTGAAGGAGTACGGCGCCACCGGGCACCCGTGGTTCATCTGGGCCACCCCCGTCGCGCCGCACTTCGGCGGACCGGCCGAGCCCGACGATCCCAAGAGCTACCGCACGGCCACGGGCTACCTCTCCAAGTTCCAGACCCCGGCCCGTCCGGGCTGGGTCAAGGGTCGCTTCGACGACGTCATCACGCACGCTCCGGGCACCCGGGTGCACGGCCCGAGCGAGGCGGACGTGAGCGACAAGCCGGCGTACATCCGCAAGCTGCCCGAGGTGACGCCGTACGAGCGGGCCGCGCTGCTCGAGGTCGAGCGGCAGCGCGCGGAGGCGCTCTTCGCCTGGGACCGGCAGTTCGGCCGCATCATGCGCACCCTGAAGCAGACGGGCCAGCTCGCCGACACCGTGGTCGTCTTCACCTCCGACAACGGCTACTTCACCGGGGAGCACCGGCAGCGGCTCGGCAAGATCAAGCCGCACGAGCCGTCGCTCCGGGTGCCGCTCGTCGTCGCGGGGCCCGGCATCCCTCACGGCGTGCGGTACGCGCCCGCCACCACGGTGGACCTCACCGCCACCATCGTCGACCTCGCCTCGGCGGCTCCGCTTCCCTCGATGGACGGCGCCTCGCTCGTCCCGGTCTTCGCGGCCGACCGGCCCTGGTCGGTCCCGGTCGTCACCGAGGGTCTGCAGAACCTGCCCGGCCGGTTCGGCACGCGGCCCAAGGGCCTGACCGAGCGGGGTCTGCGCACGGGACGGTGGGCCTACTTCCGCTACTCCACGGGTGAGGAGGAGCTCTACGACCTCTTCTGGGACCCGCTGCAGCTGCGGTCGCGGGCGGCTGATCCGACGTACCGACAGACGCTGCGGGCACTCCGGGCCGTCTGGCGCGACTACGTGGACTGCACGGGCGCGGACTGCCGCGCGCCGCTGCCGGCCAGGTTCGTGGTCGGTCCGGGGAGGCTGGCCCGGCAGGTGGCCGACGACGCGGCGGCGCGGCGGGCGTACTACGGGGGCTAGGCCCGCTCGCTGGCTCAGGCCTCGGGGTCGTCGGGGTGCTTGCGCTTGCGCTCGAGGTCGCGCAGGAAGTCGAGGTCGTCGTCGGGCGCATAGGGCCGCGGCGCCGGCCGATCGGACAGCAGGCCGCGCCGCTGGATCACCCTGACGAGCAGATAGACGGCGACGGCCAGCAGGATGACCAGCACGACGAACTTGAGCACACGCCAAGAGTAGGCCGTGGGTGGTCGGGATCTACCCTGAACCCGTGAAGGAGTTCGCCGTCTACACCGCGCTGCGGGTGCTCGTCTTCGCCGCGGCCTTCGCCGTCGTGCTCGGCATCTGGCTCGCGGTGGCCGACTCCGTGCCGATCCTGTGGGTGATCGTGATCGCCTTCGTGGTCTCCGGGGTGGTCTCCTACTTCCTGCTCAACCGACCTCGCGAGTCCCTCGCCCGGCGCGTCGACGACCGCGCCCGCCGTGCGTCGGAGGCCTTCGAGGCCCACAAGGCCCGCGAGGACGCCGACTAGCGCGAGTCGGCGTGAACTCTCGTGACAAGCCCGCCGAGTCGGCGCAACTGCTCACGCGCACGACGCCGAGTCGGCGCTACTTCTCACCGACCGGCGCGGACCGCCTGAGAGCTCACGCCTACTCGGTGTGCGCCAAGTGAGAGCTGACGCCGACTCGGGTCAGCGCTTGGGGCCGTTGAGGCGGCGGTCAATGCGCGACTCGGGCTGGCCGAGGAGCTTGGCCAGCAGCGACACCCGGTTGCGGTAGGCGACCACGGCGCCCACGATCACGGCGAGCACGATCAGGAAGGTGATCATGCCGAGAGCCTACGTCGCGCCCAGCAACAACCCCACGAACAGGCCCGCGCCGTAGGCCAGCTCGGCCAGCCCGGTCAGCTGGAGGGCGGGCACCAGGGCGGCGCCGGACTCACGGCGTACGACGCGCGCCGCGCGCGCGGCCGGCGCGAGCGCCAGGAGGGCGAGCAGGGCCCAGCGGGTCGTCTCGAGCGTCACGCCGACCAGCGCGACGAGCGCACCGGCGACCAGGAGCAGGAAGAGGGCGCGGGTCCGGCCGTCCCCGAGTCGGACGGCCAGGGTGAGCTTGCCGGCTTCGCGGTCGGTGGGGATGTCGCGCAGGTTGTTGGCCACGAGGATGGCGCAGGCGAGGGCGCCGATGCCGCACGCGGCGTACAGCCCGGCCAGGGTGACCTCGCGGGCCTGGACGTACTGCGTGCCCAGCACTGCGACCAGCCCGAAGAAGCAGAACACCATGACCTCGCCGAGACCCAGGTAGCCATAGGGCCTGCGACCGCCGGTGTAGAACCAGGCCGCGGCCACCGAGACCACGCCGACCGCGACCAGCCACCAGGCGGTGCTCGCGGCGAGCGCCAGCCCGGCGAGCGCGGCCACCCCGAAGGACACGAGCGCGGCCCGCTTGACCGCGCTCGCCGTCGCCGCGCCGCTGCCCACCAGTCGCATCGGCCCGACCCGGTCGGCGTCGGTGCCCCGGACCCCGTCGGAGTAGTCGTTGGCGTAGTTGACCCCGACCTGCAGGGCGAGGCTGACCACGAGCGCCAGGGCGGCCTTCCACCACACCTGCTGCCCGTCGTACGCCGCCACGCCGGTGCCCGCGAGCACCGGCGACACTGCGGCGGGCAGGGTGCGAGGGCGCGCGCCGGCGATCCACTCGGAAGGGGTCGTCATCGACGGCGATTCAAGCAGGCTGGTCGGACCGCTGGCGGGTGAGGGTGGCCAGGTAGCGCTCGGCGGCGCGCGACGCCGGGTGGATCCCGATGCCGGCCACCACCACGATGGCCGCGATCGTGAGCCAGCCGGCCGTGCCCCAGGTCATCGCCAGGTAGGTGTACAGCGCAGGCGCCCAGACGTAGCCGAGGGTGCCACCGACGTGCTCGGCACCCTGGTACTCGGCACGCCGGTCGGGCTCGGACAGCTCGGAGACCAGGCCCCAGCTCGCCGCCGACTGGAACAGCTCGGCGCCGGTCACCGTGACGTGGCCGAGCCACACGAGCGTGATCGTCACCCAG
Source organism: uncultured Nocardioides sp. (assembly GCA_964542635.1). GTDB lineage: Bacteria > Actinomycetota > Actinomycetes > Propionibacteriales > Nocardioidaceae > Nocardioides. Next base: position 14,607 of record CAZIVD010000007.1, on the reverse strand, counting down.
CCGAGCGTGTCGTGGGTGACCATCACGATGAAGCAGGAGACCACCATGAAGCCGGTGCTGATCCGGGCCGCCCGCAGCGCGCCGGAGACGGTCTCGGAGCCGCGGGAGGCGGGCACCTGCAGCAGGACGGCGAGCACCGTGTTGGTCCCGAACAGCCAGGCCAGGAGCACCCGCGGAGCATCGGTCTCCTGCACCAGCCACAGGGGGATGACGACGTTGAGCAGGACCTGGTTGGTGGCCAGGATCCCCTCGAAGAACGACATCAGCACGAAGCCGCGGTTGCGCAGCACGCTCGGCCGCTTCATGGGCGTCTCGGTCGACTCGCCCGCCACTCCGGCAGCCGCGTCCTCGGGATCGGTGCTGTCGGGTTCGCCGAGCTCGCCGGGGTGACCGGCCTCGGCGGCCAGGTCCTCCGCCGTGGCAGGCAGGCGGCTGACCAGGAAGGCGTTGAGGAGCAGGATCCCGGCGGGCACGAGGGGCATCGCACGGATGACCGCGTCGCTGCCGACGGCCAGGGCGACCCCGCCGATCAGGGCCCCCAGCGTGAAGCCGATGTTGAGGGCGCTGCGCATGTAGGCCATCGAGCGGACCCGCTCCTCGCGGCTGAACGCGTTGAGCGTGTAAGCACCGCGCGCGGCGTGCCCGGCCGTGCCGACGATGTCGAGCACGACGACCATGGCCACGAACTGCGCGAAGCCGTGCAGGAAGGGCCAGACCAGGTAGAGCAGGGACTCGGCGAGCGCGACGCCTGCCCAGACCCGCTTGGGCCCGACCCGGTCGGCGAACTTGCCGAGCGGCACCGCGAAGACGAACGACGACAGGCCGGCGATGGTGAGCCCGAGCCCCACCTGCGCGGCGCTCAGCCCGACCACGTGCGTGAAGAACACGGCGCTCAGGGTGAGGAAGGCACCCTCCCCGATCGCGAAGAGGATCGACTGCGCCGAGAGTCGGCGCGCCAGAGGGTTCTCTGGCAGGAGGCGTTGGAACCGAGAGGGCATCGGAGCGATTCTCGCCCCCGGGACTAGCGTTCGTCGCGTGAGTTTCTCCCCGGCGCTGGCAGGTCCGGACGCGAGCGTCGTCGACGGCCTGCGCTCGTGGCTCATGGCCGATGCAGAGGTGGGGCCGTTGGTGGTGGAGACGTCGGGCTCGACCGGCCGTCCCAAGCGGGTGCGCCTCTCACGCCGCGCGGTCCGCGCCTCGGTGGCCGCGACCGAGGGCCGGCTCGGTGGGTCGGGACGCTGGGTGCTGGCGCTGCCCGTGTCGTACGTCGCCGGCGTGCAGGTGGTCTGCCGGTCGCTGATCGCCGGGCACCGGCCAGTGCTCCTCGACGACCACCGTGGCCTCGCGAGCGCGATCGCGGCGGCCGGGTCCGCGCCGTACGTGTCGCTGGTGGCCACCCAGCTGCATCGAGCGCTGGAGTCCCTTGACGACACAGCCGCGCTGACCGACTGCGCCGCGGTGCTGGTCGGCGGCGGTCCGGTCGACCAGGCGCTCCGGGACCGGGCGCGGGGAGCGGGGATCCGGGCGGTCGCTACCTACGGATCGGCCGAGACGGCCGGGGGCTGTGTGTACGACGGGCTCCCGCTAGACGGCGTCGCGGTGGCCGTCGGGGTCGACCAGCGGATCCGGATCGCGGGGCCGACGCTCTTTGACGGCTACGACGGGGACCCGGCATTGACCGAGGAGGCGTTGCAGGACGGGTGGTTCCTGACCTCCGACGCCGGCCGGTTCGACGAGGACGGGCGGCTGCGTGTGCTCGGGCGCCTCGACGACATGGTGGTGAGCGGCGGGGTGAAGGTGCCGTCGGCGGTGGTCGCCGCGCGGCTGCGCGAGCACCCGGACGTGGCCGCGGCCGAGGTCGGCGGGGTGGCCGATCCCGAGTGGGGACAGCGGCTCGTCGCCTGGGTCGTGGGCGACCTGGACCTCGAGGCCGCTCGCGACTGGGTCGCATCGAGGCATCCGAGGGAGTGGGCGCCGCGGGAGGTCCGCCTGGTCGACGCGCTGCCGCTCTTGCCCAACGGCAAGGTGGACCGAGTGACCCTGCTTCGAGGAGCGCTGCGTGGCTGAGCCTGACGACGTCCGGGTCTGGTCGATCCCCATGCGCACACGGTTTCGCGGGGTCACCGTCCGGGAGGGCGTCCTCCTGCGCGGGGCCGCCGGCTGGGGGGAGTGGAGTCCCTTCCTGGAGTACGACGCCCCCGAGGCGGCGGCCTGGCTGCGCTGCGCCCAGGAGGCGGCGGCCGGCGACTGGCCGGAGAGCGTGCGCGACGCCGTACCGGTGAACGCGACCGTGCCCGTGGTGGCCCCCGAGGTGGCGCACGACCTGGTGGTGGCGTCCGGCTGCGGCACGGCGAAGGTGAAGGTCGCCGACCCCGGCAGCTCCCTGGCCGATGACGCAGCCCGGCTCGAGGCGGTGCGCGACGCGCTCGGCCCTGCTGGCCGGGTGCGGGTGGACGCGAACGGCGCCTGGTCGGTCGACGAGGCGGTCCGGGCGATCGCGCTGCTGGATCGCTCAGCCGGTGGGCTGGAGTACGTCGAACAGCCCTGCGCCGCCGTCGAGGATCTGGCGGCAGTGCGCCGACGCGTGTCCGTGCCGATCGCGGCGGACGAGTCGATCCGTCGGGCGGAGGACCCCTACCGGGTGCGGGACCTCGAGGCGGCCGACGTCGCGGTGCTCAAGGTGCAGCCCCTGGGCGGCGTCAGGGCGTGTCTGCGAGTCGCCGAGGAGATCGGCCTCCCGGTCGTGGTGTCCTCGGCGCTCGAGTCGTCGGTGGGGCTGGCCGCGGGCGTGGCCCTCGCTGCGGCGCTGCCCGACCTGCCTTATGCCTGCGGCCTCGCGACCACTGCCTTGCTGACCGACGACGTGGTGTCCGACCCCCTCGTGCCGGTGGGCGGCTTCCTGCCAGTCCGGGTGCCGTCCGTGTCGCCGGACGCACTCGATCGCCTCGCTGCCGCGCCCGAGCGGGCCGACCATTGGCGGTCCCGGCTGGCCGAGGTCCGGGCGGTGCGCGAGGATCGGCGCTCGTGACCACCCCGTCGACGAAACTGGCCCGCGATGTGGTGGCCGCGCTGGTCGAGGCCGGGGTGCGCGAGGTGGTCGCCGCGCCGGGCTCGCGCAACGCGCCGCTGTCGTTCGCGGTGTACGACGCAGCGGCCGCTGGTCTCGTGCGACTGCACACGCGCATCGACGAGCGGTCGGCCGGCTTCCTCGCCCTGGGGCTCAGCAAGGTCGGTCCGCCAGCAGCGGTCGTGTGCACCTCCGGCACGGCCGTGGCCAACCTCCATCCAGCGCTGCTCGAGGCCGCACACGCCGGCGTCCGCCTGTTGGCGGTGACCGCCGACCGGCCCGCCCGCCTGCGTGGCACCGGTGCCAACCAGACCACCGACCAGGTCGGGATCTTCGGGCCGCTCGTGACCTTCGTCGACCTCGGTCCGGGGGACGGCGCCGTGGCGCGCGCCGCCCTGCGCGTGGGCGCCGGACCAGTGCACCTCAACGTGCAGCTCGACGAGCCGCTGGTGCCCGATGCCGCTTGGGACGTGCGGGGTCTCGACACGGGCTCGCCCGGGGGCTCGCCCGGCTCGACCAGCGAGGGGGAGGCTTTCGGTGGTCGAGCCCGCGAGCGCCAGCGAGCGGTGTCGAGACCCCCACGGGGCTCGACGACCATCCCGATCGGCCCCCGCACGGTCGTGATCGCGGGCGACGACGCCGGACCGCCGGCGCGCGTGCTCGCCGAGCAGGCCCGCTGGCCGCTGCTGGCCGAGCCGTCGAGCGGCAGCCGCACGGGCGACGCGGCCATCCGCACCTACCGGCTCCTGCTGGGAGGGTCGCTGGCCGAGGAGATCGACCGGGTGGTCGTGTTCGGCCATCCGACGCTGTCCCGGCCGGTCTCGCGGCTGCTCGCGCGAGACGACGTCGAGGTGCTGGCGGCGCCGACGCCCGGGGCGTGGAACGAGCGACCGTTCCCGGTCTCCGGCCATGTGGACCCGCTGCCGATGGTCGCGGTGCCCGACGCCACGGACTGGCTGGACCGCTGGAAGGCGGCGGATGCGGAGGTAGGTCGGGCGCTCGACCGCCTGCTGGCGGAGGAGCCGGACCTCACGCCGTACGAGGTCGCGGGTGCCGTCGCCCGAGCCCTGCCTCCCGGTGGACTGCTCGTCGTCGGGTCCTCCAACCCGGTGCGCGACCTCGACCTGATGGTGCCGCGGTACGACGTGGGGGCGCGGCGCAAGGTGATCGCCAACCGCGGGCTGGCCGGGATCGACGGCACCGTGTCGACCGCGGTCGGCGCGGCCCTGGGTCGGGACTCGACGCGCTCGTTCGCGCTGATGGGAGACGTCACGTTCCTGCACGACGCCAACGGGCTGATCCACGACGTGCACGATCCGGAGCCGGACCTGACGATCGTGGTGGCCAACGACGACGGCGGCTCGATCTTCGCCACGCTCGAGCAGGGCGCGCCCGAGCACGCCGACCGCTTCGACCGCCTGTTCGGGACCCCGCACGGCGTCGACCTCGCCTCACTGTGCGCCGCCACCCGCACCCCGCACTGGCGGGTCGGGTCGCTCGCGGAGCTCGAGCAGGCCCTCGCCTCACCCAACGGCGGTGTGGAGGTCGTCGAGGCCCAGGTTCGCCGCGACAACCGGCGCGACCTCGACGCCCGGATCCGCGCGCTGGCCCCCTGAGGAATCCCCGGTCAGCCGGTGCTGCTCTGAATGGCGCGAGCGTGTCGCTCCGCGCCACGCTGCCGCGCTCGCTGAACCTGTCGGCCCTCGCGAGGGCCGACAGGCTCAGGAAGAGGCCGACCGGCCTCCGGTTGCCCGCCGTACGGCGACCCCCGCGGCGGACGGCCCGGCTCCGACAGAATGGGCGGGTGGAGGTCGCCGTCCTACTCGTGGCCCTGGCCGTCACCGTGCTCGCGGGTGCCGCGCTCGCGGAGCGGATCGGCCTGCCGCCGCCCCTGCTGCTGATCGCGGTGGGCGTGGCCGCGGCGTACGTCCCCGGTGTCCCCGAGATCCACCTCGAGCCCGAGGTCGTGCTGCTCGGGCTGCTGCCGCCCCTGCTCTACGCCGCCTCCATCCAGACCTCGCTGGTCGACTTCAACGCGAACCGCCGCGGGATCCTCCTGCTGTCGGTCGGGCTCGTCGTGTTCACGACGCTGGGCATCGGGGCGCTCGTGCACGCACTGATCCCCGGTCTGTCGTGGCCGATCGCCTTCGCCATCGGCGCGGTGGTGGCCCCGCCCGACGCCGTGGCGGCGACCGCCATCGCCCGGCGGATCGGCCTGCCCCGTCGCATCGTCACCGTGCTCGAGGGCGAGTCGCTCCTCAACGACGCCACCGCCCTGGTCTCCCTGCGCACCGCCATCGCGGCCATGTCGGTGGGTGTCACCGCGATGGAGGTGGGCGTCGACTTCCTGGTCGCCTCCGTGGGCGGCGGCCTGATCGGCTTCGTGGCCTTCGTCGTGGTGGCGAAGATGCGCAGACTGATCACGGACCCGGTCCTCGACACGGCTATCTCGTTCGTGGTGCCCTACGCGACGTACATCGTCGCCGAGGAGATCCACGCGTCCGGGGTGATCGCGGTGGTGGTGGCGGGTCTGCTGCTCGGGCACAAGGCGCCGATCATCCAGACGGCGCAGTCGCGCATCTCCGAGCGGATCAACTGGCGCACCATGGCGTTCGTCCTCGAGAACACCGTCTTCCTGCTGATCGGCCTGCAGGCCAGGTGGATCCTCGAGGACGTCAGGCTCAGCTCTCTGACACCCGTCCGCATCGCCACGATCTGCGCGCTGACCCTCGTCGCCGCGATGGTCCTCCGGATGGTCTGGGTGCTCGGCTCGCGCTTCGTCCTGGTCCCCCGCGGGTCCGGCGTCGACGACGGCGGGGCAGCGCCCTGGTCCTACTTCGTCATCGTCGGCTGGGCCGGCATCCGCGGCGTGGTGACGCTGGCCGCCGCGTTCGTGATCCCCGAGGGCACCGCGCACCGCGAGGTGCTGCTGCTCATCGCGTTCACCGTCGTGGCCGGGACGCTGTTCATCCAGGGCCTGTCACTGCCCTGGCTCGCGCGACGGCTCGACGTACCCGCCCCGGACCCGATGGAGGACGCCCTGGCCCGGGCGACGCTGCTCCAACAGGCCTCGAAGGCTGGCTACCACGAGCTCGCCGAGATGGAGTACGACGACCCGCACGGCGTCGCCGACCTGGTGCGGCAGCGCATCGAGCAGCGCAACTTCGCGGCCTGGGAGCGGCTCGGCACCCAACCGGACCAGGAGTCGCCCAGCGACCTCTACGCGCGGATGCGCACCGGGATGCTCGGCGCCGAGCGGAAGCGTGTGCTCGAGATCCGCGATGCGGGCATGGTCGACTCCGAGGTCGTCAGCGACGTGCTCGCCATGCTCGACCTCGAGGAGTCGATGCTCGACGTCGCGAGCGCGGAGCGCCGCGAGCTACGGTCGAGTGTGAACTCGTCCCGCCGTACCGGCGCGAGTTGCGACCACCTCGACAGCTACCCGGTGGTCGACATCCCGCCCGGCCAGGTGTGCCAGGCCTGCCTCGACGGCGGCACGGTCTGGGTATCCCTCCGCAAGTGCCTCGACTGCGGGAACGTCGGGTGCTGCGACTCCTCGGCGATGCGGCACGCGTCCGCACACTTCCGCGAGACGCAGCACCCCGTCATCCAGACCGCGGAGCCGGGCGAGGACTGGCGGTGGTGCTTCGTGCACCACACCACCGGCTGAGCTACGAGGAAGCCGGCGGCTGCTCCGGCGCGGCGGGAGGCTCGGTGACGACTGGCTCGGGCGCGACGGGTGGCTCGGCGGCGACCGGAGGGGCCGGGGGCGCTGCAGGCTCGGGAGGCGCGGGCGGCGCCGCTGCGGGCGGCGGTGGCGCGGCGGCGGGCGGAGGAGCGGGAGCGGGCGGCGGCGGTGCCGAAGCCTGCGGCGCAGCCGGGGGAGCGGCAGGCGCCGGCGGCGCAGGAGGAGCAGGCGGAGGTGGCGGCGGCGTGACCAACCGGAACGGCGGCAGCGCGCCCCGTTGCTCGAGGGCGTACAGCCCGTGGACCAGCCGCTGCCGGTCGGCCTCATCGATCGGCCGGCCCGTGGCCGTGAGGTAGGCCAGCATCCCGAGGTCGCGGTACTGCTGCTCCGAGTCGCGGGCCTCCGGCGAGCCGAAGCTCGCCTTGAGGTCCTCGGCCGCTTCCCTGGCCTTGTCCATGAATCCCATGTCGCGACTCCCTCGTGCGCAGCCAACCGGTGGTCCGAGACGGGTCCACCTTAGGGCCGACGTTCAACGGGCGGGTCCTTTGCCGAGTCCGTGACACACCTGGCACGTCACAGGCTCGGCAGATCGACCGCGGCCATGGGTGTCGACGGCGGCCTAGGCTGGCGGGCATGCGGGTCACCAAGTTCGGCCATGCGTGCGTCCGGATCGAGCACGACGGACGGGTGGTGGTGGTCGACCCCGGTGGATTCACCGATCCCGAGGCGGTCGACGGCGCGGACGCCGTCCTCATCACGCACGAGCACGCCGACCACACCCACGGTCCCAACCTCGCCCGCACCGACGCGCCGATCTACACCGTCGACTCGGTGGCGGCCGCGTTGCGCGCCGGCCACCCGGACCTCGACGAGCGAGTGACGGTGATCGGGCCGGACGAGGAGTTCAGTGCCGCGGGCCTGCCGGTGCGCGCCGTCGGCGAGTGGCACGCGGTCATCCACCCCGAGATCGCGCGCGTCCACAACTGCGGGTACGTCGTGACGTGCGGGGAGCAGACCCTGTTCCACCCCGGCGACGCCCTGACCCCGCCGGGACAGCCGGTCGACCTGCTCTGCGTGGTCGTGTCGGCGCCCTGGATGCGCGCGGCGGAGGCCGTCGACTTCGCGCGGCTGGTGGGGGCACCTCGCAACCTGGCGATCCACGACCGGGTCTACTCCGAGGCGGGCCTCGGCATCGTCGACGGGCACCTGGGGAGGCTGCTCCCCGAGACCCAGGAGTACGTGCGCCTCCCGGACGGCGCCGACCTGTCCTAGGTCCGGATCAGTCGCCCGCGAGCGAGTCCCGCACGGGCAGGAACTTGGCCTGCGCCTCGGCGAGCTCGGCCTCCGGGTCGGAGTCGGCGACGATGCCGCACCCGGCGAACAGGCGGACGGTGTCGCCGTCCAGCTCTGCCGAACGCAGCGCGATCGCCCACTCGCCGTCGCCGTCGGCGTCCATCCAGCCGACCGGTCCGGCGTACCGCCCGCGGTCCATGCCCTCGATCCTGGCGATCAGGCCGGTGGCCGCCGCCGTGGGAGTGCCACCGACCGCGGCCGACGGGTGCAGGCTCGACGCGAGCTCCAGCGAGGAGACCGTGTCGGCGTCGTGGACCACGCCGGCGACGTCGGTCGCCAGGTGCATCACGTTGGGCAGGTGCAGCACGAACGGCGCCTCGGGCACGTTCATCGACGAGCAGTGCGGCTCAAGGGCCTCGGCGACCGAGCGCACGGCGTACTCGTGCTCCTCGAGGTCCTTCGACGACCGCGCCAGGGCGGCCGCGAGGGCGAGGTCGTGCGTGTCGTCGCCGGTGCGGCGGATGGTGCCGGCGAGCACGCGGCTGGTGACCAGACCGCGCTCCCGGCGTACGAGCATCTCGGGGGTGGCGCCGAACAGCCCGTCGACGTGGAAGGTCCAGCAGGTCGGGTAGGTCTCGCTCAGCCGCGCGAGTGGCCAGCGCACGTCGATCGGCTCGGCCGCTGTCGCGATGAGGTCGCGGGCGAGCACGACCTTCTCGACCTCGCCGGCGTCGATGCGAGCCACGGCGTCCCCGACGGCGAGCATCCAGCGCTCACCGTCGAGCGCGCCGTCGGCGAAGCTCACCCCGCGCGGAGCCCGGGCCGCGGACGCACGGCCTGGTGCGGCGGCACCTGCGGCGTCGCGACCGTGGCCGATGGTGGTCACCCAGGCCAGGTCGCCACGCCGGCCGATCACGACGCGGGGGACCACCAGCAAGGAGCGGCCGGGCTCGTCGGCGAAGGCGAAGCTCCCGAAGCACACGAGACCGGTGCCGGGTTCGTCGACCGGGTCGTGCACCTCGGCGCGGCTGATCGTCTCGGTCCACCACTTGTCGGCGTCCGCGAAGCGGGTGATGCCCTGCGTGCGGGTCTCGGCCGCGACGCCGTACGCGACCATGCCGTCGCCCCGGCGCAGCCAGGCCACCGGGGACTCGTCGGGAAGCAGGTCCAGGAGTCCCTGGTTCCCGAGCTCGACACGCTCGGTGCGGACGACGAGGGGAGCGTCGGGGACGCCGGGGGTCGAACCGACGTCCGGGGGGGAAGGGAGGCCGCTCGCCACGGGCCCGACCCTACTCGGAGGCCCGGCGAACCCCCGCTTCGAGGCGCGGTTTCGCTGGTCGACGAGAGCCCCCTCGGGGCCCGTTACGAAACCTCTTTCGCTGGTCGAGCCGGGCGAGCCGCCAGGCGAGTCCGTGTCGAAACCCGGTGACTGGGCCGGCTCCGCTGGGTGGCGCGGGCAACGTGACGGCGCCTCGTCCTCGGCGCCTCCTCAACCAGCGGCGGCAACCACTAGGACCAGTAGACGACGACGGCGTCGCCGACCTGGACCTGGGAGAACAGCCACTGGATGCCGTCGTAGTCGCGGATGTTCACGCAGCCGTGCGAGGCGCCGTAGTAGCCGACCGCCGCGAAGTCGGAGGAGTAGTGCACGGCCTGGCCACCGCTGAAGAACATGGCGTAGGGCATCGCGGAGCCGTAGAGCTTCGACACGTGGTCGGCGGACTTGAGGTAGACGTGGAAGAGGCCCTCGCGGGTGGGGGTGCCGTTGAGCGTCGACCCGAACCTCGCGTCGAGAGTGAGTTGCACGCGGCCGTCGATCACCCAGCGCACGGTGCGGCTGGTCTTGTCGATGCAGATCACCCGGCCGGTGCGGCAACGCGGGTCGAGGGCGCCGGGTTGGGCGACGAGGTTGAAGAGCTCCTCGTGGCTCGGTGCGACCGTCATGGCGTGCAGTCGGTCGAGGGTGCGCTGGTCGACCTCGCCCGTAACGGGAATCGAGCGCTTGGCCTGGAACCCGCGCACGGCCTGCACCGTCGCGTCGTCGTACTCGGCGGTGACGTCGCCGTAGATCCAGGCGATCTGCTTCAGCCGGGCCTGCAGGTCGCGCACGCGGGGTCCGTCCGCGCCGACGGCCAGCAGCGCCGGACCGGGGTGCAGCACGTTGAACATCGCGTCGTGCGTCGGCTTGGAGGTCTGCGAGCGGAGCCGCTGCCAGGTCCGTCGGTCCAGCACGCCGGTGGCCTTGAGGTGACGCTTGGCCTGGAAGCCGCGTACCGCCCCACGCGTCGTGGCGTCGTACACCCCAGTGGTGGTCTCGGGCAGCCAGGCCAGCTGGTGGAGGCGCACCTGCAGGTCTCGCACCACCCGTCCCCGGTCTCCGGGCCGGAGCACCGGCCCGTGCTCGACCACGATGGCGGGAACCGCGGGTCGATGCTCGAAGCCGTTCACCTGCGCCAGCACGACGGGTCCCGCTGCGGGCCTCGGGGGTCGGGCGACCGCGGCCGGCGCCACCTCCTGCGCGACCGGGCGGGCGATGCGCGGCGCGAGCGTCGGGTCCGAGCCCGATCCGTGTCCGGCCGCCGTGTACGCCGCACCGGCGACGAGGAGCGAGGCCACCGCAGCGGAGGCGAGGACACGGGTCCACGACATGGCGGTGCCTTCCGGGTCGGACGGAGCTGGGGAAGCGTGCGCTGGGGAAGCGCCCGACGTTCCTCATCCTGACGTGCAGGAGACGCCGGACCCGGGCATTTGGTTGCCCGCCGTGTCGCGGGAGGGGCAACTCGGAGGGACAGGGGGATCGGTAGGGTCCGACGCGTGACTCGCGCCGACCTCGACAAGCAGCCGAGCGACGTCCGGCACATGTTCGACGCGGTGGCGCGCAGGTACGACGTGACGAACGACGTGCTGTCGATGGGCCAGGACCGCCGCTGGCGGCGCGCCGTGCTCGCCGCCGTCGGCGCGCGACCCGGCGACGTGATCCTCGACCTCGCAGCCGGCACCGGCACGTCCAGCCAGCCGTTCGCGGACGCCGGCGCGACGGTCGTGCCCTGCGACTTCTCCCTCGGCATGCTCCAGGTGGGCAAGCGAGCCCGCCCGGACCTGTGCTTCACGGCGGGCGACGCGACGCGCCTGCCGTTCCCTGACGACACCTTCGACGCGGTCACCATCTCCTTCGGGCTGCGCAACGTGGTCGACCCGGCGGCCGGGCTCCGCGAGATGCGGCGGGTGACCAAGCCGGGCGGGCGGCTCGTGGTCTGCGAGTTCAGCCATCCCACCTGGGGACCGTGGCGGACGGTGTACCTCGAGTACCTGATGCGTGCGCTGCCGACGATCGCGCGCGGCGTCTCCTCCTCGCCGGACGCCTACGTCTACCTCGCCGAGTCGATCCGCGCCTGGCCCGACCAGGAGGGCCTGGCCTCCCTGATCGGGGCCTCTGGCTGGCGGGACCCGCAGTGGCGCAACCTCTCCGGCGGGATCGTCGCCCTGCACCGCGCGACCGCCTGACCCATCTCGACCTTGTTGCACATCGTTTGCAACAACAGTGCATCGCCAACTACCGTGCTGGAGACGGGGCCGAGCGACAGGGAAGGCGGATCCGCATGCACGTGCCCGACGGGTTCCTCGACGCTCCCACCTCGATCGCCACCGGCGTGGTCGCCGTGGTCGGCGTCGGGTGGGCGTTGCGTGCCGCACGGCGCGACCTCGACGAGCGCACCGCTCCGCTGGCCGGACTGGTGGCGACCTTCATCTTCGCCGTGCAGATGCTCAACTTCCCAGTCGCCTCCGGCACGAGCGGCCACCTCCTCGGAGGAGCGTTGGCGGCGGTCCTCGTCGGCCCGGCGGTGGGGATCTTGTGCATGGCCGTGGTGCTGACCGTCCAGTGCCTGCTGTTCGCCGACGGCGGCATCACCGCTCTGGGCACCAACATCGTCCTGATGGGGCTCGTCACCGTGGCGGTCGGATGGGGGGTCTTCCGTCTCCTGCGAGCGGTGCTGCCCCGGCACCTCTCGATGGTGGCGGTGGCGGCCGCCGCGGGCGCGCTCATCTCGGTGCCGACCGCCTCGCTGGCGTTCGTGGCCCTCTACGAGATCGGCGGCACCGTCGACATCCCGCTCGACACCCTCGCCACCGCGATGGTGGGCGTGCACACGCTGATCGGCATCGGCGAGGCGGCGATCACGTTCTTCGCCGTCGGCAGCATCCTGACCGTCCGCCCCGACCTGGTGTACGGCGCGCGGCCGATCCTCGCCGACCGGAAGCTCGAGCTGAGGAGCGCGCCGCGATGAGCGCCGACGGCGCCTCCGGATCCGCGACCACCGCTCGTCGCGTCCCCACCGTCACGGTGGTGCTCGGCGGGCTCCTCGTGGCCCTGCTGCTGGCCGGCATCGTGAGCTACTACGCCTCGTCGAGTCCCGACGGGCTCAACCGGGTGGCCGCGGACCACGGGTTCGCCGAGACCGAGCGCGACCACGGCGCCGCCGACGGACCCCTCGCGGGCTACGAGACCGAGGGCGTGGACAACGGTCGGCTCTCCGGGGGGCTCGCCGGTGTCGTGGGCTGCGTCGTCGTGCTGGCTGTGGCCGGGGGCCTGGTCGTGGTGCTCCGGCGGCGCCGCGCCGACGACGGGACCTGACCGTGGGCGCGGCCCACGGGCATCGCCTGCACTACCACGGACACTCGTGGCTGCATCTGGCTCCCGCCCACCTCAAGGTCCTCGGCCTGGTCGGGTTCATGCTGGTCGTCGTCGCCACGCCGCGCGAGTGGTTCTGGGCCTTCGGCGTCTCCTTCACGGTGCTGGCCGCCCTCGTGGCGTCCTCCGGGGTCCCGCCGGGCTACCTGGCGAAGCGCGCCGTGGTCGAGGTCCCCTTCGTCGTCTTCGCGCTCCTGATGCCGTTCGTGGCCACCGGCCCCCGCACCGAGGTGCTGGGGGTGAGCGTCAGCGAGCACGGGCTGTGGGGGGCGTGGGGACTGTTGGTCAAGGGCACGCTCGGCGTCCTGGCCAGTCTCCTGCTCGCCGCGACCACCGAGCCCCGAGCGCTCCTGGCGGGGCTGGAGCGCCTCCGGGTCCCGCACCAGCTGGTCCAGATCATGGGCTTCATGGTCCGCTACCTCGACGTGGTGACCGACGAGATGCGCCGTACCCAGATCGCGCTGGAGTCCCGTGGCTTCCGGGCGCGCGACCCGCGACACTGGCCGGTGCTGGCCAGCTGCGCGGGCGCGCTGTTCATCCGCTCCTACGAGCGTGGCGAGCGGGTGCACCTCGCGATGCTCTCGCGCGGCTACCAGGGCGGGCTCCCCGCCGAGGAGCCGTCGCATCGGCATGACCACCCGCAGGCTCAGCCTCGATCCACCCGCGTGCCTACCGAGCGCCCGTGACCGCGCCCGTCCTCGAGCTGCAGGGGGTGGCCTTCGCCTACCCCGATGGTCACCAGGCCCTCGCCGGCGTCGACCTCACCGTGGCAGCGGGCGAGCGGGTCGCCCTGCTCGGTCCCAACGGCGCCGGCAAGACCACCCTGGTCCTGCACCTGAACGGGATCCTGCGTCCCGGTCTGGGGTCGGTCACGGTGTCCGGACTGCCGGTCACCTCGGACCACCTCCTGGAGGTTCGCAGGCGGGTCGGGATCGTCTTCCAGGACCCCGACGACCAGCTGTTCATGGGCACAGTGCGCGACGACGTGGCGTTCGGTCCGCGCAACCTGGGGATCCGGCGCGAGGATCTGGAGTCCCGGGTGCTCGAGGCGCTCGACGCGGTCGGCATGACGGAGTACGCCGACCGACCACCGCACCATCTCTCCTTCGGGCAGCGGCGGCGCGTCGCCGTCGCCACCGTGCTGGCCATGCGGCCCGAGGTGCTGGTGCTCGACGAGCCCTCCTCCAACCTCGACCCGGCGTCGCGCCGTGAGCTCGCCGACATCCTGCGCGGCCTGGCCGTGACCCTCGTCGTGGTCACCCACGACCTGCCCTACGCCCTGGAGCTCTGCCCCCGCTCGGTGGTGCTCTCCGACGGTGTCGTCGTGGCCGACGGACCCACGTTGGAGGTGCTCACCGACGAGGCGCTGATGCGGGCCCACCGGCTCGAGCTGCCCTTCGGCTTCGACCCCGCGCGGGCAGCAGAAGGTCGGGTCGGGGACGGCGTGAACTGACCATTTAGCCAACGCTCACGTTGGCTAAATGCCCAGGTCAGCGGGCCGCTGAGCGCCCCGGGCCCGCAGGTGCGGCGGGGTCCCGGAGGGTCCTAGACTGTGCCACGGCACCGCTCGTGAACCCGTTCACAAGGTCACAATCTCGTGATCCGGGTCACGTCCGCAGCCGTCGACGGAAGGAACGTGAGGCGCAATGGAGATCTACACGCCGATCTTGGCGTTGGCCCTCCTGGCGACGGGGTTCGCGGTCTTCTCGGTGATCATGAGCGCGCTGGTCGGGCCCAAGCGCTACAACCGCGTGCGACTCGACTCCTACGAGTGCGGCATCGAGCCGACCCCCCAGCCGGTGGGCGGCGGACGGTTCCCGGTGAAGTACTTCATCACCGCGATGCTCTTCATCGTCTTCGACATCGAGA
>CAZIVD010000006.1:72247-137458 GCA_964542635.1 uncultured Nocardioides sp. | reverse complement strand
CCGGTGGTGTTCTTCTGCCAGAACAACCAGTGGGCGATCTCCGAGCCGATCGAGCGGCAGAGTCGGATCCCCCTCTACCAGCGCGCCCTCGGCTTCGGCTTCCCCGGCGTGCGCGTCGACGGCAACGACGTCCTCGCGACGTACGCCGTCACCCGCGCCGCTCTGCAGCGTGCCCGGGACGGCCAGGGCCCCACGTTCGTGGAGGCCTACACCTACCGGATGGGTGCCCACACCACCACGGACGACCCGACGCGCTACCGGCTCTCCGACGACGTCGAGCGGTGGCGGCTCAAGGATCCCATCGAGCGGGTCAAGGCCTATCTGCTCCGCAACGGGCTGGTCGACCAGGCCCTCCTCGACCTCCTCGCCGACGAGGCCGACGCCCTGGGGGCTCGGCTGAGGGAGGGCTGCAAGGCGCTGCCGGACCCCTCGCCGCTGAGCATCTTCGACCACGTCTACGTCGAGCAGACGCCCGAGCTGATCGAGCAGCGGGCAGGGTTCGAGGCCTACCTCGACTCGTTCGCCGGCGCCGAGGGAGGGCACTGAGATGACCACGGTGACCCTGGCCAAGGGCCTCAACATGGGGCTTCGCAAGGCGATGGAGGACGACTCCAAGGTCCTGGTGATGGGCGAGGACGTCGGCAAGCTCGGCGGCGTCTTCCGGATCACCGACGGCCTGCAGAAGGACTTCGGCGAGGACCGGGTCATCGACTCGCCCCTGGCCGAGTCCGGGATCGTCGGCACCGCGGTCGGCCTCGCGCTGCGCGGCTACCGACCCGTCGTGGAGATCCAGTTCGACGGGTTCGTCTACCCGGCGTACGACCAGATCGTGTGCCAGGTGGCCAAGATGCACTTCCGCTCCCAGGGACGCTCGCGGATCCCGATGGTGATCCGGATCCCCTTCGGCGGGGGCATCGGGGCGGTCGAACACCACAGCGAGTCTCCTGAGGCGCAGTTCGCGCACACTCCCGGGCTCAAGGTCGTGGCCTGCTCCAACCCGGTCGACGGCTACTGGATGATCCAGCAGGCGATCGCCTCGGACGACCCGGTGATCTTCCTCGAGCCCAAGAGGCAGTACCACGCCGACAAGGCCGAGCTCGACGAGACGGTCGCGCCCGACCCGCTGTTCGCGTCGCGCATCGCCCGGCACGGCACCGACGCGACCCTGCTCGCCTACGGACCGACGGTCAAGACAGCGCTGAAGGCCGCCGAGGCCGCCGAGGCGGAGGGTCGCTCCTTGGAGGTCGTCGACCTGCGCACGCTGAGCCCGCTGGACCTCGACCCCGTCTACGAGTCCGTACGCCGCACCGGCCACGCGGTCGTGGTGCACGAGGCCCACGTCAACCTGGGCATCGGCGCCGAGGTGGCGGCCCGCGTCACCGAGCAGTGCTTCTTCTCGCTCGAGGCGCCGGTGCTGCGGGTCGGCGGCTTCGACACGCCGTACCCGCCGTCGCGGATCGAGGAGGAGTACCTCCCCGACCTCGACCGCGTGCTCGACGCCGTCGACCGCTCGCTGACCTTCTGAAGGAGCCCCGATGCCCGAGTACCTCCTGCCCGACGTCGGCGAGGGTCTCACCGAGGCCGAGATCGTGACCTGGAAGGTCAAGGTCGGCGACGTGATCGCGGTCAACGACATCGTCGTCGAGATCGAGACCGCGAAGTCGCTGGTCGAGTTGCCCTCGCCGTACGCCGGCACCGTCACCGGGCTGCTCGTGCCCGAGGGCGAGACCGTGCCGGTGGGCACGCCGATCATCGCGATCGGCGAGGCCGGATCGGTCCCGGCTGCTTCCCCTCCTCCGGCGCCGGACGCCGAGGCCGAGGCCCCGATCGACCTGAGCAACCCGGCCGCCTCCGGTGGCGGTGAGGGCGAGAGCCTGGTGGGCCGCAACAAGGCGGAGCGGGCCGCGACGCGCCGGGCTCGCCGTACTCCCGGCGAGCAGGTCGCTTCTCTCGAGGCGGCGGCGCTCGCCGGTGCCCCGGTCGGGCCGCCGCCGACCGTCCCCGACCTCCGGACCCTGGCCAAGCCGCCGGTCCGCAAGCTGGCCAAGGACCTCGGCGTGGACCTCGCGACTCTGGTCGGCTCGGGCGACGGCGGCGTGGTGACGCGGGGTGACGTCGAGGCCGCGGCCGGCGAGACGTCATACGAAGCGGTCGCTCCGGCGACCAGAACGTATGACGTTGCCCAGGCTGGCCAGCGGGAGACGCGTGAGCCGATCAAGGGCGTGCGCAAGATGATGGGCCAGGCGATGGTCGACTCGGCCTTCTCCGCCCCCCACGTCACCGAGTGGGTGACCGTCGACGTGACCCGCACGATGGACCTGGTCGAGCGGCTCAAGGCGCACCGCGAGTTCGCGGACGTCAGGGTCTCGCCTCTGCTGGTGCTGGCCCGCGCTGTCGTGCTCGCGATGCGGCGTACGCCGGAGATCAACTCGTTCTGGGACGAGGCCGCCCAGGAGGTCGTGGTCAAGCACTACGTGAACCTCGGCATCGCCGCGGCGACCCCGCGTGGGCTGGTCGTGCCGAACGTCAAGGAGGCGCACGGGATGACCCTGCGCGACCTCGCCGGCGCCCTCGACCAGCTGATCGCGATCGCGCGCGAGGGGCGCACCCAGCCGGCCGAGATGAGCGGCGGCACGTTCACGATCACCAACGTCGGCGTCTTCGGCGTCGACGCGGGCACGCCGATCATCAACCCCGGCGAGTCGGCGATCCTCGCCTTCGGCGCGGTGCGCAAGCAGCCGTGGGTGGTCACCACCGACGGTGTCGACGAGGTCGCCGTCCGCCAGGTCACCACCCTCGCCCTGTCGTTCGACCATCGCCACATCGACGGCGAGAAGGGCTCGCGCTTCCTCGCCGACGTCGCCGCCCTCCTCGAGGACCCGGCCACGGCGTTGCTGTACTGACACATTTGGCGCGAGCGCGTCGGGCGGCTCGCGGCGCCCGAGCGTGTCGCGCTTCGCTGCGCCACGCTGCCGGGCGCCCGGCTCCCGCCCGCCGCGCTGCCGCGCCCGCCTCAGGGACACCCGGTCGGCCGGGTGTTCTGCGCCTTTGGCGTCGTTGTAGCGACGCCAAACCCACCGCGTACCCGGTCAACCGGGTGTTCGTGTGGTGACCCTGGCGCCGAGACTCACCGATACCGCGCGGCGCGCTCCGCCGGCGAGGACGGCCCGCGAGCCAGCAGTGCGGCGAGCTCGTGCTGGAGCACCGCGCCGACCCGCTGGCAGAACGCCTCCGGTTCGTCCGCCGCGTCGGGCAGCTCGGCGACGATCCGGTCCACGACCCCGCGTGCGGCGAGGTCCAGCGCGCGCACCTGCTGGGCGCGCGCCATCTCCGGGGCATGCGCGGTGTCCCGGTGCACGATCGCCGAGGCGCCCTCCGGCGGCAGCGGCGAGAGCCAGGCGTGCTGCGCGGCGATCACGCGGTCTGCCGGGAGGAGGGCGAGCGCCCCACCGCCGTTCCCCTCGCCCAGCATCAGGCACAGCGTCGGCGCCCGGAGCGTCACCAGGTCGGCCAGGCACCGGGCGATCTCACCCGCGAGCCCGCCGTTCTCGGCGTCGGCGGACAGGGCCGCGCCCTCGGTGTCGATCACGGTCACCAGCGGCAGCCCGAGCTCCTCGGCGAGGTGCATCCCGCGCCGCGCCTCCCGGAGCGCTTCGGGACCCATCGGCCGGTCGGCGGTCTGCCCGCGCCGGTCCTGTCCGAGGAAGACGCACGGCACGTCACCGAACCGCGCCAGCGCGATCAACAGCCCGGGGTCGGCCTCGCCTTGGCCGGTCCCGTTCAGAGGGATGACGTCGGACGCGGCGTACCGCAGCAGCCGGCGTACGCCGGGCCGGTCCGGTCGCCGCGACCGCGTGACGGCCTCCCACGTCTCCACGTCGGGGACCGGCGGGTCCACCGGCGAGGGCACCTCGGCCACGCCGATCCGGGGCGCCATCAAGATGTCGAGAGCGCGGGCCAGCAGTTCGGGAACGTCTTCCGGCGCGACGACGCCGTCGATGATGCCGTGGGCGAAGAGGTTCTCGGCCGTCTGCACCCCCTCCGGGAACGAGCGGCCGTAGAGGGCCTCGTAGACGCGCGGCCCGAGGAACCCGACCAGCGCCCCCGGCTCCGCGACGGTCACGTGCCCGAGCGAGCCCCACGAGGCCATCACCCCGCCCGTGGTGGGGTGCCGGAGGTAGACGAGGTACGGCAGGCCGGCGGCCCGGTGCGCCGCGACCGCCTCGGAGATGCGCACCATCTGCACGAACGCCGGGGTGCCCTCCTGCATGCGGGTCCCACCGCTCACCGGGCCGGCCAGCAGGGGCAGACCCTCCGCGGTGGCGCGGTGGATCGCGGCCACGAGCCGCTCGGCGGCGGCGCGGCCGATCGAGCCGGCCAGGAACCCGAACTCGCCCATCAGCACCGCCACCCGGCGCCCGCGCATCAGCCCCTCGCCGGTCAGCACGGACTCGTCGGCGCCGGTCCGCTCGTGTGCGGCGGCGAGCTCATCGGCGTACGCCGGCGAGATCTCGCCCTGGACGGGCGTGACGTCCCATGACCGCCAGGAGTCCTCGTCGAGGACCAGGTCGATCAGCTCGGCCGCAGACAGCCGCCGCGGTCGAGGGGGAACGGCGGCCGGGACAGCCTCGGCGGGGTCACCCATCCGCGCAGGCTATGCCACCGCGGTGGCCCCTCAGCCCTGGTTCTCCTCGTCATAGGCGACGAGGATCTCCGCCTCCTTCTGGCGAGACATGCCGGTGCGCCCGGCGTCCGGATGCGCTCGCATCCACGCCAAGGTGTCGCGAGCGGTGTCCGCGAACGGCCGGACGGTCAGCCCGGCCGCAGCGGACAGGTCGAACCGGTGGGTGGCCATGCCGTCGTAGTCGGGGCGGGGCAGCCACAGAGGAAGCGCGTCGGGGCCCATCCAGGGCTCGACCTCCTGCTCGGCGAGGAACTCCGGTCCTGGCCAGACGATCTCGAGCGGCGTCTCGGACGTGACGCCGGCCGCCGACTCGTCCAGCAGGTCGCCGATCGGTGTGGCCGGCCCGATCCCGTCGTAGACGCCCGTCGCGCCCGACACCGCACAGCGGACGATCCACTCGGCGAGGTCGCGGACGTCGATGATCTGCACCCGGTCGCCGGGGTCGCCGGGGCCGAGGACCCGTCCGCCTTCGGCCAGTCGCAGCGGCCAGTACCCGTACCGACCCGTGGGGTCGCCCGGCCCGACGATCAGCCCCGGCCGGATCACCAGGCTGGCGCGGGCCCCGGTCTGCACCAGACGCTCGCAGGCGACCTTCATCCCGCCGTACGCCTCGGGGTCCTCCGCGAGGTCGCGGTCCTCCTCGATCGCGTCCACGAGTGGTCCGTCGGTGCCGGGGTCCGGCGTCTCGTTGTCGGCGTACACGTTGATCGTGGAGACGAACGTCCAGTGCGCCGACGGCCAGGCCGCGACCGCGCGCCTGACGTGTGACGGGATGCGGCTCACGTCGACCACCGCGTCGAAGTCCTCGGCGGCCAGGTCGGGCGGCGGCGCGTCGGCGCGGTCCCAGATCACGTGGCGGACGCCCTCCGGCACTGCACCGCTCCGGCCGCGGGTCACGCACGTGACGTCGTGTCCGCGGGCCACGGCGTCCGCCGCCACGGTCCGCGAGAGGAAGACGCTGCCGCCGAGCACCAGGATCCGCATGCCCCCACCCGACCCGACCCGCGCCGGCCCTGCAAGCGATTCCGCTGTGGGCAGAGCCCGCCTCTCAACCAGGGGTCAGGGGAACGGCGGCGAGGTCGGCGCCAGCAGCCAGTTGTCGAAGAGGTCCGAGAGCTCGGTCCCGGTCTGCTTCTCGATCCAGGGGAGGTACTCCTCGCGGTCCACGGTGCCGTCGGCATCGTGGGAGGGCCAGGCGCGCACCATCTCCCAGAACTTCTCGTCGCCGACCCGGCGTCGGACCTGGTCCCACATCAGGGCGGGGCCGTAGTAGATGTTGATCTCACCGAACGTCGCGGGGTCGTACGCCGCGGGGGGACCGTTGTCGAGCCGGGACTGCGCCTCGTACGGCGCTGCCTGGTTGAGGATCTGCCGCAGCGGCACGCCATAGGTCTCCGACTGCCAGACGAACTGGAGGTACATGGTCATGCCCTCGTTCATCCAGACGTCGCGCCAGTCGTCGGGCGTCACCTGGTTGCCGTACCACTGGTGCACGATCTCGTGCACGATCGTGTCGCGTGCGGTCGTGTAGTCGGTGTCCCCGAGCGTGATCATGGTCTGGGTCTCCATGCCGCTGCGCGAGTCGACGACCAGGATCCCCAGCGAGGACCACGGGTAGGGCCCGAGCTTGTCCTCGACCCACGCAAGCGCCTCCGGGGTGTAGGCGAGCGCGTCCTGGTACTGCGCGGCGGACTTCGGGAGCCAGTAGGTGAGCGGCACCCCGCTCGGCGACTCGTCCTCGGTCATCGTGTAGTCGCCGAAAGCGACGGTCACCACGTAGCTCGACGCCCGGCTGTCGAGGTGCCAGGTGGTGACGGTGTTGCCGTCCTTCTCCTCGCGGCCGGTCAGCACGCCGTTCGCGACGCCGACGAAGGGGCTGGGCGTGGTCAGCGTGAAGTCGTAGAGGGCCTTGTCCGCGGGCTGGTCGTTGACGGCGTACCAGGAGTACGCACCGAACGGCTCCTGCATCGTCCAGGCGCTGTTGTCGGGGGCGATCGTGAAGCCCGTGGTGCTGAAGTCGGTACGGGTCGTCGGGGCCTCGACCGGCATCGGGGTGCCGGCATAGGCGATGGTGAGCACGTAGCGCTCGTCTGCGACGAAGTCGCCGGCGATCGACAGGTTCTTGCCCACGTGGTCGAAGTCGGCGTCCTCTCCGTCTACCTGCACGGACTCGACCCGCAGCTGTGGGATCAGGTCGAGCTGCACGTGGTCGCTGTCGCCGGTGGACCGGAAGGTGAGGTGCTCCAGGCCCTCGAGCCCGCGGTCGGAGGGCTTCCAGGTGAGCTGGAGGTCGTAGTGCAGCGAGTCGATGGTCGGGTCGCCGACCTGCGGATAGACGCTGTCCTCCACGGGCTTGCTGACCGCCGGGTCGAGTGCCGGGTCGTCCGGGTCGCGCAGTCCGGCGCCGACGGGGTCGCCAGGGTCCGGGGCCTCGCTGCTGGTGGCGTCGGTGGTCGGCACCGAGGTGCCCGCGGCCGCGGGGTCGGCGGTCTGCGGGGTCGACGAGTCGTCGCCACCGCAGGCAGCGAGGCCGAGGGTCCCGACCAGCAGGAACCCGGCCGCCACCAGGCCGGCGCGGCGGGGTCGGGGGGCGTTCATGCTGGGCCTCGAAGCAGGGGTCGGACGAGCTTGCGTCCGTGGTGGATCTGCGCCTTCACGGTCCCAAGCGGGGCGTCGACGAGGATAGCGATCTCGGCATAGGGCAGTCCGTAGATGTCGCGAAGCACCAGCGGCTCGACGTACGCCGGGTGGTCGCGCTCCAGGGTCTCGAGCGCGTCCAGCAGGTCGAGACGCGTACCCGCGATCACGCTCGTGGTGCGCGGGTCGGGACGCTGGGCGAGCAGCTCCTCGCTCGCGACGGCCTGGTGGCGCAGTCGGCGGTACGTAGTGCGGGCAGAGTTCACCGCGACGACGTGCAGCCAGGTCGTGAAACGACCCCGCTCGTGCCACGAGCCGATCCGGGTGGCGACGTTGAGCATCGCCTCCTGGGCGGCGTCCTCGGCATCGGACGAGTAGGGCAGCACGCCGCGACAGATCGCCAGGATCCGGGGCCGGACCTCGGCCAGGAGCAGCTCCAGCGCCTCGCGGTCACCGGCCTTGGCGCGGTGGGCGAGGTGGTCGATCTCGTCGGGCTCCACGCCCTCTCACCCCTCGATGACACTGACGTCGATCACTGGCTCAACTGACTGGCCCGGGCGGTCCGCCCGCGGCACTCCCGGCACGATAGCCCCGCGCGAAGCCGATCCGTCGACCCGGATACTGGACGCGTGGCACTCCCGGGGAGGATCGGTCGGTACGCCGTGCGACGGCGCATCGGCTCGGGCGGCTTCGCCACGGTCTGGCTGTGCTACGACGACCAGCTCGACTCGCCAGTGGCGATCAAGGTGCTGGCCGACAACTGGGCAGGCGACCACCACGTGCGGCAACGGTTCGTCGACGAGGGGCGGTTCCTGCGCAAGGTCGAGTCGCCGCACGTCGTCCCCGTCTACGACGCGGGCGAGCTCGACGACGGCCGCCCCTTCCTGGTGATGGGCTACGCCGACCAGGGCAGCCTCGCCGACCGGCTCGAGCTCGACGGGTTCGCTCCCGACGAGGCCCTCGAAGTGGTGCGTCAGGTCGGCCTGGGGCTCACCGCGCTGCACCGGCACGGCGTGCTGCACCGAGACGTGAAGCCGGCCAACGTGCTGTTCCGCACCGTGGAGGGCCCGGACGGCTCGGTGCAGGTTCGCGCCATGGTGGGCGACCTGGGCCTGGGCAAGGAGGTCGAGGCCTCCTCGCGGCTCACGATGATCGCGGGCACGCCGACCTACATCGCGCCCGAACAGGCCCAGGGTGAGCACCTCGACGCCCGCGCCGACCAGTACTCCCTGGCGGCCCTCGCCTACGTCCTGCTCACCGGGCGCCCGCCCCATGGCCACGCGTCGATCGCGGCCGCGGCCACCTGGGGTGAGCCGGACCCGATGTCGAGCGAGGAGCATGCCGTCCCGTCTGCCGTGGAGACCGTGGTGAGGCGAGGTCTCGCCGGCGATCGCGAGGACCGCTGGCCGAGCGTGGCGGCGTTTACCGCCGAGCTGTGCTCCGCTGCCGGCACTTCGGGAGCCTCGGTCAGTCCCCGCGTCCTCGCGCTCGACTCCGAACGGACCCAGCCGGGCGCCAGGCCCTCCACCCCGCCCGCCGAGGATCTGACCGACCTTCCCGAGCCCGTCGCTCCGCCGGGCCGTCGGCGTCGACGAGTGGCGGTCGCTCTGACGGCCGTAGCCCTCCTCCTCGCCGGTGGCGTGGCCGGCTTCGCGGCCTGGCGCGCCGCGGATCGCACGACGACGCTGACCGACGCCCGCAGCACGATCTCGGTGACGGTGCCCGACGAGTGGGACCGGGGCACCGCCGTCGACGGCTGGACGCCGCCCGACAGCGGGTCGTCGTACCCGGCTCTGTCGGTCGGTACGTCGCCCAGCTGGTCCTCGGACGGCGGCGAGGGGGTGTTCGCGGGGATCCTGCCCGAGAGCCGGCTGCCGGCGTCGGTCCCTGGCCACCCGGAGTGTGCTGACGCGGAGGACCCGGTGGACGGCGATCGCGACGGCGACCGATCGATCACGGTCTACTTCACCGGCTGCCCCGACGTCACGGTCGAGCGCGTCGTGCAGGTGGCGGCCAACCGCCTGCTCTGGGTGCAGGTCCGCGCCGCCGACCGGGCCACCGCCGTCGCCGTCCTCGACTCCGTGCAGACCTTCGGTCTCTGACGATGCGTTCCGCCCGGGGGCCCTATCCGGGTCTCAGCCCGTGGCGAGCTTGCGCACCTCCACGTGGTCGCCGCCCTCGGCGAACGCGCGCACGACGTCCATCAGGTCCTCCTCGTCGGACGTCTCGACGAGGTAGAACCCCACGATCTGCTCGACGGACTCCAGGAACGGACCCTGGGTGACGACGGCCGACCCGCGACCGGTGTTGCGCATCGACACCGCGCGCTCCGACGGCTCGAGCGGGCTGGCGAGGACCAGGGCGTGCCCGCGGGCCGCCAACGCCTCGTGGAACCGCTGGTGGTTGGCCATGCCGAGCTCGTGCTCGGACTCGGGGAGGTCGGCCCACTCCTGCTCCGGCGCAGGCAGCAGGAGCAGGAAGCGGTCGGGTCGGTCGGGCATGCGGCTGCCTCTCTTCGGGCGGTCGGTCCTGGCCCACGTCCGGGCCCCTTGTCGATCATGACGGGCGAGGAGGAGGCGACTCGACAAGGCCTTGACATTTATCTGTCTGTCTGTCACACTGTTGCAGACGAGCCGTGAAGACAGACCGGCTCGCGACGAAAGGAACACAGACATGACACCCACGATTCGCGTGGACGACGAGGTCTACGCCCTGCTCCAGGAGCGGGCCGAGGCCTTCGTCGACACCCCCAACACCGTGCTCCGCCGGATCCTCGATCTCGAGCCGAGCACCGCCACCACCGCCCACCGGCCGCCGCGCGGCCCCCGGCGGGGTGAGGACCGGGCGAGCCGCAAGCTCGCCAAGCTGATGCGGGAGGACCTCCTCGCCGCCGACGAGGAGCTCGTGTGGGAGCGCCGCAACAGCGGCGAGCGCCACGTCGCACGCCTCGACGCCGAGGGCCGGCTGGTCCTGGAGGACGGCCACGTCGCCGACACCCCGTCCGCCGCCGCCCGCCACCTGACGGGCTACGAGGTCAACGGCTGGCGCGTGTGGCGCCGGGCCAGTGACGGCGCGGCCCTGGCCGAGCTCTGGGGCGGCCGCGACGGTCGTCGCGGAGGTCCGGGGCGGCGCGGACATCGCTACGGCGAGCGGTCCGAGCGCCCGGAGCGCCCCGAGCGGCCCGGTCGCCCCGAGCGGCCGCAGCCACCCGCTGCACTCGAGGGCTGAGCACCGCCCATCAGCGTCACTCAACGAGGGGTCGCCGTCCCACCGGACGGCGGCCCCTCGTGCTCGAGTAGTCCCCGTCCTCAGCCGGCAGGACGCAGCGAGCTCGCGAACGCGGAGAAGAGCCACTCCAGGCCGGGCAGGTCGGCCGAGCGCCCCGCGACCGACATCTCCAGCGTGGCCTCGGACGAGCCGAACGCGGCGAACCACCGGAAGTAGTTGTAGCGCAGCCGGTCGTTGCCGTCGCGGAACGCGAAACGCACCGAGTCCTCGGTGCGGTCCACGACGTCGACCTCGTCGTAGGCCTTCCTCATCTGGGCGACCCGGGCCGTCACCATCGCGGCCGGCGTGAGATGGGCGTTGATGCTCTTCGCTCGGAGGCTGTAGCCGCCCTCGTGCGGCTCGTCCGGCGGCCGGAACCGGAGCTCGTCGTACTCGCTCCACCGCCCCCGCGGCACCTGTGCGTCCGTCGTCACGGCGTAGCCCGCCCACCCGCGCGGCACCGGGACCCGCCAGGCCTGGAGGGAGTTGCCCATCCGCACGGCGCGGAAGGCGAGACCGGTCGCGAGCGGCGGGTAGTCGATGTCGTCGGCGTACGGCGCCGTCGTCGGCGACGGGTCGACCGGCACACTAGGCGACACCGCCGGCAGCGGCGTGGCAGTCCCCCCAGAGGCGGGCTGCGGGTCGCGCAGGTAGCCCACAGCGAGACCGCCGGCCACACCGACGAGGGTCACGACGGCCAGCACCCCGAACGTCCGCGCCCGCACCGGCCCAGCGTACGGCGACCGGCCGCCGCCCCTTGCCTGCCCCGCCCTCGCCGAGTTGAGTGGCTGGCATGAGCATCACCCCACGCCGTTCTTCTCCTCCGCTTCGCTCCCCCGAACAACGCCGCGGGGGCCCCGAATGAGCATCACCCCACGACGTTCTTCTCCTCCGCTTCGCTCCCCCGAACAACGCCGCGGGGGCCCCGAATGAGCATCACCTCAATGAGCGAAGCCGCCGAACTCCTTCCCGACCTCTACCGCAAGCACCTCGAGCGCCTGGAAGCGGCGGTGCGCGCCTGTGCCACGCGCGAGCACTTCTCGGCCTTCGACGAGTCCCCCTCGCCGCGCGTGTACGGCGAGACGGCGGCCGCCGACGGCAAGGCGGCGTTCGAGGCATGGCTGGGCGCCGACTTCCCCCTCGACACACCCGGAGCGCGAGGGCGCGCCACCACCGAGCGCTCGCCGTTCGGCTTCGACCTCGGGGTCGGCTACCCACGCGTCCGCGACGTCGGCGAGCTCCTGTCCGCGGCGGCGGCCGGGATGCGGCCCTGGCGCGACGCAGCGCCCGCGGGGCGCACGGGAGTGTGCCTGGAGATCCTGGACCGCCTGCACGCGCGCATCTTCGAGCTGGCCAACGCCGTGCAGCACACGAGCGGCCAGGCCTTCGTGATGGCGTTCCAGGCGGGTGGCGCGCACGCGCTCGACCGGGCCCTCGAGGCGATCGCCTACGCCTGGACCGAGATGACCCGCACCCCCGCGAGCGCGACGTGGGAGAAGCCGGGCCGGGGCGAGCCGCTGACGATGGAGAAGACGTTCACCGTGGTGCCGCGCGGGATCGGTCTGGTGATCGGCTGTCGCACCTTCCCGACGTGGAACTCCTACCCCGGGCTGTTCGCCTCGCTGGTCTGCGGCAACCCCGTGGTCGTCAAGCCGCACCCGGGAGCGGTGCTGCCGCTGGCGATCACCGTGCAGGTGTGCCAGGAGGTGCTCGCGGAAGCCGGGTTCGACCCGCATCTGGTGACCCTCGCCGCCGAGGAGCCCGCCGACTTCCTGGCCGCCACGCTGGCCGTGCGTCCCGAGGTCCGGATCATCGACTTCACCGGCGGTAACGCCTTCGGCGACTGGCTCGAGGAGCACGCCCGGCAGGCGGTGGTGTTCACCGAGAAGGCCGGCGTGAACACGGTGGTGCTCGACTCGACGGCCTCCTTCGCCGGCCTGTGCCAGAACCTGGCCTTCTCGTTCGCCCTCTACACCGGGCAGATGTGCACGGCTCCGCAGAACGTCTTCCTGCCGGCCGACGGCATCGACACCGACGAGGGACGCAAGACGGTGGCCGAGGTGGGCGCCGGACTGTCCTCGGCGCTGGACCGTCTGCTCGGCGACGACGCTCGCGCGGTGGAGCTGCTCGGCGGCGTCGTCGACGAGGGCGTGCTCCGGCGGCTCGAGGCGGCCGGGTCCCGAGGCGACGTCGTCGTGGCGTCGCGGTCGGTGACGCACCCGTCGTACCCCGACGCGACCGTGCGCACGCCGACCCTCGTCGGACTGACCGCGGCCGACTCCGACGTCTACGAGGTCGAGTGCTTCGGGCCGGTCGCCTACCTCATCACGACCTCGGGCACCGACGAGTCCATCGAGCGCTTCCGCGACACCGTACGCCGGCGCGGGGCGATGACCGCCTCGGTCTACTCGACCTCGCCCGAGGTGGTGGAGCGGATGCGGGAGGCGGCGCTCGACGCCGGGGTCGCGCTCTCGGAGAACCTCGTCGACGGGGTCTTCGTGAACCAGTCAGCGGCGTTCTCGGACTTCCACGGCACCGGCGCCAACCCGGCCGCCAACGCGGCGTACACGGACAGCGCGTACGTCGCCTCCCGCTTCCGGGTGATCCAGTCCCGCCGGCACCGCTGAGCAGGGGGAGCTGCGGCAGGCCCTCCAGTGGTCTGAACCACCCAGCGATCTGTCAGATCGCGTAATCCACAGGGCCGCCGATGCGTCTAGGTACCGACGCGCCTGGGTCTCGTGTGACACGACTGCCCAAGGAGAGCGCAGTTCCGTGGGGGACCCGCGCTGCGTCGTTGACCTGTCGACCGCGGACGAGCCGAGGCCAGTCCGCGCAACTCTTGGGGGAGTGCTTTCGTGCTGGGGAACAACCACGTCATGACACGGCTGGTCCGCACCTGCCTGTCTCTCGTGCTGGGCATCGGTGTGCTGAGCGCCATCGTGTTGGTCGCACCCGCCGCGACGGCGGCGACGGTGGTGCCGCCGGGCGCGATGCAGCAGATCGAGGGCGGCTACTACGTCAACGGCAACGTGATCTCGGTCGGCAACGGCGTGCTCGAGTGCATTCCGACCACCTCCGGGACCTGTGCGGGTATCCACAGCGGCACCAATGCCAACAACAACGGCAACATGCACTGGATCGACTCGGACGACAAGGCGGCCACCTTCAACTCCAGCGACGCGACCGTGACCATTCCGGGCGGAGCGACGGTGGCCAAGGCCTGGCTGTTCTGGTCGGCGGACGGGGCCATCGACGGCTCCATCCAATGCGTCAACAACACCAGCGGATTCGTCGGCGAGCCGATTGCCGACGTGCTGGCGATGCGACCCACCATCTCGGTCGACGGCGGGGCGATCGCGGTCTCCAACCCGCCGTCCTACACCTCGACCCAGGCGACGGCTGGCTCGGGCCGCACGCTCCGGGTGCACGGCGCGACCGACGTGACCGCGATCCTGAAATCGTCGCTGCCCGCCGGCACGCACACGGTGACCGTCGGCAACGTCGTCTCGTCCCAAGGCCCCGGTTGTGGTGCAGGCTGGGCACTGCACCTCAGCTACGACTACGGCAGTTACCAGACCGGCAACGCCGACTCCTACGCGCGCAAGGTCTACACCTACTTCGGCCTCGACCAGGTGGACGTCGACAACAACACGTCGAGGTCGGTGACCATCGGCGGCTTCAAGACCCAGGCACCCGGCGCCGACTTCCTGGTGACCGTGACCGAAGGCGACTCCTCGTCTCCCAGCACCACCACGTCGGGCTTCAACTACGACACCGCGGAAGTCACTTGGCCCGGTGGGGGCCCAGTCGCCGTCACCAATGCGCGCGGAGACACCGTCAACGTGTTCCGCTCCCACGCTCAGGGCAACCAATCGTTCTTCCCCGGCATCAGCGACACCGACTTCACCAACGGCAGCGTGGACACGTTCACCGACGAGTTCCCCACCGTGCCAGCGGGGACGCAACAATTGACCTTCACGTTCAAGACCCGTCCGCGCAACGATGACGGGGGGTTCTTCCAAGAGGGCTACAACCCGCAGGCACTCACTCTGGCGGTGCCGGTCGCGATGCTGGGCATCGACAAGACGGCCGTCAACGGTGACGACCAGCAGTTCGTGACTCCCGGCACCGACCACGACACCCCGACGTTCAAGATCACCGTGCGCAACGACAGCGGCGTGGACATCAAGGACGGTCACCTGACCGATCCGCTGGTGACCTCGTGCACGCTCAACGGCAACCCCGTGCCGACCGACATGGTCGGGTTCGTGCTCGGCGACCTCGACGTGGGCGACTCGGTGGTGCTCACCTGCACGGGCAACCCCGCGCTGCTCGGCCAGGTCAACTACGACAACACCGCCACGGCGACCGGCAACGACCCGACCGGCGACCCGGTCCCCGAGGTCAGCGACACCTCCCACGTGCTGGTCTCCCACGTCAAGCTCGAGAAGACCGCGGACCCGCTGGTGGTCGAGATCGGCGAGGAGGTGACCTGGCACATCAAGGTCACCAACGACGGCGACACCCGCCTGGAGGACGTCCAGCTCACCGACACCGACTGCACCGGCACCCTGTCGGCGCCGTCCGGTCCTGGCGCGCCCAACGCGCTGGCGCCCGGCGACAGCTGGGACTACACCTGCACCGAGCCGCTCCAGGAGGGCAAGACCAACAACGCGTCCGTCACCGCCGTCCCGCACGCCACCGTCGACGGCGAGGACGTCACCGGCGCTCCCGTGAGCGACGAGGACGACGCCAGCGCCCAGGTCGCCGGTCTGAAGCTGGTCAAGAAGACCAACGGCGAGGACGCCAACAACCCGACGGGCCCACACATCCCGGTGGGCGGCACGGTGACGTGGACCTACGAGGTGTCCAACACCGGCGAGGTCCCGCTGGGCAACATCACGGTCACCGACGACCAGGGTGTCCAGGTCCCGGCCACCCCGACCTCGGGCGACACCGACCAGGACGGCTTCCTCGACGTCGACGAGACGTGGATCTTCACCGCCACCGGGACCGCCACCGCCGGCCAGTACGCCAACCTGGGATCCGTCACCGGCACCTACGACGACGACGGCGACCCGCAGACCCCACCGGTGCGCACCACCCCGGCCACGGACCCGTCGCACTACTTCGGCGACAACCCCAGGCTGCACGTAGTGAAGACCGCGACGCCCGACTCGGGCACCGTGGTCAAGCCGGGTCAGGTCGTCACCTATTCGGTCAAGGTCGACAACACCGGCAACGTTCCGCTCGAGCCCGCCGAGATCGACGACGACCTGAGTGACGTCCTCGACGACGCGACGTACGTCGCGGGGTCGGCGGCCGCCACCTCGGGCACGGTCACCGTCGACACCGGCGCGCAGTCCCTGCACTGGGAGGGCGACCTGCCGGTGGACGGCTCGGCGACGATCACCTACCAGGTGAGGCTCAAGAAGTTCGAGGAAGGCGCCGAGCTGCACAACGTGGTGGTCGGCACAGGCACCAACCCGGAGAACCCCGGGACCGAGGTGCCCTCCAACTGCCCGACCGCGACGACGCAGAACCCGGACTGCCAGACCACGCACCCGGTCGAGCCGCTGCAGGCAAGTCTGGACATCGTCAAGAAGACCAACGGCTTCGACGCCAACAACCCGACCGGGCCGCACATCCCGGTGGGGGACACGGTGACGTGGACCTACGAGGTCACCAACACCGGTGAGGTCCCGATCGGCGACGTCACGGTCACCGACGACCAGGGCGTCGAGGTCCCGGCGACCCCGACCTCGGGTGACACCGACAACGACGGTCTCCTCGACGTCGACGAGACGTGGATCTTCACCGCGACCGGGACCGCCACTGCCGGGCAGTACGCCAACCTCGGCACGGTCACCGGCACCTACGACGACGACGGCGACCCGCAGACGGCCCCGGAGCCGGTGACGCCGGCGACGGACCCGTCGCACTACTTCGGCGACGACCCGAGCCTGCATGTCGAGAAGACCGCCACGCCGGACTCCGGCACCGTGGTCAAGCCGGGTCAGGTCGTCACCTATTCGGTCAAGGTCGACAACACCGGCAACGTTCCGCTCGAGCCCGCCGAGATCGACGACGACCTGAGTGACGTCCTCGACGACGCGACGTACGTCGCGGGGTCGGCGGCCGCCACCTCGGGCACGGTCACCGTCGACACCGGCGCGCAGTCCCTGCACTGGGAGGGCGACCTGCCGGTGGACGGCTCGGCGACGATCACCTACCAGGTGAAGCTCAAGGCCTTCGCTCCGGGTGCTCACCTGCACAACGTGGTCACCGGCACCGGCACGAACCCGGAGAACCCCGAGACCGAGGTGCCGAGCAACTGCCCGCCGCCGACCGGCGACGAGCGTTCGCAGGCGGCGGCGCCCGCCCTCGACGAGGACTGCGAGACGGAGCACCCGGTTCAGCCGCTCAACGCGGGTCTCAACATCGTCAAGTACACCAACGGGTTCGACGCCAACGAGGCTCCCGGCCCGCACGTCCCGGTGGGCAGCACGGTGACCTGGACCTACGTGGTCACCAACACCGGTGAGGTCCCGATCGGCAACGTCACGGTCACCGACAACCAGGGCGTGGCCGTCCCGTCGACGCCCACCTCCGGTGACACCGACGGCGACGGGATGCTCGACGTCAACGAGACCTGGACCTTCACGGCCACGGGGATCGCGACGGCCGGGCAGTACGCCAACATCGGCACCGTCAACGGCACCTACGACAACGACAACGACCCGGAGACGCCGCCGGTCGCGACCGGGCCCGACTCGGACCCCTCGCACTACCACGGCGACCAGCCGGGCATGCACGTCGAGAAGAAGGCCGACCCCCCTTCCGGCTCGACGGTGGAGCCGGGCCAGGTGATCACCTACACCGTGGAGGCGAGCAACACCGGCAACACGGTGCTCAACCCCGCGACGGTGACCGACGACCTCAGCGACGTCCTCGACGACGCGACGTACGTCGCCGGATCGGCCAAGGCGACGACCGGGACCGTGACGGTCAAGGGCAAGACCCTGACCTGGACCGGCTCGCTGGCCGTAGGTGCCAAGGCGACGATCACCTACAAGGTGAAGGTCAATGCGGACGCGGGTCCGGACGCTCACCTGCTCAACGTGGTGATCGGGTCGGGCGTCAACCCGGAGAACCCCGGTGGTGGGGACGTCGACTCCAACTGCACCGACGACGGTGCGGCCAACGACCCGAAGTGCCACACCGAGCACGAGGTGGCGACCCCGAAGAACCAGCCGAAGCTGACCACCGAGACCTCCGACCAGAAGGTCGTCGTCGGCGCGAAGCTGTTCGACAAGGTGAAGATCTCCGGGTTCATCCCGGGTCACGGCGCGAAGGGTGAGGCCACGCTCTACGGCCCCTACACCAGCCGCGGGGACGCCACCTGCGCCAAGTCCGACGCGGTGGGCACGGTGAGCTTCAAGCCGCGCAACGGGGTCATCACCACCGATCGGATCCGCGTGCCGGAGCCCGGCTACTACACCTGGGTGGCGAGGACCACCCCCGACAAGATGAACCAGGCGGCGACCCACCAGTGCGGCATGAAGTCCGAGACCAGCCTGGTCACCAAGGCGCCGTACGACGTGGACCACGTCGCCACCGGCTACGACGGCATCGACCCGGACGCCCTGCTGCGCCGGGGCAGCGTCAGCAGGCTCGACATCGCGCGACCCGCGGTGCACGCCAGGGTGGCTGCCGTCGGGATCCGCGGGAAGAGCATGGTCATCCCGCACAGCACCCGGGTGCTGGGCTGGCTGCGCAACTCCGCGGCGCCGGGTGATGCCGTCGGCACCACGGTCGTGGCCGGACACGTGTCGGACTACCACGACCGGCCGGGCGCGCTCTACCGGATGAAGACCATCCGGATCGGCCAGGTGATCAGCTATCGCGCAGGTGGCGAGGTCCACCGCTACCGCGTGGTGAGCAAGCAGACCTACCTGCGGTCGCGGGCGCTGCCGGACTCGCTGTTCCGCCTCGACGGCGCCAACCGCCTGGTGGTGGTCACGTGCACCGACAAGGTCACCCGACCTGACGGGCACTTCCACTACCGGCGCAACCTGGTCGTCGTGGCCCAGCCCATCCGCTAGCGCACGACAGCCCCCTCCCACCCGCTGGCCCCCGACCACCCCCTGGTCGGGGGCCAGCGGCCCTCCGGGCCTTCGCCGTCCGTGACGTTCTGGTCGCTTCCCGACGGGGTTGAGGGACACGTTCGTCACGGACGGCGTCCTCTACGGTGACCCCCATGGACTTCCTCGTGCGCGGCGCGCGGATCGTCGACCTGCAGGGTGGACCGGGTTGGGTCGGAACGGTGGACGTGCTGGTCGAGAGCGGCGTGGTGCGCGAGGTGGACCACGACCTGGAGCGGCCGGCGGGGATCACCGAGATCCGGGCAGGAGGGCGGTGGCTGATCCCCGGCCTGTGGGACCAGCACACCCACCTGGCGATGTGGACGGCCACCTCCGGGCGCGTCGACCTCGCCGGCACCCGGTCGGTGGCCGAGGTGCAGGAGCGGCTGCGAGCGCGGCTCGCCGCACGTCCGGGCCAGCCGGTCGTCGCCTACGGTCAGCGGCCGGTCGGTTGGCCCGTCGAGCCCACGGTGGCCGCCCTGGACGACGTCGCACCCGACATCCCTGTGTGGTGCATCAGCGGCGACGGCCACCACGGGTGGCTCAACACGCGCGCCCTCGAGGCGATGGGGCTCCCGCCGCGCGACGGCGTCGTCGAGGAGGGTGAGTGGTTCGCGGCGTACGGCCGGCTGTCCGCGATCGTCGGCGACGAGGCGGACCCGGAAGCGTTCGTCCGCATGGAGCGGGCGGCCGCGGCCCTGGGTGTGGTGGGCTGCCTCGACCTGGAGTACGGCGAGTCGCTCGCGGCCTGGCCGGACCGTTGGGCCGCCGGGGTGGACCTGCTGCGCGTGCGGCGGGCCACGTATGCCGCCACCCTCGAGGACACCATCGACGCGGGGCTGCGCGCTGGTGCTCCGCTCGTGGCGGGCGAGGACCGGCTGACGATGGGGCCGCTCAAGATCATCAGCGACGGCTCGCTCAACACGCGGACCGCCTGGTGTCGGGAGCCCTACACGGACGGGTCGGGCACCGGTGCGCCCAACCAGTCGGGGGAGGAGTTGCGCCGACTGCTCAACCGGGCGACCGACCACGGGCTCGAGGTCGCCACCCACGCGATCGGCGACGCGGCCTGCCACGACGCCCTGGCGGCGTACGCCGAGACCGGAGCGCGCGGCTCGATCGAGCACGCCCAGCTGATGACCCGGGCCGACGTCACGAGGATGGCGCGCCTGGGCGTGCGGGCGAGCGTGCAGCCGGCGCATCTCCTGGACGACCGTGACATCACCGAGCGCTGCTGGGCCGACCGGGCCGATCGCTGCTTCGCCTTGCGGTGGATGGTCGACGACGGGGTCGAGCTGGCGATGGGGTCCGACGCACCCGTAGCGCGTCTCGACCCGTGGCTCGCCATCGCGGCAGCGGTGCACCGCTCGGCAGACGAGCGGCCGGCCTGGCACGCCGAGCAGGCGCTCACCCCGCTCGAGGCCCTGGCGGCCTCGGTGGACGGCCAGGGCTCGGTGCACGCCGGTGGCCGGGCCGACCTGGTGCTGCTCGACGCCGATCCGCTCGACCCCTCGGGCTCGCCCGAGGAGCAGGCGGCCCGCCTGCGAGCCATGCCGGTCGCCGCCACCTGGGTCGCGGGGCGGCTGGTCCACGGCGACGAGGCGTCGTTCGCCGGCTAACGCGGTCCGCTCAGGGCGATGGTCAGCTCCAAGACGGTGGCCGGGTCGTCGAGCCGGTCGCCGTACAGCTCCCGCAGCTGTCCCATCCGGTAGCGCACGGTCTGCGGGTGGACGTAGAGGTCGGCGGCCACGTCGTCGCGACGGCCGTGGTGGAGGAGCCAGGAGCGCAGTGTCTCGGTGAGCTTGTCGGCGGTCGCCGGCCGCAGTCCGTCGAGCGGGGCGAGGGCTCGGGCCCTGAGATCGGCGAGCGCCTCCGGATCTGCCGTCAGCACCAGCCGGGCCAGGTGCCGCTCGGTGTCGCCCGACAGCCCGGACGAGTGTGCGCGCAGCGCCCGGTCGTACGACGCGCGCACCTGCAACCACGGACGCGGCGGACCGGCCATGCACTCGCGCCGCGCCAGGAGGGCCAGCAGCTTCTCGCGCTCGCGGCCGTGCGCATCGGGGACCAGCAGCAGCACGCGGTCCGGGATCTCCGGGAGGTCCACGGCCCGCAGCACCGACCCTGGGATCGCGGCCAGCACCGAGCGGGCCTGCGCCTCCGGCACGATGACGGCGGTCAAGGTCGTCGGTGGCTCCCACTCCGCCCGCTCCGCAGCCTCGACGACCTCCTCGGTGGTCGAGCCGTCGAGCAGGTGTCGCGCCAGTCGCTCCAGGAGTCGCTCGCGGACCCGCCCCGTCGTGGCCAGCTCCTCGCCGTGGCCCGTGACGCTGGCGGCCGACAGCTCGTCGATGTAGGCGAAGACGAGCTCGGCGAACCCCGCCAGCCGGTCTGCGGGGATCCCGGCCCGCACGGCCGTCGCCGACATCTCCCGCCAGGAGACCCGGGCGCCGATCCGGTACGCCGAGAGCAGCGCCTCCGTCGTCCTCCCGTTGCGGGCCTCGCCTCGGCCCAGCTGGTAGGCGCCCTCCACGGAGGGTGCCGTGGGGGTGCCAGGGTCGGCGCCCCGCCGGCCACCGGCGAGCGACAGGAAGCCGCCCAGGGCCAGCTGGACGGCGTTGCGGATGATCTCGCCCATCGGCCCGCTGAGGGCGTCCTGGTAGCTCGGCACCTCCTGGGTGATCGCAGCGACGGTGCGGTCGGCGACCTCGGGGAGCTGGGCCCGCATCTCCGCGATCACCTCGGGCGGGAGGAGGACACCGTGACCGGCGGTGCGGCGTGGGACGTGTGTGGCCATGAGTTGTTCCGATCGCACAAAAGACAGCGGGCGATTCACCCGCGGTTGTCATGATTTTAGCCTCACCACTCAGGCATGCTGGTCACCATGAGCCCGGGAGCCGAGCCGACCCCCGCCGCTGATCGGCGCGCGGGTGCCGCGGGCTCGATGCGCAGCCGGCTCTCGCGGCGCGTGGTGCAGGTGGCGGAGTCGCTCAGCACGCCTCTCCTGCCGGCCGACTACCTCGATCTCTTCGCACCCCTGCGACCAGGGGCCGACCTGCGGGCCAAGGTGGTCGCCGTCCACCCCGAGACCGCAGACGCGGCCACCCTACTGCTCAAGCCCGGAGCCGACTGGGCCGGACACGTGCCCGGTCAGTACCTTCGCCTCGGCGTCGACGTCGACGGCGTCCGCCAGTGGCGCGCCTACTCGCTGACCCACGGTCCTCGTCGCGACGGCCTGATCTCGGTCACCGTGAAGGCCGTGCCCGATGGCCTCGTGAGCCACCACCTGGTGCACCGCTGCCGCCCGGGCACCCTGGTCCACCTCGACCAGGCCGCTGGCGAGTTCGTGCTGCCCGAGGACGGCTCCGGCAAGCTGCTGTTCGTCACCGCGGGGTCGGGCATCACGCCGGTCATCGGCATGCTGCGCAACCTGTTCCCCTCCACCGACTCCGGCGTGCTGCGCCCGGCCCGCAGCGCCGACTACGACATCGTCGTGCTGCACGTCGCGCCCAGCCGGCCGGACTCCATCTTCCGGCGGGACCTCGAGGCGCTGCACGCTGCCGGCGCGATCCGCCTGGTCGCCCGGTACGACGACGAGCACGGGCTGCTCGACCTCGACCGGCTCACCGAGCTCGTGCCCGACCTCGGTGCCCGCACGACGTACGCCTGCGGGCCGGGCGGCCTGCTCGACGCCCTCACTGACCATCACGAGAACGCCGGGCTGCCGCTGTTCACCGAGCAGTTCCGCACCACCCGCCTGGCCGACCCCGGCGAGGGCGGGACCGTCGTCTTCGCCGACGGCACCAGCGTGACGGCCGCGGGCGACTCCCCGATCCTCGACGCCGCCGAGGCCGCCGGCGTCCTGATGCCGAGCGGCTGCCGGATGGGCATCTGCTACGGCTGCGTGCTGCCGCTCAAGGAGGGCAGCGTGCGCGACCTGCGCACGGGTGCCCTCACGACCGCCGTGCCCGGCGAGAGCGGCGCGATCAAGGTGCAGACCTGCATCAACGCCGCCGCCGGCGAGTGCCACCTCGACCACTGACCACCGACCCTCGACCCCCTCGACCCGACGCGACCACGAGAGAAGCGACATGACCGCGATCCAGAAGAAGGCCGACCACCCGATCGCCCACCTCACCGCCGAGGACATCGAGATGCTGGGCAAGGAGCTCGACGAGATCCGCCAGAGCGTCATCGACAGCCGCGGCGAGAGCGACGCCCGCTACATCCGGACCGTGATCAAGACGCAGCGCAGCGTCGAGCTGGGCAGCCGCGCGGTACTGCTGTTCTCGCTGTTCCCGCCCGCGTGGCTCGTCGGCACGGCGGGGCTGTCGGTCGCCAAGATCCTGGAGAACATGGAGATCGGCCACAACGTCCTGCACGGCCAGTGGGACTGGATGCGCGACCCCAAGATCCACTCGACCACGTGGGAGTGGGACCACGCGACGCCGGCCGAGCAGTGGAAGGTCTCGCACAACGAGCTCCACCACACCTACACCAACGTGATCGGCAAGGACAACGACCTCGGCTACGGCATCATGCGCGTCGACGAGGACCAGCCCTGGCAGCCGTTCTACGTGCTCCAGCCGTTGTGGAACTTCGTCAACGCGTGCTTCTTCGAGTACGGCATCGCGGCCTACGACCTCGAGCTGCGTGGCGCGATCAAGTCCGGGCGCACCAAGTCCCCTGAGTTCAGGGAGCAGGCCCGCAAGGTGCTGCGCAAGATCGGCCGGCAGGCGACCAAGGACTACGTCGTGCACCCGCTGCTGTCGGGGCCGTCGTTCCTCCACACCCTGGCCGCGAACTTCACCGCCAACGTCGTGCGCAACGTGTGGGCGCACTCGGTCATCATGTGCGGGCACTTCCCCGAGGGCGTGGAGACCTTCGAGCGCAAGTCGATCGAGGGGGAGACACACGGCGAGTGGTACGTGCGCCAGATGCTCGGCTCGGCCAACATCTCCGGCTCCAAGCTGATGCACATCATGACGGGGAACCTCTCCCACCAGATCGAGCACCACCTCTTCCCCGACCTGCCGTCCAACCGCTACGGCGAGATCGCCCCCCAGGTGCAGGCGCTCTTCGAGAAGTACGGCCTTACGTACTGCGCCCGCCCGCTGCCGCAGCAGGTCTACTCCGCCTGGCACAAGGTCGTGCGGCTCTCCCTGCCCAACGGCTGGATGGCCTCCACGAACGCCAAGAACCTGCCCTCCCAGCTCGGCAAGCTCTACAAGATGGTCACCGGCAGCCCGCGGGAGCGTCGCCTGATCCAGGCCTCGCTGACCCGGGAGGCCCGCCGCCTGCAGGCCGCCTGATCCTCGCCGCCCGGCCCTCGCCGCCCGGCCCTCGCCGCCCGGCCCTCGCCGCCCGGCCCTCGCCGTCTGTGACGGACTTGTCGTTCTGAGCGTCGGGAGGCGACCAGAACGTCACGGACGGCGCAGGATGGGCGGGTGGAGCTGACCGCCGACTGCAGCCGCTGCGTCGGGCTGTGCTGCGTCGTGCTTCCGTTCGCGAGGTCGGCGGACTTCGCCTTCGACAAGCCTGCCGGTACGCCGTGCCGCCACCTGACCTCGTCGCATCGGTGTCACATCCACGACGGGCTGGTCGAGGCCGGAATGCGCGGGTGCGTGGCGTACGACTGCTTCGGTGCCGGCCAAGCGGTGACGGCGAGCGG
This sequence comes from uncultured Nocardioides sp., assembly GCA_964542635.1. Classification (GTDB taxonomy): domain Bacteria; phylum Actinomycetota; class Actinomycetes; order Propionibacteriales; family Nocardioidaceae; genus Nocardioides. Next base: position 113,058 of record CAZIVD010000006.1, on the reverse strand, counting down.
ACACCTGTCGGCCTTCGTCTTGGTCGAGCAGGTGCACGAGTTGGCGTGGTACCTCACCCAGGCCGGAGGACGCGGGGCGGACGTCACCGGCCTGCTGAGGCGGGCCGAGGCGCTCGCGGCCGGTGAGCCGACCCAGGCCGAGGTCGAGGTCCTGCGCGCCGACGTGGTGCCGGTGCTGGACGAGGTCGCGGCGGCCGCGCGGGCGCCGTACGGGGAAGCGCGTGACCTCGCGCGCGCCGACCTGGCCGGGGCCGACCTCCGCGGCGAGGACCTGCGCGGGGCAGACCTGCGGGGGGCGCTGCTGATCGGTGCCGACCTTTCCGACGCGGACCTCACCGACGCCGACCTGCTGGGCGCGGACCTCCGAGGCGCCGATCTGGCCAGAGCCGATCTCACGCGAGCCCTGTACCTCACCCGGCGCCAACTCGCGTCCGCCCGCTCGGTCGCCTCGAGTTGGCATAGTCCCTGACGTTCGGGTTCCCTTTCTGCGCGGATCGGAGCCCAAACGTCAGGGACTACCGAGCAAGGGGCCTCACGCCGCTCACCCACCCAGCGCGGCGGAGACCACCTCACGGGCCGCCGACTGAACCTCGGTCAGGTGGTCGGGGCCGCGGAACGACTCGGCGTAGATCTTGTAGACGTCCTCGGTCCCCGAAGGGCGCGCGGCGAACCATGCGCTCTCGGTCGTCACCTTGAGGCCGCCGATCTTGGCGCCGTTGCCCGGGGCCTCGGTCAGCTTGGCCGTGATCGGCTCCCCGGCGAGCGAGGTCGCGGTCACGTCCGAGGGCGAGAGCGCGGCGAGCTTGGCCTTCTGCTCGCGGTCGGCCGGGGCGTCGACGCGCGCGTACGCGGGGTCGCCATACCGCCCCACCAGGTCGGCGTAGTGGCGGCTCGGCGTCTCGCCGGTCCTCGCGAGGATCTCCGAGGCCAACAGGCAGAGCAGGATGCCGTCCTTGTCGGTGGTCCAGGTCGAGCCGTCCATGCGCAGGAACGACGCACCCGCGGACTCTTCCCCGCCGAACCCGAACGACCCGTCGATCAGCCCGGGCACGAACCACTTGAACCCGACCGGCACCTCGACCATCGGCTTGCCCCGCCCGTCGTCCAGGCCGGCCGCCACCCGGTCGATCATCGACGAGGACACCAGCGTCTTGCCGATCCGGGCCCTCGTCGGCCAGTCCGGACGGGCCCCGCCGAAGAGGTAGCCGATGGCGACCGCCAGGTAGTGGTTGGGGTTCATCAGCCCGGCGTCCGGGGTGACGATGCCGTGGCGGTCGGCGTCCGCGTCGTTGCCCGTGGCGAGGTCGTAGTCGTCCTTGCGATGGATCAACGACGCCATCGCCGAGGGGGACGAGCAGTCCATCCGGATCTTCTCGTCCCAGTCCAGCGTCATGAAGCGCCAGGTCGGGTCGACGAGCGGGTTGACGACCGTGAGGTCCAGCCCGTGCCGCTCGCCGATCGCCCCCCAGTAGTCGACCGACGCACCGCCCAGGGGGTCGGCGCCGATCCGCACGCCGGCGGCCCTGACCGCCGCGACGTCCACCACCGAGGGCAGGTCGTCGACGTAGGTGCCCAGGAAGTCGTAGGACGAGGCGGCCGCCCGCGCGCGGGCGAACGGCACGCGTCGTACCTCCGCCAGCCCGCCGCGGATCAGCTCGTTCGCGCGTGCGGCGATGACCGAGGTGGCGTCGGTGTCGGCAGGCCCGCCGTGCGGCGGGTTGTACTTGAAGCCGCCGTCCGACGGCGGGTTGTGGCTCGGCGTGACCACGATGCCGTCGGCCAGCCCCGTGCCGGTCTGCCGCCCGCCGTTCGCCCTGATGATCGCGTGCGACACGGCGGGGGTCGGGGTGTAGCGGTCGGCGGCGTCGACCAGCACCGTGACGTCGTTTGCCGCGAGCACCTCGAGCGCGGTCGCCCACGCCGGCTCCGACAGGCCGTGGGTGTCGCGGCCGACGAACAGCGGCCCGTCGTACCCCTGCTGCTTGCGGTAGTCGCAGATGGCCTGGGTGGTGGCCAGGATGTGCGTCTCGTTGAACGACGTCTTCACGCTGCTGCCGCGGTGCCCGCTGGTGCCGAACGCGACCTGCTGGTCGACGTTCTCGGGGTCGGGCACGCCGGTGTAGTACGCCGTGACGAGATGGGCGACGTCGACGAGGTCGGCGGGCGTGGCGGGTGTCCCCGCGCGGGACGGTCCAGGTCCGGGAGCCATGCCGCCATCATGGCGGATCCGGAGTGGTGGGTTCAGTCCCCGAGGTTCGCAAGGAACGCGCGGGGAGGCACGAAGAAGGTGACGCCGGTCTTCGCCGTCGAGAAGTCCAGGATCCGGTCGTGCAGGCCGGGCGGGTCGCCGATGAACATCCGCTCGAGCATCCTCTCGATCACCCACAGGTGCCGGGAGTAGCCGATGAAGTAGGTGCCGTACTCGCCCCGCCCCGGGCTCGCGAACGGCATGTTGTCGCGCAGGATGTCGTGCTCGCCGCCCTCGTCGGTGATGGTGCACAAGGTCTTGTGCGACTTCTGCTCGTCCGGTCCGGCGTCGTCCAGCTCGACGTTGTCGAGCATCGTGCGCCCGATGATCTGCTCCTGCTCGACCGAGCCGGCCTGCCTCCAGGCGGCGAGGTCATGGAGGTACTTCTGGACGACGACATAGCTGCCACCGGCGTACGGCGCGTCCTCCTGCCCCACCAGGGTCGCGGCCGGGAGCTCCAGACCGTCGGGGTTCGCGGTGCCGTCGACGAAGCCCAACAGGTCGCGGCCGTCGAAGTAGCGGAACCCGGCCACCTCGTCCTCGACGACGACGGAGTCGCTCAGGTCTGCGAGGAGCAGCCTCTCGAACTCCACGATCAGGTCCTGCGACGAGGCGCGCAGGTGGAAGAGGAGATCGCCGGCGGTGGCGACCGCGGTGTGCGTCGCCCCCCGGATCTCCTTGAAGGGCCGCAGCTCGGCCGGCAACGGCTTGCCCGTCAGCAGGCTCCAGGCGCGGTGGGAGATGCCGACATTGCACGAGAAGACGTTGTCGCGCGCGCGGATCCGCACGTCCTTGACCAGATCGCCGATGCCGGCCACGACCGAGCGCACGATGCTCGCTGCGTCCGGCCTGTCGGCGATGCTCACCACCAGGAACGTCGCCGCCAAGGTGAGCGGCGCGTCGACGTCCTGGGGTTCGCTGTCGATCGCGCGCTGGTCGGGATCGGGCGAGAGACCGGCGGGCCCTTCGGTGGTGGAGGTCACGCAGCGATCATGCCGCGAACCCGCGGGACGTCATCCGTGGTGGTCGCCAGGGTGGACCACCACGTATGACGTCCCGCCGACGCAGGCGGTGCGCTCGCTCGATGCGCAGGACTAGGGTCTCGACATGGCGGTCCCAGGGAACGCTCCCCCCGACCTGGCGGCGAGTGAGCTGTTCGCGGTGGACGCCTACACCTCCGAGTTCGCCGCGAAGGTCGTCGAGGTCGACCGCGAGGGTGGGCGGGTGCGACTCGACCGGACCGCGTTCTACCCGGGCGGTGGCGGGCAGCCGTGCGACCTGGGCACCATCCAGACCGCGGACGGCACCCTGTTCGTGACGGGCGTACGCCGCGAGGGCGGGGGCATCTGGCACGTGGTCTCGACCAGCTCGACCGGCGAACTCGAGTTCGACGTCAGCTCGGGCACCGAGGTGCAGGGCACCCTCGACTGGACCCGGCGCCATCAGTTGATGCGCACCCACACCGCGCTGCACATCCTCTGCGGGGTGATCTGGGCCGACTACGGCATTCCGGTGACCGGCGGCAACATGGAGCCGCTCAAGGGTCGCCTCGACTTCCCGTTCCCCTCGATGTCGGCGGACCTGGGCGCGAAGGTCGAGCGCCGGATCAACGACGAGATCGAGCGGGCGCACGAGATCCTCGTCGACTTCGTGCCGCGGTCGCTGGCGGACGCCGACCCTGCCCTGATCCGCACCGCGGCCAACCTCATCCCGGCCGCCATCGACCCGCTGCGGGTCATCGACATCGTCGGCCTGGACCGGCAGGCCGACGGAGGCACGCACGTGCTGTCCACGGCCGAGGTCGGCGCCGTCCGCGTCGCCGGCACCGAGAGCAAGGGCAAGGACAACAAGCGGATCCGTCTGGAAGTCACCGAAGGGAGCACCGATGCCTGACCACCTGATCGGACTGCTGTTGGGCGCGGAGGAGGACTGGCCCCAGGCGTTCGAGGCGATCCTCGGCCGGGTCGGCCCTCTCAAGATCGGCGACACGACCCACACCTTCACCAGCGAGCGGCTCACCATCGAGCCGTTCGACCTGACCGACCCGGTGCGCACCGGGTTGGTCATCGACCGCCTCGCGTACTGGTACTACCACCCGCGCGAGTGGCTCAAGAAGTCGGCCCTCGTCAACGGGACCTACCTGCTCAACAGCCCGTTCACGTTCCAGTCGATGGAGAAGCACTCGGCGTACTGCGCGATGCTGCGACTCGGGCTCAAGGTGCCCAAGACGATCCTGGTGCCCTACAAGCACCCGGTCGACAACGTGCGCTGGGCCTACACCTCGAAGAAGTACAACCGGGCCTTCGACCTCGACCAGCTCGCCGACGAGATCGGCTATCCGCTCTACATGAAGCCGTTCGACGGGGGCGGCTGGCGCGGCGTCTCCCGGGTCAACAACGCTGACGACCTTCACCGTGCATACGACGAGTCCGGCGAGATGCTGATGCACCTGCAGGCCACCGTCGACTACGACCACTTCGCGCGGGCTCTGTCGATCGGCCCGGAGACGATGGTGATGGACTTCCGGCCCGAACAGCCGATGCACAACCGGTACGCAGTGTCCCACGGCTTCCTCGGCGAGTCGGCCGGCTCCCAGGCCGTCGCCGTCTCCCGCATCGTCAACGCCTTCTTCGGCTGGGAGTTCAACTCGGCCGAGATGCTCGTCAAGGGCGACGACGTCTACCCGATCGACTACGCCAACGCCTGCCCGGACGTGGCCGTCACCTCGCTGCACTACTACTTCCCGTGGGCGATCACCGCCCTAGTGAGGTGGTCGGTCTACTGCCTGGCGACCGGGCGTCCGGCCCGGGTCGACCTCTCGACGAGGCGGTACTTCGAGATCGCCGACGACGAGTCGCTGACCTACGACGAGAAGCTGAGGGCCTACCTCGCGCTCGCGGACGAGCACTTCGACACCGCCCGCTACTGGGAGTGGTGCGCCGAGCACCTGCCGCACCTCGACGAGCGCGTGCACGACTGGGTCACCTCGCCCGACTTCGACCGGCTGCTGCGGGAGACCGTCGAGGCGACGTACCCGGCGCACGAGCAGGACCAGTTCATGGCGCACTTCAAGGGACTCCTCGACCTCTGGGCCGCCGACCACGCGCCGGTGGCCGGATCGTGAGCCTCGCCGACTTCCCCCGGCATCCGCTGACGTTCGGGCCGACCCCCATCCATCGTCTCGACCGGCTGTCGGCCCACCTCGGCGGTGCGACGATCTGGGCCAAGCGCGAGGACTGCAACTCCGGGCTGGCGTACGGCGGCAACAAGGTGCGCAAGCTGGAGTACCTCGTCCCCGACGCGCTCGCCCAGGGTGCCGACACCCTGGTCAGCATCGGCGGGTACCAGTCCAACCACACCCGCCAGGTGGCCGCCGTGGCGGCGCATCTGGGACTCGGCTGCGTGCTGGTGCAGGAGAGGTGGGTCGACTGGCCCGACGCCGTCAACGACCGGGTCGGCAACATCATGCTGAGCCGGATCATGGGCGCCGAGGTCCGGCTCGACCCGGCCGGCTTCGACATCGGCTTCCGGGACTCGTGGCGACAGGCGATCGAGGACGTCGAGGCTCGCGGCGGCACGCCGTACGCCATCCCGGCGGGGGCGTCGGACCACCCTCTCGGCGGGCTCGGGTTCGCGAACTGGGCGCACGAGGTGGCGCAGCAGGAGGAGGCGCTGGGCATCTTCTTCGACACGATCCTCGTGTGCACCGTCACCGGGTCGACGCACGCCGGCATGATCGCCGGCTTCGCCGACCTCGAGGCGGCCGGCGGTCGACCGCGGCGGGTGATCGGGATCGACGCCTCGGCCACGCTGGAGCAGACCCGCGACCAGGTCGGGCGGATCGCGCGGCGTACGGCCGAGATGATCGGCGTGGGCCGCAGCCTGCGTGACGACGAGGTCACGGTGCTCGAAGGCTGGGCCGGGGATCTGTACGGGATCCCCGTGCAGTCGACTCTGGACGCGATCCGGCTGACCGGCGAGCTGGAGGGCGTGATCCTCGACCCGGTGTACGAAGGCAAGTCGATGGCCGGCCTCATCGACCTGGTCCGCGACGGGGAGATCCCGCGCGACTCCCAGGTGCTCTACGCGCACCTCGGCGGTCAGCCCGCGCTGAACGCCTACTCGGCGCTGTTCACGAACACGCAGCGGGTGACGGGCGCCTGACGCTGCCGGCTCCCTTGTCGGCCTCTCCCTGAACTTGTCGGCCCTCGCGAGGGCCGACAAGTTCAGGGATCACCGGTCGACCGGTGATTCCGCGCGACCGCTCCTAGAGTGCTAGCATCCTAAGCATGCCCGCGGAGAAGACCCAGTTCAACGTCTACCTGCCGCCCGACCTGGTGCGGGCGGTCAAGCACCGGGCGATCGACGAGGGCGTCAGCCTCTCCGCGCTCGTGGAGCGCGCTCTCACCGACTACCTCGCGACGGCTCCGGAGGTGACCCGATGACGACCAACGCGCCCCCGTCGAGCCCGGGCATCGTGGTGCGACCCGTCCGGTTCACCGACCGGCTCCCCGAGATGCAGGACTTCCTCGAGCTGCTCGGTCTCCGGCCGCTGGTCTCCTCGGTCCGCCCGGGCTGGGTCGACCTTGCCGGCTCCGCGGGCCGCGTGGCCCTGCACTCGGCGTCCGGCAGCACCACGGGCGGTCGGCCCGGTGAGACCCGGCTCTCCTTCGAGGTCGCCGAGCCGGAGCGGTACGCCGCCAGCCTCACCCGCGCCGGGTACGACGCGTCGTGGGTCGACGAGGCCTACGGCCGCAGCGTGTTCGTCGCCGACCCGCTCGGTGCAGAGATGGTCCTCGACGGCGGCAACGACGACCTCCACGGCTACGTCCTGCACGACCCGACGCCGTCGGCCGCGCCCGCACCCGTCGTCGTACCCGTGCGCTTCACCGACGCGGCCGACCGCTACCACGACTTCCTCACCGCGCTCGGGCTCGTCGGCGATCCTGCGCCAGGCGGGTACACGACGTACGCCGCCCCCGGCGGCGGCGGCTTCGTCGGCCTCCACTACCTCTTCGGCGACGACCTCCCCGTCGTCGGGGGCACCGAGGGCGCGGTCGTGCAGCTCACCCTCGGCAGCGGCGAGGACCTCGCCGCCCTGACCGAGCGACTGGTGGGCGCCGGGCACCCGGCGCGACTGGTCGTGGAGGACTTCGGATCGTTCGTCGTCGCCACGGATCCCGACGGCCAGGAGGTGCAGGTCCACCTGCCGCCGCCCTCATGACGGCGCCGACGACCTCCTCGGCGGAGCATTCCCGCGAGCCTCGGGACACGATCCTGCGCGACGAGCAGTTCCGCCGCTACCTGATCGCGCGGGTGCTGTCCGTCGCGGGCACCATCGTCACGCTCGTCAGTCTGCCGATCATCGTCTACCGACTCAGCGGGTCGGCGAGCCTGACTGCGTTGGTCGCGGCGTGCGAGGCCGCGCCGTACCTGATCTTCGGCCTGTTCTCCGGTGCCCTCACCGACCGGTGGAACCGCAAAAGGGTGATGGTCACCGCCGACATCCTCGGCGCAGTGTTGGTCGCGACGATCCCGCTGGCCCACGCGTTCGCGACGCTCACCGTGCCGCACGTGCTGGCGGTCGCGTTCCTCGGCCCCACGGTCGGCGTCTTCTTCGACGGGGCGGTGTTCGGAGCGCTGCCGATGCTCGTCGGCCGGAGCCGGATCGCCGAGGCCAACTCCGTCGCCTGGGCCGCCCAGAGCGTCGTCGAGATGAGCGTCCCGGCGGTCGTCGGCGCGGTGCTGGCGGTGCTGAACCCCGCCTGGCTGCTCGGCTTCGATGCGCTGACCTTCGCCGCATCGGCAGCCCTGCTCGCCGGTCTGACCCGCCCCCTGTACGACGCAACCCGCGAACGCCCTCCCCTCACCCTCCGCCAGATCTTCCGCGACATCGGCGAGGGCATCGGCTTCCTGATGCAGCATGCGGGCGTCCGCACGTTCACCCTGATCGGCTTCCTGCAGTGTCTGGGAGCGGGAGGCTTCGTCGCCCTGATGGTGGTCTGGATCGACCAGCGTCTCGGCATGGGCACGGAGGGCCTGCGCTTCGGCATCGTCTTCGGGGCCTGGTCGGTCGGCGGCCTGACCGCGTCACTGGCGCTGCCGGCCCTCGTGCGCCGGTACGCCGCAGCCCGGATCGCCCTGGTGGCGGTCCCGGTGTCTGCGGTGCTGGCCGTGGCCGTGCCGTTCGTGCGCAGCTGGTGGGTCGCCGCGCTGCTGCTCGCGCTGTGGGGCGTCTTCTACCAGCTCGTCGTGATCAACTCGGTCACCTACCGACAGCAGGTCACGCCCGAGGCGCTGCTGGGCCGGGTCAACACCGCCGGCCGGATGCTGGCCTGGGGGCTCGGCTGGACCGGTGGCGCGTTCCTCGCCGGCCTCGTGGTCAGCTGGTGGGGTCTCGTCGCAACCCTGGTCGTGCTGTGCGGCACCCAGGTGCTGGCCGCGGTCGTGGCGTGGACCTCGCCGCTCCGACGACTCGCCTGACCACTCCGCGTCTACTGCTCCACCGCAAGGAGGAGCGTCCTCAGCAGGTCGGCCAGCCTGCGCCGTTCGGCGTTCGTGAGCGGAGCGAGTAGAAGGGCCTCGCCGCTGCCCTCGAGGCGCGCATGACGGTCGAAGGCCCGCCGCCCCGCCGCGGTCAGGGTGACGTGCACCTTGCGGCGGTCGTCCGGGTCGGTGGTCCTGCGGACCAGCCCGTCGTCCTCGAGCGGGCCGAGTCGCGAGGAGAGAGCGCCGCGACTCAGCCCGAGCTGCTCGGCGAGCTCCGACGGCTGGGCGGTGTACGGCGCGCCGAGGCGTCGAAGCGCGAGCAGTACCCGGAAGGCCGGGCGGCTCAAGGAGCCTCGGGCGAAGGCCTGCTCACGCGACCGATCGAGGTGCTTGGTCAAGAACGCCAGCCGCGTCACGATCCCCTCCTGCACCGGGTCGAGCCACGGGAGCTCGGCTGCCCAACGGGCGACGTGTCGGTCGACCGAGTCCTCGCGCGTCCTGGCCATCCGTGCCCCCTGCCGATCGCGAGATAGTTTTCTGGCCAAAAGTTCTGCCTCAAACTACCTTCCCCTTCATGGGGACGATTGACATCGCCACGGTGCGGGAGGCGGCGCTCGACCTGGCGCTGGCGACCTGGTACGACGAGGCGTTGCGGCTGCTCGACGCCACGACGACCGACGATCTGCGCGATCGAGCCGTGCTGGCGCTCACCGCGGCGGACGTGGCCGACCGGTCAGACTGGGCACGGGGTCGTGCCGAGGCATCGGCTCGGCTGGAGGTGCTCGACGACGCGCTGGCGGCGTACCTGCTCGAGGTGAGCGAGCATCGGACGCCCGGTGATCCTGACAGCCTGGTCTGGGGCGCCGATTGGCTGCGCGTGCGCCGGGCCTACTCGCAGGCGGTGCGCCATGACGACGGCTCGTTCCGGGTCGGCCCGGAGGGGCGGGCCACGCACGAGTTGGCCGACCTCGTGGCCGAGGTGACCCGCGTGCGCAGCACGGCCGGGCACGACGTGCAGCGCGGCTGGGCGTCGGTCTGCCTGGGCTGGATCTGCGACAACCTCACCGGCGAGCGAGACCAGGCGCCGGCCCACTACGAGGCAGGGCTCGCTGCGGCACGCGACCACGACGACGCGCTGTTGCTGTTCGAGGCCCAGCGTCACCTGGGCGACCACGCCCGCGACGACGGTGACCTGGCCGACGCCCGCGTGCGGTGGGAGGAGTCCGCTGCTGCCGGCGCACGGGTCCGGCACGTGGGCGGCACCCTCTCCCAACAGTTGCTCCTCGCCCTCCTGCTCCGTGACGAGGGTGACGAGGCGGGGGCGACCGCGGTCGCGGGTGAGGTCGCTCGCTGGGCCGCGTCGATCGGCGCGGTCGGGCTGCACCTGCAGGCCACGGACTTCCTCGTCGAACAGGAGAACCGCTCCGCCGAGGACCCGAGTGGACGGGACGCAGGCGGTGCCACAGACTGAGTGCGTCCCGATCGCCCCCGACGCCGGCGACGCCACTTGGTCGACGGCCGTCCTGCCGCCCAGGAGCCCCCGTTGCGCCAGCACCACCGCACTCTCGCCAGTCTCGCCGTGACGGTGGTCGTGGCCTCGAGCGCCCTCGTTGCCTGCGGCGAGGACGATAGTGCCGCTGCTGCGGTCTGCGACGATCGAGCAGCCCTGTCGACGGCCGTCCAGGCCGTCGTCGACGACCTCGGCGCCGGCAACTTCGGCGATGCCAAGGAGCACCTCGCCGACGCTCGCGCGGCCTTCGACGACCTGGCGGCGTCCATCGGCGAGCTCGCGGCCGACGAGAAGGAGGACCTCCAGCCCCAGGTCGACCAGATCAAGGCCGACCTGGAGGCGGCGGGAGGGGTCGGCTCCCTGACCGAGCTGCAGACCTCGTGGACGATCATCTCTAGGGGAGTGGCCGGACTCATCGCCGACGTCGCCGACGACCTCGACTGCGACGAGTGACCCGACCGCGCGGGGTGACCCGAGGGAGCGGTCACGCCCTCCGCGAGCGGTCGCGGAGGATCCGCTGGCTGGCGAACCGGCCGGGTGAGCCGATGACGCAGCCGCCGGGGTGGGTGCCGGAGCCGCACTGGTAGTAGCCGTCGATGGGCGTGGCGTACTGGCTCCAGCCGGGCGCGGGCCGGAAGAAGTACATCTGTGGCGCGAGGAACTCGCCGGCGAAGATGTTGCCCTCCGACAGCCCGGTCTTCTGCTCGATGTCGACGGGGGTGACGACCTCGCGCTGGAGGACCAGGTCGCCGAAGCCCGGGAAGTGCTCCTCCAGCACGGCTTGGGCCTTGTCGCCGAAGGGCTCGCGCTCAGTCTCCCAGTCGCCCTTCGAGCCGTCGGGACGGCGCAGCTCGTACGGCGCGTACTGGACGAAGCACGAGAGCACGTGCTTGCCGGGCGGCGCCATGTCGGGGTCGATCACCGACTGCATGGCTCCGTCGATGAAGGGCCGGTCGGAGTACCAGCCGTACTTCGCGGCGTCGTAGGCGCGCTCGACGTACTCGATCGTGGGGCCGATGTTGATGAAGCCGCCGAAGGGCTCGGGCGAGCCGGGGAGGGCGGGGAACTCGGGCATCCCGTCCAGCGCGAAGTTCACCTTGGCCGAGACGCCGCGGTAGCGAGTGCGCCGGACGTTGTCGACCAGGTCGTCGGGCAGCTCGCGTGGGTCGACGAGCTCGAGGAAGGTACGCCGCGCGTCGAGTGCCGACACGACGACCGGCGCGCTCAGCTCGGTGCCGTCGGCCAGCACCACGCCCGTGGCGCGGCCCTCGCGGGTCAGCACCCGGTCGACCCGAGCCTCCAACTCGATCTCGGCGCCGAACGACTGCGCCGCGCGCGCCAGGACCTGGGTGAAGCCGCCGTTCCCGCCCTTGTGGAACGCCCACGATCCGAGGTGGCCGTCGTGCTCGCCCATCTTGTGGAACAGCAGCACCAGTCCGGAGCCGCCGGACATCGGGCCGATCTGGGTACCGATGATGGACGACGAGGCGTGGTAGCCCTTGATCGCGTCGTGCTCGAAGTAGTCGTCCAGCCAGTCGGCCGCGCTGCCGGTGAGCAGGCGCACCGTGTCGTGCATCGTCTTGCGGTCGACGCTGCCGAGGTGCTTGAGCAGCCACGCGACGTCCGCCTGGTCCTCGGGGTCGGAGCCGAAGACGTTCGGCGGCGGGTTGTCGAAGAGCGGCCGGACGGTCTGGATCACCCGGTCGAGGTCGTGGTGGTAGCGGGTGTAGGCGTCGGCGTCGTGGGGCGAGTGCCGCCGGATCATCTGGACGTTCTGGTCGTGGTCGTCGCCGAAGAGGAGGTAGTCGCCGTCGCCGGTCGGGTGGAAGTCCGACGGCAGCATCAACGGCAGGAAGCCGTGCTCGACCAGGTTCAGCTCGTGGATGATCTCGGGCCGCAGCAGGCTCAGCGCGTAGGAGAACGTCGTGAAGGAGAAGCCCGGCCGCAGCTCCTCGGTGATGGCCGCGCCACCGACGAGGTGTCGCTGCTCGAGGACGAGGGTGCGCAGCCCGGCCTGGGCCAGGTAGGCCGCGTTGGTCAGGCCGTTGTGACCGCCGCCGACCACGATGGCGTCGTACGACGACGCCGTGCGGCCGGTGGACGGCATACGGGCGGAGGTGGGGTCGCTGGTGGGAGCGGTCATGGCTTGGCCGTCTTCCGGGAGGGGTTGAAGAGGGGGAGCGGTGTCGTGGTCACGGCCACCGTGGTCGTGCTGTGCTGCAGGGTCGTCTCCATGCGGAGTCCGGTCCCGGCCGCAGCCAGCGGGGGTCGGACGCGCGCCATGCCGATGTGCCGCTGCAGGACGGGGGAGTAGCAGAAGCTGGTGACGTAGCCGACCTGCTGGCCACGGTCGTCACGCAGCCACTGCTCCCAGCCGACCGGCTGCTCGTCCTTGGTGGGCAGCTCGCCCGCGTCCCGGTGGAGGCGGTCCCAGTCGGCCCAGTCGACGACGATGCCGGTGGTCGCCCAGCGGGACGAGTCGTCGAGGAGCTCGCGACGGATGGCCTCGCTCCCGATGAAGCGGCGACTGCCGTCGCGCACGCCGCCCAGCATCCAGCCCAGGCCGAGCTCGCGTGGGGTGACGCGGTCGTGGTCGGTCCAGGCGGTGCGGCTGTCGTGCCACTCGACGTCCACGAGTGGCAGTCCGGCCTCGATGCGCAGCATGGTGAGTGCCTCCTCGCCGAAGGGGCGCATCGCGTGGGGGCCGCCGGCCTCCAGGACGGCGTCGAGCACCGTGAGCGCGTCGTCGGCCGGCACGGTCAGCTCGAACCCGAGGTCGCCGGTGTAGCCGGTGCGGGACACCGTGACCGGAACCGATGCGAGCTTGCCTTCGGCCAGTCCGAAGTACGGCAGACCGGTCACCTCCGGCACCAGTCCGGCGAGGGCGTCGCGTGAGCGGGGGCCCTGCACGGCCAGCATCGCGTAGTCGTCGGTGACGTCCTCGACGGTGACGCGCCGCCCGTGCTGGTGCGCGGTCAGCCAGCTCAGCACCGGACGGGCCGAGGTGAGCAGCACCTCGCCCTCCGTGAGCCGGAACGCGACGCCGTCCTCCATCACGAAGCCGCGGTCGTCGCACCACGCCGTGTACGCCGCCCGGCCCGGCCGCAGGCTGCTGAGGTCGCGCACGACGATGCCGTCCAGGAAGTCGACCGCATCCGGACCGGTGACCCGGTACTTGTAGAGCGGCGAGGTGTCGAAGATGCCCACGGCGTTGCGCACGGCGAAGTACTCGTGCTTGGGGGCGTGGGAGTAGCGCAGCGCCGACAGGGTGCCCTGCCAGTGCGTGTAGAGGTGCTGGGTGTTGAGCTCGCTGAGCCGCTCGTGGAACGGAGTGGTCCGGATCATGGTGCCCTCGATCATCCTCGCAACTGACTCCCGGATCAATATGCGCCGAGCAGCCGAGCGCGAGGAACGAGCGCTCGGCGTGGGCTCGGCCAGGTCGTGCATGCGACGCGACCGAGGAACGAGGTCGCACGAGCGCGTCGAGACCCGGTGACCGATCCGCGTACCGCGTGCGGGGTGGCGGCCCTCCTGTTGGTCGAGGAGGTCGCGAACGACCGTCGCGAGACCCGGTGACCGGTGGGCGTACCGCGTGCGGGGGTCTCGACACGGGCTCGCCCAGGGGCTCGCCCGGTGGTTCCTGAGGAGCCGAGGGACGAGGCGTCTCGAAGGGCTCGACCAGCGAACATCTCGCCTGTCCCGACCGGCGCACCATGGCCGCTCGCTCCTCAACCGGTGGTCGCACCCAGCTCGGTGGCAATGGCCTCATCGAGCCACCGGCGCAGTTGGGACCGGCTCACCGAGCCGAAGACCTCGGCGGCGACGGAGAGGCCGTCGAGGAGGGCCAGCAGCCGGGAGACACTCGCGTCCGGGTCGGCACACGTGAAGGTCCCGTCGGCGAGCCCCTCGTCGACCAGCGCCCGCAGGGTGCGGCGGCTCTGCGCCTCCAGGCGCCGGAAGTGGTGGGCGATCACCGGCTCGTGCTGGGCCAGCGCCCAGCCGTCGATCCACAGCCGCCACCCGGTCGCGCTTCCCGTCGGACCGTAGCTGCGCAGGACGGCGCGCACCCGGTCGAGCACGCCCCCCCGACGGGCGGCCGCGCGTCGCATCGCTGCGAGGTCCCGCTCCACGGCGTAGGTGAACGCCTCCGCGACCAGTTCGTCCTTGGTGCGGAAGTGGTAGAAGACCAATCCCGTGCTGATGCCGAGCGCCACGGCGACGTCGGAGACGCGTACGGCAGCCAGGCCGACCCGCTCGACCTCGGCGATCGCCCCGAGGAGGATCTCCTCGCGCCGCACCTCGACCCGACGGCGCGTCCGGCCCGCCACCATGCCATTCATCGCGATCAGAGGACGGCGTCGAGGAAGGCGCGGGTCTCGGCATGCTGCGGCGACGAGATCAGCTGTGCAGGGGGACCCTCCTCGAGGATCCGGCCCTCGTGGAAGAAGGCCATGCGGTCGGCCACCTCGCGCGCGAAGCCCATCTCATGGGTGACCACCATCATCGTCATGTGCAGCTCGGTGGCGAGGGTGCGCATCACCGAGAGCACCTCGCCGGTGAGCTCGGGGTCGAGCGCGGACGTGGGCTCGTCGAAGAGCATCACGTCGGGCTGCATGGCCAGAGCGCGGGCGATGGCGACGCGTTGCTGCTGCCCGCCGGACAGGCGCACGGGATGCTCGCCGGCCTTGTCGGCGAGACCGACCTGCTCGAGGAGGTTCTTGGCTCGTTGGGCGATCTCGGCGTCGGAGCCTCGCTTGGCGCAGCGGGCCGCGCAGGTGACGTTCTCGAGCACGGTCATGTTGGGGAACAGGTTGAACTGCTGGAACACCATGCCCACGTGCAGCCGCAGCTTGCGGATCTGGTCCCGCTTGCGGCGGGTGCGGTAGCCGCCTGTCAGCCGGATGCCGGCGACCTCGATGGAGCCCTCGGTCGGGTCCTCGATGAAGTTCACGCAGCGCAGCACCGTGGACTTGCCCGAGCCGGACCTCCCGAAGATCACCACGACCTCGCCGCGTTGGACCTCCAGGTCGACGCCGCGCACCACCTCGAGCTGTCCGAAGCTCTTGTGCAGCCCCTGGACGCGGACCACCGGGTCGGCGGTCATCAGTGCGGCTCCTGGGCCTGCATCGCGCGAGCGACGTGCGCCCGGTCGTAGCCGCGACCGATCCGGGCCTCGAGCCGGGCCTGGAAGAAGGTGAAGAGCACGGTGAGCCCCCAGTAGACGAGTGCCGCGGCGACGTACGCCTCGAGGTTCTTGAAGTCCGCCTTGCCGACGAGCTGCGAACGGCGGAACACCTCGGCGGTCGCCGCCGTCACGCCCAGGAAGGAGACCAGGGCGGTGTCCTTCATCATGGCGATGAACTCGTTGCCGGTCGGCGGGATGATCACGCGGAACGCCTGCGGCAGCACGACCTTGCGCATCTTCTGGCCGTAGGTCATGCCCAACGCGTCGGCGGCCTCGCCCTGTCCCCCGGCGACCGATTGGATGCCGGCCCGGAAGATCTCGGTCATGTAGGCGCCGTAGTTGAGGCCCAGGGCGATGATGCCCGCCGTCGTGGCATCGAGGACCAGCGCCTGGTCGAAACCGTCCGGCAGCCAGGCGTAGCTCGCCTGCAGGTTGCGCCCGACCGGGGGAAGGGCGAGGTAGAGCAGGAACATCTGGACGATCAGCGGAGTGCCCCGGAAGAAGGAGACGTAGAAGCCGGCCACCCCGTACGCCACGGGGTTGCGGGAGATCCGGGCCAAGGCCCCGAGAAGCGCCATCACCACGGCCAGCGCGATGCCGCAGATCGCGATGAACATGGTGTAGCGCAGGCCTCCGAGGATGTAGCGGAAGTTCTCGCGGATCCACGGCAGGTCGAAGCCGGCGGCGTTGCCGACGAAGGCGAGGAACGCGAACAACGCCACCCACACGGCGCCGGTCTTCACCCGGAAGGGCACCCGCGCCGAGGCGAGCTGCACCCGCTCCCAGAGGTCTCTCATGGCACCTCGGACCTCGGGCGGATCTCCGTTGGCTCGGTCACCGGTCGCCCGCTACTGCTGGGTGGTGAGGTCCAGGCCGTACCACTTCTCCGAGAGCGAGGTGAGGGTCCCGTCCTCGTGCATCTCCTGCACGATGCCGTCGACAGCCTCGAACAGCGACTCCGACGACGGGTCGGAGCTCTTGTCGAAGCCCACGCTGAGCGGTTCGTAGAACACCGGGTCGCCGACGATCTTGACCGGGTTGCCGGCGTCGATGTAGCCCTGCGCGGTGGTCACGGAGGTGATCACCGCGTCGAGCCGCCCGTTGGCGAGGTCCTGCAGGGCGGTGGTGTCGGTGTCGTAGCCGGAGACCTCGGCGTCGTCGATGATGAAGTCGAAGGTGTAGCCCTCGATGTTCAGCTCCTTGTTGAGGAACTGCTCGTAGGTGCACCCGCTGCAGACGCCGATCCTCTTGCCGTCCAGGTCGGTGGACAGGTCGGTGACCGAGTCGTTGTCGGCCGTCACGACGACCACGGCCGGCGTGAAGTTGTAGGGCTCGGTGAAGTAGAGCACCTGCTGACGGTCGTTGGTCGGCGTCATCGACCCGACGGTGGTGTCCCAGCGGCCGTTCCAGCTGCCCGCGGTGATCACGTCCCAGGCCGGGGTCTCCCACGCGACCTCGACGCCGAGTCGCTGGGCGATCTCCGTGGCGACGTCGATGTCGAAGCCTTCGTACTCACCGGTCTGCTCGTTGAGCGACGACTGCGGCGGGTACGCCGGGTCGGTCGAGACCGTGAGCGTCCCCTCGTCGCAGACCTGGGCGAGGAGGTCCGTGGTCTCACCGGCGCAGACGTTGTCGGCCGCGGCAGCGGACTCGGACGCGGCGGCGGAGGTGGACTCGCCTGCGGCGGGCTCTTCGGTGGCGGTGCTGCTGTCACCACCTCCGCAACCGGCCACGAGGCCGGACAACGTGATGAGCGCGATGACTGGGACGAAACGAGTGCGCATGGACTCTCCCTTGGAGGCGTTCGCTGCGTGCAATATGACAGACCCTGGCCCCAGTCTGAACCCTGAGCGGCGGATCAGTTGTCACGAAGGTCCGGAGGCTCTCGAGTCAGAGGGCGGCCAGGAGCCCGTCCTGCCACGCGAAGCACTCGGCGGACAGGTCGCGGAGCCGCTCCACGCCCGGCAGCAGCGTGTCGATGCGCGCCGCATCGTCCGGTCGGAGGTCGGTGTGGAGGTAACGCAAGCCGTAGTCATGCCGCGCGGGACAGTCGCGGGCCCTCAGCAGCTGGACCACGGGCGTGAGCGCGAAGCGGAGATAGAGGGAGACGGCCTCGGGGAGCTGACCTCGCTCCGTCGCGCGGTTGACCAGCCATTCGCCCACGAGGCGTCGGTGCCGGATCTGCTCGACCGTCTCGGCGGCACCCGTGCGCAAGGCCGCCTCGTCGTCAGGTCGCAGGACCAGCAGCCCGTCGGGGTCGAAGCGGACCAGAGGCGATCCGTGCCGCCATACGTCGTGGTGGCGGTGCTCCTCGGTCGGCTCCCAGACCACCAGGTCGAGGATCCGCGTCGGCGTGGTGAGGTCACCCGGCGTCGGGTCGAAGGTGACGAAGCACTGGCGCCCGTCCTGATAGGTCGCCTCCGGCAGCTCCCACACGCTCGTCGGGGCGAACGCCGAGCGCAGACCGGCGAGGAGCCGCTCGTAGACGGCCGCGGAGTCGCCCGGGGTCGTCAGGGCCTCTACGTCGAGGTCGGAGTGCTCGTCCCAGCCGCCGGTCGCCGCCGACCCCCCGATCCACGCACACCTCAGCCGCGGATCCGCGGCGTGCTGCTCGTCCAGCCAGGCCAGCACGTCGTCGTAGCGCCTCAGGTCCGCCGTCACCCCGCCAGTCTGCCCGGCCCCCGATGGTCGAGGAGCGAGCGTCAGCGAGCGTCACGAGACCGGGTGACCGAGGGGGCCTCGTCGGCGCGGCTGGCAATTTGTCGGCGCCTCGTTCCTCGGCGCCTCCTCAACCAGCGGGGTCGGTGACGTTCTCGCCGAGTCGCATGGCAGGGATACGCGAAGGTCTAGACGGTTGGGACCGGATCGGCCGTTCGCCTGTGACGACCCGCGGCCCGCCGTACCGTCGAGCTGCCCCCGACGGGATCCCCCAGGCTCCGGACCCGGTGCCGTCCCGCGGTGGCTGCACGAGCCGGGCTCACGCCCGGCGGGACAGGCCCCTCATGTCCTTTGCCGTGACCCCCAAAGAGCTGGCCCCGGTCAAGCCCAAGCCCGGCACCGACCTGCCGCCGCGTCCGCACCTCGGCAGCACGATCATCCGTCGCGTACCGCGTCTGCGCGTGGTCGCGTCCCGGCCGCGCACGCTCGCCCCTGCCTGAGAGTCGACGGCAGCTGCGCCGCGTCACTCCGGCGCGGACCCGACCGTAGATCCGATGCTCGGTCGAGTGTCGTCGTACGTCGGCACGGGGCCGGATCAGAAGCCGAGTGGGAGTCCGGCGTAGTTCTCCGCGAGCCCGGTGGCGCCGGCGTGGCTGCTGCAGACCCAGCGGAGCTGGGAGAGCTGGAGCTGGGCGTCGAACGGGTCCGGTGAGAGGTGCAGCATGGTCGTCATCCACCACGAGAAGTGGGTGCACCGCCAGACGCGTCGCAGGGCCCGATCGGAGTAGGCGTCCGCGAGCCGGGAGTCGCCTTCGCGGATCAGGGCGGCCAGGGCCGGGGCGAGCAGGGCGACGTCGGCGATCGCGAGGTTCAGGCCCTTGGCGCCGGTCGGCGGCACGATGTGGGCCGCGTCGCCCGCTAGGAAGAGCCGTCCATGCCGCATCGGTGTCGCCACGAACGAGCGCATGGGCAGCACGCTCTTCTCGGCGACCGGCCCGGAGATGAGTGACCAGCCGTTCTCCCCGTCGCCCAGCCGGGTGGCCAGGGCCTCCCAGATGCGATCGTCGGACCAGTCCTCGACGGGCGTCCCGTTGGGCACCTGCAGGTAGAAGCGCGAGACCGTCGGCGACCTCATGGAGTGAAGTGCGAAGCCGTCGGGGTGCCAGGCGTAGATGAGCTCGTCGGTGGATGGCGCGACGTCCGCGAGCACTCCGAGCCACGAGTAGGGGTAGATCCTCTCCCAGGTGCTCCGCACGGACTCGGGTACGGCGGCGCGCGACGGGCCGAACGAGCCGTCACAACCCGCGACGGCCTCGGCCACGACGCGTCGGGACACCCCCGAGGCGTCGGTGAAGGTCACCGACGGAGTGGCCGTCTCGAGATCGTGCAGTGCAGTGTCGGCCACCTCGTAGAAGACCTGCTGGCCCGCTGCCCGTCGCGCCGCCACGACGTCCTTCTGCACCTCGGTCTGGCCGTAGACCCAGACGCAGCGCCCGGTGAGCGCGAAGAAGTCGAGATGGTGCCGTTCGTGCGGCCACTGCAGATAGATGCCGCGATGCCGGTCGCCCTCGAGGCCGAGCCGCTCGCCCAGCCCGCTGGCGTTGAGCAGGTCGACGCTGGACTGCTCGAGGATCCCCGCACGGATCCGCCCGGCGACGTACGCCTCGGACCGGGTCTCGACGACCACGGACTCCACGCCCTCGGCGGCCAGCAGGTGCGAGAGCAGCATGCCGGCCGGCCCGGCCCCCACGATCGCGACCTGGGTCCGCGTCGACTCCATGCCCCCAGCCTCGCCGCCCTCCGCGGGCGCCGCAACGAGCCGCTAGGCGAAGGTGTTCGGTGGTCGGTGTCGAGACCCGGCAACTCTCACGGGGTCTCGACACGTCGCTCGTTCCTCGCGGTGGTGGTTCCCGAGGAGTCGAGGGACGAGCCGTCTCGAAGGGCTCGACGACCGACGGCTCCTGACGCAGGTTTCCAGACCGGGGGCGGCGACGGCGTGGCCAGCGGGCACTAGCGTCGTGAGGCGTGAGCGATGCGAGTCAGGCCGAGATCTCAGAGGAGATGGCGGCGATCGCCGAGGCGTACGCCGAATCTGGCGAGGAGGAGGTCCGCCCACGTCTCGACTACCCGCCGTACCGCAGCAGCATCCTGCGCCACCCGACGAAGAGTCCTGTCGTGGCCGACCCCGAGGGGATCGAGCGGTGGAGCCCGGTGTTCGGCGAGCGTGACGTCGACCCGCTGGAGTCCGACCTCACGATCCAGCGCGGCGGTGAGCCGATCGGAGAGCGGATCAGGATCATCGGACGCGTGGTGGACGGCGAGGGCCGGCCCGTACGCCGGCAGCTGGTCGAGATCTGGCAGGCCAACGCGGGCGGGCGCTACATCCACCAGCGCGACCAGCACCCCGCCGCGCTGGACCCGCACTTCACGGGGATGGGCCGCTGTCTCACCGACGACGACGGCCGCTATGTCTTCACCAGCATCAAGCCCGGGCCGTACCCCTGGCGCAACCACCGCAACGCCTGGCGGCCGGCGCACGTGCACTTCTCGCTGTTCGGCACGGACTTCACCCAGCGCCTGGTGACCCAGATGTACTTCCCCGGAGACCCGTTGTTCGCGCTCGACCCGATCTACCAGGCGATCGTCGACCAGCAGGCCCGCGACCGTCTCGTGGCGTCCTACGACCACGACGTCACCGAGCACGAGTGGTGCACCGGCTATCGGTGGGACATCGTGCTGTCCGGCGGCCGGAGCACACCGATGGAGGAGCCGGAGCGATGAGCCTCGTCCCGACCCCGGGCCAGACGGTCGGCCCGTTCTTCGCGTTCGGCCTGCTCTACGACGGCGACGCCGAGCTGGTGCCGCCCGGTCGTGCCGACGCGATCAGGCTGCACGGCCGGGTGCTGGACGGATCGGGGGAGCCGGTCCCCGACGCGCTCGTCGAGGTCTGGCAGACCGACGACCACGGCCTGGTCGTGCAGGCACCAGGATCGCTCCACCGCGACGGCCACACCTTCACCGGCTGGGGTCGATCCGGCACCGACCGAACCGGCACCTACTTCTTCACGACGCTCACTCCGGGTGCCACCAAGCCTGGGGCGAGCCAGTTCGGAGACCCGCCGTACTTCGCCCTCACGGTCTTCGCCCGCGGGCTGCTGGACCGACTCTTCACGCGCGCCTACCTGCCGGGCCACCCGGTCGACCCACTGCTCGCCTCCCTCGAGCCGGGGCGACGCGCCACGCTGGTCGCGGAGCAGGACGCCCACGGCTTCCGGTTCGACATCCGGCTGCAAGGAGAGGGCGAGACCGTCTTCCTCGATCTTGCGCCAGACTCGTCTCCGTGAGCGAGCTGACCTGGCCAGGCCTGCACCGGGCCGGCGACCTCGCCTCGGACGCGCGGCTGGTCCGGGCGATGGTCGCGGTCGAGGATGCCTGGCTGCGGGTACTGGTCGAGCACGAGGTCGCCCCGCCGGACGCCGGGGCGGACCTCGCCGCGCTGGTGGTCGACGACGACGTGCCGCGCCTCGCGCAGGGCCTCGAGCAGAGTGGGACGCCGGTCCTCCCCCTGCTGGACCTCCTCAGGTCGCGGCTGGCCGAGACCGCGGAGCCGGGAGAGATCTCGACCGCAGCCGCATGGCTGCACCGCGGCCTCACCAGCCAGGACGTCGTCGACTCCGCGCTGATGCTCTGCGCCCGGGACGTCGGCCAGGATCTGCTCGGCGCTCTCGAAGCCCAGGTGCGACTGCTCGGGCAGCTCGCGGCCACCCACCGGGACACCCCCATGACCGGCCGGACCCTGACCCAGCCGGCCGTCCCGACGACCTTCGGCCTGAAGGTGTCGGGCTGGCTGACCGGGGTCCTGGACGCGTACGACGACCTCGCGCGCGCGGCATACCCGGTGCAGGTCGGTGGTGCCGCCGGCACGTTGGCCGCGCTCGTCGAGCTCGGCGGCGCGCACCGCGCCGAGGCGTGCGTGGCCGGTCTCGCCGCAGCGCTGGGGCTCGCCACGGCCGAGCCGTGGCACACCACCCGGACAGCGGTGACCCGGTTCGGCGACGCCCTCGTCCGGTGCACCGACGCCTGGGGGCGGATCGCCCGCGACGTCCTCGTGCTCGGCCGCCCGGAGATCGGCGAGGTCATCGACGCCTCGGGCGGCGGTTCCTCGACGATGCCGCACAAGGCGAACCCGGTGCTGGCGACCCTCGTGCATCGCGCCGCCCTGACGACGCCGGCGCTGGCCGCGACCCTGCACACGGCGGCCGCGGACCAGGTCGACGAGCGGGCGGACGGCGCCTGGCACGCGGAGTGGGAGACCTTGGTGCTGCTGCTGCGCCGGACCCTGGTGGCCGCCGGCCAGACCACGGACCTGCTCCACAGCCTGCGGGTCGACCCCGACCGGATGTGGGGGAACCTGACCAAGGTCGTCGACGACCTCCTGGCCGAGCAGCGCGCGGTGGCCGAGCTCGCAGGGCATCGGCCCACCGGTCACTACCTCGGCCTCGCGGGCCGGATCGTCGACGCGACGCTCGTGCGGGCGGAGTGCGTGGCCGGGGAGTCGTCGTGATCCCGGCGGTCACGGGCGTGCGGCTCAGCGGCGTCGCGCATCGGGCTGAGCTGCCGCTCCTGGTCGTCGGGCCCTCGCTCGGGACCAGTGCCCTCGCGCTGTGGTCGGCGTGTGCGCTCGACCTCGAGGCGGGGCTCGCCCGCGACTTCGATGTGCTGGCCTGGGACCTGCCGGGCCACGGCCACAACAACGGGGTGCCCGACGAGCCCCTTCGACCTGCCGGAGCTGGCCGAGGGTTTGCTGGCACTCGTTGCGGACGTGCAGGAGCAGCGCGGCGACCCGGGTGCGCCCTTCGCCTACGCCGGCGTCTCCGTGGGTGGCGCGGTCGGACTCCAGCTGCTGCTCGACCGGCCCGACCGGGTGGACTCTGCTGTCCTGCTGGGCACCGGCGCGAGGATCGGCGATGCCGGGCTCTGGGCCGACCGGATCGATCAGGTCGCCGCCTCGGGGACGCCGGTGATGGTGAGCGCGTCGGCGCAGCGCTGGTTCGGCCCAGGCTTCCTCGAGCGCGAGCCGGAGCGGGGCGCGGCGCTGCTGCACGCACTCAGCGATGCCGACGACCGGGGCTATGTCCAGGTGTGCCGGGCCCTGGCGGCCTTCGACGTGCGCGACCGCCTCGGCGCGATCGACGTCCCTGTGCTGGCGGTCGCGGGCGCTGCCGACGTCGTGACCCCACCGGCGTCGCTGCGCGAGATCGCCGAAGGTGTCCGACGGGGCACGTATGCCGAGCTCGGCGGGGTGGCACACCTCGCGCCCGCCGAGTCCCCCACCGAGGTCGCCAGGCTGATCCGGTCCCACGTGCTCGGCGAGCCGGCTCCGGCCCCCGAACGCCACGTGCCGTCGTACGACGAGGGGCTGGCGGTGCGTCGCGAAGTGCTGGGTGACGAGCACGTGGACCGCTCGCTGGCCCGGGCCACCGAGCTGACACGGGACTTCCAGGACCTGATCACCACCTATGCCTGGGGCGGGATCTGGACCCGGCCGGGGCTCGACCGCCGGAGCCGGTCGATGGTCACGCTGACGGCTCTGGTCGCGCGCGGCCATCACGAGGAGCTGGCCCTGCACCTGGGGGCGGCCCGGCGCAACGGACTCACCCTCGAGGAGATCAAGGAAGTGCTGCTCCAGACCGCTGTCTATTGCGGCGTGCCGGACGCCAACACGGCGTTCCGGATCGCCCAGGAGACCTTCGCTGACGAGCTGGAGGGGTCGTCGTGACCGCTGCCTTCGTGTACGCCGTGGCCCGCACGCCGTTCGGACGGTTCGGAGGGGCGCTCGCCGACGTGCGACCGGACGACCTGGCGGCGGCGGCGATCACCGGCGTGCTGGCCAAGACAATCGGCCTGGATGCCGCCCGGATCGACGACGTGCTCTGGGGTTGCGCGAACGGTGCGGGCGAGGACAACCGCAACGTCGGCCGGATGGCCGTGCTGCTGGCGGGGCTGCCGGTGTCGGTGCCCGCCGCGACGGTGAACCGCCTGTGCGGCTCGTCACTGGACGCGGCCATGGCCGGGTCGCGGGCCATCGAGTCCGGCGATGCGGAGATCGTGGTGACCGGCGGCGTCGAGTCGATGACCAGGGCGCCGTGGGTGCTGCCCAAGCCGTCCCGGGCCTTCCCGGCCGGCAACGTGACGGCGGTGTCCACCACGCTCGGGTGGCGGCTGGTCAACGACAAGATGCCGACGGAGTGGACGGTCTCCCTGGGCGAGGCCAACGAGCAGCTGGCCGACCGGTTCGGGATCGCCCGAGAACGTCAGGACGAGTTCGCGGCCCGCTCCCACAACCTCGCGGACGCCGCGTGGGAGGCCGGCTTCTACGACGACCTCGTGGTGGGCGTCGACGGCACCGACCTGGCGCGTGACGAGGGCATCCGTCCCGGTTCGACGGTGCAGGGACTGGCGGCGCTGAAGCCGTCGTTCCGTCCGGACGGGTCGATCACCCCCGGCAATGCCTCGCCGCTCAACGACGGTGCCTCGGCGGTGCTCCTCGGCTCGGAGTCGGCCCGTGAAGCCATCGGCGTGGACCCCCTGGCGCGCGTCGCCGGCCGCGGCACCTTCGCGCTGGTGCCCCAGGACTTCGGCATCGCCCCCGTCGAGGCGGTCGAGCGGGCACTGGCCCGGGCGGGTATCGGCTGGGGCGACGTGGCGGCCGTCGAGCTGAACGAGGCGTTCGCCGTGCAGTCGCTGGCGTGCGTCGACGCCTGGAAGGTCGACCCGGAGATCGTGAACGCCAAGGGCGGGGCGATCGCGATCGGGCACCCGCTCGGAGCGTCCGGCGGCCGGATCCTCGGCACCCTCGCCCACCGGCTCCGCGAGTCCGGAGCCCGCTGGGGTGTCGCGGCCATCTGCATCGGGGTCGGGCAGGGACTCGCCGTCGTCCTCGAGAACGTCGCGACGCCCGGACCGTCGAGTCCATGAGTGCCACCGTGGTGTGCGCCGATGCCGACGAGGCGGTCGCTGGCATCGAGGACGGATCGACGGTGCTGATCGGCGGGTTCGGGCTGGCGGGGATGCCGGTGGCGCTGATCGACGCACTGATCCGCCAGGGCGCTACCGACCTCACCGTGGTCAACAACAACGCCGGGAACGGCGACACCGGGCTGGCCGCCCTGCTGGCGCGGGGTCGGGTGCGCAAGATGATCTGCTCCTTCCCGCGGCAGCACGACTCGTGGGTCTTCGACGGGCTCTACCGCGCGGGGAGGATCGAGCTGGAGCTGGTCCCGCAGGGCAACCTCGCGGAGCGGATGCGGGCGGCCGGTGCGGGGGTCGGTGCGTTCTACTGCCCCACCGCGGTGGGCACGCCCCTGGCCGAGGGCAAGGAGACCCGGGTGATCGAGGGCCGCACCTACGTGCTCGAGTACCCGATCCGGGGGGACGTCGCGATCATCGGGGCGCACCGCGCCGACCGGGCCGGCAACCTCGTCTATCGCAAGACCGCTCGCAACTTCGGACCGGTGATGGCCACCGCCGCCGGCCTCGTCGTGGCCGAGGTAGGAGAGGTCGTCGACGTCGGCGGGATCGACCCCGAGGTCGTGGTCACGCCGGGGATCTTCGTGGACCGGGTGGTGGCGGTCTGATGGCCGGCTCGACGCCTCGCACCCTCGACGAGATCGCCGCCGCCGTCGCCGCCGACATCCCCGCCGGCTCCTACGTCAACCTGGGCATCGGGCAGCCGACCAAGGTCGCCGAGCACCTGGCCCCCGGCTCGGGGGTGGTCCTGCACACCGAGAACGGCA
Organism: uncultured Nocardioides sp.; assembly: GCA_964542635.1. GTDB lineage: Bacteria > Actinomycetota > Actinomycetes > Propionibacteriales > Nocardioidaceae > Nocardioides. The sequence continues at coordinate 87,172 of CAZIVD010000006.1, read as the reverse complement.
TGCTCGGCATGGGCCCGCTCGCGGTCGGCGACCAGGAGGACCCCGACCTGACCAACGCCGGCAAGCAGCTGGTCACCGAGCTCCCCGGAGCCGCGTACTTCCATCACGCCGACTCCTTCGCGATGATGCGCGGCGGTCACCTCGACGTGTGCGTGCTGGGCGCGTTCCAGGTGTCGGTGACCGGCGACCTCGCCAACTGGCACACCGGTGCCTCCGACGCCATCCCGGCGGTCGGCGGCGCGATGGATCTGGCGATCGGGGCCAAGCAGGTCTTCGTGATGATGACCCTCTTCGCGAAGGACGGCTCGCCCAAGCTCGTGCGGACCTGCGACTACCCCCTCACCGGCCTGGCCTGCGTGACCCGGGTCTACACCGACCTGGCTACCTTCGACCTCGACCCCTCGGGGGCGCGCCTCGTCTCGTCGTACGGCGTCTCGGGCAGTGAGCTCGCGGACCGGCTCGGCTTCCCGCTCCTTCCGTGAGCTCGCGCTCCTCTGCCCGAGCGGCCGCCGTCGTCCTGGCCGTCACCGCGCTCACCTCCCTGGGCCTCCTGCTGCTGGGCACACCCTCCGCCGTCCTCTTCGGCGGGGTCCTCGGGGGCCTCAGCCACGCGCTCACCTCGCCGACGCGGCTCGAGCTGCCGGACTGGGCCTTCCGCCTGGCGCAGGCCCTGGTCGGCGTCACGGTAGGCGCGCTCGTCGTCCCGGAGGCCCTTGGGCGGATGGCGAGCCAGGGCGGAGCGATCGTGGCGGTGACGCTCGGGACTCTGGCGATCAGCCTCCTGGCCGGGTGGGTGCTCGCGAGGCGGCGCGACGTCACGCTCACCACCGGAGTCTTCGCACTCCTCGCGGGCGGGGCCTCGGGAGTCGTCGCCGTGGCCCACGATCTCGGCGCCGACGACCGGGTCGTGACCGTCGTGCAGTACCTGCGAGTGCTCGTGATCCTGCTGACCATGCCCCTGGTCACGTCCGCGGTGTTCCACCCTCCTCACGGCCAGGGCGTCCTTGCGGGGTCCGACCACGACCCTGGGCGCGACCTCGCCTTCGTGGTGCTCAGCCTTGGCGGCGGGCTGCTCCTCGCTCGCGTGCTCCCGATGACGACGATGGCCCTGCTGGGCCCCATGGTGGTGGCCACGGTGCTCGGGGCCGGCGGGTGGCTGGGGCACGTGGCCGTCCCGCTCTGGCTGCAGTGGGCGGCGTTCGCTCTGATCGGGGTCCAGGTGGGGCTCCGGTTCACCCACGAGAGCCTGCGGTCGATCCTGAAGATGCTGCCGTTGGTCCTGCTCCTCATCCTGGCGATGATCGCGGCGACGGCCGCTCTCGGAGCCCTCCTGGCCGTGGTCACCTCGGTCGACCCGTTGACGGCCTACCTCGCCACCACTCCTGGTGGCCTGTTCGCGGTGTTGGTCATCGCGGCCGACAGCGGCTCCGACGTGACCTACGTGATGGCCGCCCAAGTGCTGCGGCTGCTGGTGATCCTGGCCCTCCTCCCTGGCCTCGCCCGCTTGCTGCGCCGGGCCGACGGACGGGGGGACGCGGTCCCGCCGCTTGGCTGAGCGCGGATCCGAGCTCGACGGTCATCGCGTCGTGCGCGCCACCTTCCACGGCACCAGGACCAGCAGGCCGGTGAGGACGATGACGAAGACCGCGCCGACGACGAGAGCGGCGGTCCACGAGACCACCACGCTGAAGATCAGCATGCAGATCCCGACGATCAGCAGCCCCAACAGCACGATCATCACCTGGGCGAGGACGTGCCCGACCCTGACCACCTGCACCTTGATCCGCTGACCGAAGACCCGCCGGTGCACCATGATCGGGGTCAGCGTGACGCCGACGGCCAGGGCCGCCGTGACGACCAGCCCGAGGTAGAGCCAGCGCTGGGCGTCGTCGAGGTCGGAGAAGCGGCTGGTGAAGGGCAGCGTGAGCAGGAAGCCCGACAGCACCTGGACCCCGGTCTGTACGACGCGCAGCTCCTGGAGGACGTCGTTCCAGTTGCGGTCCTGCTTCTCCTCGAAGGTCTCCCGCCGGCCCACCTCGCGCTGCGGTGGATGGCCGCCCGATCTCGACGGACTCATCTCGAGGGACTCATCTCGAAGGATGCCGGGGCGTGCTCATGGGAGCCCATGGTCCACCGTGTCACGAACGGCCGCCCGACGCGATGCGACGATGTCGGCATGATCCGGCCGGCGACGTACGCGTCCACGCAGAGCGAGCCGTTTGCGCGAGGACGCGAGTTCGGTCTCGTGCAGGGTGACCGGATCGCGGCGACGGTCGACGCGTACGCACGGCTGTGGCGACGGCTGGATCCCGACGCCGACCTGCGCGCGTGGGGTGAGCGTGCGCACGCGACGATCGAGCAGCTGGCGCCGCGTGCCGCGGACGAGATCGCCGGTCTGGCCGCCGGCTCCGGTCGACGCGTCCACGAGATCGCGGCCCTCAACGCGCGCACGGAGATCCTGGCCGTCCTGGCCCCCGACGGCGCGGCCTGCGAATGCTCGACCGTCGTGTCGAGGCGCCCGGACCGCGCGCCGGTGGTGGCGCAGACGTGGGACTGGTACGCCGCGATGCGCGACGACTGGCTGTGCTGGACGTTCGTCTCCGCCGAGGCCGGCCGCGTCAGCACTCTCACGGAGTACGGCGTGCTGGCGAAGATCGGCGTCAACGAGTCCGGGCTCGCGGTGCTGCTGAACCTGCTGCACCACGCCGACGACGACCAGCGCGCGGTCGGAGCGGACGCGGTGATCGGCTTCCCCGTCCACGTGCTGCTCCGCACGCTCCTCGAGGAGTGCCGCACCGTGGCCGAAGCGCGCGCGCTCGTCACCGGGCTCACGTTCTCGGCGTCCTCCGCCGTGACCGTGGCGGACCGCGCCGGCGACGCGGCGTCGTTCGAGACCTTCCCGGGTGGGGTGGGAGAGGTGCCACTGGAGGACGGCCTGCTGGTCCGCACCAACCACTTCCTGTCCGCTGCGGGCGCACCCGGCTGCCGCGTCGGTCTGCTCGATCGCAACTCCTGGGTGCGTCGCGACCACCTGCGGGCCGCCCTCACGGTCGACCGCCCCACGGGGCCCGCCGACGTCCTGCGGGCGATGTCTCATCACGACCCTGCGGGATCGGTCTGCCGGCACGCTGCCGGGCCTGACGCCGACGGAGTGCTCGACCCCGCCGACACCGCCACCCTGGCCACCGTCTCGATCGACCTGGACGCCGGCGAGCTGGATGCCTGGGTCGGCGGCCCCTGCTCGCTGCCCCCGCCGGTCGAGGAGGGGCCCCTCGGGGCCCGTCGCGAGACCCGGTGAGTGACGTGGGTGCTCAGCCTGCGGGGTGCTCGGGGAACTCCAGGAGTGCCTGCTCGGCGACCTTCGTCATCATCCAGGCGTCGAGCACGGCGCCGAGGACGCCACCCAGCAGGGGGATGCCGCGGCCGAACGACGCGAAGACCCGCTCCCCGACGCCGCGCATCAAGCGGAATCCGACGGCCTTGTTCACCATCATCAGGGCGGGTGGGGGGAGCGGTCGCAAGGCCGCGCGGGTGAGCGCCCCCGTCGGGCTGGTGACGCCGGCCTTGCGGAGCACGTCGTCGGCCCGGGAGCCGACGAGGGTCAGGAGGACGGCGGAGCGGACCTGGGGGTCGTTCACGTCGTAGCCGCGGAGGGTCGCGATCGCGGCGACCATCCGCGTCGCCTGCACGTAGAACTCGGCGACGTTGACCGGCAGGGCCACCGGCATGGTGACGAAGCCGCCGAGTCCGGTGATGAAGCCGCCGATCGTCGCACCCGTCACGTGGGTGCGCATCACCCGCTGGATCGCGTCGTGGGTGTCGGCCTTGCGCCGGGAGGCGCGGGTGGCCACAGTGGTGGCCGAGCTCAGGGGACCGCGGCCGTCGATGCCGCTGTCGAGCAGCATCTGGACGAGCCGGGCGATCGCGCCGTCGTCCTGCTGGCCGGTGCGAGCCGCCTCCAGCGCGGACGCGGTGCGCTGGGTCTCCTCACGCTCGGGCCGGAGAAGGTCGAAGAGTCCCATGGCTTGGAGTCTGTCAAACGGGTCCGAACGCGACCACCGCGTCGTCGTCGGTCAGTCCGAGCACCTGCGCGCCCGGACCCAGCTGCTCGGCCTGCTCACGCGCGAGCAGCGTGACGAGCCGACCCTCAGGGGCGAGCCAGGCCGCCCGCTCCGCGAGCACGGCCCGGAGCGGATCCAGACCGTCGGATCCTCCGTCCACCGCGAGGCGAGGCTCGTGGTTGCGGAAGTCGGGATGGATCTCGCCGAGGCGGCCTGTCGGGACGTGGGGGAGGTAGGCGACGGCGAGGTCCACGCGTCCGGCGAGCGCGGCCGGCAGTCCCCACCACCATGAGCCGTGATGGGCCTGGAAACCGCCGGTACGACGCGCGCAGGCGAGGGCGGTCTCGTCCAGCTCGACGCCGTGCACCTCCGCGTCCGGCAGGGCCACCGCCAGCCACGCCGCCAGCGCTCCCGCCCCGCAGCCGAGGTCGACGACCAGCCGCGCGGCGGGCCGCAGCGCCAGCGCGGCGGGCACGATCGCCTCGGCGCGCCGGCGAGGAACGAACACTCCTGGAGCCAGGGCGACGCGGACCGGCCCGAAGGCCGCCCAGCCCAGCACCTGCTCCAGCGGCCGCCCTCGGGCTCGGTCGGTCACGGCAGCCCCCCGCTGTGTCGGCAGCGCGAAGGTCTCCCAGATCAGGCCGACCTCGTCCTCGGCGTGCACGCACCCGGCCGCGCGCAGGATCGCCGCGGCGTCGTCCTGCCCGTGCAGGTCACGTGGCCAGGAGGTCATGGCGCCCAGTGTGAACCCGAGGGTGCAGCGAGCGGCACGATGTGCTGGCCAGGGCGGCCTGGAAGGATCGCCGCGTGACCGAGACCGAGACCGCCGTCGACACGACCCGCTACGACGTGCAGGCGCTGCGCGATCGCTTCCCGAGCCTGGCCGGCGGCACGGCGTACTTCGACGGCCCCGGCGGCTCTCAGACCCCCGACGTGGTGGGCGAGGCGATCCGCGCCACGCTCGCGGCGCCGCTCTCGAACCGAGGCGACCTCAACGCCGCGGAGCGCAACGCCGACGCCGCGGTAGCCGGCTGTCGCGCGGCGGTGGCCGATCTCGTCGGGGGCGTGGCGGAGGGGGTCGTCTTCGGCCGCAGCATGACCCAGCTGACGTTCGACCTGTCGCGAGCCCTCGCGAAGCAGTGGTGCCCCGGGGACGAGGTGGTCGTCACGCGCCTGGACCACGACGCCAACGTACGGCCGTGGGTGATCGCCGCCGAGGCTGTCGGGGTCACGGTCAGGTGGGCGGACTTCGATCCCGCGAGCGGCGAGCTGGATCCGGCCGTCGTCGCTGGGCTGCTCACGGAGCGGACCCGGCTGGTTGCCTGCACCGCCGCCTCCAATCTGATCGGCACACGACCCGATCTGCCCGCCATCTCCTCGGCGGTGCACGAGGCAGGTGCACTGCTGTACGTCGACGGCGTGCACCACACGGCCCACTCGCCCAGCGACCTGACGGAGCTGGGAGCCGACTTCTACGCCTGCTCCCCCTACAAGTTCCTCGGCCCGCACTGCGGCACGGTCACCGCGGCCCCCGAGCTGCTGGAGACCTTGTGGCCCGACAAGCTCGCGCCCGCGACCGACGCGGTGCCTGAGCGGTTCGAGCTCGGCACGCTGCCCTACGAGCTGATGGCCGGCACCACAGCGGCGATCGACCTGCTGGCCTCCCTGGGCAGCGGAGTGGACCGGCGTTCCCGCTTGCGCAGCGCGCTCACGGCGATCGAGCACTACGAGGACGACCTGCGGCTGCGTCTCGAGGAGGGTCTGGCGCCGCTCCCCCTCACGGTGCACTCGCGCGCCGCCCGGCGCACCCCGACGCTGCTGATGACATTCGCCGACGCCGACGCGGCGGAGGTGTCGCGAGCCCTCGCGGAATGGGACGTCAACGCACCCGCGGGCAACTTCTACGCGTGGGAGCCCAGCCACCTGCTGGGCCTGGGGGCCGACGGCGGCCTGCGCGTCGGCCTGGCGCCGTACACGACGGTGGACGAGGTCGACCGCCTGTTGACCGCCTTGGGCGAGATCCTCGCCTGAGCGGCCACGCTGCCGTGCGGCAGGTCAGAGGAGGAGGCGGCCGGCGCCCACGAGGTGGGCACGTCGATGCGGCGGGACGACCTCGTCGACGATCACTCCCGAGCCGTCGTCCTCGGGGGCGTGCAGCATCCGTCCGGCGGCGGTGACGAACCCGATGTGGTAGACCCGGCCATCCTCGGCCGCGAAGAAGTAGAGGTCGCCGGGCTCCTCCTGGCCGAGCGGCACCGGAGTCGCCACCGATGCCTGGTCCGGTGAGTCGCGGGGCACGACGACGCCGGCCTGTCGATGGCAGTAGTGGACCAGCCCGGAGCAGTCGAAGCCGGCCGGGCTGGTGCCGCCCCAGAGGTAGGTGAGACCGAGGAAGCGCTCGGCGTACGCCGTGATGGCGATGCGGTCGGCCGGGATGACGGCTGCGGGTGCCCCCGGCTCGTCGTCGGCGGCGCGCAGATGCCCGGACCGCACCCACCCGTCGTACCCGGTCCCGGTGGCCGTCGGCTGCCAGGGGGCCGCGATCCGGGACCAGTCCTCCTCCTCGGCGACGACGCGGACCGGCTCCCCTTCGAGGAGCTGGGTGAGGGTGCGGCCGTGCAGGCCGAGGCGGCCAGCGGGCGTGAGGATGTCGAGCCAGGCGCCGACGCTGGGGTCGTCGGCGGTGGCGGGGGCGTCGAGGTCGCGCGGTGCTCGCGGCGACGTCCACACCGTGGCCACCGGCACCCGTACCCGGCTGAGCGCGGTCATCGCAGGCCCTCGACGCCGAGGCCGGGTGCGTCCGGCAGGACGAGGGTGCCGCCGTCGTACGACGCGCCGCCTCGGACGGGCGACTCCGTCGCCCACCATGCGGCGTCCAGGTCGCTGGTGTTGCTGGTGCCGAGCGCCGCGACGAGGCTGGCCGCGGCCCCGACGCCGATGGGTCCTTCCATCATGGACCCGACGATGGTGCCCAGGCCTGCTGCGGCCGCTCGCTCCAGCAGGGCGCGCGCCACTTCGAGCCGGCCGCACTTGGCGAGCTTGACGTTGACCAGATCGGCCGCCCGTCGGTCGATCACGGCCGCGAGGTCGCGCGGGCCGAAGACCGCCTCGTCGGCCATCACCGGGGTGGCCACCGCCTCGGTGACCTGCGCGAGCCCCTCCAGGTCGTAGCGCGAGACCGGCTGCTCGACGAACTCGACGTCCAGGCGCGCGTCCTCCATCTCCTCGATCACGGCGATGGCCTCAGCGGGTATCCAGCCCTGGTTGGCGTCGACACGGATCCGGGCGCCCGGCGCAGCCGCCCGCACGGCCGCCACCCTGGCCACGTCGTGGGCGGCGTCGGTGCCGACCTTGAGCTTGAGGACGGTGAACCCGTCGCCGAGTCGAGCCTCGGCGGTCGCGGCGAGCGCGTCCGCCTCGCCGGCCGACACGGTGACGTCGGTGGGAACCCGCCACGGGCCTGCGGGCTCGGCGCCCAGCAGTCGAGGCAGCGGGATGCCCGCCCGCCGAGCGGCCAGGTCGTGGAGGGCCACGTCCATGGCGGCTTTGGCCCCGAAATTGCCGACGACCGCATCGTCGAGCGCCCGACCCAGCACGGCGAGATCGTCCAGGTCCGTGGCGGACCGGCCGACCACCACCTCGGCCAGCGGCCCGGTGAGGCAGGCCTGCGCGCCGGCCAGCGACTCACCCGTCACCCGCCACACCTGTGGCGCCTCGCCGTACCCGCGCACCCCGTCGTCGTCGACCACCTCGACGACGGTGGTCTCCAACTGCGTGGTCCGCCGCAGCGCCGTCACGAACGGCGTGTGTAGCGGCGCCGTCAGCCGGTGACACTGCACGGCGACGATCCTGTTGCTCACGCCGCCATTCTGTACGGCGAGTCCTTCCGTCACGGGGTCTCGACACGGGCTCGCCTGGCGGCTCGCCCGGCTCGACCAGCGAATCCTCGCCGCCGCGACGGACGAGCCTCTTTCGGTGGTCGAGCCGCCGCGAGGGACGAGCGGCGTGTCGAGACCTCTCATGCCGAGCATCCGCCTCAGTGGCCCCGGTGTGTGTGCGTGGTTGGGTGGGGCCGTGGCGACCAGGCCCGGCGAGGCGGACTACCCCGAGGCGTACGCCGCCGCGGCGCGGCTGGCCGAGCTCACCGCGTGTCCGAGGCACGACGCACTGGTGGTGCTCGGTTCTGGCTGGGGTCCGGCGGCGGATGCGTTCGGGCCACCTCTGGCGTCGTTCCGCATGACCGAGCTCCCCGGCTTCCGGGCGCCCGTGGCCGAGGGTCACGGCGGCGAGGTGCGGTCGGTGCGCGTGGGCGAACACCGCGTGCTGCTGCTCCTCGGGCGCACCCACCTCTACGAGGGTCACGGACCGGCGTCGGTCGCCCATCCGATCCGGACTGCGGCGGCGGCAGGTTGTCGGCTCGCGGTCCTGACGAACGCCAACGGCAGTCTGCGGGCGGATCTGAGCATCGGCCAGCCCGTGCTGGTCTCCGACCACCTCGCCCTCGCCTTCGGCTCGCCCCTGGAGGGGCCGCGCTTCGTCGACCTCACCGACGCCTGGTCGCCCCGGCTGCGCGCGATCGCTCACGCGCTGGACCCCGGCCTCGTCGAGGGTGTCTACGCCCTCCTGGGCGGACCGCACTACGAGACGTGGGCGGAGGCCGACTGGCTGCGGCGGATCGGCGCCGACCTGGTCGGCATGTCGACCGTCTACGAGGCGATCGCGGCGCGAGAGTGGGGCGTGGAACTGGTCGGACTCTCGACCGTGACCGCGATCGAGGGATCGGACTCCGGGATCGACCCCGTCGAGGTGGTCGCCGTCGCCGAGCGGACCGCCACCAGGATCGGGCCGGTGCTGGTCGGGTTGATCGGGAGAGGTCTCACCGAGGAGGACAGAGGATGACAACGGACATGGCGGGCCGCCCCGGGTCGACCGGGACCACCGAGGCGACGCGCAAGCCGCCGACTGTCGAGACCAACGGGATCAACGTCATCGAGGAGAGTGAGCGCAAGGGCTCCTCGGCCTCGCTGTTCTGGCCGTGGTGTGCCGCGAACATCTCGGTGCTCGCCGTCTCCTACGGCTCCTTCGTCCTCGGCTTCGGGCTCAGCCTGACCCAGGCCTTGATCGCGACCGTGGTCGGAGCCGTGGTCTCGTTCCTGTTGGTCGGCCTGGTCTCGATCGCGGGCAAGCGCGGCTCCGCGCCGACCCTGGTGCTGTCGCGGGCGGCGTTCGGCCGGATCGGCAACGGCCTGCCCGGTCTGGTGTCCTACCTGCTGCTCGTCGGATGGGAGACCGTGCTGGTCTCGTTGGCCACCCTGGCGACGTCCACGGTCTTCGACCGGCTCGGTTGGGGCTCAGGCGACATCACCAAGATCGTGGCCTTCGTGGTGGTCGCGGCTGTCATCGTCGCGGCCGGTATCCTGGGCTACGACGCGATCATGCGGATCCAGAAGTGGCTGACCATCGCGCTCATCATCGTCACGGGCGTCTACGTGTGGCTGACCGTCGACCACATCGACCTCGCCGTCGCCCAGGACCTCCCCGCCGGGCCGACCACCGCGTTGGTCGGGGCCACCGTGATGGTGATGACCGGGTTCGGCGTGGGCTGGGTGAACTCCGCGGCCGACTACTCCCGCTATCTGCCCCGGGAGACCAGCACGACCGGGGTGGTGTTCTGGCCGACCTTCGGAGGCAGCCTGCCTGTCGTGATCCTGGTGGCGTACGGCGTGCTGCTCTGCGCCAACGACCCCGACCTGTCCGCGGCCATCGCCGCCGACCCGATCGGCGCGCTCACCACGATCCTGCCGACGTGGTTCCTCGTGCCGTTCGCTCTCGTGGCCGTCGGCGGGTTGGTCAGCGGCGCGATCCTCGACATCTACTCCTCGGGGCTCACCCTGCTCTCCCTCGGCCTCAAGGTGCCCCGCTGGTCCGCCGCCGCGCTCGACGGGGTGCTGATGATCCTCGGCACCATCTACATCGTCTGGATAGCCGACGACTTCCTGTCGGTGTTCATGGCCTTCCTGATCATCCTGGGCGTGCCGATGGCGGCCTGGTGCGGGATCTTCCTGTGCGACCTGTTCATGCGGCGCTACCCCTATGACGAGCGGGCCCTGTTCCGCGACCCGCCCGAGGGCGGCGGCTACGGCGCCGTGCGCTGGGAGTCCGTGCTGCTGATGGCCGTCGCGACCGTTGTCGGCTGGGGTCTGGTCATCGACACCACCGGCGCCGGCAAGGGCCTGTCGTGGCTGGGCTTCCTGCTCGAGCCGCTCGGCCTGGGCGGGCGCGACGGCGACTGGGCCTACGCCAACCTCGGTGTCCCCGTCGCCCTCCTCCTCGGCTTTCTCGGCTACCTGGTCGTCGGCACCCGCAACGTGCGACGCCAGGAGCACGAGCAGGTCGTCGCCGGTGTCCGCGCCGAGCAGGCTGCCGCCGTTCCGGCCCGCACGGCGGTCGCCGATCCCGAGGACGCCGACACCTCACCAGATCCGGTCGAGCGCGACCGCACCGAGGACCTCTCCAGCCCGCACGCGGACGAATAGCGCCCGGCTCTCGCCTTCGGCCGGAACACCCGGTCGGCCGGGACTGCCTTGGATGTCGCGAGCGTGTCGCTGCGCGCCACGCTGCCGCGCGGAATCCCCGGTCGGCCGGGTGTCTCGTTCCTTCGGCGTCGCTGCAACGACGCCGAAGCAGTAGGAACGCACCCGAACCCCCGCCCTCGGACCCGGCGGAGGTACGCCGCCCGGGCGCGCCCACGCCAGCGACAGGTCGGTCAGTCGCCCGTCCACCAGATGGTGCCGACCTTGTCGACGTCCCCGCTCGGGCCCTTGAGCCACATGCCGTCGGTGCCCCACGGTCCCGAGTCCACACAGGAGGCGAGCGGCGCACTGACGGAGATGAAGTCGTGCTTGCCGCTCCACGTCACCTTGATGCCCTGGCACTTCAGGTTCTGGTGCTTGCCCTCGAAGTTGTAGTTCTGCACCCGCTTGACGATGGTGGACTTCGTCTTCCGGACATAGAGGTGGATGGTCTCCCCGTCGACCACCAGGCTCACGCGGAACCGCCCCGTCGGGCCCAGGTCGCGGACCTCCGCCCGGGCCAGGATGCGGTTGCCCTCCCACGAGGTCCGCACCGCCTGGAGGTCCGCCGCCGCGGGAGCGTCCCCGGTCGCGTCCACCCGGCTCCAGGGCTCGGGCTCGGCCGCGCCGGCCGGCGACGCCGTCGCGGCCACCAGGCTGCCGAGCAGGAGCGTCCCGACGGCGGCATACGTCGCACGGACCGACCGGTGGCGTCGTCGAGGGGTCATGGGTCCATCCTGCCCGCCGTCGGCAGCGGCGCATAGGGTCGCGACATGAGCCTGCGACTGCACCGCGCTGCCCGCGCGGATGCGCTCGCCGAGGGTCTGGCCGACCTGCTCCAACTCCCCCTGGATGACCCGTTTGCCACCGAGGTCGTGGTGGTCCCCGCGAAGGGGATGGAGCGCTGGCTCTCGCAACGGCTCAGCCATCGCCTCGGTGTCGCTCGGCCGGTCGGAGAGGACGCCCGCGGCGACGGGGTGTGCGCCGGCCTGGAGTTCCGCACGCCGGTCTCCCTCGTCGCCGAGATCACCGGCGCACGCGAGCAGGATCCCTGGTCTCCCGAGACCCTGGTCTGGCCCCTTCTACGGGTCATCGACGCGGTGGTCCACGAGCCCTGGGCGGCCACCCTCGCCCGCCACCTGGGCCATGGCCTGCCCCCGGCCGAGGCCGACCTCCGCGTCGGCAGGCGCTACGCCGTGGCGCGACGACTCGCGGCCCTCTTCGCGTCGTACGCCGTGCAGAGGCCTCGCCTCGTCGAGGACTGGTCCGCGGGCCACGACACCGACGGCGCAGGAGGTCCGCTGGACGCCGACCTCGGCTGGCAGCCCCAGCTCTGGCGGCGCCTGGTCGCGGAGCTGGACGCGCCCCCGCCCCACAGCCGGCACGCGGCGACCCTCGCGCGGCTTCGTGGGGACCCGGGCTCCTTCGACCTGCCGGAGCGGGTCTCGCTCTTCGGGCACACCCGCCTGCCGGTCACCGAGATCGACCTGCTCGCGGCGCTCGCCGAGCACCGCGACGTCCACCTCTGGCTGCCGCACCCGTCCCCGGTCCTCTGGGACGCGCTGACCCCACTGGTTGCCCGCGACGGCTCGGCCTCGGGTCCGGTCCCTCGGGCCGAGGACACCGGTCACGGGCTGGTGGGGCACCGGCTGCTCGCGACGCTCGGCCGCGACACCCGCGAGCTGCAACGCGCCCTGGCTGCCGTCAGGCCCCACGACGACTACGTGCCCGACGCGGCCGCCCCGCGGGACACGCTGCTGGGATGGCTGCAGTCCGACCTCCGCTCCAATGCGCCTGGTCCGGCTGCGGAGCGCATCCTCGGCTCCGACGACCGCTCGGTGCAGGTCCACGCCTGCCACGGAGCCGCTCGTCAGGTCGAGGTGCTGCGCGAGGTGCTGCTCGACCTGCTCGACACCGATCCCACCCTCGAGCCGCGGGACATCCTCGTGATGTGTCCCGACGTGGAGACCCACGCGCCCCTGATCTCCGCCGGCTTCGGGCTCGGTGACGTCGTCGGCCGCGAGGGTCACCCGGCCCATCGGCTCCGGGTCCAGCTGGCCGACCGGTCGCTCACCCAGACCAACCCGCTGCTCGCGGTCGCGACGACGTTGCTCGATCTCGCGGGCGGCCGGGCGACCGCCAGTCAGGTCGTGGACCTCGCGCACGCCGAGCCGGTGCGACGCCGGTTCAAGTTCAGTGACGACGACCTCGCGCAGCTCGCCGACTGGGTGGCGGCGGCCGGCATCAGGTGGGCCTTCGACGCCGAGCACCGCGCCGACTTCGGGCTCGACCAGGTCGTCGCCAACACCTGGCAGTTCGGCCTGGACCGCGTGCTGGCGGGCGTCGCCCTCTCCGACGACGCCAACACCTGGCTCGACCGCACCCTCCCCCTCGACGACGTGGGGAGCGGCCAGGTGGACCTCGCCGGCCGGGTGAGCGAGTACGTCGACCGGTTGCGGCACGCCACCGACTCCATGGTTGGCCGCCACCCTGTCGGCGATTGGCTCGACGCTCTCGAGCAGGCGCTGGCGACGCTGACCCTGGTGCCAGCGTCGGACGGGTGGCAGAGCGGGCAGGTCCACCGGGAGCTGTCCCGGGTCCGGGAGGCGGCGGCCGCCGACCTCCAGGACGTGTCGCTGCGGCTTCCCGACGTCCGCGCCCTGCTCGGCCAACGGCTCGCCGGGCGGCCCACCCGTGCCAACTTCCGCACCGGCACCTTGACCGTCTGCACGATGGTGCCGATGCGCTCGGTGCCGCACCGCGTCGTCTGCCTGCTCGGGCTCGACGACGGCACCTTCCCGCGCGCCGGTGCGGTCGACGGCGACGACGTGCTCGCCCGGCGCCCGCTGACGGGGGAGCGGGACCCGCGGTCGGAGGACCGGCAACTCCTGCTCGACGCGATCCTGGCCGCGACCGAGACGCTGGTCGTGACCTACACGGGGGCGAACGAGTACTCCGGCCAGCCGCGACCACCCGCCGTACCCCTCGACGAGCTGCTCGATGCCCTCGACGAGTCGGCCACCTCGCCGGCCGGCCGAGTCTCGGAGGTGGTCACGGTGCGCCATCCCCTCCAGTCCTTCGACCGGCGCAACGTCGTGCCGTCGGCCCTGGTGGCCGGCCGCGTCTTCACCTTCGACCGGGCGGCGCTCGCGGGTGCCCGAGCGGCTGCTGGCCCGCGGGTGCCGCCCGCGGCTTTCCTGGACGGACCGCTGCCGGCGTTGCCGCCGGACGACGTGCTGCTCGACGACCTGCTGAGCTTCTTCAAGAACCCCGCCAGGGCCTTCGTGCGGGGCCGCCTCGACCTCGACCTCCCCCGTGACCCCGACGACCTCGACGAGCTGCCGGACGCGCTCCCCGTCGAGCTGGATCACCTGGAGAAGTGGAGCGTGGGCGACCGCGTGCTGCGCGACCTCCTTGCCCAGCGGCCGGTGGAGACCGTGAAGCACCGGGAATGGCGTCGAGGCACGCTTCCTCCTGGCCGTCTCGGCTGGCGCCTCCTCGAGGAGATCGTGCGCGCGGCCGAGCCGCTCGCTCGGGCCGGTCTCGACGCCCGCACCGCTGCGCCGCGCGACGTCGACGTCGATGTCGACCTCGGCGGGGGGCGCCGCCTGCGCGGCACCGTGCCGGGTGTGTACGCCGGGAGGCTGGTCGCCGTGGGCTACTCCCGGCTCGCCGCCACGCACCGGCTCCAGTCCTGGATCGCACTGTTGGCACTCAGCGCCGGCCATCCCGACCACCACTGGACGGCGCACACCATCGGGCGGGCGGCGAGTCGGTCGCCCGACCCGGTGGCCACCTCGGTCCTCGGCCCGGTCGACCACCGCGCGGCCGCCGTGCTCGCAGACCTCGTCCGTCTGCGCGATCGTGGGCTGTGCGAGCCGCTGCCGCTGCCCTTGAAGACCTCGTGCCGCTACGCCACCATGCGGCGCACCCACGCCAACGTCGACCAGGCGCTCGAGAAGGCCGGGTGGGAGTGGCACAGCGCCCGATACGACGGCGAGGACGCCGACGCCGCGCAGGTGCTGGTGCACGGTCCGGGTGCCTCGGTCCCCGGTCGACTCGAGATCCCGCACGAGGACGAGGAGATGGCCGGCGAGAACACTCGCTTTGGGGCTCTCGCCCTCAAGGTCTGGAGTCCGCTCCTCGACGCCGAGCAGGGTTCGTGGTGAAGATGCCCCACGACGTTCTTCTCCTCCGCTCCGCTCCCCCGAACAACGCCGCGGGGACCCCGAACCCACCCCACGACGTTCTTCTCCTCCGCTCCGCTCCCCCGAACAACGCCGCGGGGACCC
>CAZIVD010000006.1:0-72147 GCA_964542635.1 uncultured Nocardioides sp. | reverse complement strand
CGAGATGAACACCATCGTCGGCAGGCCCGACGCGGCCGACGAGCTGCCGACCTTCGATCTCACCGGACCGCTGCCCACCGGGACCACGCTGCTCGAGGCCAGCGCCGGCACCGGCAAGACCTTCGCCGTGGCCGCCCTGGTCACCCGTTTCGTCGCCGAGGGAGTGGCGAGCCTCGACGAGATGCTCGTGGTCACGTTCGGCCGCGCGGCGAGCCAGGAGCTGCGCGAGCGGGTCCGTGGAGCGCTCGTCGACGCCGAGCGAGCCCTGTCGCCCAACGCCCCCGGCGATGGCGCCGCGCCCACCAACGAGGTGCTCCAGCGACTCGTCGACTGTGACGACGAGGAGCGCGCGCGGCGACGCGCGCGGATCCGCGACGCGCTGGCCAACTTCGACGCGGGGACGATCGCCACCACCCACCAGTTCTGCCAGCTCGTGCTGCGCTCGCTCGGGGTCGCCGGCGACACCGACGCCGGCGCCACGTTGGTGGAGTCGCTGGACGACCTGGTCGTCGAGGTGACCGACGACCGCTACCTGGCGGCGTACGCCAACGCCACCGACCCCCCGCCGTTCGATCGAACGGAGGCCCTGGGTATCGCCCGGGCGGCCGTCGGTGACCCACGAGCAGCGCTGACCGACAGCGACGACGCGCGAGGCGCCGCACGCGTCGCGTTCGCCTGCGCGGTCCGTGACGAGGTGGAGGTCCGCAAGCGGCGGCTGGGCATCCTCAGCTACGACGACCTGCTCGGTCGGCTGGCCGACGCACTGCTCGACGACGACGCGCCGGCTCGCGAGCGGATGCGCAGGCGCTGGCGGATCGTGCTCGTCGACGAGTTCCAAGACACCGACCCGGTGCAGTGGGAGGTGCTGCAGCGGGCGTTCGACGGGTACGCGACCATGGTGCTGATCGGCGACCCCAAGCAGGCTATCTACGCTTTCCGCGGTGGCGACGTGGTGACCTACCTCGCGGCGGCCACGACCGCCACCACCCGCGCGACCCTCGGCACCAACTGGCGTAGCGACCAGCCGCTGGTCGACCGGCTCACCTGCGTGCTGCGGGGCGCGGCGCTGGGTGATCCGCGGATCGTCGTACGCCAGGTGCGGGCCGGCCTCCAGGTGAGCCGGCTCGTGGGCGCGCCGCACCCGGTGCCGTTCCGGATCCGACAGGTGAGTCGCGACGGGTTCAAGCTCAACCGGCAGGGCCTGGTGTCGATGGCCGACGCCCGCGACTTCATCGCCCGCGACTGCGCGGCCGACATCGCCACCCTGCTCGCCTCGGGGGCGACTTGGTGTGACGAGCCGCTGGTCGCCGGTCAGGTGGCCGTGCTGGTCGGCAAGCGCGACCACGGGCTGCTCGTCCAACGCGCCCTCGCCGCCCACCGGATCCCGGCGGTCGTCACCGGAGGAGGTCAGGTCTTCACCACCGAGGGGGCCGACGCCTGGCTCGCCTTGCTCGAGGCGATCGAGCAGCCGCATCGCACGGCCAAGGTGCGCGCCGCCGCGCGCACGCCGTTCCTTGGTTACACCGTCGCCGACCTCGCGAGCGGCGACCACCCAGACGGCGAACGTCTGACCGAGGACGTCGCCGACACGCTGCGGGGGTGGGCGCTGCTCCTGCGCGGCGCCGGCGTGGCCGCCCTCGTCGAGGCGGCCGAGGAGCGCGGCCTGTCGGCCCGGGTCCTCCACCTCGAAGGCGGCGAGCGGCTGCTGACCGACCTGCGACACGTCGCCCAGAGCCTGCACCAACAGGCCGTGACCCAGCGCCTGGGTCTGCCGGCGCTGTTGCAGTGGTTCCGGCAGGAGCGCGCCCGCGAGGCCACACCCGAGCGCACCCGACGCCTCGACAGCGACGCGGCCGCCGTGCAGATCGTCACCGTGCATGCGAGCAAGGGCCTGCAGTACCCCGTCACCTATCTCCCGTTCGCCTTCGAGACCTTCCTCTTCCCCGTCGAACGCGCGCTCTTCCACGACGACACCGGGCACCGCTGCCTCGACGTGAGCAGGGCCGGCTCACAGTGGCCAACCCACGAGGACCGGCATCGCCTCGAGGAGGCGGGCGAGGAGCTTCGCGATCTCTACGTCGCCCTCACCCGGGCGCAGTCCCAGGTCGTCACCTGGTGGGCGCCGACCCCCAACACGGTGTGCGGAGGGCTGCACCGCCTGTTGTTCGGGCGGACCCCGGACACCACGAACGTGCCCGACCGGGTCGAGGTGAAGGACGACGGCTACGTCGCGGCAGTGCTCGACAAGCTCGCCGAGCTCGGCGGACCGCAGCCCGAGTCCGCCGAGATCGCACCTCCGGTGGAGCCGACCGGTGTCCCCGGGGCCGAGGACTTCACCGCGCGCGGCTTCGACCGCGGGGTCGACGTCGACTGGCGCCGTACGTCGTACTCCGGCCTCCTGCGCGCCGCCGAGACCGGCGGGCACGCGACCCCGGGCGTCGGCTCGGAGCCCGAGGGTCACGACGTCGATGACGAGCCCGAGGAGTCCGAGGTCGGCGCGGTCGAGGCAGCGGAGACCGCCGGTCACTTCCTCTCGCCGATGGACGCCCTGCCGGCGGGGGCGGCGTTCGGCAGCCTGGTCCATGCGGTTCTCGAGCATGCCGACCCGGACGCTCCCGACCTGGCCGACGAGCTGGCGAGGCACGCCCGCGAGCAATTGAGGTGGTGGCCGGTGGCGGTCACGCCCGAGGACCTGGGAGCGGCACTGGTCCCGGCCATGCACACCTCGCTCGGGCCTCTCGCCGGCGGTGCCACGCTCGCCCAGTTGTCGTTGGCTGACCGCCTCCGCGAACTCGACTTTGAGATCCCGCTCGGAGGTGGTGACCGCGCGTCGTCGGCCCAGGGCCGACGACTCGCCGAGCTCGGGGACCTCCTTCGCCAGCATCTCTCAGAGGATGACCCGGTGCGGCCGTACGCCGACCTGGTCGCGCCCGCCGGCCCTCACGCCGGGGCGGTGCCACTCCTGGGCGACCAGGTGCTGACGGGCTACCTGTCCGGCCAGATCGACGTGGTGCTGCGGGTGGGGGAGCCGTCGGCGCCGCGCTTCGTCGTCGTCGACTACAAGACCAACCGCCTCGGAGCGCCGGACCAGCCGACGACCACCGCCGACTACACGCCGCCGCTGCTGGCGGAGGCGATGCTGCATGCGCACTACCCGCTGCAGGCCATCCTCTACACGGTGGTCCTGCACCGCTATCTGCGATGGCGGTTGCCCGGCTACCGACCCGACTCGCATCTGGGCGGCGTGCTCTATCTCTTCCTGCGCGGGATGGCTGGGCCTGAGAGTCCTGTCCTCGACCCCGCCGCCGCTGGGGCACCGACGGGGGTCTTCTCGTGGCGGCCGCCCGCCGACCTCGTGGTGGCGGTGTCCGATCTGTTGGACGGGAGGACCACGTGACGACGCTGGAGTCGGAGGCCGGCGGGCTCGGCAGGTTCGAGACCGACGACCCCTGGGATCGCCGCCTGGTGCAGCAAGCGACCGGCCTCCTGGCGGACTTCAACCGCGCCGGAGTGCTGGAGGCAGCCGACGTGCACGTCGGCCTCCGGCTCGGTGCCATCGTGGGAGAGGCGAGCGACTCCGCCGGTGAGGAGGCTCGGCTGGCGCTCGCACTGGCCAGCCGGGCGGTCCGGCACGGATCCGTGTGCGTCGACCTCGCCGCCCTGCCGCTGCAGGACCCGGCCCTGCCTTGGCCTGACGACGGTTGGCTCGATCGCGTGGCCGCCAGTTCGCTGGCCGACGCATCGGTGCTGCGGGTCGACCACGGGCTGCTCTACCTCGACCGCTACTGGCGCGAAGAGGGACAGGTTCGCGACGACCTCCTCTCCCGGGCCGGGCAGGCGCCGCCCTCGGTCGACCGCGCTCGCTTGGAGACGACGGCCCGGCGGGTCTTCGGGGAGGGGTACGCCGAGCAGCGAGCCGCGGCCACCAGGGCTGCCGAGCAGTGGACCACCGTCCTCACCGGCGGACCGGGCACCGGCAAGACCACCACCGTCGCTGGTCTGCTGGCGATGCTCGCCGCGGAGGCTGCCGTGGGGTCGTCTGGTGCGCCGCTGCGGATCGCGCTGACCGCGCCGACCGGCAAGGCGGCGGCGCGCCTCCAGGAGTCCGTACGCCGCGAGGCGGCCAAACTGCCCGCCGACCTGGCCGCACCGGTGGCCGGGCTGGTCGCGCAGACCCTGCACCGGCTGCTCGGCTGGCGGGCGGGCAGCCGCACCCGGTTCCGACACCACCGGGGCAACCGGCTGCCCCACGACGTGGTGGTGGTCGACGAGACCTCGATGGTCTCCCTGACGATGATGGCCCGCCTGCTCGAGGCCCTGCGGCCCGAGGCACGGCTGGTGCTGGTCGGCGATCCCGACCAGCTCGCCTCGGTGGAGGCGGGTGCGGTGCTGGCCGACCTCGTCGCTGGCCTCGAGGTCGCCCAGCCCGGTGCGGTGACCGGTCTGGTGACCTCGCACCGGTTCGGCGAACGCATCGGCGAGCTGGCCTCGGCCATCCGCTCGGGCGACGCCGACGCGGCCCTCGACCTCCTGCACTCCGGTGCCGAGGAGATCCGCCACCTCGACCCCGGGTCGGCCGCGACCCTCGCCGAGGTCCGCGGCCTCGCCGTACGCCATGCCCTCTCGATCAGGGAGGCGGCCGAGTCCGGCCCTCCCGACGAGGCGCTCAAGGCGCTGGACGCCCATCGGCTGCTGTGCGCCCATCGAAGCGGCCCCTATGGCGTCGCCACCTGGAACCGCGCCGTCGAGCGCGGTCTCGCCGACGCGACCGGAGAGCCGATCGGGGCGGGCTGGGATCGCGAGTGGTACGTCGGACGGCCGGTGATCGTGACCGCCAACGACTACGGGCTCGACCTGTTCAACGGCGACACGGGCGTCGTGCTCGGCGCCGGGTCGAGCGAGCCGTCCCGACCCGGGAGGGCGCCGAGTCTGCGTGCGGTGATCGCCGGCTCCGGCGGACCTCGTCTGATCGCGACCTCCCGACTGGCCGACGTGGAGACGCTGCACGCGATGACGGTGCACAAGAGCCAGGGCAGCCAGGCCGCCGAGGTCACCCTGTTGCTGCCCGACACCGACTCGCCGCTGCTCACCCGCGAGCTCTTCTACACCGCCGTCACCCGGGCCGAGCGGGTGGTACGCGTCGTGGCGACCGACGAGGTCGTGCGCGCGGCCATCTCCCGCCGCGCGAGTCGCGCCTCCGGCCTCGCCCCCCGCCTCGCCGAGCCCTGACGTGCAGCGCCACGCCCGCGCCACTCAAGGCTTCCCCGGGCGACCGGGGAAGCTGGACCTTCGCGGGCAATACTCTGCCCGTCAACCTCTAGTTCTGCCCGTCCAGCCGGGCGCACCCGATCGAGCGGCCGGCCCGAGGCGGCGAGCCGAGTCAGCCGGCGATGGACACCGCAAGCGCGGCCAGGTGGCCCAGGCGCGCCAGCTCGGAGTCGAGGAACGCCGGACCGCCGCGGCGACCGAGCAGCACGACCTCCTTGTCCGTGAGCGGAGCCCCGCAGCGCACGTCGTCCTCGTCGGCGGACGCGAGCCGGGCGGGCGCGGTGAGGTCGGTCCAGTCGAGCTCGGTCGGGGCACCGGCCGAACCGAGCAGCACCCCCGAGGGGCCGACGCGCGCTCCCCACTCGCACCGGAAGGTGACCGGGAGCAGCTCGACCAGTCGGTCGAGCGCGGTCTCGGGGTCGGCGGTGAGCTCCTCGACGACCTCGAGGTCGAGGAAGAGGTTGCTGCCGGCGGCGTAGCGGCTGATCCACACCACGCGCACGCCCTCCAGCGCGTTGCAGGCCGAGACGATCGAGTCGGGCATCACGCCCGGCGGGGTCTCCACGAACACGTCGTCGACGGCCGTGCCGTCATGACGCTTCTCGACGATCTCGATCGCCTCGATGTCGCCGCGGGCCGTACCGATCGCCGTCGCCAACCGACCCAACGACCCGGGGACGTCGGGCAGCTCGACGCGGAGCAGCAGACTCATGGAGTCGAGCCTAGGCGGCGTGTGTTGCGGGACTGTTGCGCGCGTATCAGGGGACGGACCTGATCCGGGTCACGAGGATCGAGCCCAGCAGACTGCAGCCGAACGCGAACGCGTACACCAGGCCGTAGCCCAGCGACCAGGAGTCGCCCCGCGTGGCGACGGACCCGCCGGCGGCCTCGACGCCCACCAGGATCAGGCTGGCCGCCACGGGTGCGAAGACCTGCGGCAGGGCGTTGGCGACGTTGATGACGCCGAGGTCCCTGGCCCGGTCCTCGGCGTCAGGGAGCACCTGGGTGACCAGGGCGAAGTCGACGGAGGTGTACATGCCGTAGCCCGCGCCGAGCACGATCGCGGCCGCGACCGCAGCCGGCCAGGTCTGCGGGATGGCCAGGATCAGGGTCGCTGTCCCGGCCACCAGCCCGGACCAGATCACGAACACCTTGCGTCGGCCCAGGCGGTCGCTCCACGCGCCGCCGACCACGGTGGTGAGCACCGTCGTGACGGCGTACAGCGTGGTGAGCACGAGCACCCGCCCGTCGGCCTCGTCCTCGGGCACGCCGAGACCGTCGGTGAGGTAGTAGAGGAGGTACAGCGTGCCCACCGCGTTGCCGACGTTGACGAGGAACCGCGTGAGCCAGGCCCAGGCGAAGTCCGGGTAGGCCCGCGGCGAGATCCAGAAGCCTCTGACGAACGCCCCGAGGCGGAACGCCGGCACGACGTGGTCCGGCGGCAGGGCCAGGTCGCGGGAGCGCAGGAGGTAGGGGAGCGAGAGCAGCACCAGCGCCGCGATCGTGGCCAGGTAGCCCGCGGCGATGCTGCCCGTGGCGGCTGCGATCGCGACCCCGCCCACGACACCCAGCGTCTGCGCCATCGCCAGCACGCCACCGACCAGGCCGCGTCGCTCCCGCGGCACCTGGTCGGGGATGGCGGCGGTCACGGCGGCGTACACCGCGTTGAGGAAGGCCTGGACGCCGCACCACGCGAGCAGCATGGTGATCGCCGACTCCGCGACCGACAGCGCCATCAGCGAGAGGGAGCCGCCGACGACTCCGACGACGACCCACGGAAGCCGCCGGCCGACCCGCAGCCGGGTGCGATCGGAGAACGCGCCGAACACCGGGTTGCAGACCATCGACACGAAGGCGCCGGTGCCGAGCACCCACGCCAGCAACTGCTCCTTGTGGTCCGGTGAGATCTCCCGCGCCTGCTCGGCGAGCAACACCTGGATCGGCCCGAACCATCCGCACATCACGCCGAGGTTCACCAGGGCCAGCGACGCCACCCAGGACCACGGCGGCGTCTGGGTCGGCTCGGCCAGCGCCGCGCTCGGGGACGCCGGAGGCGGCACGGGCGCGAGAGGCTCGTCGGAGGGCGACGTCACGCCGTCATTGTGGGGCCGGACCCGGCCGGACGTCATACGTTGTGGTCGCCAGAGCGACCGTCTCGTCTGACGTCCCGGCGGGCCGCCGAGGTCAGCCCTCGATCTTCTCCAGCAGGAACAGCGGGATCTGCCGCTCGGTCTTCTTCTGGTACGAGCCGTACGTCGGCCAGGTCGCGACGGCGTGCTCCCACCAGTCCGCGCGCTCCTCGCCCTCGAGGAGTCGCGCCCGGTAGAGCTCCGGTGCAGGACCGTCCTGGAGCTCGACCTCGGGGTGGGCCAGCAGGTTGTAGTACCACTTGGGGTTCCGGGGCCCGCCCCCGAGCGACGCGACCACGAGGTACTTGCCGTCGCGCTCCACCCGCATCACCGGCGTCTTGCGCAGCTTGCCCGACCGTGCCCCGACCGACGTGACGACCACGATCGGATCCTTGGTGCCGCCGAGGAGGTTGGCCTCGCGGCCGCCCGATGCCTCGTACGTCGCGACCTGGTCGCGCACCCACTTCGCCTTGCTCGGCGCGTACTCACCCTCGAGACCCATGACTGCTCCAACCGGGCGGCGACCCTGGCGATTCCCACGCTCGGTACGGTCACCCCATGAGCGCTCTCGACGGAGTCTCCGAGACCTTCGACGCCTCGGCCTGGGACCTCGTCCCGGGCTTCGAGGGCCTGACCGACCTCACCTACCACCGCGCGCGCGCCCACGGCACCGTGCGGATCGCCTTCGACCGGCCCGACGTGCTCAACGCGTTCCGGCCGCACACCGTCGACGAGCTGCTCCGGGTGCTCGAGCATGCGCGCACGTCGAGCGACGTCGGCTGCGTCCTGCTCACGGGCAACGGCCCGTCGACCACGCACGGCAAGTGGGCCTTCTGCACCGGTGGCGACCAGCGGATCCGGGGTCGCGCCGGCTACCAGTACGCCGAGGGCGAGACCGCCGACACCGTCGACCAGGCGCGCCTCGGCCGTCTGCACATCCTCGAGTGCCAGCGGCTGATCCGGTTCATGCCCAAGGTGGTCATCTGCCTGGCCAACGGGTGGGTGGCCGGCGGTGGGCACAGCCTGCACGTGGTCTGCGACCTGACGATCGCCAGCCGCCAGGAGGCCCGCTTCAAGCAGACCGACGCCGACGTCGGCTCGTTCGACGGCGGCTTCGGGTCGGCGTACCTCGCCCGGCAGGTCGGCCAGAAGTTCGCCCGCGAGATCTTCTTCCTCGGCCAGGAGTACTCCGCCGAGGACGGACACCGGATGGGCGTGGTCAACAAGGTCGTCGACCACGCCGACCTCGAGGCGACCGGCCTGGAGTGGGGCCGCTTGGTCAACGGGAAGTCGCCGACCGCCCAACGGATGCTCAAGTTCGCCTTCAACCTCGTCGATGACGGACTCGTCGGACAGCAGATCTTCGCCGGCGAGGCGACCCGCCTGGCCTACATGACCGACGAGGCCGTCGAGGGCCGCGACCAGTTCCTCGAGAAGCGCGACCCCGACTGGTCCCGCTTCCCCTGGTACTACTGAGGCCTTCCGTTTGCGCAGGTCAAGAGGGGGTGTCGGGCTGAAAGGTCCGCGTCTGGTTCGCAAAGGGTCCGCAAGAATCCGACGTTGGTCGTCGGAGGTCGACGAGCTCTGAAGAGGTGAGCCCGGTGGCGCTTCCTGAGACCGACCTGCACCGCATCCGACTTTGGGCCCGCGCTCGTGTCCCCGAGCACCTGTGGGGCCAGTTGAAGGTCGAGGCCGATGTTGCTGATCGGCACGTCGACATCGTCGAGGTGCGACCACCATGGGACGGCGTCGGCGAGGTCACTCGCTTCCTGATCGCCCGGTTGCGCTACACGAAGACGACGGGACTCTGGGCGATCTACTGGCGCGACCGGAACCTGAAGTTCCACGAGTACAAGCGCAAGCGACCGACCAAGAGCGTTCAAGCCCTGCTCGACTACATCGAGGACTCGGGCGACCCGATCTTCTGGGGCTGAGTCAGAACTGTCCGGGCGCCCGCCAGCCGATCACTTGTGCCGAGCTAGAAGAGCGGGTCGTCGGCTTGGTCACCCGAGGGTGGGGTCTTGTAGGGATCCACGATCTGTCCTCGATGCGCGGCACGCACTTCACCGTAGACTTCCCGAAGCTCGGCGCTGCCCATGTAGTAGCGCCCGCGGGTCTCGCCCTTCGCCAGCAACAGGCCGGCAGACGCCAGGTTGCGGAGGTCGCGTCCGGCCGTCGCGTACTCGAGGCCGGTCGCTTCTTCGTACGCGATTCGGCGAACCCGTAGACCCAGCGCTCCGGTGTACAGAGCTTGGACGGATCGGTCGGGGAATCCACGGTCGCTCGCGAGTGCCTCCAGCCTCATCCACAACTCATCGGCCTCCTGCACGCGATGCCAGACGGTTTGAGCCTGCATATGGTGCGCCGTCAGGTTGAAGCGCACCCACCCTGTCGCATCGTTACTCGGATTCCATTTGCCCTGTCCCGTCTTCGCCAACACCTCGTAGTAGTCCAAGGTGTTGCGACCCAGCCACTCCTCGATGCTGGAGAACTCCTGTCCGAGGACTTGATTGCGCGACAGCATGAGGGTCTGAAGGCACCTCGCCATCCGTCCGTTTCCGTCGCGGAACGGATGGATCATGACCAGGTTCAGGTGGGCCATCGCAGCGGCCACAAATATCGGGCAGTCTGGGTCGTTGAGCAGGGCTTCAAGTTGGATCACGAGCTCGCGCATCAAGCTCGGAACCAGGTCAGCGTCTGGCCCTTCGTAGACGATCTCCTCGGTGTCGTCGTCGCGCACATAGATGGCGCCGCGTCGATATGACCCGGGGCTCTTGTCGAGATCGTGCCCAAGCATCATGAAGTGGAGGCCCCGCAGGAGCGACTGGTCCAGGCTGAAGTCGGGGTCGTCAGCGAGCTGCTGCACATACGTCATCGCGTTCCGGTAGCCCGTGACTTCAAGGACGGTCCGCTGGTCAGCGGTCAGCGCTTCCTCGTCGTCCTCGAGGATGGCGAGCGCGTCATCCAAGGACACGTCGTAGCCCTCGATGCTGTTCGATCCGCGCATGGCTCGTGCGCGCAGATTGCGGCGCAGCAGACCCTGCCAACGGCGCGGCCGGCCGATGAAGTGCCGGAGTTGGCTTCGGTACTGCTCGATTCCTTCTATGACCTCGCGATCACGATCGTCGAGCGTGGGGACTGCGTAGATCATGCCGCCATGATCTAATGCAAAGATCATCTTTGCAAGTGCACGGATGATCCGTATATTGCGACATGGTCGGACTGCGAGTCGGGCCGGTCGACGCCACCACTGGGGCCATGGGGTCTCCCGCGACGGCCCGATGCGTGGCAAGAACGTGGCAGGAGAGTCGTCGGAGCCCGTCGACGACCAGCGCCAACAATGACGTTTGCGCAGGTCCAGCCGCACAATGCCGTCAACGTCCACCAGCACCCGCTGAGCGCGCCGCGCTTCCCCTGGTACTACTGACGGGGTTCGCCCAGCCCCAGGGCGTCTCGGTGCCTATCGGCAGACGGCACCCGTCACTAAGGTCAGACCGTGGCTCCAGCAGCCGACGAGCTGGCCCGCATCGAGAATGCCCGGTTCGTCTCCGAGCGACCGAGGTCGCAGGCCGTGTGGGAGCGAGCGCGGGGCTCCATGCCGCGCGGCGTGCCGATGGCGTGGCTCGATGGGCTGTTCGACCACGACCCGGTGTTCGTCCGCAGCGGGTCGGGGTCGCGGTTCACCGATATCGATGGGCTCGAGTACGTCGACTTCAACATTGCGGACATGAGCACCTTCTGTGGGCACGCGCCCCCTCCGGTGGTCGAGGCGGTGTCCGCGCAGATGCGGCGAGGCAACCAGTTCCTGCTGCCGACCGAGGACGCGGTCTGGGTCGCCGAGCACCTAGCGCGGCGCTACCGCATGCCGCTGTGGCAGTTCACGTTGACCGCCACTCAGGCCAACGTCGAGGTGATCCGGCTCGCGCGCCGGGCGACAGGGCGCGAGGTCGTGCTCGTCTTCGACGGCAAGTACCACGGCCACCTCGACACCACGCTGGTGGTGGTGGAGGACGGTCGCCTCGGGCCCGAGTACGACGGCCTCCCCGCCAACGTCACGGACGGTGTACGCGTCGTGCCCTTCAACGACGTTGCCGCCCTGCGCGCGGCCCTCGCGCCCCGCGATGTCGCTCTCGTGCTGGCGGAGCCTGCCCTCACCAACGCGGGGTTCGTGCTGCCGCAGCCGGGCTTCCTCGACGCGGTCCGTGCCCTCACCCGCGAGACGGAGACGCTGCTCGCGATCGACGAGACGCACACGCTCGTCTGCTCCTACGGCGGGCTGGCCGTCGAGTGGGGCGTCGCACCGGACCTCCTCACCGTTGGCAAGTCCATCGGAGCCGGTGTGCCGCTTGCGGCCTACGGCATGACCCCCGAGCTCGGACGCTGGTTCCACCCCGACAGCCACTCGTACGCCTCGGGGCTTGCCACCGGTGAGCTCGCCACGGGGGGCACGCTGTTCGGCAACGCCCTGTCGATGTCGGCCGGCCGCGCCGCCCTCGGGGAGGTGCTCACACCCCAGGCGTTCGACCACACTGCTGCGCTCGGTCACCGGCTGGCCGACGGACTGCGCGGACTCTTCGCCGATCACGGGCTGTCGTGGAGCGTCGTCCAGCACGGAGCCCATGCGGCGTACTTCTTCACGCCCACGCCGCCGAGCGATGCCGCCGCGGCGCGGGACGCCGACGACCCGGAGCTGCGCGCGCTGATCCGCCTCTACCTCGCCAACCGAGGCATCTGGGAGTCGGGCTGGTGGCTCGGGCCGACGGTCTCGGTCGCGCACACCGAGACCGACGTCGACACCTACCTCGATGTCTTCGGCGAGCTGCTGGCAGCCCTCCGGTGAGTGGCCGAGTGGGCTTGCTGCCGTTCTAGGCTCGGCGCATGCCACTCAGCTTCGCCGGACATCTCGACCGCTCGGCCATGGTGCGTGTCTGCGACCAGGTCTCGGCGTTGGTGACCGCCCCCGAGGTGGCGCGACGGTGGACCGAGGAGTCAGCCCTCCCCGGCCTCACGATCGGTGGTCTGACCAGGCATCTCGTGAGCCAACCGGAGTGCGCCGTCGAGTTCCTGGGCATCCAACCCGTGCCGCCAAGGGCCCCCACCCTGTCCTTGGCCGAGTGCTACGCACGGACCGACTGGTTCGGTGCCGGAGTCGAGAGCCCCGAGAACACCTCGATTCGCGATGACTTCAACGAGATGGCGGCGGGCGGGCCGGCCGAGTCTGCCGACATCCTCGACGGGGCGCGGGCGCAGCTGCCGGCAGCCATCGAGGCCGCCGGGATGACGACCTATGTGCCCTGGCAGGACTGCTGCCTGGCCACCGACGACTTCCTGGTTGTCCGGCTGATGGAGACCGTCGTCCATGCCGACGATCTCGCCGCCAGTCTGGGTCGGTCGGCGCCGGCGTTCGATCCCGAGATCACCGATCCGGTGGTGGCCCTGCTGGCCATGCTGGCCGTACGTCGTCACGGCTCGCAGCGCGTCGTGCCCGGCCTGGCCAGGTCTGAGCGGACCCCTGGCACGCTCAGTGCCTTCTGAGGACCCGCCCGGGTCATCGCGACCGCGGTCACGTCCGTGAGGCGAGAGGGGCGCCTCACGTGGCCCGCAAGGCCAGGATCGTCACGATGAGCCTGGCGGCGCCGAAGACGAACCCGAACGGCAGGGCGAACCCGATCCAGTAGGCGAGCTCGAAGGGCAGGAGGGCAATGGAGAGCCAGAGGGCCGGCTCCCAACCGGCGAGCAGCAGCGCGCCGAGGACCAGCTCGGCGCCGCACACGACGACGAAGCCGACCAGCAGGGACACGCTCGTCTGGAGGCCGAAGCGCTCGAACGGGCCGCCCCCGTACGTCGGGAAGCCCCACAGCTGCCAGATCTCGCCGTGCTGGGCGAAGTAGCGGGTCCCCAACACGGCGGGAATGCCGAACCCGAGACCCGTGAGGATCGCGAGCGCGCCGGCGATTCGGTCCATGGTCACGGGGTGGTCGTGCGGGACGTGGTGGCGAGGTCGTCGACGAGGCGGGCCAGGCCCGGGAGGCCTGGGGCCCGGGTCATCCGAACGGACATCTGCTGCGCGGCTGCGCGGTAGCCGTCGTCGGCGAGGACCTGGCGGACAGCCTTGCGGAGTGCCTCCCGCGAGGGTCGTGCTTCCTTGAAGCGGATGCCGACGCCGGACCACGCGACCCGGGCGCCGACCTCGGGCTTGTCCTCCTGCCCTCCGGTGACCACGATCGGCAGCCCGTGGCGCAGCGCGAGCTGCACCCCGCCGTACCCGCCGTTGGTGACGAACACGTCGGTCTTGGGGAGCAGGTCTCCATAGGAGAGGTACGACGCGGCGCGGGCGTTGGCCGGCAGCTCCGGCAGCGAGTCGACCGGTCGGCCCCCGGTGCTCACGACGACGAGCACGTCGTCGTCGGCGAGGGCGTCGAGGGCCGGGGCGACGAGCTGGCTGAAGTCCTTGTTGCTGATCGTCCCCTGCGTGACGTGGACGACCGGACGCGAGCCGTCGAGCTCGTGCCACCAGTCCGGCTCGGGGACAGCGGAGCTCGGGCCGTGGAGCGGGCCGACGAAGTGCAGGTGCGCGGGTGCGTCGGAGCGCGGGTACTCGAACTCGGGAATCGTGAACTGCGCGATCGCGTCCGCGCGAGGCAGCCAGTCCATGATGCGCCCCTCGTAGGGACAACCGAAGAGCTCCCGGTGGTCGTGGTCGGCGATCGCGTTGGCCTTCCGCAGCAGACGGGCGGAGAGCTTCTTGAGGACTTCGTTGCGGAGGCCGTTGAGGAAGGGAGCAGGCGCCAGTCCCATGCCGTACGGCGCGGTGTCGCGGCTGCTGAGCGGCAGCGGCAGGTGACTGCCGACCAGGACCCGGGGACGCTCGTCCGACGGGCGCGCCAGGAGATGCGCGGCCCCGACGAAGACCGGGTCGGCCACGACCACGTCGGCCGGCTTGGAGGTGTGGGTGCTCGCGAGGACGTCGTACTGGCCGCGGCCGGGTCTGACGAAGAACGTCTCGATGTCGAACGCGATCGCCGCGGTCCCCCGCAGCGTGGCGCGCTCGGGGTGGATCCTGTTGAAGTCGAGCCGGTCGTCGAAGTCGGACTCGGGTGGCAGCGGCACGTGGGCGGCGCCGGTGGCGGCGACGTCCTCGGCGAAGCGCGCCCCCGTCACGAAGCGGACGTGGTCGCCGCGGGCGACGAGGTGACGGGCGATGGGCAGGTAGGCGCTGACGTGACCGTGGATCGGCGCGGTGGCAAGGATGACCGATGGCATACGAACCCCAGGGGTGCGTGCAGATACAATTCACTACTGCATCACATAATCCACTACTGCGACACAGGAGTCAATATCTCGATGGCGGAGACCCGTCCCTACCGGTCCGAGCTCCGGGCGCGCCAAGCAGGCGAGACCAGGCGGCGCATCGTCCTCGCGGCAGCCGACCTGTTCGCCGAGCTCGGCTATGCCCGCACGACCCTGAAGAAGATCGCCGAGCGCGCGGGAGTCTCGCCCGAGACCGTCCAGGCGCACGGGCCGAAGGCGGCGTTGCTGCGCGCCGCGACCGAGGTCCTGGGGCTCGGCACCGAGGGGATCGACGACGTGACCGAGCTGCCGGAGGTCGCGGCGATGCTCGCCCTCCCGCCCGACGAGTTCGCCGAGGCGGTCGGCCCTTGGCTGCTCGCGCTCCACCACCCCGTCGCCGGACTGGTCGACGCGCTCATCGGCGGGGCCGCCAACGACCCGGAGCTCGCGGCGTACTACCGCGCCATCCTCGACTCCATCCGAGCCAACTGGGGCCTCGTCTACGACCACGACCTGGCCAGGGGCTGGGTCCGCACCGACCGATCCCGCGACGACGTCGTCGACGTGTGGTGCATGGCGGCCAGTCCCGAGACCTACCGGCGGTTCACGCGCTTCTACGGCTGGACCGACGAGCAGTACGCCGCCTGGCTGGGCATCGCCTACCGCGACATCTGGCTGGGCCCCCTAGCGCCCGCCTGACGAGGGGGCGTCAGCCCGACGAGCGTCGCCTCCGAGCCGGGGCCGGGCTCTCGGTCTTGGCGAGGGCGGCCACCGACGCGGCCGCCGAATGGTCGGGCGCTGCCTGCGGCGTGGCGTGCTCCTGCAGGACGACGACGGTGCGGGTGTCGATCTCGAACGACGCCCCGGCCGCCAGGGGCGCGTCCCGCCCGAGCAGGCCGCTGGTGTCGAGCACGACATCCCACGCCGCGGCGTACTCCTCGGGCGGGAGCGTCACCGCCGAGGGGCCGTCGGCATTGAAGTAGAGCAGGAAGTGGTCGTCGCTGATCGGTCGCCCGCGGCCGTCGCTGCCCGCGATCCCGTCGCCGTTCAGGTACATCCCGATGGCCTGGGAGCCGCTCGCCCAGTCGGCCTGCTCCATGGCCCGGCCATCGAGATGCAGCCAGACGATGTCGTTGAGCCGCGTGCCGTCACCGGTGCGCACCGTCGTCCCGGTGAAGAACCGGCGCCGTCGGAACGTCGGGTGCTGGTGCCGCAGCCGGGCCACCGTCGACGTGAATTCCGTGAGGGGCTGGTCTGCCTCGTCCCAGTGCACCCAGCTCAGCTCGGAGTCCTGCGCGTAGGTGTTGTTGTTGCCCTGCTGGGTGCGGCCCAGCTCGTCGCCGTGCAGGATCATCGGCACGCCCTGGCTGAGCAGCAGCGTGGCCAGGAAGTTGCGCTGGGCCTTCGACCGCTCGGCCAGCACCTCGGGGTCGTCGGTGGGCCCCTCGACACCGTGGTTCCACGAGCGGTTGTGGCTCTCGCCGTCCTGGCTGCCCTCGCCGTTCGCGTCGTTGTGCTTCTGGTCGAAGGACACCAGGTCGCGCAACGTGAAGCCGTCGTGTGCGGTGACGAAGTTGATGCTGGCGACGGGCCGCCGGCCCGAGTGGGCGTAGTAGTCGGAGGAGCCCGCGAGCCGCGACGCGAACTCGCCCAGCGACGGCTCGCCGCGCCAGAAGTCCCGGACGGTGTCGCGGTAGGCGCCGTTCCACTCGGTCCACTGGGGCGGGAAGTTGCCGACCTGGTAGCCGCCAGGCCCGATGTCCCACGGCTCCGCGATCAGCTTGACCTGGCTGACGACCGGATCCTGCTGCACGAGCTCGAAGAACGACGACAGCCGGTCGACGTCGTAGAACTCCCGGGCCAACGTGGCCGCCAGGTCGAACCGGAAGCCGTCGACGTGTATCTCGGTCACCCAGTAGCGCAGCGAGTCCATGATCAGCTGGAGCGAGTGCGGCTGCCGGACGTTGAGGGAGTTGCCGGTGCCGGTGTAGTCCATGTAGTAGCGCGGGTCGTCCTCCATGAGCCGGTAGTACGCCGCGTTGTCGATGCCCTTGAAGCTGAGCGTCGGGCCGAGGTGGTTGCCCTCGGCGGTGTGGTTGTAGACCACGTCGAGGATCACCTCGATGCCGGCGGCGTGCATCGACCGCACCAGGGACTTGAACTCCTGTACCTGCTGGCCGAGCCGGCCGTCGGCGGCCGCGCTGGAGTACTCGAGGTGGGGTGCGAAGAACCCGATCGTGTTGTAGCCCCAGTAATTGCGCAGGCCCTTGTCGAGCAGCACCGAGTCGTGCACGAACTGGTGCACCGGCATCAGCTCGATGGCCGTGACCCCGAGCTTGGTCAGGTGGTTGGTGATCGCCGGGTGCGCCAGCCCGGCGTACGTGCCGCGCAGCCCCTCCGGCACGTCGGGGTGCAGGCGGGTCATGCCCTTGACGTGCGCCTCGTAGATCAGCGACTCGTTGTAGGGGATGTTGAGCCGGCGGTCGCCCTCCCAGTCGAAGTAGGGGTTGATCACCACGCCGTGCACCATGTGCGGGGCAGAGTCCGCGTCGTTGCGCGAGTCCGGGTCGCCGAAGTCGTAGCCGTAGAGGGACGGGTCCCAGTCGATGGTGCCTGCGGTGGCCTTGGCGTAGGGGTCGAGCAGCAGCTTGGCCGGGTTGCACCGCTGGCCCCGCTTGGGGTCGTAGGGACCGTGCACGCGGTAGCCGTAGCGCTGACCGGGCTGCACGGTCGGGAGATAGCCGTGCCACACGAACCCGTCCACCTCGGTGAGCTCGACGCGGGTCTCGCCGCTCTCGTCGATGAGGCAGAGCTCGACCTTGTCGGCGACCTCGCTGAACAGCGCGAAGTTGGTGCCGCTGCCGTCGAACGTGGCTCCCAACGGGTAGGCGCTGCCCGGCCAGATGTCCACGTCGCCTCCTTGCCTTGGATCGATCAAACTACAGGGTGCGTCGACGAAGGTCTTTGCCCACCAATGCAGTTCGTGACCGTACTCCGCGTGGGGGCGCCCAGGGGTCCGGCCAGGCTCGCGCCAGGCAAGCGCGCGGCTCGCGCAATTCAACTCAGCGCAGCCTGACCTTCGTTGCGGGGATCGGGGGCCAACCCGAGGATGGGGTCGTGACCAGCCACGTCGAAGCCGAGCAGGCCTCGATCGCAGGTCGGCTCAACTGGCTGCGCGCCGGGGTCCTCGGCGCGAACGACGGGATCGTCTCGACCGCCAGCCTCGTCGTCGGCGTGGCGGGCGCGACCGACGACCTGCAGGCGATTGTGGTCGCGGGGATCGCCGGGCTGTTCGCCGGGGCCATGAGCATGGGGGCAGGGGAGTACGTCTCGGTCTCCACCCAGCGCGACACCGAGAGGGCCATGATCGCCCGCGAACGACGAGAGCTCGCCGAGGAGCCCGAGGAGGAGTTGGCCGAGCTGGCGGGCTTCTACCAGGACCGTGGGCTCAGCGAACGCCTCGCCGAGCAGGTGGCCGAAGAGCTCACCGCCCACGACGCCCTGGCCGCCCATGCCGAGGTCGAGCTGGGGATCGACCCCAAGAACCTCACCAATCCGTGGCATGCCGCGATCGCGTCGATGCTGTCGTTCACCGTGGGCGCCCTGCTCCCGCTGCTGACGATGAGCCTGGTGCCGCAGGAA
This sequence comes from uncultured Nocardioides sp., assembly GCA_964542635.1. Lineage (GTDB taxonomy): Bacteria > Actinomycetota > Actinomycetes > Propionibacteriales > Nocardioidaceae > Nocardioides. The sequence goes on along the minus strand of CAZIVD010000006.1, from coordinate 53,818 downwards.
GGGCGGGTGCTGGTCACCGTGGTGACGGCCACCCTGGCCCTCGCGGGCACCGGCTGGGTGAGTGCCCGGCTCGGAGCCGCGCCGCCCGGCCGCGCCGTGGTCCGCAACGTCGTCGGGGGTGCGCTGGCCATGCTGGTCACCCACCTGATCGGTCAGCTGGTAGGCACCCAGGTCGGCTGATCCCCGCCGTCTGTGACGAACTTGTCGGCTTCCCGCCCTCAGAACGACAAATCCGTCACAGACGAGAGTGGGTCGGGGCCTACGGTGCTCGGGTGCGGATGTTCGTCGCGGTGGTCCCGCCGGAGGACGCGATCGAGGACCTCGACGAGTTCCTGGAGCCCCGCCGCGCCGCCGCCGAGCTGCGCTGGACCGCGATCGACCAGGTGCACCTCACCCTGGCGTTCCTGGCGGACGTGCCCGAACGACGCCTCGACGACCTCCAGGAGCGGCTTGCCCGCGCAGCCGCCCGACGGACGCCGTTCGACACCGCGCTGACCGGGGGCGGGGCGTTCCCCCACGTCGCGGGCGCGCGCGTGCTGTGGGTGGGTCTCGACCTCGCCGAGACCGCCCGGACCGAGCTCTCCCGGCTGTCGACCGGGGCTCGCGCGGCCGCGAGCAAGGCGGGCATCGTCGTCGACGGTGCGCGCTTCCGCCCGCATCTCACCGTCGCCCGGATGCGCCGACCCGGCGAGGCCACGTCGTGGGTGCGGCTGCTGGACGCCTATCGCGGGCCAACCTGGACGGTGACGACGATGAGCCTCGTCGCGTCGTACTTGGGCGAGGGCCCGCGCGGGCGCCCGCGCTACGAGGACGTGGCCACCTTCACCCTGGGCAGGCGGCCAGGCGCTGAGCTCGCGGGGGAAGCCGCCCACTAGGGTCGGATCGTGAAGATCGCAGTGGTCGCGGAGACCCGCGACGGCGAGGCCCGGGTGGCGATGGTTCCCGAGCTGGTGGGCAAGCTCACCGGCCTGGGCTACGACGTGGCCGTGGAGCCGGACGCCGGGCGCCGCGCCCAGGCGGCCGACGAGGAGTACGCCGAGGCGGGCGCCACGATCGACGCCGACGTGCTCGAGGGCGCCGACCTGGTCGTCTCGGTGCAGCCGCTCGGGCCCGACCAGGTCGCCCGGCTGCGCAGGGGCGCGGCGACGATCTCGTTCCTGCCCACCACCTTCGAGCCCGAGGCCGTGGTCGACCTGCGCGATGCGGGCCTGACGTCGTTCGCCGTCGAGCTCGTCCCTCGCATCTCGCGGGCCCAGTCGATGGACGCGCTCTCCTCCCAGGCGCTCGTCTCGGGATACCGCTGCGCGATCGTGGCCGCGGGGATGCTGCGTCGGTTCTTTCCCCTCAACATGACAGCGGCCGGCACCGTGCAACCCGCCGAGGTGGTCGTGCTCGGCGCCGGTGTCGCAGGACTCCAGGCCATCGCCACCGCGAAGCGGCTCGGCGCCGTGGTCCGCGCCTACGACGTCCGGGCAGCGGCAGCGGAGGAGATCCGGTCGATGGGGGCCAAGTCCATCGACCTCGAGCTCGAGACGCTCGAGGGCGCCGGTGGCTACGCCCGCGAGATGACCGACGACCGCGCGGCCCGGCAGCGTGAGCTGCTGACGCCCTACATCGCCGCCGCCGACGCGCTGATCACGACAGCGGCGGTGCCCGGCCGGGCGGCGCCGCTCCTGGTCACCCGCGAGATGGTCGAGCAGATGAAGCCCGGCTCGGTGGTCGTAGACCTGGCCGCCGAGACCGGTGGCAACGTGGAGGGCTCCGAGCCCGGCGAGATCGTGAGGATCGGCCAGGCCCAGGTGTGGGGCGGGCGCAACGTGCCGTCACAGATGCCCGGTCCGGCCTCCAAGCTCTACGCCCAGAACGTCGTCAACCTGGTGACCCTGATGACCGCGTCCGGCGAGGGGGTCGAGCCCGGCACCTTCGCGCCCGACTTCGACGACGAGATCGTCGCCGGCTCGTGCGTCACCCACGACGGCGCGATCCGGCACGCGCCGACCCGCGAGGCGATCGAGGGCCCCGAGCCGACACCTCCGGAGCCGCCTGCCGCCCCGCCGAGCGATCCTGCCCAGCCGGGCGACGCTCCGTATGACCAGGAGGCCGACACCGCATGAACGAGGCCGTCGTCTGGCTGACGATCTTCATCCTCAGCGTCTTCGTGGGCATCGAGGTGATCTCCAAGGTCTCCTCGACGCTGCACACTCCGTTGATGTCGGGCGCCAACGCGATCCACGGCGTGATCCTGCTGGGCGCGATCATCGTCACCGGCGCCACCGAGAGCACCGTGGCGCTCGTGGTCGGCCTGATCGCGATCGTGCTCGCGGCCGTGAACATGGTGGGCGGCTTCGTGGTGACCGACCGGATGCTGCAGATGTTCACCCGCAAGAAGACCCCGGCCCGGGTGGAGGCCGAGAAGTGAGCATCCCCGTCTGGGCGCAACTGGCCTACCTGGCCGCCGCCGTCTGCTTCATCCTGGCGCTCAAGGGCCTGTCCGGGCCCAAGACCGCCCGTCGGGGCAACCTGATCGGTGCAGTCGCCGCGGTCGTGGCGTGCGCCATCCCGTTCTTCTACCTCGACCTCGACCACGTGCCGCTGATCCTGGGCGCGATCGCCGTCGGCACGATCGGCGGCGTCTACGGCGCCCGCGTCGTCCAGATGACCCAGATGCCCCAGATGGTCGCGCTGTTCAACGGCGTCGGCGGCGGGGCAGCCGCCCTGGTGGCGCTGCTCGAGCTCCAGGAGGTCGTCGAGCACCCGCTCAGGGCCCGTGCGGAGACCGACTGGTTCACGCTCGCGGCGACGGCGTTCACGATCATCGTCGGCTCGGTGTCCTTCGCGGGCTCGATCGTCACCTTCGCTAAGCTCCAGGAGCTGATGACCTCGAGGCCCGTGATCTTCCCGGGTCTTCCCGTGCTGTTCGGCGCCTCCCTTCTCGCCTCCGTCGCGCTCTCGGTGATGCTGGTGCGCGAGCCCGAGACCTGGATCGGCATCGCGCTCGCCCTGCTCGGCCTCCTCATCGGCCTGCTGCTGGTGCTCCCGGTCGGCGGCGCCGACGTGCCCATCGTCATCTCGCTGCTCAACGCGTTCACCGGTCTCACGGTGGCCGCGGGCGGCTACGTGCTCTCCAACACCCTGCTGCTCGTCGCCGGCACCCTGGTCGGCGCGTCCGGCACGTTCCTGACCCTGCTGATGGCGCGGGCGATGGGTCGGTCGGTGGCCAACATCCTGTTCGGGGCGCTCAAGGGCGGCTCGACCCTCGGCGGCGGCACGGCCTCGGACCGGCCGGTCAAGAGCGCGGGGGCCGAGGACATCGCCATCCTGCTCGGGTACGCCGAGCGGGTGATCATCGTGCCCGGCTACGGCCTCGCCGTCGCCCAGGCCCAGCACACCCTGCGCGAGCTGGTCGACGTGCTCATCTCCCGCGGCATCTCCGTCGACTACGCCATCCACCCTGTGGCGGGCCGGATGCCCGGCCACATGAACGTGCTGCTCGCCGAGGCCCAGGTGCCCTACGAGCAGCTCAAGGAGATGGACGAGATCAACGGCGACTTCAAGAACGCCGACGTCGTGCTCGTGGTCGGTGCGAACGACGTCGTGAACCCGGCCGCCAAGACCACGCCAGGAGCGCCGATCTACGGCATGCCGATCCTCAACGCCGACGAGGCCAAGCAGGTCGTGTTCATGAAGCGCTCCATGCGGCCCGGGTTCGCCGGCATCGAGAACGAGCTGCTCTTCGAGCCGACGACCACGCTGTTCTTCGGCGACGCCAAGGAGTCCCTCGGCAAGCTGCTCAACGCCGTCAAGGCGTTGTAGGCCGGGGCTGGGTCGCGGGGCGCCCCCGGGGGGCCGGAATCCCCGGTCGGCCGGGTATGCCCCACCTTCGGCGTCGCTGCAACGACGCCGAAGGGCTAGGAACGACGCCAAAGGCTCGCCCCGGAGCGGCCCAACACCCCCCCGGCTCCGCGCCTCCCGGGACTAGGTTCGAGACCGTGGACGTCGACGACGTACGCCGGGTCTTCCTCGGCACCTTCGTGCGCCCGCCCGAGGAGACCGGAGGCGAGCCGCACGTCGAGGCGGTCTACGGGTACGCCGTGCCCCACCGCGGCGGCCTCGTGCTGCTCGACACGGGGATCGGCGCGGCCGACGCCGAGACCGAGGCGTGGTACCGCCCGCGCCGGGTGCCGCTGCCCGAGGCCCTCCGCGCCCACGGCCTCACCGTCGACGACGTGAGCCTCGTCGTGAACTGCCACCTGCACTTCGACCACTGCGGCGGCAACCCGCTGCTCGCCGGGAGGCCGGTCGTCGCCCAGCGCATCGAGCTCGCGACCGCCCGTGCGGGCGACTACACGGTCGAGGAGCTCGTCGACCACCCGGGCGCGACGTACGAGGAGCTCGACGGCGAGGCCGAGCTCCTGCCCGGGCTGCACTGCATCCCGACGCCCGGGCACGTGGACGGTCACCAGTCACTCGTCGTCGAGTGCGACGACGGCTCGATCGTGCTGGCGGGTCAGGCCCGCGACTCCGCCTCGGCCTGGTCGGCCGACGTGCTGGCAGCCCACGCGCGCGGGCTGGGCCACCACGACCCGCTGCCGGCGTACCCAGGCTGGGTCGAGCGCCTCCTCGCCTTCGACCCGCGCCGCGTCGTGTTCGCGCACGACGCGGCGGGGTGGGTGCCCGAGTGAGTCAGCCCGAGTGAGGCAGCCTGCGTGAGTCAGTGGGAGCCGGCGAGCCCGTAGAGCCGGTCGCCCGCGTCGCCGAGCCCCGGCACGATGTAGCCCTTGTCGTTGAGGCGCTCGTCCATCGCGGCGGTCACGACCGTGACGGGCACGTCGAGCTCGGCGAGCTCACGCTCGAGCCGCTCGCAGCCCTCCGGTGCGGCCAGCAGGCAGATCGCGGTGATGTCGTCCGCGCCGCGGTCGGTGAGGAACCGGATCGCCGCGGCGAGGGTGCCTCCGGTCGCGAGCATCGGGTCCAGGACGTAGCACTGCCGGCCCGAGAGGTCGTCGGGCAGGCGCTCGGCGTACGTCGAAGCCTCGAGCGTCTCCTCGTTGCGCACCATCCCGAGGAAGCCGACCTCGGCGGTGGGCAACAGCCGCATCATCCCCTCGAGCATCCCGAGCCCGGCCCGGAGGATCGGGACGACGAGCGGGCGCGGATGAGAGAGCCGGACCCCGGACGTGGGGGCGACCGGGGTGACGATGTCGACCGGCCCGACGCGCACGTCTCGGGTGGCCTCGTAGGCGAGCAGGGTGACGAGCTGGTCGACCAGCCGGCGGAACGTCGGTGAGTCGGTGGTCTCGTCGCGGAGATTCGTGAGCTTGTGGGCGACGAGCGGGTGGTCGACGACGTGGATGCGCATGGCGGCCACCCTAGAGGCAGGATCGCGCCCCAGATACGGGCGGATGCGCCGCGCATTCCCCGACGAATACGGGCTTGGCCGACCGGGGCCCGTCTGACACCCTGGACGGGTCCGAGCCCGGCACCCTGCGGAGGACCGGAGGTGATGGCGATGCCCGAGAGCCCCGAAGGCACCGATGCCATCGACTTCGCCCTGGCCGCCTTCCACGAGGGCGGGACCTGGCATCTCGAGGAGCTCGTCCACGAGGTGCTCGTCGACATCGACGCGTTGGTCCACGCGCTCCGCCGGTTTCCCGAGGGTGGTGGTGCAGTCGGCCTGGTCGCCGTCGATGAGGACTTCTTCCTCGTGGTCCGCGTGCACGGCGCGGACGCTCGGCTGCTGCTGTCGGACGTGACGGCTGCAGGTGAGTGGGAGCTCGCCGCTTCCGCCGTCGACGCACTCGGGCTCCCGGCGCTGGAGGACGACGACGAGCAGGTGCCGGCCGGCGACCTGGACCTGCTGGCCGATCTCGGGATCGACGCCGTCGAGCTCGGTGAGCTGCTCGACGAGGATCTCTACCCCGACGAGACGCTGTCCGAGATCGCGCGCAGGCTCGGGTTCGGCGAGCTCTTCGACGACGCCGTGGGTCTCGCGCCGGCATGAGGCCCACCGACGACGAGTTGATGGGTCTCGCGCTCGCAGAGGCCCGGTCGGCCTTCACCACGGGGGACGTGCCCGTGGGTGCGATCGTGGTGGACTCCGCGGGAGAGGTGATCGGTCACGGCCGCAACGTGCGCGAGCGCGACCTCGACCCCACCGGCCACGCCGAGGTCGTCGCGCTGCGCAAGGCGGCCACGACGCGCGGCAGTTGGCGCCTGGAGGGCTGTTCCCTCGTCGTCACCCTCGAGCCGTGCACGATGTGCGCCGGCGCGCTCGTGCTGGCCCGGGTCTCGACGCTCGTCTTCGGTGCGTACGACGACAAGGCCGGCGCGGTCGGCAGCCTTTGGGACGTCGTCCGCGACCGCAGGCTCAACCACCGCCCCGAGGTCGTCTCCGGCGTCCGCGCCGCGGAGTGCGCCGCGCTCCTGCAGGACTTCTTCGAGACGCAGCGCTCCTCGCCACAGCGCACCTGAGCAGCGGGCCTGCGATTTCGGGACGCTCCGCGCCGTCCGGTAGCCTCACCGGCGGTGGCGTGTCCGAGCGGCCTAAGGAGAACGCCTCGAAAGCGTTTGTGGGCGCAAGTCCACCGCGGGTTCAAATCCCGCCGCCACCGCCACGGGCGGGTCTCTCGCTCCAAGGGGGAGGATCCCCGGCACCAGGTGCCGGAGATTCTCCCCGTTGCCTTTGAAGGAGCTCGGTCTCGACGCGCGCTCGTCCCTCGCGGCGGCTCGACCACCGATAGCCCATATACCCCCCTGGGGTATAGGGTGGAGCGAGGGCGACCGCAGCGACCGACGGAGATGACCGATGAGCGACTCGACGCATCATCACCACCCCGGCACCCACGGGCACGACGACCCGCACGCCGGACACCAGATGGGCGGGCTCAACACGATGGCCGCCTCGGCCACCCTGCACTGCCTCACGGGCTGCGCGATCGGCGAGGTGGCCGGGCTGCTGATCGGCACCGCGGCCGGGCTCGCCAACGGTTGGACCATCGCCCTCTCGATCACGCTGGCGTTCTTCTTCGGCTACACGCTGTCGACGTTGCCGCTGCTGCGGGCCGGCCTCGCCCTCGGTGTGGCCCTCAGGGTCGTGCTCGCCGCCGACACACTCTCCATCGCCACCATGGAGGTCGTCGACAACCTCGTGATGGCGACCATCCCGGGAGCCATGGACGCCGGGCTCGTGAACGTCGTGTTCTGGGTGGGCATGATGATCGCCCTGACCGCGGCATTCGTGGCGGCGTACCCCGTGAACCGGTACCTGTTGCGACGCGGCAAGGGGCACGCCCTCACGCACGCGTACCACGGCGACTCCGGCCCGGTCACGGGCGCTCGACGGTTCATCCCGTCGTTCGCCACCTCTTCGTTGGTGGCGGTCCTGGTCGCGTTCCTGCTGGGCGGGCTGGTGGTGTCCGTCGCCGCCGAGGTCGGCGGCGACAGCGAGGGCCGCGACGACGCAGGGCACACAGCAGCGACGGCGGCTCAGTCGTCCGACATCGAACGGCGCTCGCCCACCGGGCCCTCGACGCGAGGGAACTCGAAGGTGCCGGATCGCACCCACCACTCCATCACGTCGTAGACCAGCCGCCCTGCGACGACGCTGGGGTCGCCGTCGGAGAGCCGGGCGGCCTCGGCGGGCCCGCAGGCGAAGATCGACATGCCCCGGTAGGACTCGTCGCTCTGCTCGCCGAACGGCCCGTTCGCGACGAGCAGCCCCTGGTCGGCGAGCCCGAAGCGGTAGGCGAGGTGCCTGGCCTGCAGGTCATCGAGCTCGTCCTCGGTGAGCGTTGGCGGGTCTGGCGGACGACGCAGCATCACCAGGGTGTAGACGTCGAAGACGTCGGGGCTGTGGGGATCGCGTGGCATGGTCGTCTCCTCCTTGGCCCGACGTCAGGACCCGGCACCCACGCTAGCGCCGGCTGCCCGGGCGTGGTCGGGGCCGACCTCAGCCTCGATCGGTGGGATCGATGCTCAGGCCAGCACCCGCAGGGTGGCCAGCGTCGGGTCGGCGGCGTAGGCGATGCGTACCCCCGCCTGTCGGGCCTGGTCCAAGGCCGCCAACGCCTCCGAAGTGACCTCCTCACCCGGTGCGAGGACGGGGATGCCCGGCGGGTACGGCGCGACGAGTTCGGCGGAGACCCGGCCCACGGCCGCGTCACGTGGGACGGTCTCGCTTGCGGCGAAGAAGGCCTCCCGTGGCGGGACGACGAGCCGTGCAGCGACGCGATAGGCAGCCGCGGGCACTATTGGACGGGGGACGCCTCGGCGCCGCTCCAGCGATCGCAGCAGCGCCCCGGTCAGCCGGTCGAGGGTGCTGGTGTCGTCGGCCAGGGACACCTGGGCGACCAGCACGTCGCGGTCCGCCGACTCGAGGGGCAGCCGCTCGGCGAGAAGGTCCTGCTCGACGGCGTTGCCGTCCGCTCCGGTGCCCGACAGGACCAGCGTGAGCTTGAGCGGGTCGGCCGTCGGCCCGTCCAGCACGACGAGACCGTCGACCGCCGCAAGGCGGTCCCGACTCGTGCGGACGGCGACGAGGGCTCCCGCCAGCAGTTCCTCACCGTCGCGCTCGAGCAGAGCACGCGAGGCGTCGATGCTGGCGAGGATGGCGCCGGCCGGGCTCGTCGACTGGGTCGCCTCGACGGCTGCGTCCAGCCGGGCGGGGTCGAGGCGGTCGGTCCGTGCGAGCACCAGTGCACCCTGGCTCCAGGCGGGCAGGGTCTTGTGCGCGCTGACGACCATCGCGTCTGCCCCAGCCTCGAGGGCGTGCCGCGGCAGGTCGGGATGGAACCCGAAGTGCGCCGCCCAGGCCGCGTCCACGACGAGCGGAATGTCGTGCTGATGAGCCACCTCGGCGAGCCCGGCCACGTCGCCCACCGTGCCGACGTACGACGGGTCCCCGGCGAGCACCGCCCGGACGTCCGGATGCGCCTCCAGGGCCGCCGCCACGACGCGGGGCTCGACCCCCGTCGGCAGGCCGGTCGCCTCGTCGACCTCGGGCCGCACCCAGACCGGCGTCAGGCCCGCGAGGACCAGGCCGATGAGCATCGAGCGATGCAGGCTGCGGCTGACCACGACCCGGGCACGGTCGCCGCCGGCCAGGGCGAGCGCGACCGCCTGGTTCGCCTGCGTGGCGCCCCCGACCACGAACCGGCAGACGTCCGAGCCCCAGAGCAGCGCCGCACGACGCTCGGCCTCGGCGAGGACCCCCGCGGTGAGCTTCATCGTGTCGAGCCCGGCGAACAGCGGAACGTCGCCGACCACGACGTCGCCGACCAGGTCGTGGCGCTGCTTGTGGCCGGGGATGGTGAAGGGGGTCGGCGGATCCTCGTGGAACCGCAGCCAGGCGTCGAGCAGCGGCGCGTCGCCGCGCAGGCAACGCGGGTCAGTGGGCACGCGATGCCCTCCCCCGCTCCTGGCACCCCGGCTCTCGACCGACCGCCGCGTGCTCCCCGACCTCCATGCCCGGCAGGCTAGCCTCGCGAGTCGGCGTGACCTCTCGCGATGGGAGTGCCGAGTCGGCGTGAGTTCTCGCGAGGGCTCGCCTACCCGTCGCCGCCTGCGTCCTGGGCGTCCTTGGCCAACGCCTCCTGGTCGACCTTGAGCTGCTTCTCGGCGAGCTTGTCGGCGCGCTTCATCGCCTCGCGCACCCGCGACTCCATGTCCGAGACGGCGACCACGACCAGCCCCGCTTGGCCGGCGTCCAGCTGCTCGCCGAGCTCCTTGAGATCCCCTCGGCTCATGCCGGCTGCCGCGTGCCCGGCGGCCGCGCCGAGGGCGGCCCCGCTTGCCGTGGCCACGGCGAGCAGCCCACCGCCGATCGCCGCGAACGGGAACAGGGCGACGACCAGGCCAGTCGCCAGCCCGACGCCGCCGCCGACCACGCCACCGACGCGGGTGGGGGTCTCGTGCTTCTTGCCGAGCTTGACCTTGCCGTCCTCACGGCGCTCCACGACCGCCGCGTCGTAGGCGTCGACGAGACCTGAGGCCGCGAACAGCTCCTTGACGAGCTCGTAGTCCGCCTCCGCCGACTCCTTGTCGGGGTAGACGCCGGTGAACACGGCGAACGTGTCGATGGCCACGAGCTCTCCTCGGGATGGGTAGGGAGACTCCATCCTCACGGTCACGAGTCGCCTCCGACTCACCCGCAGGGGGTGAGTTCAGCCCAACAGCGCGCCCAACCCCACGAGCTCGAGGGTGCGCGCCATCGCGCGGCCCATCGCCACGCAGGCGACGTCGTCCACAAGCTCGTCGCGCTCCGGTCCGTCGGTGAACACGTGCACGGCCAGCTGTTCTGGCGTCCCGGGGAGCAGCACGCCGCCGTCGTGACGGACGCCGCCGACCGAACCTGTCTTGTGGGCGAACGGCGTCTCGTCGCGCAGCGGACGGGCCAAGCCGTACCGGTGCCACTGCTGCTCCAGCATGGCGCGGGCCGCTGCGTGCCGGGGCTCGGAGACCAGGCGGTCGACGGCCGAGCCGTGCTCCCTCGGTACGACGACGCTCAGCCCCGCGCGCGACGGCAACTCGGGCGAGGCGTCCCAGGCCTCGCACCGAGGGTCGCGGTGGCGCCCGGTGATCCACCGACGGAGCCGACTCGTCAGTCCGCCGCCCTCCAGAGCGTCGTTCACACGCTCGATCCCGCCCAGGGTGTCGACGACCGCGTTGGTGGCCGTGTTGTCCGAGAGGGCCGTCATCAGCTGGCATGCGGCGTGGAGGCTGAGCGTCGCGGGAAGCGGCCAGTGCGCAAGCACGCCGTCGCCGAGTGCGACGTGCTCCTCGGTCACCAGGACCGGGCGGTCCCACGCGAGCCGCCCGGCGTCGACCTGCAGCGACGCCAGCTCCAGGAGGAAGGTCTTGATGGTCGACGCGCCGCTGTAGGCCAGGTCGCCGCGGACGTCCACCTCCAACCCGCGGCCCCGCAGCACCAACGACCAGTCCGCCAGGTCGGCCAGCTCGTGCTCCCATGCCTCGCGCACGGCCTCGTCGAGGGCCGGACCGGCCGGAAGCGCCATGCCGGCAGGCTAGCGATCTCCGAGAGTTCGATGGTCGAGCTGGGCCGCTGCCCTGTTGGTCGAGGGGGTCGCGCAGCGACCGTCGCGAGACCTGGTGGGTGGGGCGCGTTCGTTCGTCAGCCTGATTTCGTGACGGCGCCTCGCTCCTCAACCAGCGGGGCTGTCGGGGCAGCCGGTCGGGGGAGCGGGGAGGATTCGACGCTCGCCACGGTGCAGCCAGAGCGGCGCCCCACATACGGAGGCTACGACCCGATAGCGCAGGTGGAGGGTGGCCAGCACCAGGTGGTCCGGGTCGAGACCCCACGAGTCGAGCGGATACCAGCCGATCACCCACGTCGGCGGATGCGCTCCGTTGAGCTGGCGGTTGAGCTCGACGAGCCGGGGGTCGAGGGTGCGGGTCGGAAGGCTCCACAGCTGGTCGGTGCCCGGCGGCATCTCGGCGGCCAGCAGGAGGTCGGGATTCCCGTACAGCACGGTGCCCGTGTCGTCGGGTAGCGAGGCGGCACGGAGCCAGGCCGCGACGGTGGCGGTTCGCTCCGGTCGCGCCTCCCGGACCTGGGCGGTCCCCGCCGTGACAGCCGTCGCCGCCAACGCGGAGGCGACCACCAGAGCGAGGCCCCTCTTGACGGCGCGGAGCGAGCGGCCGTCCCGCGTCGCGCACAGCGCCGTGACGACGGCGACGCCCGGGACCAGGCCCACGAGGTAGTGCGACCAATAGCTCCCACCGCCCAGGATGCCCACGACCTCCCAGCCGACCATCGCGCCGGCCGCCACGACGAGCGGGTCGCGGTCCCGCAACGGTCGCCACAAGGTGGCGGCTCCGATCGTGACCAGGACCGCGATCCCGGAGCCGACCGCGAGGAGGCCGAGCATCAGCCGACGAGCGTCGTTCACCGGCGAGGGGGTGGCGGCGATCGTGCGGGACGCGTCGATGCGGAAGGCGAACAAGGTCTCCCACAGAGCGCCGACGCCCGGTCCCGCGGTGGCCGCCCAGACCAGCGTGACCGCCACCGGTACGACGGCACCCACCGCCCCCAGCAACAGGACCAGGCGGGTGCGGCTCCAGGTCCAGCGCCCGGTGAGGGCGGCGACGACCGCCAGCGTGGCACCGAACACCAGAGCATCGAGGAGGTTCTGCTTCACGAGCACAGCAGCCGCTCCAGCGGTGCCGGCGGCCGCGACCAGCGCCGGCCGCGGCGGGCCGGATCCGCCGACGCGGGACGTGCCCGCCACCAGCAGCGCCACGGACAGCAGGGTGAGCGGCGCTGCGAGGAGCTCGGCGTTGACCGCCGTGGTCCCCAGCATCGGGTTGGCGAGCAGGGCGCCGGTCGCCACGGCCGCCCAACCACTGCCGCGCCGTCCGGCGAGCGTGTGCCCGATCCAGCCGGCGGCCGCCACCGCGACGGCGACGGCCGGTAGGCCGAGGAGCCGTGCCGCGCCGACCCCGCCGAGGACGTCGGCCACCCGGTAGAACAGCAGCAGCAGCGGCGGCCGGTCCACGAACAGGGAGCCGTAGAGCGTGCTCCCGTCCGCATGCCAGTAGCGGGCGACGATCGAGAGGCCCGCCTCGTCGGGGAACGGCAAGCGCCCCACGAAGGGAAGCCGGAGCAGGATCGTCAGTCCGATCACTCCGGTCACGAGTGCCGCGGGGCTTCGTAGAGCCCGCCCGAGTCGCCGCGGGGCCACCCGTCGAGACTACGTCGCCCTCCTCACGACAAAAGGTCAGCACGGTGAACGTCCGGTGACCAGCCACGAGCAGGTGAGGGGCCCACGCCTATGCTCGCCCGGTGAGCTGGTTCGCCTCGCCCGACGACGCGGTCGACCTGCTCGGCGGTAGCGGCTATCTGGCCGATGCGGCCACGGCGACCACGTCCTACCTCGCCGGAGCCCTGGAGAAGCCGCTCCTCGTCGAGGGTCCGGCCGGGGTCGGCAAGACCGAGCTGGCCAAGGCCGTGGCGCGGGCCACGGGCGCCGAGCTCGTCCGTCTGCAGTGCTACGAGGGTCTCGACGAGGCGCGCGCGCTCTACGAGTGGAACTACAAGAAGCAGTTGCTGCGGATCCAGGCGGGCCGGGAGGACGCGGGTGGGTCTGCGACCTCGTGGCAGGAGACCCACGACGACATCTTCACCGAGGAGTTCCTGCTTACCCGGCCGCTGCTCACCGCGATCCGACGCACCGAGCCGACCGTCCTGCTGGTCGACGAGGTCGACAAGGCGGACGTCGAGGTGGAGGGGCTGCTGCTCGAGGTGCTCTCCGACTTCCAGGTGACCATCCCCGAGCTCGGCACGCTCTCGGCGGCCAGACGACCGTTCGTCGTGCTCACGTCCAACGCGACCCGTGAGCTCTCCGAGGCGCTGAAGCGCCGCTGCCTCTACCTCCACCTGGACTATCCCTCACCCGAGCGGGAGCTCGAGATCGTCCGCGGCCAGGTGCCCGACCTCGACGACCGGATCGCCGGTCAACTGGTCGCGATGGTCGGCCGGCTCCGGGCTCTGGACCTCAAGAAGGCGCCCTCGATCGCTGAGTCGGTGGACTGGGCGCGCACGCTGCTGGCCCTGCAGATCGGCGACCTCGACCCCGTGGCGGTCGAGCAGACGCTCGGCGTGGTGCTCAAGCACGCCTCCGACCAGGCACGAGCCGTCCGCGAGCTCAAGCTGCGGGGCTGACACGTGGAAGCGCACGGGCTGGTGGGGCGGCACGTCGACTTCCTCGCCGCGCTGCGCATCGCCGGGGTGCCGGTCTCCCTCGCGGAGGGCCTCGACGCCGTCGCCGCCCTCTCCGCTCTGCGGTGGGACGACCGAGAGACCGTGCGATCCGCGTACGCCGCCACGGTGGTGAAGCGCCAAGCCCACCGGCCGACGTTCGACACCCTCTTCGACCTCTACTTCCCGCCGCTGGTCGGCCCGGCCGACCCCGCCACCGCCGCGAACAAAGAGCCCCCCGCGAGCGTGCGCGACGACGCGGCCGCCCGAGACACGTTGCGGTCCGAGCTGGTGGAGGCGCTGGTCGCCGACGACCCCGCTGCCCAGCAACGCCTCGCGGTGGACGCTGTCGGCCGCTTCGGCACGATGCCCGGACGCGGCCCCGGGCTCTCGGGCTACTCCGCCTACACCGCGCTGCGACGGATCTCGCCGGACGACCTCGTGGCGCGGATCGCAGCGGCCCTGGCAGCAGAGGGGCTGACGGAGGACGAGGCCGGCCGGGCGGCCTCCGCACGCGTGGGCCGCTTCACCGCGCTCGTCGAGTCCGAGGCTCGGCGTCGGGTCGCCGAAGAGAAGGGCGCCGAGGCCGTCGCCCGGACGGCCGTCCGCCCCAGCATCGACCGGATCGATTTCACCGCCGCCCGCAAGGCCGACCTCGAGGAGATGCGTCGCGCCGTCCAGCCACTGGCCCGCCGCCTGGCCGCGCGCCTCGCCCAGGAGCGGCGCGCCCAGCGTGGCGGACCCCTCGACTTCCGACGCACGGTGAGGGCCTCGATGCAGACAGGGGGCGTGCCGATCCTCACCCGGCACCGACCTCCTCGTCCGCACCGTCCGGAGCTGGTCGTGCTGTGCGACGTGAGCGGGTCGGTCGCCAGCTTCGCGCGGTTCACGCTCATGCTGGTCTACGCACTGCGCGAGCAGTTCCAGCAGGTGCGCGCGTTCGTCTTCGTCGATCAGGTGCACGAGGTGACCCGGCTGTTCGTCCCGGGCGCCGATCCGGGCGAGACCCTGGCGGCGCTCGCGGCCAGCACGACCCACGCCGCCCGCTGGGGGCGGACGCACTACGGCCGGGCCTTCAAGGACTTCGTGGAGTCGTTCCCGCATGCGCTGACGCCCAAGACGTCGCTGTTGATCCTCGGGGACGCGCGATCCAACTACGGGGAGCTGGAGATCCCGGTGCTGGAAGACCTGGTGCACGCCTCTCGGCACGCGTGGTGGCTCAACCCCGAGCACCGGAGGCACTGGGACACCGGCGACTCGGCCGCCTCGGCGTACGGCGCCGTCGTGCCGATGGTCGAATGCCGCAACCTCACGCAGCTCGGAGCCTTCGTCCACGACCTCGTGTGAGGACGCGGCATCACACGCGCGTGACCTGGAAGACCTGGCTGGTCACGTCCTGGCCCTCGGACCCCAGGAAGCCGGCCTCGTGGAGGCTCGCGAGCGCCGCGACCAGCGCGGGATCGCCGCTGGCCTCGACCGCGGTCGCGCCGGACAGGTAGTGGCCGAGCCCGTGGCTGCCGGCCACGCTCGCGTCGCGGTCGTCGAAGCGCACGGTCACCTGCTCGGCCGAGTCGGCGTTGTCGGCGCCGTCGAGCAGCGGCACGACGTCACCGCGGTTCTCGAGGGAGAGCACCCGGGAGCCGGCGGGGAAGGCCTCGACCTGGGCCGTGGGGGAGCCCGCAGTGACGACCTGGGTGATGCCGAACGGCGGCGCCTCCGGTCCGCCGACCCGCGCGAGCAGCGAGGCTGCGACCATGCCGCCCTGGGAATGGCCGACCAGCAGCACCGGCTCGCCTGGACGGATCCCCGCCTGGCCCATGGCCTGGAGGACCCCCTGCTCGTAGGTCGTCTGCTGCCCGCTCACCAGACGAAGGTTCGCTCCCATGTCGCGGGCGTCGCCGTCCTGCGACCAGGGGGTCGTGCCCAGGTCGTCGGTGCCCGGGAGATAGACAACGTGCCGGCGTGAGCCGTCGAGCGCGACCATCGTCTGGACCTCCAGGGTGCCGTTGCGCTCAGGATGGCCCGGGTCGGACAGGTCGTTGACCTGGCTGAGGTGACGCAGGAGCGAGGGGAGGTCGGCCGGAGCGGTCGTGGAGTCCGCGACGGTCAGACCGGTGGGCACGGTGCGCGGCTGCCCCTCGTCGTACAGCCCGGCGAGCAGGCCGGCTGCCGACTCCGCGTCCGGCGTGAAGAGGGGCACTCCGAGGGGCCCGCCCGGCACGAGGGGCGTCAGGCCGTCCCACAGACCGTCGATCAGACCGCCGCCGGCGTTGACCGCGTGCTGGACGACCTCCGGGTGCTCGAGGAGCCACTCCTCGGCCTCGCGGCGCGTGAGCCCTTGCCATTCGGTGCGGGTGGCGGGCGGCAGGGATGCCCAGACGAGCCCCAGCACCGCACCGGCGAGTACGGCCGGCAGGAGCCACTCGGGCGCGGTGGCGGTGAGGGTGAAGCCGACCGCGCGGCCCACCTCGTAGTCGAGACGCGCCCAGGCGGTTGCGACCAACTCGTCGGTGAGCTCGGTAGCGCGCACCCGGACCCGGATGGTGATGGCGTCGGCCTCCCAGACGACCGACTCGACCAGGATCCCGTCGGGACCCGTGGTGGCCGCGAGCACCGCCAGCTCCGCCTCCGCGAACCGAAGAGGTGCGAGGAGTGCCGACTCGAGGAGGTCGGGGGAGGCGAGCACTTCACCGCCCCGCGCGCCCCACTCGCGCATCCGCGAGCCTGCCGCGTCGTAGGTGTCGGCGAGCTCGCGAGCGTGGTCGTAGGCGACGACCGTGCTGTGGGCTCCGCCCACGACACCGAGGATCGGAGGCGGGTCGGTCACGACTCCCCCTCTCTGGTGGCGCGGCCCGAGCGATCCCGGACGCCGACCACCAGACCGGCCACTCGGACCCCCAGATCGAGCGGGCGCACCCTGGTGATGCGGACCAACGGCTCGCCACCGCCGGACACCGGACAGAGCTCCCGCCAGCCGTCGTTGCCGAGCACCCAGCTCACCCAGCCGAGCCGGTGACCCTGCGCCCCCGCGACCGTGGCGCGGAGGCGGCCGACGGCCCCGCGGTGCAGGTCCAGGAGGCGGCGCCGGATCCCGTCCGCGTCGAGCGGCTGGCCGCCGATCGGTGGATCGCTCTGGTCGAGTGGGGCGGTGCGCGAGAGTCCCACCGCCCGGGAGACGATCTCGTCGAACAGGTCCTCGCGTCCGCCACGGAGAGCCTCTGCGGTCCCCAGCAGGACGTCGAGCGGCACCTCCCACGGGGCGACGGCCGAGGTGGGGTGCCGTTCGTCGCACGGCGCGTCGGCGAGGCTGACCGTCGCGACCCGGGACAGCTCGACCTGCCAGTGGTCGACCGGCCACCAACCGATCTCCACCGTCCCACCCACGGAGGACAGGGCGCCCACCAGGCCGTTGCGCAGTCCCTGTCGGCTGTGCAGCTGGACCCAGCCGTCGCGGCAGGACTCGGTGCGCACCGAGACGTCGACGGTGCAGCGCACCTCGGGGTCGGCGACCACCGCGAGCGTGCGGCGTACGTCGGGATCGTCGGCCGCGAGCCGCACGGCGTGGTCGAGGTCGGGCACCAGCACGTGTCGGGCAGACCCGGACCGCGCGCCGCCCGCCATCGCCACCACCCTCACAGGCCCGGCACCTCGACCTCCAGCCACAGGCGGCTGCCGCGTGGGGGTGGCTCGAAGCGCGCCAGCCACTCGTCGTGCGGATCCGGCCCGAGCACGTCGAGGCCGCGCTCGACCGCGTGCGCGAGGTCGCGCAGCCGGCCGCGCGCCGCGTCGACGAGCCGGTGCACGCGGTGCTCGATCTCCTCGATCAAGCGCTTCCTGCGCTCGACCTCCCGGGCGTGGCGGTCGAGCGCGTCGGCGGCGTCGTCGTGGAGCGCCGCCGAGCGCCGGAGGGCGAGCGCTCGGCCGTGGGCACGCTCCCGCAGCGCATCGCCCGCCCGGCCCAGCCAGCCGACCGCCTCGGTGCGCGCGACGAGCCGGTCGGCCTCGAGGCGGATCTCGGCGGCCTGGTCACGCAGGCCAGCGGCCAGCCTGCGGATCACGGTCGTGTCGCCGTACATCGGAACCTCCTGCGCGCCACCGGGACTGACACGGGCGCTTGGGCGCGGCCCGCGCCCGGACCGTGCCCCGGGTGCCGCGCGTCCAAACGGGGCGGGACATCACCTGTGGACCACGGGTCGGGAGGTCCACTCGCCAGGCACCGATAGACTGCGGCACCGACTGGACCGCACCGCCTCCAGCCACGAGAGGGCCCGACCCGTGACCTTCGACGTCCACCAGCTCGACCTGTTCCTGCTGGTAGGTGGTGCGGTGACGATCCTCGCGATCCTGGCCGTCAGGATCTCCTCGCGCGCGGGCCTGCCGAGCCTGCTGATCTACCTGCTCATGGGTGCCGTCCTGGGTGAGGCCGGCCTGGGCATCCAGTTCGAGGACTACGAGCTGGCCCAGGCCCTCGGCTTCGGGGCTCTCGTCGTGATCCTGGCCGAGGGCGGCCTGACCACGAACTGGCGACAGATGCGGCCCGCGATCCGCCTCGGCGTCTCGCTGGCCACCGTCGGTGTCGCCGTCTCGGTGGCCGTGGTCGCGTTGGGAGCTCACTACCTGCTCGGCCTGCCCTGGGAGCTCGCGATCCTGCTGGGTGCCGTCACCTCGCCGACGGACGCCGCGGCGGTCTTCTCGGTGTTGCGCGTCGTCCCGCTGAGCAGGCGCCTGGCGGGAGTCCTGGAGGCCGAGTCCGGACTCAACGACGCCCCGACGGTCGTGCTGGTCAGCCTGATCTCCACCCACGCCTTCGGCGGCGGGCACGGCCTGGCGGGCACTGCCGGGATCATGGTCTACGAGCTCGTCGTCGGCACGGCGTTCGGCCTGACGATCGGGTTCGGCGGAGCCTGGCTGATGCGACGGGCTGCGCTCCCCGCATCCGGCCTCTACCCGATCGCCGTGCTCACCCTCGCCGTGCTGGCGTACGCCGCCTCGGCGGCCGTCCACGCCTCGGGGTTCGCCGCGGTCTACGTCGCGGCTCTGGTGCTCGGCAACTCCGAGCTCCCGCACCGCGGCGCGACCCGGTCCTTCGCGGAAGGGGTGGCCTGGCTGGCGCAGATCGGTCTGTTCGTGATGCTCGGTCTGCTCCTCTCACCTGGACGGATCACCTGGTCGACGGTGGGCATGGCACTGGCGGCGGGGCTGATCCTGACCGTGGTTGCCCGACCGCTCTCGGTCCTCGCCAGCTCGGTGGTCCAGAGGCTGCCCTGGCGCGAGCTCGCGTTCGTCTCGTGGGCAGGCCTGCGGGGCGCCGTACCGATCGTGCTGATGACCATCCCGCTCGCTGAGGGGGTGCCCGACGCACCCGAGCTGTTCGACGTCGTGGTGGTGATGGTCGTCGTCTACACCCTGCTCACCGGACCGACCCTCCCGATCGCGGCCCGGTGGCTCGGGGTCTCGAAGTCCGCCGAGGCCCGAGACATCGATCTCGAGGCTGCGCCCCTCGAGCGGATCGCGGCCGACCTGCTCCAGGTCACCATCACACCGGCATCGCGCCTGCACGGCGTCGAGGTGGGCGAGCTGCGGCTCCCCGTCGGCGCCTCCGTCTCGATGCTCATCCGTGACGGGCACTCCACGGTGCCGGACGCGCGCACGGTGCTCCGCCGCGGCGACGACATCCTGGTGGTCACGCCGCGCAAGCGGCGGGAGGCCACCGAACGCAGGCTGCGCGAGGTGTCGCTGGGCGGGCGGCTGGCCCGCTGGCTCGACGAGTCGCCGTAGGCACCGGCCGGATCAGGACTGCGGGACGCAGATCTCGACGTCCTCCTGCGCCACCACCGCGCTCTTGCCCTTGGCCAGCTTCTCGAAGCCGTTGCCCACCACGACCACGACCCCGACGCCGACCGCGTCCCGTCGGACGACCTGGCTGCCCTTGCCCAGTCGGGTACGCACCAGGCGTACGTCGGGTCGGGACGGGTCGGTGGTCCAGATCTGCGCGATCGGCACCTCGCTGCCTTCTGGCGCGTTTCCGATCGTGCCCCGCCCGAAGCCCTGGTCGACGAACAGGCTCATCGTCCGGTCCGCGAGGCCGGCGCGGTTCCCGGCGTTGAGCACCGTGACCGTCACCTGGCTCGCCCGCACCTTCTCCCCGGCCCCCACGGTCGTCACGACGCAGGGGCCGGTCTCGCCCTCACCCGGCAGCGGTTCGGTCAGTGCGGCCCAGCCCCACAGTCCACCGGCGACGAGCAGTCCCACCAGCAGGACCAGGGTGACGATGGTGCGGATGCGCAGGGTCACGTCGGCTCCTCAGCCGGCGACCGAGTAGACCCGGGCGTGCAGGACGTTGCGCTGTTGTAGGGCGGCGCGTAGAGCGCGGTGCAGGCCGTCCTCGAGGTAGTACTCCCCACGCCACTCGACGACGTGCGCGAACAGGTCGCCGTAGAAGGTGGAGTCCTCGTCCAGCAGCAACGCGAGCTGCAGGGTGTCCTTGGTGGTCACCAGCTCGTCGAGTCGGACCTGGCGGGGTGGCACGGCGGCCCAGGCGCGCAGGGTCATCCCGTGGTCGGGATAGGGGCGGCCCTCGCCCACGCGCTTGAAGATCACGCGGGAAGTGTAGGCACAGGAGAGCCGACCCGCCTCGGGGCGACTCGGGCGCACGGCTGGTTACGCTGCGGCCATGACGACCGAGCCGCCGTTCCAGGCCCCGATCGACGACACCGACCCGATGGAGGAGCCCGAGACGCCGGCCGACCCGGTGGCGGCGGAGAGTGCGGCCGCCCCCGCAGACGCCGCAGCCGTGGCGGATCAGCCCTCACCGCCCGTCGAGGAACTCCCCGCCGCAACGGAGGACAGCCCGATCGTCGCCGCGGTCGCGCCCGGCTACGCGTTCGAGGGCCCGGCCCTCGAGCTGGGTGCGCTCATGCTCGACGCCGATGAGCTCAGCGACGTCCACATCAAGATCCCGCTCGGCATGCTCAACCGGCACGGACTGGTGGCCGGCGCGACGGGCACCGGCAAGACCAAGACGCTCCAATTGCTGGCCGAGCAGCTGTCTGCCCACGGGGTGCCGGTCTTCGCGGCCGACATCAAGGGAGATCTCTCCGGGATGAGCACCCCGGGCGAGGGTGGGGAGAAGATCTCCTCCCGCGCCTCCTCGGTGGGCCAGCAGTGGACGGCCACGGCGTTCCCGGTGGAGTACTACGCGCTCGGTGGCCAGGGCACCGGCATCCCGCTGAGAGTGACGATGACGGCGTTCGGGCCGATCCTGCTCTCCAAGGTCCTCGGCCTCAACGACACCCAGGAGTCGAGCCTCGGGCTGGTCTTCCACTACGCCGACCGGGCCGGCCTGCCCTTGCTCGACCTCGCGGACCTCCGGGCCGTCGTGTCCTGGCTGACCAGCGACGAGGGGAAGCCGGACCTCAAGGAGCTCGGGGGGTTGTCCGCCGCAACGGCAGGGGTGATCCTGCGCGAGCTGATCACCTTCGAGGACCAGGGTGCCGACGCCTTCTTCGGCGAGCCGGAGTTCGAGGCCTCCGAGTTCCTCCAGACCGCTCCCGACGGCCGCGGACTGGTCAGCCTCGTCGAGCTGCCCAACCTGCAGGATCGCCCCGCGGTCTTCTCGACGTTCCTGATGTGGTTGCTGGCCGACCTCTTCCACGACCTCCCGGAGGTGGGTGACGTGGACAAGCCCCGACTCGTGTTCTTCTTCGACGAGGCGCACCTGCTGTTCAACGACGCGTCCAAGGCGTTCCTGGACCAGATCGCGCAGACGGTGCGATTGATCCGCTCGAAGGGCGTCGGCGTCTTCTTCGTCACCCAGAGCCCCACCGACGTCCCGGACGTCGTCCTGGCCCAGCTGGGCTCGCGCGTCCAGCACCAGCTCCGTGCGCACACGCCCAACGACGCCAAGGCGCTCAAGGCGACGGTGAACACCTACCCGACATCCGCCTACCCCGACCTCGGTGAGGTGATCACCAGCCTGGGCATCGGTGAGGCCGTCGTGACGGTGATGAACGAGCGGGGTGCTCCGACGCCGGTCGCCTGGACGCGGTTGCGCGCGCCGGAGTCGCTGATGGGGCCGGCCGACCCCGCGGCCATGCAGGCGACGGTGACGGGCAGCCCGCGCTACGCCAAGTACGCCGCGCCGATCGACCGGGACTCGGCCCACGAGATGCTCGTGGCCAAGGTCGAGGAGGGTGCCCGCCGGCAGGCCGAGGAGCAGGCGGCCCAACAGGCCGAGGCCGACGCCGCGGCAGCCCGGAAGGAGGCCGAGAAGCGGGCGCAGAAGGAGCGCTCCCCGGGGTCGACCCGTCGTCCGTCGCAAGACGACGGCGGAATCGTGCAGGACGTGGTCCAGTCGGGAGCCTTCAAGGACTTCATGCGCACCGCGGCCCGAGAGATCGCCCGCGGCATCTTCGGCACCGGCCGCCGCCGCTGACGAAGCTGCTCGTCGAAGGGTCGCGCAACGACCGTCCCCCCGATGGGCGAGGGACGAGGCCTCTCGAAGGGCTCGACCACCGATCTGTCGTTGGTCGAGCCGGGCGAGCCGCCAGGCGAGTCCGTGTCGAGACCGGGTGAGGGGCGCGGCCCGGTCGGTGCCGCTGGTTTCGTGACGCTCGCAAGCTCGCTCCTCATCCGAAAGTCGGTGCGCGTGAGGCTGGAGTGATGCCTGGTGCGACTTTCCGCCCGGAACGGGCGCCCGCGCTAGCGGCCCCGATGACTCAACCAGCGGGTCGTCCTGTTGCTCGAGGTCCTCAGCCTGGTGTGGGCTCGGTCCAGCCGACCTGCAGCACCTGGACGCCCTGCTCGCGCGTCCACAGGCGACCGCGGCCGGGAGGCTGCCGCTGCGGCCGCAGCGAGCCCACCAGGACACCCTCATCTGGGCTCCCGCTCAGCAGGAGACACGGCATCGCCAGCTCGCGCATCGACTGCAGCACCGGCTCGAAGCCGGCTCGCGCGGCGCCACCCGAGCGGCGGGCGACGACCAGGTGCAGGCCCACGTCGCGGGCCTGCGCCAGTAGCGGCTCCAGCGGTGCCAGGGGTGAGGACTGCTGGATGGCGACGAGGTCGTAGTCGTCGACCACCACGTAGACGTCGGCGCCGCGCCACCACGACCGGTCGCGCAGTTGCTGGGCCGTGACCTCAGACCCCGGCACGCGGCCCATGAGGAAGGCGGCGAGGTCCTTGATCGTGGGCGTCGCCTCGGCAGCGGAGGTCAGATACCCGAGTCGGTACTCCTCGGGCAGCTCGTCGAGCAGCGTGCGACGGTAGTCGACCGCGACCACCTGGGCGTCTTCCGGAGTGCGGGTCCGCACCAGCTCCCTCAGATAGGCGCGGAGCGTCGCGGTCTTCCCGGAGCCTGCGTCGCCGTAGATCAGCAGATGGGGCTGGTTCCGGGGGTCGACCCCGGCGGGTCCGAGGTCGGTCTCTCCCAGCCCGAGGACGAGTCGTCGCTCGCCGGGAGTGATGCGGTCGACGATGCACTCCAGGCCGACCTCCTCGGGCAGCAGCCGCAGCTTGGGACCCGGCGGCCCGGACCACGCACCAGCAACTTCGGCCACGAGGTCGGAGACGGACCTGTCGAGGTTGGCGGGCTCGGCCCCGCCGTCGAGGCGCGGCACGGCGGCCAGGAAGTGCAGGGCATCCGGTGTCAGTCCGCGACCGGGACGGCCGGAGGGCACGAGGCCCGCCTGTCGGCGATCGACCTCGGAGTCGAGCGGATCGCCGAGGCGGAGCTCGAGGCGGGTGCCGAAGAGGTCCCGCGTCGAGGCGCGGAAGTCCGCCCAACGCGTGCCCGCGGCGACCAGGTGAAGTCCGAAGGCGAGCCCGCGCCCCGCCAACAGCTGGAGCTCGAGTTCCAGGTCGTCGAAGTCCGAGCGGAGGGTGCTCCAGCCGTCGACGATGAGGAACAGGTCGCCGTACCCGTCGTCGAGACCTCCACCGGCCTCGCGGCGATCGACGACGGCGCCGAGCTCTGCGACGATGCGTCGTACGACGTCCGGCTCGGCGCGTGCACCGAGCCCGGCCACATGCGGCAGCTCTCTCATCGAAGCGAAGGCACCGCCGCCGAAGTCGAGGACGTAGAGCTGCGACTCCTGCGGCGTGGTCGTCAGCGCCAGACCGGCGACGAGGGTGCGCAGCACCGTGCTCTTGCCGCTGCGCGGCCCACCGACGACCGCCAGATGGCCCGCTGCCCCGCTCAGGTCCACGGTGAGGGTCTCGCGTCGCTGCTCCCGCGGCCGGTCGACGCTCCCCAGGGGGAGCACTCGCCCTTCGCAGGAACGCCACCGTGGGGACACCAGGCCCAGCTCGGGATCGGCCCTGAGGTCCGGCATCAGATCCGCCAGGGTGTCGGGCACGTCCAGGGGCGGAAGCCAGATCCGGTGCGCCCGGGGCCTCTGCCCGGCGAGCCGGGTCACCGCAGCATCGAGGTACGACGGCCCAGCCGGTGACCCGGTCGGCGACGGGACGCCGTCGGACGGCGCGTGGGCGCGCACCTCGGCGACCGTGAAGGGGAGGATGTCGCCCACGCCGAGGCTGCGGGAAGGCTCGTCTCGAGGAGCGACCGCGGCCCCCGAGACGTAGGTCGCCTGGAAGCGGACCAGGCTCGACTGGTCCGCCCGCAGGAAGCCGAGCCCGGGCACGGACGGGAGCTCGTAGGCATCGGGCACTCCCAGGACACCGCGCGACTCGCCGGCGCTGAAGGTGCGCAGCCCGATGCGGTAGGACAGGTGCGACTCGAGGCCGCGGAGGCGACCTTCCTCGAGTCGTTGCGACGCCAGCAGGAGGTGGAGTCCGAGCGATCGGCCGAGGCGGCCGATCGCCACGAACAGGTCGATGAACTCCGGCTTCGCGGCCAGCAGTTCGGAGAACTCGTCGACGACGACCAGCAGCGACGGCAACGGCTCGAGCGCTGACCCGGTGGACCGCGCCCGGGCGTACTCCTCCACCGAGGCGAGGTTCCCGGCCTCGCGGAGCACCTGTTGGCGGCGCAGCAGCTCACCGGACAGCGCGTCCTCCATGCGATCGACCAGGGTCAGCTCCTGGGCCAGGTTGGTGATGACGGCGGACACTTGGGGGAGGCCCGCCAGACCGGCGAAGGTGGCGCCTCCCTTGAAGTCGACGAGCACCATCGACAGGTCGTCGGGGGCGTGGGTCAGCGCCAGACCGAGCACCAACGACCGGAGCAGCTCGGACTTGCCGGAGCCCGTCGCGCCGATCACCAGACCATGTGGTCCCATGCCTCCTTGGGCGGACTCCTTCAGGTCCAGCGTCACCGGCTCACCACCGTCGTCGTGACCGATGGGCACCCGCAGGCGGTCGGACGGCGGGCGGGGTCGCCAGGCCAGGTGGGGGTCGAACGCGGCCGGATCGGCCAGGCCGAAGAGCTCTCCGACACCGGTGTCGCCGGACACGGTCGTGGTTCCCGACGCGGCAGGCCGGTGCGCGGTCAGTCGCCGAGCGAGGGCCTCCGCCATGGTCAGGTCACACTGGTCGACCGTCACCCCGGTGACCTCGGCGGACGAATCCGGACCCACCACGAGCCGCAGACCGGTCGGAGCGGGCGAGATCCGGACGAGGGTCACGCCGTACGACGTGCCGGTCCGAGCGTGTCTGGCCTCGAGGACGGGGCTGCGGTCGTCGGGCGGACCCTCGTCGTCCAGCACGAGCAGCACGTGGCCGGGCCCGGACCGCTCACTGTCTGCAACCGACAGCAGGGCCTCGAGCCGGGCGCGCGACGTCGCCACCAGGCGGGCCGGTCCGGCTGCGTCGTGCAACTCGGGGGACTGTGCGTGGGGGAGCCACTTGAGCCAGTCCCAATGGACCAGCCGTCGGTCGTCGGCGAGCACCGCCACCGTGAGGTGCGCCGGCGGGTGCAGGGCGGCGGCACTGCAGAGCATCGCCCGGGCGGCGCTGCGAGCCTCGGCCTCGGGACCGCAGATCTCCACGCACCCGAGGCCGCGCAGGTCCAGCGTCGCCGGCACGTCAGACACGGCACGCTGGACAGCCAGCAGGCGGCGCGCCGCGGACGTCGCGACAGTGTCCCCCTGGTCCAGCGCCTCCGGGTCGGGCGCGACGAGTCTGACCGCGAGGGGTTGAGCGCTCGTGCCGCAGCGCACGTGGAGGAAGTCGAGGTCGGTCGGAGCACGCTCCCAGACCCGGGTGCCCTCCTCGGCCAGCGCCGGGAGGGCTCCCACGGGTGGATGTCGCGTGTGAGAAGCACGACGCTGCGCGTCGGCCGCTGCTCGCGCCTGAGCCCGTACCCCGCGCAGATGCCGGAGGTAATGCCGGCGCGACTGGGTCAGGGCCCGCACCCGCTGGGCCCGCTGCCGGTCGATCTGGACAACGATGAAGCCGACGGTGGACAGGAGGAACAGGCCTGCCGCGAGATAGCCACGGCCACTGCCGTCCCGACCGCCGATGCCCACGACGAGCACGACGGACCCGAGGCTGCCGAGCATCGGAAGGGCGTTGAGGAGTATTCCGCCGACTCCCTCGGGAGGTGGAGCGGCCGGTGGCGGCCGGAGCACGATCTCACCGACGTCGCCGGCGCCTTCGGCGTCACCGGTCGGTGCCGACGGTGGGTCGCGGCGCTCGTCCAGGCCATGGGTGCTCACCGACCTTTCACCACCCGTCCGTCATCTCCAGGAAGCTCGGGGCCGAGCCTGCAACCACGCTAGGCGCGAGCGGACCGCCCGCGCCCCGGTTCTCCACGGATCAGTGGCGCCGCCTGTGGGAAACGCGGATCACGGGTTTGGGCTCGATCTCGCCGGGTAGACACCGCCACACCACAACTCATTCACGGGCGGTTCGGGGGGTCGACCCGCGGGCCAGGAGGAGGGACGACATGGCAGGTGGAGCAGGGATCCACGATGGCCAGGGGATCCAGATCGCCGAGAGCGGACTGACCCGGATCAGCGACCGGATCGCGAGTGCCAGGGCCGAGTTCACCGGTCTGAGCAGCCAACTCTCCGGGCAGCTCGCGCACCTGCCGCGTGTGTGGTCGGGCGTCGGAGGGTCGGCGTTCACCAGGCTGCACGCCGAGTGGCAGTCCCGCCACGCGGAGATCACGCGCGCCCTTCAGCAGTTCGAGGACGCCCTCGCCACGACCCAGCGCGACGCCTCGGCCAACGACGAGACCCAGAGCGGCAGCCTGCTCCGGATCACGAGCAACCTGCAGCAGATCTGACCGACCCGACCCGACCCGAAGGAGACACCACGATGCTCGTCGTCAACCACCAGCAGCTCGATGAGGCGGCCGCCAACCTCCTCACGACCGCACACCGGCTCCGCGGCACGCTCGAGGCGATGGCCGCCGAGGTCAAGCCGCACGTCGATGCGTGGGGCGGCCAGGCGAAGGAAGGGTTCTACGACGCCAAGCGGCGTTGGGACACCCAGATGGACGGCATGATCGTGCTGCTCGGCCAGGCCGGCGCCCAGGTCGACACCTCCAACGCCGACTACCTGCGCACCGACGCCAGGAGTGCGCAGGGCTTCTCGATCAGGGCCTGATGCAGCCGTCCTCCGGGCTGGTCAAGATCACGGTCACCTCCGACGACCGTCGCGTGGATCTGCTCGTCCCCGGTGCAGTGCCGGTGGCCGAGCTCGTGCCCGAGCTGGCGCGCAGCGTGGGCCTGCTCGACGTCGCGACCGTCCACGGCGGCTACCGACTGCACACCCTTGGCGGTCGCGAACTCGCGACCGACGCGGGTCTGACGGTCCAGGGGATCGAGGACGGCGCAGTGGTCGCGATGGCAGCGGCCGTGTGGGACGCCGCCCCCCGGCTGTACGACGACGTGGCCGAGGCGATGGCCGACTCGGTCGCCTGCGACGTTCGGGCGTGGTCCCCGGCCGATGGCTGGCGGGCGCGGCTGACGGCTGCGGTCCTTCTGCTCGCTGTCGGAGCCGTCACCCTGGTCGCGCTCGGGCGACCGGCCGAAGTCGCTCCCGTCGCCGTGGGACTGTCGGCCGCACTGGTGGCAGTCGCGATCGTGATGTCCCGCGTGCGGCAAGCCGGCGAGGTCGCCGTTCCGGTGGCCGTGGCGTGGTCGGGCGTCGTCTTCGCCACCGTGGCGGGTCTGGTGTCGGTTGGGGACCAACGGCTCCCAGACCGGCTGGCGACAGCCGGTGCCACCACAGCGGCGGCGGCTGTGGTGGCCCTGGTGGGCCTCGCCGACGGACGCGTGCTGCTCCTGCCGGCCGTCGTCTCGGGGGTGGCGTTCCTGGCGGGCGGCGTGGTGGCCGGTCGGGTCGGGGTGGATCCGGCCGCCCTGCTCGCAGGAGTGCTGAGCGTCGCCGTGCTGACGGGCAGTGTGCTCCCGGCTCTGGCCCTCGGCCTGACCGGCACCCTCCGGCACGCCGGCATGACGGGGACCGCGGATCTCGACGCGGCGTCGGCCATCGACCTCGACCGGGTCCGTGACGATGCCCGCACGGCCCGGGAGATCCTCGTCGCGGTCTTGGTGTCCATGGGACTGCTGCTCGTGCTGGTGTGCCCTTGGGCGGTCTCGCTGGGGCGCGCGGGCACGGCGCTCGCCGTGCTGCTCAGTCTCGTCGTGCTGCTGCGCGCTCGCCGGCACCGAGCCAGGTCGGAGGTGCTCGTCGCCGTGGCGTCGGGGATGGCGGGCCTGCTCTCGACCGCGGTCGCCACGGTCTGGTTGCACCCTCCGTGGCGGGCATCCGCGGCCGCAGGAGTGATCGTGGGAGCCGCACTCGCCTTGACGACGACCCTGATCGGTCGCGTGTCGTCGGCACGCGTCGGAGTCTGGGGCGACGTCGTCGAGGCCGCGTCGTTGCTCGCGCTGCTACCCCTGCTCGTAGCGGCGAGTGGCCTGCTCCTTGCCCTCCGTGGCCTCGGCGCGTGACCCGGCGCGAGGTCGTCGAGGCCCAGGCCCATGACCGGCGCCGCCTGGTCCTGGCCTTCGTCCAGGGAGCCTCCGGTGGGTGGGAGCCAGAGCCAGAGCGGCGCGGGCGCCTGATCGTCGGCAGTCTCGCCCTGGCGCTCGCCCTCGTCGCCGGCGTCGTCGTCCACGCCCAGGTCTCCCGGCGTGACTCGCCCACAGAAGGGGGCCTCGGTGTCCAGGATCCATGGCACCCGGCTGGCTCTCCTCGTGACCGGTTCGGACGGGGGCCCTGACCCGGCGCCGACCCGGTCTGCGATATGCCATGCTCGGTGCGAGCGGAGGGGTCGCCCGGGGGTGCGAACGGCAGGTGGGAGGTGTCCGTGCGACTGACCTGGCTGGGCCATGCCAGCGTGGTGCTCGATCTTGACGGCGTGCGGCTCCTGACCGACCCTCTGCTGCGCTCCCGAGCGGGGCCGCTGCGCCGCCGCGGGCCGGCGCCGGCACCCGAGCACTGGGCGGACCCCGACGTCGTGCTGATCTCGCACCTGCACCACGACCATGCGGAGATCACCTCGATGCGGTTGCTCCCTCGCGTGCCGGTGGTCAGTGGGCAGGAGAACTCGGCGTACCTGGCGAAGAAGGGCTTCGACGCCGTGGGGCTCGCTGACGAGTGGTACGACGTGGGCGACTCCGGCGTCCAGGTCCGCGTGGTCCGTGCGGATCACCACTCGCGACCCATGCCGCACCGTCCGAACGCCGCGCACGGCCATCTCGTCCGCACCTCGGCGCACCGGATCTGGCTCGCGGGCGACACGAGCCTCTACCCCGAGATGGCCCAGCTCCCGGAGCTGGCCGGCGGGCCGATCGACCTCGCCGTCGTGCCCGTCGGTGGCTGGGGCGCCAAGCTCTCCGGGGGGCACCTCAACAGCGAGACCGCCGCCGAGGCATGCGGGCTGGTCGGCGCCGCTGCTGCGATGCCCTACCACTGGGGCACCTTCTTCGTGCCCGGCACGGCGAACACTCCCAGAGGCTGGATGGACCTGCCCGGCGCGCTGTTCCCTGCGGCGCTCGAGCGACAGGCGCCCGGCTGCCGACCCGTCATGGTCGCGCCCGGACAGAGCGTTGAGATCGGAGGCGACAGGTGACCCCGTCGACAGGCTCGGAGCCCGAGCGCTGGAAGTTCCGCATCGGAGACCTCGTCCGACTGATCGCCGTGTGGTGTGTGGCCGCCGGCGTGACGGCCCTGGCTGCGGCGGTCCTGCCGAACCTCTCGGCCACCACGCCGTGGGCGTGGTTCGCCACCTCCGCCGTGGCCGCTGTCGTGGGTCTCCTCGTTCGGCCGCTGCTGGTCAAGCTGACCGCCCGGCTCGGCTGGGTGACGGTGGTCCTCGCCGCCTTCCTGGGTCAGGCCCTCATTGTCTACGTGTCGTTCCGGTTGGTGCCGGGAGTGCACGCGGACTTCCTCGAGGCCTTCATCGTCGCCTGGCTGGTCGCGCTGGCCACCTTGATCACCGCCTGGGTCTTCACGGCCGGCAACGACGACGCCTTCACCACCTCCCTGATGCGGCGGCACCGGCGCTCCGAGGTGCCCGACCCGGATCTCGACGGCGTGATCTTCGTCCAGATCGACGGGGTGCCCTTCCCGGTGCTGCGCTGGGCCGTGCAAGCGGGGTCGGTGCCGACGATCCGCAGGTGGGTCTCGACAGGGGACTACCGACTGCGCGAGTGGACGCCGCAGTTGCCATGCACGACCCCCGCGAGCCAGCTCGGGATCCTGCACGGGTCGATCAGCCAGGTGCCGGCGTTCCGTTGGTACGACCGTGAGCTGGGCCGCACTCTGATCGCCAACCGCCCCAAGGACGCCATCGTGATCGAGGAGCGGGCCTCCAACGGGCTGGGACTACTGGCCGACGACGGGCTCTCGCTCTCCAACCTCTTCACCGGCGACGCGCCGAGGGCGATGCTCACGATGAGTCGCGTCGCCGTCTCCAAGGGCACCACCCAGACGCGTGAGACGACGGCGCGCTACTTGAACGACCCGCGGGGTTTCGCACGTGGGTTGATCCGGGGGATCGGCGAGGTCACCAAGGAGCGGTTCCAGGCAAGACGCCAGGTACGTCGCGACCTGGTCCCGCGCGTGCACCGTGGCTGGACCTTCGCCGGCCTCCGAGCGGCCACGAACGTCCTCCAGCGCGACCTCAACACCTCGGTGATCGCCGACGAGATCGCCCGGGGGACGAGGAGCATCTACGTCGACTACCTCGACTACGACGAGGTGGCCCACCACGCGGGGCTGTTCCGACCGGAGTCCCTGGCGGCGCTGGACGGGCTGGACCGGGTGCTCGGCACGCTGGAGCGTCTCGCCGCCAACGGCCCCCGGCGCTATCACATCGTGGTCGTCTCCGACCACGGCCAGTCGCAGGGCGAGCCCTTCGCGGCCCGCTACGGGCAGGACCTCGGCGACCTCTGCTCCGAACTGATGGCCCAGCCGGTCGAGTCCGCCATGGCCAGTATCGAGGGCTGGGGTCAGGCCGGGGCCTTGGCCGGCGACGCCGCCGGGGGCGGGCTCTCGGGCCGGGTCGCGGCGAAGGCCGCCGAGCGCGCGCTCGAGGAGGTCGAGGGCGGGGTGGACACGATGGACGCCGGCATCAGCGTCTATGGCTCGGGCAACCTCGGTCTGCTCTACGTGCACGGCCCGGACCGGCTGACCCTCAACGAACTCGAGACCCGCTGGCCGGCGCTGCTGCCCGGCCTGGCCGGGCATGACGGGGTCGGCTTCATCGCGGGGATCGACGACGAAGGGCGTCGACTCGTTCTAGGGGGGGCCGGGCGCCGAGACCTCGAGACCGGGGAGGTGGTCGGCGAGGACCCGTTGGCGAAGTTCCCCCCGCACTCGGCCCAGGTCCTCGGTCGCGCGCTCCAGATGCACGAGGCACCCGACCTCTACGTCAACAGTCGGATCGACGAGACCACGCTGGACATCGCCGCCTTCGAGCCGCTCGTGGGTGCACACGGCGGTCTCGGCGGGTGGCAGGACAGCGCGGTCTTCCTGGTGCCCCACGCGTTGGAGCACGTCGTGCCCGAGGGGCCCATCCTCGGCGCCGACCGACTGCACGACGTCCTGGTCGCGATGCTGCGCAGCCTGGGCCATCGCACCGATGAGCGGTTCGCGGCTGAGGCGCCGACTGCAGGAGAGCCGTCGTCGGACGAGGGCGGGAGCTCGGAAGCGCCGATGCCCGAGGCCGCCCCTGACGACGCCGGTCAGGCGTAGCCGGGCTGGCTCTTGTCCAGGTCCTTGATGCTGCTGCGCGTCATGAAGGCGAGCACGATCAGCACCAGACCCCACGCGACCGCGATGATGCCGAGGAGCAGGGCCAGGCCCAGCGCGCTCTTGCCGGGGTGGGTCACGAAGAGGGCGCCCAGCACGAAGTCGATCAGCGCGCTGAGGACCAGCACCCAGCGAGACCGGCCCTCGGAGGTCCTGCCGAAGGCGCCGACGAGCTCGAACACGCCACGCACGATCAGCCAGATGCCGAGCACCCAGGTGAGCGCCACCAGCGCCGTACCCGGGTGGATGATCGCGTAGAAGCCGGCGATCAGGGCCACCACGGCCATCACGGCCGAGAGCACCTTCATGCCGGCGCCGCCCTTGGAGAAGCCCTCCACGGCCAGGGTGATGCCGTCGATGATGGCCCACACGCCCCAGACCACGACCAGCGTCAGAGCCGTGCCGATCGGCCAGGCGATCGCGACGATGCCGAACAGCACGCCGATGATGCCGCGGACCAGCAGCATCTTCCAGGACACGTCGAAGAAATCCATGGGCAGGCCTCTCACGGGGGGATCACGAGTCTAGGACCCGTGCTGGCGACTCGGCCCGCCGAAAGCCCCCGCGGGGTACGGCGTGTCGGAGGGCGGTGCTCGACCCGGGAGCGCTGGCGGCAGGGCGGCCCCGCTCCGCTACGCTTCCGGCGTTCCCCCCGTCCGGACCATCGTCCGTGACACCCCTAGTGAGAGAGTGCTCCATGAGCTTCTGGGACGTCATCTGGTTCATCATCGTCAGCTTCGTGTTCATCGCGTACCTGATGGTGCTCTTCAACATCCTCACCGACCTGTTCCGCGACAAGGGCCTCTCCGGCTGGGTCAAGGCCGTCTGGATCATCGCCCTGATCTTCCTGCCCCTGTTGACGTCGCTGGTCTACCTGATCGCCCGCGGTGGCGGGATGGCCGAGCGGTCGGCGGCGGCCTTCCAGTCGGCCCGGGCCGCGCAGGACGAGTACATCCGCACCGTCGCCGGTGGCAGCGGCGGAGGCAGCTCCGCCGCCGACCAGATCGCGCAGGCCAAGTCCCTGCTCGACTCCGGTGCGATCAGCCAGCAGGAGTTCGAGGCCCTGAAGGCCAAGGCGCTCGCCTGACGGCTCCTCGCGAGCCCTATCCGGCCTCGGGGCCGGCGGGCTCGGGCGTCTGGGGCGGACTGGCCAGGAACTCCACGACGAGCAGCACCACCCCGGCGATCGCGGCCACGGTCAGCGTGAAGGCCGGGGTCGGGTGTGCGGCCAGCACGTAGACCAGGAACGCGCCGCCCAGCACCGCGACCCTGATCGGGTTGCGCAACTGCCAGAGCGTGGCGCCGAACCGGCCGGTGTCGAGTCCCGAGCGGCCGCGCAGCGCCGCGATCGAGGTCGCCGTGCCCCGGCGTACCGACGTGGGCGCTGACCCCGAGCCGCTCACCCAGGCGATCAGGGCCACGATCAGGAACAGCACCAGGACCGACCGCAGCCCCACGCGCAGGAACACGACCAGCGCGTCGTAGACCGCCGTCGCGGCGGGCACGGAGGCGACCTGGTCCGAGAGCGCGTTGATGTAGATGCCTCTGGCCAGGTTGATGCCTGCACCCAGGAGCACCATCGAACCGGCTACGACGAGCGCCCCGGCCAGCAGCGCGCGGCGCCGGTCCCGCGCGACCCAGACGGCCGCGCCCAGCAGCAGAAGGGCGAGCCAGGGAAGGACGTGCGCCAGCGCGGACAGGATCCGGAACCCGTTCTGCGCCTTCACCAGATCGGTCGACTCGAAGATGGTGAACTCCGCCTGCACGGCGGGGACCCTGGCCGCGAGCCCGAAGCCGGCGTCCACCAGACGCTGCTTGACCGCTTCGATCACGGTGGCGAGGTTGACCGAGACGGTGCCGCCGCGCACGTTGATGGTCTCCGTGCCTTCGCCCGTCAGCACGGCCACCATCTGGGTGTGGGCCTGCCGGTTCGCCTCCTCCCACGCCGTCGCGAAGGCGTCGGACTGCACGAGGTCGGTCACCTTCTCGTGCACGAAGCCTTCGATGCCGTTCGCCAGGGTCGGTGCCATGGCCGCGAGTCCCTCGGCAGCGCGAGGAGGCAGGCCGCGGTCCTCGAGAGCGGAGAGCGCCTCCTGCGTGATGCCCTCGATGTCGAGTCGGGACATCAGTTCGAGGGTGATCCGATCGGCGACGGCAGACTGGATCACGGGGTCGTCCGCGAGCGGGGCCACCGTCTCGACGTAGCGGTCGGTGTCGCCGACCACGTCGCGCGCCCACACGGCCGCGACCGACAGCGGCGCGAGGAGTCCGACCAGGACCAGGAGGACCGTGACCGTGGCGGGGCGCCACCAGCCGGCGCGCCGGCCCGTGGGGGTCTCCACCTCCAGGGGGACCGTGGCGGGCGCCTGGTCCAGCTGATGCTCGAGCTCGTTCACCCTGGCGCGGAGGCGCTCCACCTCGTCGTCGCGTTCGGTCACGGGTCCGCCTCTCAGTCGTCGGGGGGAGCGGGCTCCGAGACGTCCGCGGTGGGGGGTGGCGGTGCTGGGGATGGGGATGGCTCCGGGTCCGGGACGGCCTGCGCCGCCTCCGCCGTCTCGGGGTTCGGCACCCCCGAGAGCAGCGGGACCACCCACCGCGCCTCCGGGTCGACGTCCACGAACAGGGCCTTGGCCAGCAGGGTCGCGGGCAGCGCGAGGATGGCACCGAGAGGCCCGAGGACCCAGGCCCAGAAGACCAGCGACATGAAGGTCAGCGAGGTGCTCAGCCCGATCGCGTCGCCGACGAACTTGGGCTGGATGATCGACTGCAGGATGAAGTTGATGACGCAGTAGATGATGATCACGGCGAGCATCAGGCCCACGCCGCCCTCGAGCAGACCGAGGAGTGCCGGCGGGATCAGGCCGATCACGAAGCCGATGTTGGGGATGAAGTTCGTGACGAACGAGAGCACCCCCCACACCACGGCCGCGGGGATCCCGAGGAGCCACAGTGCGCCGGTGTCGAGGATCGCGACGATGAGGCCGAACGCCGCCGAGACCGCGAAGTACTTGCGGGTGCCGTGGGCGAAGGACGCGAGCGCGGAGACGACCGCGGGACGCTCGCCCTGGGCGTTCCTGAGCTCGCCCAGGAACCGGCCCGCGTCGAAGCCGATGAACAGCGTCAGGAGGCAGATGAACAGCAGCCCCGAGAGCACGTCGAGCATCCCGCTCAGGATGCTCGTCGCGAGGCCGAAGAGCCGGCCGAAGTCGAGGGAGTCGAGCACGGCGTTGACCTGCGCCTGCTCCACGCCGAGATCCTTGAGCCAGTCGGCGAGGTCGGCGATCAGTTGGTTGGCCTCAGGGGCATAGGTGGGCGCGAGCGCGGCGAGCCGGGCGATCGAGACCGTGAGGGCGATGAGCAGACCCACGAGGATCAGGTAGACCATCAGGATCGTCGCGACCGCCGCCAGCCACCGTGGGAAGCCCTTCTTGACCAGCCAGGTGCTGACGGGATGCACGGTGATCATCAGCACCAGGGCCAGGAAGGCCTCGGCGATGAAGCCCGACGTCGCCTTGATGCCGGCGACGGTGACGGTGGCCGCCGCGAAGCTGAGGAGGATGAGCAGTCCCCGGGGAAGCACGTCCCTGGTGACTGGGTTGGTCGGACTCACTCTGCCTCCCACAGGGGACTGGACCCGTCTCGCAGCAGTCTGGCAGATCGCCACCGCCGAGCCGCGTGGACCGCCTAGCCGACACGCGGGAACGGCGGACCGTGCAGACGGAAGCCTGCCCAGGCGAGGGCGCCGACAGGGATGGGCAGCCAGAACGAGAAGAGTCGGTAGATCAGAGTGGCCAGGATCGCCTGGTCGGCGCTCACACCCGCCAGCACCAGGATGGTCGTCAGTCCAGCCTCCACGAAGCCGAGGCCCCCCGGCGTGATCGGCACCAGGGTGAAGGCGATCGAGATGACGTAGGCGAGCAGCACCATGGACGGTCGGGCGTGGGCGCCGACCGCGTAGAGGGCAGCGACCAGTGCGGCGTAGTCGAGCATGCGATTGGCCGAAGCCAGGATCAGCGATCGCGTCCAGCGCCCGGCGAAGGTCGCGGCGACCTGATCGCGCTGGCGGACGACGGAGTCCGTCACCGCGTCCACGCTGACGGATCGACGGACGAGATGGATCAGCCGTCCGGCCGTGCGCCCGACCGCGCGGACGAACGAGTCCCAGTGCAGCACCGCCAGCCCCAACAGCACGATGGCGATCCCGACCACGAGCGAGACCACCATGCCCAGCTGCAACTGACGTGCCGGCGGCGGCCTGATGACCACCGCCGGGATCGTGAGCACCGGCAGGGCCAGGAGGACGCCTGTCGTGAGGACGCCGATGCCACCCATGGCCCGGGCGACCGCCGCGCCGGGCTGACCTGAGCGGACCAGCATGGTGGCCTGCACCACGCTCCCGGTGGCACCGCCACCGGGAAGGACCCGGCTGGCGGCGGTGCCGGCGAGCTGGGAGGTGGCGGAGACGAACCAGCTCACCTCGGGGAGGGTGAGGCGCACCAGCCACCACAGCGCCGCAAAGCTCGCGGTCTCGAGCAGGAAGAGCAACGCGAACCACACGGGGCGGACCGTCTGCACCTGCGGCCAGGCGTCCAGCAGGGTCAACACGCTCGGCGCCACGACGTACAGCCCGATCGCGGTGAGCACCAGCGACGCGGCCCGTCCGCCCCACCGCCAGAGGCGGTGTCTCACGTCGGGTCCGCGCGGGGCGCCGGAGGCCCGTCCTGCTCCTGGCCCGACCCCTCGCGCGCATGCTCCTTCTGGACGCGTTCGGAGTGCCGCTGCTGGGCGCGCTCGACGGCGCTACTGCGCCAGCGGCTCGACAGCAACGAGGCGGCCGCCGTCAGGAGGACGAGGCTGAAGAGCATCTGCAGCATCACGAGGGTCCGCGCGAACTGGCCCGTGGCATGGATGTCGCCGTATCCGACCGTGGTGGTCGTGGTCAGGGTGAAGTAGAGCGCATCGACCTTCGTCTCCAGCCCGGCCACCTCCGTGGGGTCGTGCGCGCCGAGGCCGTAGTACAGGAAGGCGAATCCGACGATCACCGCGACCATCGACAGGATCAGCCCGTCGATCCGCACGCTGTCCTCTCGCTCGACCTGACGGCGCATCTGCAGGGTCAGGAAGAGCGCCATCAACCCGACCGTCACCACGATGCCGGCGTAGCGCAAGGCGGTCGAGCCGAGCCGCTCCTCGGCGGTGACCGGGAACAGGAAGTAGGTCGCGATCAACAGGGCGCAGCCCAGGACGAGCCGAAACCACCGACGGATCAGGGCCATCGTGCACCTCCTCGCGCGAGAACACGCTAGCGTCGTCTGGCGCGCCCCCCGCGGACCCACCGCTTCTGGGTGGGCAGAAGGAGGCCGGGGGTGCCCGAGTGGAATCCCACCCTGTCGGCGATCTTCGCCGCACTGCTCACTCTCGCCAACATCGCGCTCTGTGTCGCGGCCCTGGGCGTGATCCCGGGGAACCGCAAGCCGTCGACCGGGATGGCGTGGCTGATCCTCGTGTTGGCGGTGCCGTTCTTGGGCTTCGTGGCCTTCATGATGTTCGGCAGCACGCGCGTCGGCGAGAAGCGTCGGTCCAAGCAGCGCGACGTCAACGCCGCGATCATGGCCCGCACCGCCGAGTACGCCGAACTCGAGGAGACCGAGCCCGGGCTCGCCTACGTGGCGTCGGTCGCCTCACTCAACCGCCGACTCGGAGCCCTCCCTGCCGTGGCCGGGAACTCGGCCGAGCTGTTCCCCGACTACGAGGGCTCCATCGCGGCGATGACGGAGGCGGTGGACGCGGCCGAGCGGTTCGTCCACGTGCAGTTCTACATCACGGCGTGGGACGAGGTGACCGCTCCGTTCTTCGACGCCCTGGTGCGGGCCACCGAGCGTGGGGTGAAGGTCAGGCTGCTGTTCGACCACATCGGATCGCGTGGCATCCCGGTCTACAAGGAGCTGGTCGAGCGTCTCGAGGCCACTCGGATCGAATGGCGTCCGATGCTGCCGATCATGCCCCTGAAGGGTGAGATCCGCCGCGTGGACCTGCGCAACCACCGCAAGATCCTGGTCGTCGACGGCACGGTCGGCTTCGGAGGATCGCAGAACCTGATCGAGCCGTCGTACAACAAGCCGAAGAACCAGAAGGCCGGTCGCCAGTGGGTGGAGCTCACCACCCGGATCGTCGGGCCGGCGGTCACCGAGCTCAACGCCGTGTTCCTCACCGACTGGTACACCGAGACCGACGAGGTGCCCGCCGACTCGATGGGCCAAGGGTTCGCCGATGACGCGAACCTGGGCGACGTGACCGTCCAGGTCGTGCCCAGCGGACCCGGCTTCTCGACGGAGAACAACCTCCGGATGTTCACCGTCTTGCTGTACTCCGCGCAGCGCCGGATCTCGATCACCAGCCCCTACTTCGTCCCGGACGAGTCGCTCCTCTACGCCGTGACCACGGCCGCGCAGCGCGGTGTCGACATCGAGCTGTTCGTCAGCGAGGAGGGCGACCAGTTCATGGTCCACCATGCGCAGGCCTCCTATTACCAGGCGCTGCTCGAGGCCGGCGTGCGGATCTACCTCTACCCGGCGCCATACGTGCTGCACTCCAAGCACTTCACCATCGACGACGACGTGGCCGTCATCGGTTCGAGCAACATGGACCTGCGGTCGTTCGCGCTGAACTACGAGGTGAGCCTGATGATGATGGGTGGCGACATCGTCAAGCGGATGCGCGAGGTCGAGGACACGTATCGGTCGTTGTCTCGCGAGCTCACCCGCGAGGAGTGGGCCGAGCGGCCCCGACTGACCCGCTATGTCGACAACGTGATGCGGCTGACCTCGGCCCTCCAGTGACATGAGCGCGCTACCCGAGAAGGTCAAGGCGCTGCGGGAGCGCGGTCAGCGGACCTCCAAGGAGGCCCGGGAGTTCGCGATGCGGATGCTCGACGTCGTCCCCGGCCTGCAGAAGTTCGTCAACGACCTCGCGCGGATCGAGGTGATCGACCGCGCCATGGTGATCGGCGCCCAGGCCCTCCTGGCGCTGATCCCCCTGCTCCTCATTGCGGCGGCGTTCCTGCCCGAGGAGCTGACGTCCGAGATCACCGACCGCTTCCGCGAGCTGACGGGCGTCCGGGTCGAGACGACCCCGGGCGTCACCGAGTACGTCGACACCAACCAGGTGCGCGCCCAGACGGGGATCGTGGGGATCCTGGTCACGTTCTTCTCGGCGGCCAGCTTCTCGCGCGCGATCCAGCGCACCTATGAGCGCACGTGGCAACTACGTCACATCGGTGGGGTCCGGGGCCTCCGGCGCTGTCTGTTCTGGCTGGTCGGGTGGATCGTGCTGCTGCAGCTGACCGGCGTGTTCGCCGGCCTCTTCGGGACCCTGGAGTTCCTCCAGATGCTGGAGCGGATGGCTCTCGGCACCCTGGTGTGGTGGTGGAGCGCGAGGATGCTCCTGCTGGGTCGGGTGCCCTGGGGTCATCTGTTCCCGGGTGCCCTGATCATCGGGATCGCGACCGTGCTCTACTCCTACGGATCCACCCTCGTGATGCCGCACTACGTCGCGAGCAACGCGGCCCAGTTCGGCACCTTGGGCCTCGTGCTGGCCGTGGCCACGTGGCTGATCGGGGTCGGCTTCATCGTCGTGGTCGGCTCGGTCCTCGGCCAGGTGCTCGTCGCCGACGAACGGCTGCGGCCGCACATCCACGGCGCCCTCTCCCCGTTCATCCCCTCCCGGTTCCTCGACCCGGTCTTCGGCGCGCCGGTGCCTGAGCCCGCGCCTCCGCCTCCTGACGAGGCTGCCGACTGACCGAGCCGGACGGCGTGCCCGTACGCTGCCCCCATGCTGATCCTCGCCCTGATCCTCTTCGGCGTCCTCGTCGGAGGAATCGCCCAGATCATCCTCGGCCGCGGGATGCGGGACGTCGACTGGGGACAGGCCATCCTGAGCGGTCTTCTCGGCTCCTTCGTCGGCGGTCTGCTCGCCAGCCTGCTCGCCGGCGACGGACTCGACCTGCGGCCCAGCGGCCTGATCGGGTCCCTCATCGGCGCGCTGCTCGTCACCGTCGGCTGGAACGCCCTGGCGGGTCGTAAGAAGTAGCCCCGCTGCTCGTTGGAAACTTCGAGTCACCTGGTGACCCAGA
This sequence comes from uncultured Nocardioides sp., assembly GCA_964542635.1. Taxonomy (GTDB): domain Bacteria; phylum Actinomycetota; class Actinomycetes; order Propionibacteriales; family Nocardioidaceae; genus Nocardioides. Next base: position 13,805 of record CAZIVD010000006.1, on the reverse strand, counting down.
GTTTCCACACAACGCTCTCCTGGCGGAGGATGCGGGATTCGAACCCGCGAGGGCTGTTAACCCAACCCGCTTTCCAAGCGAGCGCCATAGGCCACTAGGCGAATCCTCCGCGCAGGAGGGTACCCGGCGGCTCCCAGCCTGGTGAAATCGTGCGCTGGAACCTCGGCCCCTGGTCGGGCCTGGTTGGTGAGGGTCGCGGGGCTCACCTACACTCGGCCGCAACCCCCCATGTGGCGACACCACGCCGAACTCCCCCAGGGCAGGAATGCAGCAAGGGTAGGCGCGCTCTGTCGGGTGCGTGGGGGGCCTCTTCATGTCCGGAGCGCACCGAGACCGAGGCTCCACGGGTGTCCGTGACGGTGGCTAGGGTTCAGGGGTGGATGCACCCCTCGCGCTCTATCGGCGCTACCGGCCCGAGACCTTCGCCGAGGTCATCGGGCAGGAGCACGTCACCGAGCCGCTGCGCGCGGCGCTCGCCGGCAACCGGGTCAACCACGCCTACCTCTTCTCCGGCCCCCGCGGGTGCGGCAAGACCACGTCCGCACGGATCCTGGCGCGCGCCCTCAACTGCGAGCAGGCGCCGGTCGCCGACCCGTGCGGCGAGTGCGACTCCTGTCGCGACCTGTCCCGCAACGGGCCCGGCAGCATCGACGTCATCGAGATCGACGCAGCCTCGCACGGCGGCGTCGACGACGCCCGGGACCTCCGGGAGAAGGCGTTCTTCGCCCCCGTCCGGAGCCGCTACAAGGTCTACATCATCGACGAGGCCCACATGGTGACCACGCAGGGCTTCAACGCCCTGCTCAAGCTCGTCGAGGAGCCGCCACCCCATCTCCGGTTCATCTTCGCCACCACCGAGCCGGAGAAGGTGCTGCCCACCATCAGGTCGCGCACTCACCACTATCCGTTCCGGCTGATCCCGCCGCGACTGCTCTCGTCGTACCTCTCTGACCTCTGCGAGCGCGAGGGCGTCGCCATCGAGCCCGCCGCACTCCCGTTGGTGGTGCGTTCAGGCGCTGGGTCGGCGCGCGACTCGCTCTCGGTCCTCGACCAGCTCATCGGAGGGGCGGGCAGCGACGGGGTGACCTACGCCCTCGCGGCCGGTCTCCTCGGCCACACCCCCGACGCGTTGCTCGACGACATCATCGAGGCGTTCGCCGCCGGTGACGGGGCCACCGTCTTCGGAGTCGTGGACCGGGTCATCGAGACCGGTCAGGACCCCCGTCGCTTCACCGAGGACCTGCTCCGCCGGCTGCGCGACCTGGTCATCGTCACCGCGGTGCCCGATGCGCCGGCCACCGGGCTGATCGACGTGTCCGAGGACGCCGGCGACCGCCTGGTCGCCCAGGCGGCGAGGTTCGGCGCGGCCGAGCTCAGTCGGGCCGCCGACCTGGTCGCCACCGGCCTCACCGAGATGCGCGGCGCGACCGCCCCGCGGCTCCTGCTCGAGCTCATCTGCGCCCGCGTGCTGCTGCCGGGCGCAGACCACGACCGTGCGGGCATGCTCGCGCGCCTGGAGCGACTCGAGCGGCGGGCCGCGATCGGCGGTACGGCGGCGCCAGCGGTCGACCCGCCGACTCCCGCCACCGCGGCGCAGGCACCGTCGACGGTCGGTCGCACCCCCGAGGTCGCCCCCGGCGCTGTAGCCACCGAGCCGGTCGCGCCCGGCCCGAGAGAGACCCCGGGTGCGAGCTCATCGCCTGCGCACCCCGCTGCTCCGGCAGAGCCGGTGGCCACGAGCCCCGCTCCGGCCATCCCTACCGACCCTGCCGTGGAGCCGGCCCCCACGGGCAGCACCGGCGCGGCGCTGTCCCTCGTCGACGTCCGCCGGCTGTGGCCCGACATCGTCGAGAACGTCAAGACCCGTCGTCGGCTCACCTGGATCCATCTCACCCAGCACGCCCAGGTCGTCGCGGTCGACGCGGTCACCCTCACCCTCGGCTTCTCCAACGCCGGAGCCCGCGACTCGTTCGACGGGGGTGGCAGCGCCGAGATCGTCCGCCAGGCCGCCATCGAGGTGGTCGGGGCCGACTGGCGGGTGGAGTCCATCCTCGATCCCGGAGCCGAGCCGCCCCCGAGCCCGTCGGCTGCAGCGCCCACTCCCCTCGAGGCCGCCCCGGTGAGCGGATCGCCGCCCGCCGAGACCAGACCGGGAGTGGCGCTGGACGCCTCGTCGTCGGCCAGCGCTGTGGATCCGCGGTCGGACACCGCTGCAGACCCGGCCGCACCTGAGGCTGCCGCCGGCTCCGATCAGGGCGCGAGCCCTCCGCCCGCGGCCGCGGCCGCCCGTGAGGCGATCAGCCAGACCCGTGAGCCCGGGACCCCCGGACGAGATCATCAGGCGGCCGCCGACGCCGGGGCCAGTCCGGACGACGAGGACGCCGACCTCTCGGGCCTGGCCGGCACCGAGCTCCTCCAACAGCACCTCGGTGCCCAGGTCATCGAGGAGATCAAGCACCATTGATCCCGGGCGCGACCGCCCAATGCCCCGACGGAACCCGAGAACAGCGAGCACCCTATGACCGAGAACCCCTTCGACGCCCTCGGTGGCGGCTTCGACATGAACGCCCTGCTCCAGCAGGCCCAGCAGATGCAAGAGCGGCTCGAGGACGCCCAGGCGCAGCTGGCCGACAGCCGCGTCGACGGCACCTCCGGCGGGGGTGCGGTGACCGTGACCGTCAACGGCGTGGGCGAGGTGGTCGCCGTCGCGATCGTGCCCGGGGGCTTCGACGGTGACAGCGCCGAAGACCTCGCCGACCTGGGCGACCTCATCGTGGCCGCCTACCGCGACGCGAAGAGCCAGGCTGACGCGATGGCGAGCAACGCACTCGGCCCCCTCGCCGGTGGCCTGCCCGGTGGTCTGCCTGGCCTGGGCGGCTAGCCGGCGATGTACGAAGGCGTCATCCAGGACCTCATCGACGAGCTCGGGCGGCTGCCCGGGGTCGGGCCCAAGGGCGCCCAGCGGATCGCCTTCCACCTGCTGCAGGCCGACCCTACCGACGTACGCCGGCTGGCCGAGGTGCTCGTCGAGGTCAAGGCGCGCGTGCAGTTCTGCAGCGTCTGCTTCAACGTCTCGGAGGACGCCCAGTGCCGCATCTGCCGCGACCCGCGTCGCGACCCGACGGTGTTGTGCGTCGTGGAGGAGTACAAGGACGTCGTGGCGATCGAGCGCACCCGCGAGTTCAAGGGCCGCTACCACGTCCTGGGTGGCGCGATCTCCCCGATCGACGGTGTGGGCCCCGACCAGCTGCGCATCCGGGAGCTCCTCACGAGGCTGGCCGACGGCACCGTCACCGAGGTCATCCTTGCCACGGACCCCAACCTCGAGGGTGAGGCGACCGCGACCTATCTCACCCGTATGCTCAAGGAGTTCGGCCTTCGGATCACCAGGCTCGCCAGCGGGCTCCCGGTCGGAGGCGACCTGGAGTACGCCGACGAGGTGACCTTGGGGCGTGCGTTCGCGGGGAGGCGATCGGCAGATGACTGAGCACCACAATGGCGAACAGGCCGCGCGGCTCGAGAGCGTCCCCGAGGACTTCGCCGTCCAGATCTCCGACTCCGTCGAGAGCTTCCTGCTCGCCGTGCGCGCGATCGCGCGCGAGAGCGACGGCGGTGCCGCGATCTCCCTGCTGCTGCTCGAGATCAGCCAGGTGCTGCTGACGGGAGCCCGGCTGGGCGCACAGCGCGACTTCACCCCGATCGACGAGTACCAGCCCGATGTCGGCCCGGACGCTGACCTCGACGACCTGCGGCTGCGACTGGCCAGGCTGCTCGGGGGACTCGACACCTACAGCTTCGTCTTCGACCCCTACGCACCCGAGGTCGTCGACAGCCAGATCTCCGACGACCTGACCAGCATCGCGGCCGACCTCGAGAACGGACTGCGGCACTTCCGCGCCGGTGACATCGAGGAGGCGCTGTGGTGGTGGCAGTTCTCCTATGTCTCGTCCTGGGGCAACCTCGCGGGCGCGGTGCTCAACGCCCTGCTCTCGGTCGTGGCCCACGACCGGCTCGACACCGACCTCGACCTCGATGCCGACCAGGTCGCGGCAGCCAATGAGATGCTCGAGGGCGAGACCGCTCCGGCTCGATAGACTTCCTCACCGTCCACGCAGCGTCGCGTGGCCCGTCATTCAGGCGCCCCGGACAGTCGGGGCCCACCCACCGACCCCGAGGGACGGAGAACCGTGGGCATTGTCGTGCAGAAGTACGGCGGATCCTCGGTGGCCGACGCGACCGGCATCAAACGCGTCGCCCAGCGCATCGTCAGCACCCGCCGCGCCGGCCACGACGTCGTGGTCGTCGTGTCCGCGATGGGTGACACGACCGACGAGCTGCGGGACCTGGCCGAGCAGGTCACGCCGCTGCCGCCGCCGCGCGAGCTCGACATGTTGCTCACCGCGGGCGAGCGGATCTCGATGGCGCTGCTCGCCATGGCGATCGCCCAGCTGGGTCACAAGGCGCAGTCGTTCACCGGCTCCCAGGCCGGAGTGATCACCGACTCCGCGCATGGCCGCGCGAAGATCATCGACATCACCCCCGGCCGGATCGTGGCCGCCCTCGGAGACGGCGCTGTCGCCATCGTGGCGGGGTTCCAGGGCGTGTCCCAGGACACCAAGGACGTGACCACGCTCGGTCGCGGCGCGTCCGACACCACGGCGGTCGCCCTGGCCGCCGCGCTGGGGGCCGAGGTGTGCGAGATCTACAGCGACGTCGACGGGGTGTTCACCGCGGACCCTCGGATCGTCCCCACCGCCCGCAAGCTCGACCGGGTCTCCCACGAGGAGATGCTGGAGATGGCCGCCTCGGGGGCCAAGATCCTGCATCTGCGCTGCGTGGAGTACGCCCGCCGCTACGGCATCCCAGTCCACGTCCGATCCTCCTTCTCGCAGAAGGAGGGCACCTGGGTCGTCCCCGACCCGACCGACGACCCCCGAGGAGGGGACATGGAGCAGGCCATCATCGCCGGCGTCGCCCACGACCGGAGCGAGGCCAAGATCACCGTCGTGGGAGTGCCCGACAAGGTGGGCGAGGCCGCGCGCATCTTCGAGGCGCTGGCCGCCGTCGAGGTCAACATCGACATGGTCGTGCAGAACATCTCCGCCGCCGCCACGGGCCTCACCGACATCTCCTTCACCCTCCCGCGCGCCGACGGCCAGACCGCGATGGGCGCGCTGGCGCGGATCCAGGACGAGGTCGGCTACGACAAGCTCCTGTACGACGACCAGATCGGCAAGGTCTCGCTGATCGGGGCGGGCATGCGCTCCCACCCGGGCATCACCGCCCGCTTCTTCGCCGCCCTGGCGTCCTCGGGGGTCAACATCGAGATGATCTCCACCTCCGAGATCCGCATCTCCGTGATCGTCGACGAGAACCAGGTCGACGCGGCCGTGCAGGCCACCCACTCGGCGTTCGAGCTCGACGCCGACGAGGTCGAGGCCGTCGTGTACGGCGGGACCGGGCGATAGCCGTGGTCGCGATCGGAGTCGTCGGCGCCACCGGTCAGGTGGGCGTCGCCATGCGCCAGATCCTCCTCGAGAGAGGCTTCCCGGCCGACGAGGTGCGGTTCTTCGCCTCGGCTCGCTCGGCCGGCACCGTGCTGCCCTTCGGCGACCGCGAGGTCGTCGTCGAGGACGCGGCGATGGCCGACCCGTCGGGGCTGGACGTCGCCCTGTTCTCGGCCGGCGCCACCACGTCGCGCGCTCTGGCGCCGACGTTCGCGGCCGCGGGCGCGGTGGTCGTGGACAACTCCTCGGCCTTCCGCATGGACCCCGACGTGCCCCTGGTGGTCTCGGAGGTCAACCCCGAGGCCGTCGGCCAGGCCCACAAGGGGATCATCGCCAACCCGAACTGCACCACGATGGCGGCGATGCCGGTGCTCAAGCCGCTGCACGACGCGGCGGGCCTGGTCCGCCTCGTGGTGGCGACCTATCAGGCGGTCTCCGGGAGCGGCCTCGCCGGCGTCGAGGAGCTCGCCACCCAGGTGGGTGCCGCCGGTGACAAGGCCCGCGAGCTGGCCTACGACGGCGAGGCTGTCGTCTTCCCCGAGCCCGTGAAGTACGCCCGCACCATCGCCTACAACGTCGTGCCCCTCGCGGGGTCGATCGTCGACGACGGGCTCGACGAGACCGACGAGGAGAAGAAGCTGCGCAACGAGTCGCGCAAGATCCTCGACCTGCCGCAGCTGCGGGTGTCGGGGATCTGTGTCCGGGTCCCGGTGTTCACCGGTCACTCGCTCGCGATCAATGCGGAGTTCGAGCGGCCGCTCCCCGTGGCGGCCGCACGGGACCTGCTGGCGAACGCCCCGGGGGTCGAGCTCAGCGAGATCCCGAATCCACTCCAAGCGGCCGGCCGGGACCCGTCGTACGTCGGGCGGCTGCGGCAGGACCCCGGCGTCGACGACGACCGCGGTCTGGCGCTCTTCGTCAGCGGCGACAACCTGCGCAAGGGCGCGGCCCTCAACACCGTGCAGATCGCCGAGTTGGTCATCGCCCGCTGAGCCTCGATCAGTGGATCGAGGCTAGCCGGGCTGCGGGAAGCTCAGGCGCGGCGGCGACGCAGCAGCCAGGCCACCAGAAGTCCGACCAGCACCGCGGCCAGGGCGAGGCCGGCCTTCGCGCCCCCGCCCGAGGGCGCGCCCTCGGCCGTGAGATCGACGGGGGAGCTCCACACGTCTCCGGCGAGACCGGCCCCGAGGCTCTCGGGCTCGGCGCCGATCTCGGCCTCGAGATCGCGGACTCCGTCGGCCTCGACCCGTGCGCCCGCACCCACGGGCGCCATCGGGTCATCGTCGTCGTAGCCGTGGGCCTCGGCCGGTGTGGCCAGGTCGTCAGGGAGCTCAGGGGGCCCCAGGCCCTCGCCGTCCGACTCACTCATGGCCGCAGTGTGCCACGTCCCCGGGGTCACGCGGAGGGGTCGGGCGACCCCTTCCGCGTGACGCCTGGACGGCCCCCGGCAGGTCAGATCATGGGTCCGCCGCTCAACCGAACGGGGTGGTCCGGGCGAGGCTGAGCGCCCGGGTGAGGACGAAGGGGGCGGCCTGGTTGTAGAGCCAGGGGCGGCCGAACCACAGGTACGCGTCGACGTACTGCGTGGCCAGGGCTGCATCGGCGGCGCTGAGCCCCCACGCCGGGTTCGCCACGTCGACGGTGGGTGGGATGCCGAGCGTCACGCAGCGACGGTCCTGCGTGGAGCGGCACACGCGCGCGTTGTCGAAGTTCGGCCCCTGGTAGGTGTAGCCCTTGAAGGGCCGGCCGTTCTCCGCGGTGTTGATCACGGCGTACTTGTCGATGATGCCCCGCTTCGCCAGGGCCTCGGAGATCGCGGCCGCGAAGCGGATCTGCCGCGCGGTCGAGTCGTAGTGCGTGCCATTGAGGGCGAAGCCCCGGGCGAACCGGATCCCCTCGGGCAGGAGGATCCGGAGTGCCTCGCTGGGCTTGCTGCGCAGCCAGTCCGCAGCCCCGACCTCGAGGTAGACGCTGGTGTTCGGCAGGGCGCTCAGCGTGCGAACCGCGTACCGGATCAGGTGCTGGTAGGTCTTCGAGCCGCCCGGTGCGCACAGGGCGAACGGCGCGTCGGGCTGCATGACCACCGCCAGGTGCGTGTCTCCCACCCCTTGCGCGAAGCCTTGGATCCAGGTCCGGTAGCTCGCGCGCTCCGCGGGGGTCGGCAGACGGCGGCAGGCTTCGCGCTCCCAGGGCACCATCCGGAAGATGGTGATCTGCGCCATCACCTCCGGGTCGCCGCCGGTGGTCAGGTCGAGGTACTTGCGCACGCGGTCGGCGATGTCCACGTCGGGCTGCCAGTGCCCGAACCACGTGGCCTTCGGCCGCTGCACGATCTTGTCGAGGAGCACCTGCTGGTCTGACGATGCGGCCAGGTACGGGTCCCAGGGCATCTCGGCCGGGCCCTGGTAGACGCCCCAGGGGCGCACGAGCGGGTTGACGGGCGTGCCCACGTACGGCGTGCGCAACGTAGGCGAGTAGATCGGCGGCGAGGTGACCTCGGCCGACGCGGGTGCCGCGCCGACGAGCTCCTGGGCGCCGGCCCCGGATGGGCCGGGCGGCTCCGCCCCCGGTGCGCGGCTGGAGGGTGCCGCGACGACCAGGGCGGTGGCGATCGCCGCGATGGCGCGCAGCCCCCATGGCCGAGGGGCGGACCGGGGGTTGCGGGGCATCGTGGGGGGCTCTCGTGGCTGGGGCTCTTGGCATGTGCCCCCCGGAGTTCAGAGTCTGGTCCGGGCATGGAGGCCTGTCCGGAGAACGCCCAACTCGGGCTCTCCGGTCCAGACCTGCGCCCGGCTCGCCGCCCACGCCGACGGTTTCGTCACGAGCCATCGACGCCCGCAGCCCTTCGCTGGTCGAGCCCTTCTCGTTGGTCGAGCCGCCGCGAGGGACGAGCGGCGTGTCGAGACCATGGTGAGCGTCCCGGGGTCTCGACACGGGCTCGCCTTGCGGCTCGCCCGGTGGTTCCTGAGGAGCGAGCGTCTCGGAGGGCTCGACCAACGATGGTTGCCTTGCTCCCGCTGGCCGAGGAGGTCGCACAGCGACCGTCACGAGACCTCGCTGGCCAGGCTGCCGCGCGAGAGGTCAGCGGTACGCCGGGATCCCGGTGAGGGTCTGGCCGATCACGAGGGTGTGCATCTCGACCGTGCCCTCGTAGGTCAGCACCGACTCGAGGTTGTTCATGTGCCGGATGACGGGGAACTCCAGCGAGATGCCGTTGGCGCCCAGGATGGTGCGGGCGGTGCGGCAGATCTCCAGCGCCTCCCGCACGTTGTTGAGCTTGCCCAGGCTGATCTCGTGGGGACGCAGGGTCCCGGCGTCCTTGCGGCGGCCCAGGTGCAGGGCCAGGAGCTGGCCCTTGACGAGCTCGAGCGCCATGTCGGCGAGCTTGGCCTGGGTGAGCTGGAAGCCGGCGATCGGCTGGCCGAACTGCTGACGCTGCCCGGCGTACTCCAGTGCGCTCGCGAGGGAGGAGCGGGCCGCGCCGAGCGCGCCCCACACGATGCCGTAGCGAGCCTCGGTCAGGCAGGACAGGGGGCCGCGCAGCCCGCGGACCTCCGGCAGCACCGCCTTGGCCGGTAGCCGCACGCCGTCGAGCACGATCTCGCCCGTGACCGACGCGCGCAGGGAGAGCTTGTGCTTGATCTCGGGAGCGGAGAAGCCGTCGACGTCCGTGGGCACCACGAAGCCGCGGATGCCGTCCTCGGTCTGGGCCCACACCACGGCGACGTCGGCCACCGTCGAGTTGGTGATCCACATCTTGCGGCCGTCGAGCACCCAGTCGCCCGAGGGCTCCTGGCGTGCGCGGGTGCGCATGCTGCCGGGGTCGGAGCCGTGGTCGGGCTCGGTGAGCCCGAAGCAGCCGATGGCCTCGCCGGCCGCCAGGCGGGGCAGCCAGGTCTGCTTCTGCTCCTCGGTCCCGTGCTTCCAGATCGCGAACATCGCCAGCGAGCCCTGCACCGACACCAACGAGCGGATGCCAGAGTCGCATGCCTCGAGCTCGAGACAGGCCAGGCCGTAGTCGACCGCCGACAGCCCGGCGCAGCCGTAGCCCTCGAGATGCATGCCCAGGAGTCCCAGGGAGCCGAGCTCCTTGGTCAGACCGCGGACGTCGGGAAGGGCGCCGTCCTCGAACCACTGGCCCACGTGCGGGGTGAGGTTGTCGGCGCAGTAGCGGCGCACGGTTTCGCGGATGGCGATCTCCTCGGGCGTGAGGAGGTCGTCGATGCCGGCGAGGTCGAGCGGGTCGACCTTGGTCCTGCTGCCTGACGTGCTCGGGCTCATGGTTCCTTCCCTCCCGCGCGGGGCTCGGCGAGCCAGGCGCGGATCTCGTGGTCGTGCTCTCCCAGCATGGGGGGCGCGGCCGGCCGCGTCACCCTACTGCGGGAGTAGGTGACGGGATGCCGGACCTGCGGGGCCCGGCCGGGCGGCATGTCGACGACCGGATCCAGGCCCAGCGACGAGGCGAGGGCGAACGCCGAGGCCAGGTCGCCCACCTGGCCCGCGGGCACGTGGATGACGAAGTCGTAGCCGGGCAGGGCCGCCCCGGCACCGGAGCCGAAGCCGGTGAGCGAGCAGTAGACCAGCCAGGGTCGCGTCGGCGCGCAGCACCCACGCGCCGTACGTCGTCTACGGCACGCTCGACCTGGAGGCCCTGCTGGACGACGAGGCGGTGCGCGGCCGGGTCGACGCCCTCGCGGGCGCGGCGTTCACCCGCCTGCTGGCCAGTGACCGCGGGGCGCACCGCGAGCTCGTCCGGACACTGTGGGTCTTCCTGGAGACCAACGGCTCCTGGGAGACCGCCTCGCGGCGTCTCGAGATCCACCGCCACACCCTGCGTCAGCGGATCGCCCGGATCCGCGCCGAGACGGCCCTGGACCTCGACTCCGCCCACACCCGAGCCGCCACCCTCCTCGTGCTTCTCGCCCGCGCACGCGCCGACCCGTCCCACTGACCGCCGAGTTGCCCCTCCCGCGCCGCCCAGTTGCCCGTGTTGTACGGTCGGGCCCGACGGGCGGAATCCCCGGGCGTCCGAGTTCGTCGAAGGGCGCCGGGCACAACCCCCGCCCAGCCGGGTACTTCTACCCGATTCGCTCTCAGCCGATCCCCCGGGACGCGTGGCCGTGGTGTCGTGACCCCCGCAGGCCCCGAACCTGGGGCTGCGTCAGGTGAGACCCGGGGGCAAGACATGACGGTGATCGAGGCCTGTCCGGAGGACCTGCGGGAGGTCACGGACGGGGAGTTGCTGACGGCCGTGCGCGAGCGCGGGTGTCCGGATGCCGAGGGCGCGCTCTACACGCGTCATGTCGGCGCGGCGCAGGCCCAGGCCCGGCGGTTCGCCGGCGCCGCCGACGCGGAGGACGTCGTGGCCGACGCGTTCTTGAAGGTGATGGGCCTGGTCAAGCGCGGCGAGGGTCCGCGCGTCCAGCTGGCCGGCTACTGGTGCGCGAGTGTCGCGACGGTGGCCATCGACCTCGCGCGCAAGAGGCGCCGGGAGATCCGGGTGGCCGACCCGAGTCTGTTCGACCACGGCATGGACGAGCCGGACCTCGATGCCGCCCTCGTCTCCTCGGACGTCCTCGAGGCATTGGCCACGTTGCCCGTGCGCTGGCAGAGCGTGCTCTGGTGGATCCACGTGGAAGGGCGCAGCCAGGCCTGGGTCGGCGAGCTCTGGGGGATCAGTCCGAATGCCGTCGGTGTGCTGGCGTACCGCGCCCGCAGAGGACTCCGCCTTGCCCATGAGGCGGCGCGGGCGGAAGCCGCGGTCCCCCAGACCCCCGGGCAGACCGGGATCCAGCTCGAGGTCCGCTCCACCGTGACGAGGCGAGCCGCCGAGCCGCACCACGGCACATCAGCGAAGCGATCGGCCTAGGACGGACCCCCGCCACTCGGCACAGGTCCGGGTCCGGTCGCCGCCGCGAGGTCAGGAGAGGCCGACGATGGTCCCGTCCTCGAGCAGGTCGATCCGTGACGCTGCCGGAACGGCGGGCAGTCCGGGCATCGTCATGACGTCACCGCAGACGAGCACCACGAACCCCGCGCCCGCGGAGAGCCGGACCTCCCGGACCTGGAGCACGTGACCGGTCGGCGCCCCTCGCAGCGTGGCGTCGGTCGAGAACGAGTACTGCGTCTTGGCGATGCAGACGGGCAGCCGGCCGTACCCGTCGGCCTCGAGCCGGTCGAGCCGCCGCTTGGCCTTGCCGGTCCACGCAACGTGGGAGGCTCCATAGAGCCGATGCGCGAGGGTCTCCGCCTTCTCGCTGAGGGGGAGGTCGTCGGGGTAGGTGAAGGAGAACGTCGACGGGCCAGACTCCTCCAGCAGGTCGAGCACGCCCTTCGCCAGGTCGGTCGCGCCGGTCCCACCGTCGATGAAGTGGGTGGCGGGGTAGGCCTGGACCCCCAGGCTGTCGACCAGTTCGACGACCCGTGCGACTTCCGCATCCGTGTCCGTCGGGAACCGGTTGAGGGCCACCACGCACGGGATCCCGTAGACCTCGCGCACGTTGCGCAGGTGTCGCGCCAGGTTCTCCATGCCGCGCTCCAGGGCACCGAGATTCTCCTGGGCGAGGTCGGGCACGTCCACACCGCCGTGGTACTTCAGGGCCCGAACCGTGGCCACCACCACCGCGGCATCCGGACGGAGCCCGGACTTGCGGCACTTGATGTCGACGAACTTCTCGGCGCCGAGGTCGGCTCCGAAGCCTGCCTCCGTGATCACGTAGTCGGCCAGCCTCAGGGCCGACCGGGTGGCGATGACCGAGCTGCAGCCGTGCGCGATGTTCGCGAACGGTCCACCGTGCACGAACGCCGGGGTGTGCTCGAGCGTCTGGACCAGGTTGGGCGCGAGAGCGTCCCGCAACAGCACGGCCATCGCACCGTCAGCCTCGAGCTCACGGGCAGTGACCGGCCTCTTCTCCCTGGTGTGACCGACCACGATGTCGCCGATCCGGCGCTTGAGGTCTGCCCAGGACTCGGTCAGGCAGAAGATCGCCATCAGCTCGGAGGCCACCACGATGTCGAAGCCGTCCTCCCGGGGGGAGCCGTTCGCCAGGCCGCCGAGACCTACGACGACCTCCCTGAGCGCACGGTCGTTCAGGTCGAGCACCCGCCTCCAGTCCACCTGGCGCACGTCGATGCCCAGCGCGTTGCCGTGGTGGATGTGGTTGTCCACCAGCGCCGCCAGCAGGTTGTTGGCGGCAGCGAGGGCGGCGAAGTCGCCGGTGAAGTGCAGGTTGATGTCGGTCATCGGCACGACCTGGGCGAAGCCACCTCCTGCAGCGCCTCCTTTCATCCCGAAGACCGGGCCCATCGACGGCTCGCGCAGGCAGGCCATCGACCGCAACCCCAGGCCCCGGAGCGCATCGGTCAGCCCGACGGTGGTCGTCGTCTTGCCCTCGCCGGCCGGGGTCGGGGACATCGCCGTCATCAAGATCAGCTTGCCGAGCGGCCGGTCCTCGAGGGAGCTGAGGTAGCCGACGTCGACCTTCGCCTTGTAGTGGCCATACGGCACCAGGTGGTCCGGGTCGATGCCCAGCTCGTCCTGGGCGACCTGGCTGATCGGGCGCAGGACAGCGGCGTTCGCGATCTCGATGTCGGACAGCACTCAGGCCTTCTCCCTCGCGACGCCCATGCGTCGCAGTAGATGTGCTCGGTGGTCGGAGTCGGGCAGACCGCCCACGTTGGACTCCACGTTCATTCTCGCGATGGCGGACCCGGCCTTGGCCACCTCGGCGGCCGCGACCAGATCGGACAGGAGGCCCGCTCGTGCGGCAGGACGGAGCTGATCGATCAGGATCAACACGTCGATCGCGGTCTCCACGACGCGCGCCTGCGGCTCCGAGGCCGTCAGGAGCGCATCGCCGATCGCCGTTCGCCGCTCCTCCGCGTCAGGTCCGTCCCCCCGAGGGAGTGCCCAGGCCGCGGCCACGGCCCCGAAGGCCTGCTCGTCCTCGACCACCAGACGCTGCGCCTGGGCCACGAGCAGATCGGCTCGCTCCACCAAGGCCGGGGCCTCGCAGTAGCGCGCCACCATGGCGACGAGGGCCGCCGCCTGCGCGGTGCACAAGGCCGCGACGGAGCCGCCGGCGGGCGTCGGGGTCCGAGCAGAGAGGCGTTCCAGGAAGTCGGTGAGTGTGCCGGCGTCCCGACCAGGGTTGTGGACCACGGGGCCACGCTAATGACGCGACCACCCGGCGCATAGGCCCCGCGTCGTCCCGGGGCCCCGAGACGACTCAGGAACACCACAGGGTCGGGCTGACAGTGTCTGAGTTCTCCAGATAGTTGGCACCTGTCCCGCGACAT
>CAZIVD010000005.1:0-145087 GCA_964542635.1 uncultured Nocardioides sp. | reverse complement strand
GCCGCCGATCGTCGGCGCCTCCATCTGCTCGAACTCCTGGCGACGCGCGCGCTTGGACTTGCGGCCGCGCCGTGCGGGACCGCCGGGACGACCGAACGCACCCTGGGTCTGACCACGGCCGCCGCGGCCGGCACCGGGACGACCGCCGCCGGACGGACCGAAGCCGCCGGGGGCACCCGGACGGCCGGGCGCACCGGCGCCCGCACCGCCGCGGGCCGGAGCGCCACGGCCCGGGGCTCCTCGACCGGGACCAGCCGCTCGTCCGCCCGGGCCCTGACCGAACGCGGCCGGGGACTTGGGCATCATCGCGGGGTTGGGTCGCGGCATGCCGGGGCGTCCACCGTCGCGCGCAGCCGGGGGCCGCGGCATGCGACTGTCCTCGGTGTCGCGCTCCACGGGGGCGGGGCGGCGCCCCATGCCCTGGCTGGACGCGAACGGGTTGTTGCCGGGTCGCGGCGCGCCCGGACGGCCGACCGGACGCGGCGCGGGAGCCTGGGGCCGTGGGGCTGCAGGCGCCTCGGCAGCCGCCGCCGGCGCGTCGGCCACCTCGGCCGCCGGCGCCTCGGCGGCGGGAGCCTCGGGCGCAGCCGGCGTCGTGCGCGGGCCGGGCTTGGGCGCCACCGGACCCGCCGGAGCAGCGGGCTCGGCCGGCGTCGCGGCGGTCTCGGCTGGTGCCGACGCGGTCGGCGCGGCGGCCGGCGCCGCAGGCGCGGGCGCCGCAGCCGCGGGTACGGCGGTCTCCGCCGAGGCCTTGGCGGCCAACAGCGCATCGCCGTACTGCTTCTTGAACTTCATCTCGACGGGAAGCTCGATCGTCGAGGAAGGCGACTTGACGAACTCGCCCATCTCCTTCAGCTTCTCGAGCACTTCCTTGCTCTCGATGCCATAGGTCTTGGCGAGCTCATGAACTCGGGTCTTGGCCACTTCTCTCCTTCTGGCCGCAGACCCGGGTGGGAACCGCGACCGTTAACGCCGTCGTACAGGGCTCATCGTGAGGTACTCATCGAGTGCTCATGAGCTGCTGCTCCAGTCTCAGTCGGTCGTGAACTCTGTGGTGCGAGCCAGGTGTGCGCGGAGCCAGGCGTCCGAGAGCGGCACCGAGACCCTGAGGGCCCGGGTGAACGCCCTGCGCCGGGTGGCCCGGTCGAGGCACTCGGCGGTCGGATGCAGGTGCGCTCCGCGACCGGGTGCCCGTCCGTCCGGATCGGGGCGGATCGCCGGGCGGCCCTCCGCGTCCGAGCCGGCGACCACGCGCAACAACTCGCTCTTCGCGGCCCGCTGCCGACAGCCGATGCAGGTCCGGACCGGGCCGGGAGCAGGGGTCATCGGAGGGCGAGCCACTGCACGAGAGTCTAGCGCTCCGTCGTGCCGATGCCGAACCGGCTGCGCGCCGGCCGGCATTCACCGCCGTCGAGCCGCCTCTCGCTGGTCGAGCCGCCGAGCCGCCAGGCGAGGCGTGTCGAGACCCCGTAGGCCAGGTCGCCAGCTCGGTCACCGGGTTTCGACGCGCTCGCGCGACCTCGTGCCTCGGTCGCGTCGCTTGCTCAACCTGGCCGACGCCACGCGCCGCGTTCGTCCCTCACGCGTCGCTCGTCGGCTCATCATCGCTGCGGATGTCGATCCGCCAGCCCGTGAGGCGGGCCGCGAGCCGGGCGTTCTGACCCTCCTTGCCGATCGCGAGGGACAGCTGGTAGTCCGGAACGACGACGCGCGCCGCGCGGGCCGCAGCGTCGACCACGGTCACCGAGGTGACACGGGCCGGCGACAGGGCGTGGGCCACGAGCTCGGTCGGCTCGTCGGACCAGTCGACGATGTCGATCTTCTCGCCGTGCAGCTCGGCCATCACGTTGCGGACCCGCTGGCCCATCGGCCCGATGCATGCACCCTTGGCGTTCACCCCGGGCTGGGTCGAGCGGACGGCGATCTTGGTGCGGTGTCCGGCCTCGCGCGCGATCGCGGCGATCTCGACGGTGCCGTCGGCGATCTCGGGCACCTCGAGGGCGAAGAGCTTCTTCACCAGGGTGGGGTGCGAGCGCGACAGCGTCACCTGGGGGCCGCGCATGCCCTTGCGCACCGAGATCACCAGGCACTTGATGCGGGTGCCGTGCTCGTAGCGCTCCCCGGGCACCCGCTCGCCCAGCGGGAGCAGCGCCTCCAGCTTGCCCAGGTCGACCATGACGTCGTCGGGGTTGCGGCCCTGCTGGATGACCCCGGACACGATGTCGCCCTCCTTGCCGGAGAACTCACCGAACCTGAGGTCGTCCTCCGCGTCGCGGAGCCGCTGCAGCATGATCTGCTTGGCGGTCGTCGCCGCGATCCGTCCGAAGCCCTCAGGCGTGTCGTCGTACTCACCGACGACCTCGCCCTCGTCGTCCACCTCCGCCGCGAGCACGGTGACGTGCCCGCTCTTGCGGTCGAGGATCACCCTGGCCTGCTCCTGGGCGCCCGGGGTCTTGTGGTACGCCGTCAGCAGAGCCTGCTCGATGGCCTCGACGAGGACGTCGAACGAGATCTCCTTCTCGCGCTCCAGCATCCGCAGGATGCTCAGGTCGATGTCCATCAGTCCTCCTCGTCGGCCGCGTCGGCGCCCGGTGTGCGGGCCCGGTTGAACTCCACCTGCACGAGCGCCTTCGCGACGTCGGCGTAGGCCACCGTCCGGACCGTGCCGGACAGGTCGACGGCGACCGTGTCCTCGTCCGACCG
This sequence comes from uncultured Nocardioides sp., assembly GCA_964542635.1. GTDB lineage: Bacteria > Actinomycetota > Actinomycetes > Propionibacteriales > Nocardioidaceae > Nocardioides. Next base: position 142,384 of record CAZIVD010000005.1, on the reverse strand, counting down.
GCTGATCCGACCGGTGAGCGTCTCACCGGCCTGGGTCGTGACCTTCACCAACCGGCCCTCGTTCCGGCGCCAGTGCCGGGGCAGCGTGAGGGGACGGTCGACGCCTCGGGAGGTCACCTCCAACGTGTACGGCGCCTCGCCCATCGCGTCGGACTCGTCGATCGCCTGCGACACCACGCGGGTGGCCTCGGCGATCTCGTCGAGGGTCACGCCTCCGTCGCGATCCACGGCGACCCGCAGCATCCGCCGCTTGCCGGCGGGCGTGAGCTCGATCGCCTCGACATCGAGACCGAGGTCGGCCAGGGGTCCCGAGAGGGCGACCTCGAGGTCCTCTCGCACACGGTCGTCGCGCCCCCGCGAAGCGCGGCCGTCGGGTCCTGGGCTCACGGCTGACCGACCTCCTGTGTGCTGTTGTCAGAAGCTCCACGATAGCGCCACGGGCCCCGGGGATAGGGTCGCCGCGTGAGCGGTCCCACGACCACGCGCCGCGCGGCCGTGCTGGCGCTGGGCGCCTCCTGCTGGGTTCTCACAGCGTGCAGCTCCGCCGAGCTGTCGGGGCCCGCTCGGGAGCCGCGATCCACGGGGTCCGCCGACGGGTCAGGCTCGGCAGCCGGATCCGGGGACGGCAGTGCTGCAGACCCCGACGCCTTGGCGCTCGACCAGGCCCTGGCCGGCACCGAGGCAGCACTGGCCGTCGTACGGCGGGCCGGACCGACCGCCGACCCCGGACGAGCACTGCTCCGGATGCACCGCGCGCATCGCAGGACCCTCGAGGCGTTCGGGGCGGTGCCCGAGGGGGCGAGCCCAGCGAGTCCGACGAGCTCCGGCCGGCCCTCGGCCGCGAAGGTCCTCAGGGTCGAGCGGGCGCTCCAGCGCGACCTCGCAGAGCAGGCCGAGGTCGTGCCCACGGGAGCCGTCGCCCGACTCCTCGCGAGCCTGTCCGCCGGGATTGCGGCCCACCTGGGCGTCCACGGGGTCGTGACGGCGACTGGCCCGGTGGCGCTCACCGGCGACGAGAGCGTGGCGGCCGCCCAGGCCGCGTTGGCCGCCGAGCATGCCGCCGTCTTCACCGATGGCGTGCTCGGCGCGCGGACCTCCGAGAGCGCGACGCCCGCACTCTTCGCCCTCGTCACCGCGAGCTACGAGGCCCACCGCACGGCCCGCGACACCCTGGCCGATCTGCTGATCCTCGCGGGGGCGACCCCCGAGCCGGCCGCCCCGACGTACGAGCTCCCGGGCGGGGGCGCCGTTCCGGGTGCCGTGGCCAAGGCCGCCGCGGCCGTGGAGGCACGTTGTGCCGAGACCTACGCGTACGCCGTGGCACAGGCGCCCGCCGGCGGTCGCAGCTGGGCGATCGCCGGGTTGACCGGCGCAGCGCGTAGGGGGGCCGGCTTCGGCCCTGCGGCCGCTCTGCCCGGGGCCAGCGATCTCGCGCCCGCAGGAACGGGAAGCGGCGGCAGCGCCGGGTGAGAAACCCGGTGCCGAGGAACTCCCGAGACATTCCCCGGCACCGGGTACGCGGACCTCACCCAGGGGTCCGCGCGATGCCGGTCTTCTGATCCTCAGTCATCGCCGGCCGGGGGGCCGGTCGGCGATGTGGGGGGTTGGGCTCGGAAGATCCTGTGCGAAATCATGCAGCACGCCAGCCCTGGGCCGCGACCGCTCAACAGCCTCATGTTCCTGCAGTGCAGAAATATGCAAACCCAGCCCTTGGTCCTGACGCTGGGGTGCAGAAGCTCAGACGACGGTGACGTGGCCACCGTCCGGAGGCCGGCGACGGTGGCTGGAGCACCGCCGGAGCAGTGCTACGGCCCGCTCGTCCAGCGGTCGACCACGTCGAGGACCTCTGACAGCCGCTGGACCACCGCATCGGGTTGCCCCGCACTGTGTCCGTGTTGTGTGGCAGGGATGGTGCTGTGGGGCACGTGGATCGCCCTCATGCCGGCCTGCTGGGCACCCCAGATGTCATCGAAGAGCCGGTCGCCGACGTAGGCGCAGGCCCCAGGGTCGGTGGCGCCGACCGCCGACATCGCAGCCGCGAATGCGTGTGGGGACGGCTTGGTCCACGGGATCTCCGAGGTGTACACCTCGCCGTCGATGAGGTCCAGGACGCCGTCGCGGGCGAAGAAGCCCTGGTGCCAGGCCCGCGGCCAGATCGTGTTCGAGAGCACGCCGACCCGCAGCCCGCGCGATCGCAGCCCCTCGAAGAGCGGCCGCACGTCCGGATCCGTCGCGGTGTGCGGCACCCAGAACTCGTGGTAGGCCTCGAGCAGGTCGGGGTCGTGGTCCAGCCTCGCCTCCGTGAACAGGTCCGCGATCGTGGCGCTCCGCTGCTGGTCGCGGCTGCGCCCCCAGACCGCCTCGCCGGCGGCGTGCAGTCGCAGCCCGAGGTCGTCGCGCGACGGGCGCTCCCCGTCGTCGTGACGGTGGCGCACGGCCTCGGCGAGCGCCAGCGACTCCGCGTGGAAGTCGATGTCGTGCCACCTCGTGAGCGTGCCGCCCCAGTCGAAGATCACCGCCTGCAGCCCCATGTCGCCAACCTACGGCGCGCACGAACGTGCCCGAGCCTGGACGGGTCAATGGCAGCATGGCGACGGTGACCGGGACCGTGATCCAGACCAGGGCGTACGGCGGCCCGGCGCGCACGCTGCACTGGGTCACGGTGGTGGCCCTCGCGGCCCAGTTCGTCGTCGGCTACCTGCTCGATGACGACGACAGTGGGCAGGGCCGCGGGCGAGGCCGGGGCCGCGGCGAGGGTTCGGGCCACGGGCGTGGGCGTGGTCGTGGGGGAGATGACGTGGACGCCGGTGACCTCCTGGACGGCGGGTGGACCCTGCTCACCGTCCACGTCTCCCTGGGCCTGCTGATCCTGCTCCTCGCCGTGCTGCGCCTCGTCACCCGACGGGTCGCCGGGCTCCCCGCCTGGGCGGAGACCCTGACCCTCCGGGAGCGACGGCTGGCGAGCATCACCGAGCGCGTGCTCCTCGCGATGCTCTTCGCGATCCCTCTGACCGGCCTCGCGCTGGTTCTGGGCGACGACGATCTGCTCCCCCTGCATGTCACCGCCCACGTCGTCTTCTTCGTGGCCCTGGCCGCGCACGTGGGACTGGTGCTCAAGCACCAGCTAGTGAACCGCGACCGCCTGCTGTCGCGGATGTGGTAGCCCGGGCTACCGGCCGGCCAGGCCCACGAGGTGCTCGACCGCGGCCTCCACGGGCACCTCGACCCGTTCGTCCGTGGCCCGGTCGCGCACCTCCACGACCCCGTCGGCGAGGCCGCGCCCGACCGTCACGATGGTGGGCACGCCGATCAGCTCCGCGTCCTTGAACTTCACGCCGGGGCTGACCTTCGCACGGTCGTCGAAGAGCACCGTGACGCCGCGGGCGTCGAGATCGGCCGCGAGGGACTCGGCCGCGTCGAAGACCGCCTCGTCCTTCCCGGTCGCCACCAGGTGGACGTCGGCGGGGGCGACGGCGCGCGGCCAGCACAGGCCGAGCTCGTCAAGAGTGTTCTCGGCGATCGCCGCGACGGCGCGCGACGGGCCGATGCCGTAGGACCCCATCGTCACCGTGACGAGCTTGCCGTTCTCGTCGAGGACCTGGAGTCCCAGCGCGTCGGCGTACAGGCGCCCGAGCTGGAAGATGTGGCCCATCTCGATCCCGCGGGCCGACTCGAGGACGCCCTCCTCGCAGACCGGGCACGGATCACCGTCGCGGACCTCGGCCACCTCGATGGTGCCGTCGGCGTTGAAGTCTCGACCCGCGACCAGGTCCAGCACGTGGCTGCCGTCCACGTCCGCGCCGGTGACCCAGCGGGTGCCTTCGACCACGCGCGGATCGACGAGGTACCTCACCCCGGCCACCTGCTTCTCCCCCAGCGATCCCGGCCCGATGTAGCCCTTCGCCAGGGACGGCCGGGCCGCGAAGTCGGCCTCGCCGAACGGCTCGAACTGCACCCCCTCGCCGAGGTTGGCCTCGAGACGCTTGAGGTCGACCTCACGGTCGCCGGGCACGCCGACGGCCAGCGCCTCGGTCGTCCCGTCGGGGTGGCGGACCGAGAACAGCACGTTCTTGAGGGTGTCGGCGGCCCCCCAGGGACGGTCTCCGCGGGGGAACGCGGCGTTGAGGTGGTCGACGAGGGTCTCGATCGTCGGGGTGTCCGGAGTCTGCTCCGCGTGGGCGGCCGGCGCGTCGTCGTACGGCGTAGGGGCCGGCGGTCGGGTCGTCACCGCCTCGACGTTGGCGGCGTAGTCGCAGCGCGTGCACCGGACGTAGGTGTCCTCGCCCACGTCGGCGCGGGCCAGGAACTCCTCCGACCTCGAGCCGCCCATCGCGCCACTCATCGCCTTCACGATGACGTACTCGAAACCGAGCCGGTCGAAGATCCTGATGTAGGCGTCTCGATGCCTTTGGTACGACGCGTCGAGGCCGGCGTCGTCCACGTCGAAGGAGTAGGAGTCCTTCATGGTGAACTCGCGACCACGCAGCACGCCCGCGCGCGGCCTGGCCTCGTCGCGGTACTTGGTCTGGATCTGGTAGATCGACAGCGGCAGGTCCTTGTAGGACGAGTAGAGGTCCTTCACCACCAGGGTGAACATCTCCTCGTGCGTGGGACCGAGCAGGTAGTCGGCGTCCTTGCGGTCCTTGAGCCGGAAGATGCCGTCGCCGTAGTCGGTCCAGCGACCCGTCGTCTCGTAAGGCTCGCGGGGCAGGAGGGCCGGGAAGAGCATCTCCTGGGCGCCGATCGCGTCCATCTCCTCGCGGATGATCTGTTCGATGTTGCGCAGCACCCGCAGCCCCAGCGGCAGCCAGGTGTAGATGCCCGGGGCGGCCCGCCTGATGTAGCCCGCACGGACCAGGAGCCGGTGGCTCGGGACCTCGGCGTCCGCCGGATCTTCGCGCAGGGTGCGGACGAAGAGGCTCGACAGGCGCAGGATCATGCCCGGAAGGCTACTTGTGTGATGAGGTGGGAGACGACCGGGTTAGTGGCCGGGTGCGCGGCCCGGTCAGAGAGAGGCCCCGGTCGGTGAGAGGAGGAGCGATGCGCCGTCTGCTGGTTTGCCTCGTGGCCGCGGGGACCCTGGCCTGCTCGCTGATGGTGGCAGCACCATCCACGGGACAGGCACCGTTCCGGATCAAGCCGGCGACGCTCGAGCGGGGGACCGACATCGCGACCCCTCACGTCGACGAGGACCACGTGATCGTGGACGGCGATCGGCGGATCGAGGTGAAGGCAGCGCGGGTGAACCTCCTGGGCCGCTGGACGCAGTCCTACGTCGCGGTGATCGGCAACGCGCAGTGGGGCAACGTCCGGCTCGTCACGGTGTCCCCGACCGGGACTGTGAAGGTGCTGCGCACCCACGTCGACCCGTTCAACGTCGTCCTCGATCCCACGGCGGGTCGCGTCGCCTACTCGTTCGGCGTGGCCACCCAGAAGCCGACCTTGGCGGTCTTCGATCTCGCCTCGCGGCAGGAGGTCGCCTCCCGTTCGTTCTCGTCGCTCCCCGAGCTCCTCGACTTCGACCAGGGCACCGCGGTGGCGTCGTTCGGGTCCTTCCGCATCAAGACCGTGCGCTGGACCGTCGACACCGACACGGTCGCCCGTGTGAACGGCCGCCTGTCCAACTACGCCAGCGTCGACCTGGACCTCCTCGCGTCCTACACCAAGGACCCCTACATGGGCGGCTGTCAGGTGCTGACCCGCCTCAGCTCCCCCGGCAAGGAGCTGTGGCGCAGCTGCGAGGAACGCATCGACGCGGTCTCCCCCGATGGCCAGCGGATCGCCACCATCCCGCTGCTGACCGACGGGCGGGGAGCGTCCGACGCCGTCGTCCGCCGGCGCAACGGTGCGGTGCTCGCGGAGTACACCATCAGCGGATGGTTCGGCCAGCTCACGTGGGAGTCCCCCAAGGCGCTGCTGATCCCGTCGTTCGGCGCCCACCGCTCCGCGACCGTGCGGTGCGTGAAGCTGCAGTGCGAACGCGCCACCGACACGTTCCCGACACCCGATCTGGCCCCTCCCGCCGACGGGCGCGGCCCGCTCAGCGGTGTTCGCCCGTCCTTCAGAACATGATGGTCGCGAAGGTGCCCGTCTCGCGGAAGCCGACGCGGGCGTAGGTGCGCCGCGCCGGCTCGTTCCAGTCGTTGACGTAAAGCGACACCCGCGGTGCGATCCGCGCCCGCACGAGTGTGACCACCGCGGCCATGCCGGAGACGGCGAGACCGGTGCCGCGGTGCTCGGGCGCGACCCACACGCCCTGGACCTGGGCATCGCTCGGCGTCGCGAAGGCGACCTCGGCCTTGAACACCACCCGGCCCTCCTCGTAGCGGGCGAAGGACCAGCCCAGCCCGATGAGCTGCTGCACTCGGGCGCGGTACGCCGCTGCCCCGCCGCTGAGCTCCGGCGAGACGCCGAGCTCCTCGGTGTACATCGCGACGCACGCCGGATAGAGCGCCGGGAGGTCCTCGGGGCGAGACACGCGCACGGAGGGGTCCGGGGCGGCCTCCGGTGGGCCGTCGAGCACGAGGTGCGGCTGACACCAGCGGTACTCGCGTGGTGGACCCCACCACCAGCCGACGAGGTCCCACAGGTCGCGGACCGCCTCGGCCGGGCCGACGATCGTGGAGACCGTCCGCGGTCGGGACCGGAGCCGGTGGGCGAACTCCGCGGCGTCGGCCTCGGCCGACTCGACGGGCACGAGGTTGGCGCCCACGTGCAGACCTGCGGCGAGCTCGCCGTCGACGAAGCGTCCCCACACCTCACCGCCCAGCAGGCGCGGCTCGAGCCGGGTGCTGCGGGCGCGGTAGGCCGCGAACACGTTGGTGGTGGGGTGCCGATCGGCCAGGGCGAGGAACTCGGCGAGGTCCGGGCTGCCGAGCGGCCGCACGCCGACGCGCATCGTCCGCACGGCGTGAGCATAGGCGGAAGCGGTCACCCCCGGGGAATGTCCTGCCGGTGCCGGAAGGTTGGATGGCTGATGTGACGGGGGAACGGGTCGAGCGGGCCAGCATCGGGCTGCGCTCCGAACGTGGTCCGGTCCTGATGTCGGTGATGCTCTCGACCAGTCTGGTCGCGATCGACTCGACGATCCTGGCGACGGCAGTGCCCTCGGTGGTCAAGGACCTCGGCGGCTTCACGCAGTTCCCGTGGCTCTTCTCGATCTACCTGCTGGCCCAGGCCGTCGCCGTGCCGCTCTACGGCAAGTTCGCCGACCAGCTCGGCCGCAAGCCGGTCATGATGCTCGGGATCGCGATCTTCCTGATCGCGTCGGTGCTCTGCGGCCTGGCGTGGAGCATGGTCTCGTTGATCGTCTTCCGCGCGCTGCAGGGCCTCGGCGCGGGCGCCGTCCTGCCGATGGGCCAGACGATCATCGGGGACATCTACAGCGTCCCCGAGCGGGCGAGGGTCACCGGCTATCTCGCCGGGGTGTGGGCCGCCTCCGCGGTCATCGGGCCGACGCTCGGCGGGGTGTTCTCCGACTACCTGTCGTGGCGCTGGATCTTCTTCGTCAACATCCCGATCGCAATCGCCGCGATGGTGGTGCTCCAGCGCAGCTTCCACGAGTCCGTCGTCCGCCGTCCGCACCGCGTCGACGTCACCGGCGCCTTCTTGCTCGCCGTCGGCGGCTCCCTGCTCATCCTCGGCCTGCTCGAGGGCGGCGTGGAGTGGGACTGGCTCTCCACAACCAGTCTCGCCGTCCTCGGCTCGGCGGCCCTGCTCCTCGTGGCGTTCCTGGTCGTCGAGTCGCGAGCGGCGGAGCCGATCCTTCCGCTGTGGGTCTTCCGGCGGCGGGTGCTCGTCGGCGCCAACGCGACCTCGCTCTGCGTGGGCGTGCTGCTGATCGGCCTGACCTCGTATGTGCCGCTCTATGCCCAGGGAGTGCTGGGGTCCGGCGCCGTGGTGGCCGGCTTCGCCGTCGCCGCGCTCACCATCGGCTGGCCGATCGCCGCGTCTCTCTCGGGTCGGTTCTACCTCCGCATCGGATTTCGCGACACCGCGTTGGTCGGCTGTGTGTTCGCCGTCGCCGGGACCGCCCTGCTGACCCTGGTCGGCCCGTCCAGCCCGGTGCTCCTGCTGGCCCTCGCCTGCATGGTCGTGGGCTTCGGCATGGGCCTGGTCAACTCCCCCGTCCTCATCGCCGCCCAGTCGTGGGCCGACTGGGAGACGCGCGGGGTCGTCACCGGCGCGCTGATGTTCGCCCGGTCGGTGGGCAGCGCGGTGGGCGTGGCGGCGTTCGGGGCGATCGCCAACGCCCTGGTCGCCGCCCGCGTCGGGGAAGGGGACGTCGACCTGGAGCACCTGGCCGCAGACGTCCTGGACCCCGCTGTCCACGCCGTGTTCCTCGCTTCCGCCCTCACCACCCTGGTCATGGTCGGCACCGTGCTGATCGTCCCGCGACGGATCAAGGTCGGCGCCTGACCGATGTGCGGGCCGCCGCAGGTCAGCGGAACCGGGCGGGGTCGAACAGGTCGATGGGGTGCCGCGTCGCCCCCTCCAGCGCGAGGTCCCCCACGATCTCGCCGATCACGGGCACGAACTTGAAGCCGTGCCCGGAGAAGCCCGCCGCCACCGTCACGTGGTCGAGGTCCGGGTGACGGCCCACGACGAAGTGCTGGTCGGGCGTGGTGGTGTAGAGACACGGGACGGCCCGGAGGAAGCGGCCCGGCAGGCTCGGCACCAGTCGACCGAGGATCCCGGCGACCTCGTCGACCTCCTCCTGGTCGACCCGACGGTCCAGTCGGTCGGGATCGGTGACCCGTCCGTGGCGGTACAGCGCGGCCTTGACCCCACCTCCGAGGCCGTCGATGGCCGGGAAGCCATAGGGCTGGGCGCCCTCGCGCTCGGCGATGAAGATCGGTTGACGACCGGGCTCGTACGCCGCCAGGTCCGCGGACGGCTCGAACCAGAACACGATCTGGCGGGTCACCGTCAGCGGGACCCCGAGCTCGGCGAGCAGGTTCGGTGCCCACGCGCCGGGGGTCACCACCAGGCGCTCGGCCTCGGTCGTGCCGCGTTCCGTGGTGACCCGCACGCCACCCTCGTCGGCCTCCCAGTCGAGCACCCGCTCCTCGAACCGCAGGTCGGCGCCGGCCGCCACCGCGCGCCGTACGTGGGCCTGGACGGTGCGCTCGGGGCGGACGAACCCGCTGCGCTCCTCGAACACCCCGATCTCGTCGTCGGCCGGGTCGAAGAGCGGGAAGCGGGCACGGATGGCCGCCGCATCGAGGACCTCGTGCGGCAGCCCGTGCTCGCGCGCGCTGGCCAGCGTGCCGGCGACCACGGCCGCGTCCGCCCGACCGAGCATCAGGCCGCCCGTGAGTCTCATCAGGCCGGGGTCGTCGGCGCAGAGGTCCTCCCAGAGCGGGTAGACGTGCAGCAGGAGCGGCACGTACGCCGGGTGCTCGAAGTAGGCCTGCCGGATGATCCTCGAGTCGCCGTGGCTGGCCCCGCGGTCGTGGGCCGGCGTGAACTGCTCGAAGCCCACCACCCTCGCGCCGCGCCGGGCCAGGTGCGCGGCCGCAGCGCTCCCCATGCCGCCCAGCCCCAGGACGATGACGTCGGTCACGGTGACAGGTCCCGGAATGTCTGGGACCGGTCAGGAGACGCTGACGGTCGCGCCGGCGCCCTCGACCGGCTCGAGGTCCTCGGCGATGCGCATCGCCTCCTCGATCAGGGTCTCCACGATCTGTGACTCGGGGACGGTCTTGATCACCTCGCCCTTGACGAAGATCTGACCCTTGCCGTTGCCCGACGCCACCCCGAGGTCGGCCTCGCGGGCCTCACCGGGACCGTTGACCACGCAGCCCATGACGGCGACGCGGAGCGGCACCTCGAGGCCGTCCAGCCCAGCGGTGACCTGCTCGGCGAGTGTGTAGACGTCGACCTGCGCCCGGCCGCACGAGGGGCACGAGACGATCTCGAGCCGACGCGGCCTGAGGTTCAGCGACTCGAGGATCTGCAGCCCCACCTTGACCTCCTCCACCGGAGGCGCCGACAAGGAGACGCGAATGGTGTCGCCGATGCCCTGGCTCAGCAGGGCGCCGAAGGCCACGCTCGACTTGATGGTGCCCTGGAACGCCGGCCCGGCCTCGGTGACCCCGAGGTGCAGCGGCCAGTCCCCCGCCTCCGCGAGCAGCTCGTAGGCGCGGACCATCACCACCGGGTCGTTGTGCTTGACCGAGATCTTGAAGTCGTGGAAGTCGTGCTCCTCGAAGAGCCCGGCCTCCCACACGGCGCTCTCGACGAGCGCCTCGGGGGTTGCCTTGCCGTACTTCTCGAGGAGGCGCTTGTCGAGGCTGCCGGCGTTCACGCCGATGCGGATGCTGGTGCCGTGGTCCTTGGCCGCGGCGGCGATCTCCTTCACCTGGTCGTCGAACTTGCGGATGTTGCCCGGGTTCACGCGCACGGCGGCGCAGCCCGCCTCGATCGCGGCGAAGACGTACTTGGGTTGGAAGTGGATGTCCGCGATCACGGGGATCTGGGAGTGCTGGGCGATCTCCGGGAGCGCGTCCGCGTCGTCCTGGCTCGGGCAGGCCACGCGCACGATGTCGCAGCCCGAGGCGGTGAGCTCCGCGATCTGCTGGAGGGTGGTGTTGACGTCGGCCGTCAGCGTGGTGGTCATCGACTGGACGGAGATCGGGTGGTCGCTGCCGACGCCGACCTTGCCCACCTGGATCTGGCGGGTCCTCCGGCGCGGCGCGAGCACCGGCGGGGGGGCTTCGGGCATGCCCAGGCTGATGGCGGTCACACCCGTCAGGGTACCGAGCGGCTGCGGGACGTCATACGTTCTGGTTGCTCCCGCGACCACTTCGCATGACGTCCCGGACGGGGGCGGCGTTCTTCGGGAACCGCCTTACGACTGCAGATGCACCGGTACGACGAGGTCGCCGACGATCAGCACCACGCCCATCACCATGAGCCCGGCTGCGACGACGTAGGCCACCGGCAGCAGCTTGGCGACGTCGACGTAGCCCGGGTCAGGACGGCCGCGCAGCCGGGCGAACCCGCGACGGGCCGCCTCGTAGAGCGCACCCGCGATGTGACCGCCGTCCAGCGGCAGCAGAGGGATGAAGTTGAACATGCCGATGAAGAAGTTGAAGCCGGCGATGAGCATCAGCAGGAAGACGAGCTTCTCGGTGACCTGGAAGTCGGGCTCGGCCACTGTCTCGCCGGCGATCCGCCCACCGCCCACGATGCTGACAGGGCCGTTGGGGTCGCGCTCCTCCACGCCGGCGATCGCCTTCGCCACGCCCCACACCTTCACCGGCAGGTGGACCAGGGCCACCACCGTGTCCTTGGTCATCGACCCCATCTGCTCGAGGGTGTAGAGCGGGCCGCCCCGCGTCACCACGATCTCGGTCACGGGGCTGACGCCGAGGAAGCCGACCTGCTCCAGCGTCAGGTCCTGGTTCGAGGTGGGCCGGGCCTGCACGGTGGTGTTGGTGGTGCCGGTCATCGGCGCACCGTCGCGCTCGAAGCCGATCACCGCGACGCCGTCGTCGTTCGCCCGGATCAGGGTGCGCAGCTGCTCCCAGCTGGTCACCTCGACCCCGTTGAACGACGTGATGACGTCGCCCTTCTGGAGCCCCGCCTCGACGGCCGGGGTGAGCGGGTCGTCAGCCGTGCACTCCCGTCCCTCCTCGGCGAACGGCACCACGCAAGCGGAGACGTTGTCGACGACGGGCTGCCCCGCCACCGGCTCGATCGAGCGGGAGCCGTAGGTGGCGAAGACGCCGCAGAAGATGACGAAGGCGATGAGCAGGTTGACCGTGGGTCCCCCGGCCATCACGACGACCTTCTTCCACCAGGGCATCTTGTAGAAGAGCCGGTCGGTGTCCTCGGGCTTGACGTGCTCCCACTCGGCGGCACGGGCGTCGGAGACCAGCTGGGTGAACAGACCGGTGTTGGACTTGCGCACCTTCACCACGGCGTTGCCGTCGCGGTCGTACTCGACCGGGTCCGCCAGGGTCTCGGCCGACGGGGGCAGCATCCCGACGATCTTCACGTAGCCGCCCAGCGGCACCGCCTTGAGGCCGTACTCGGTCTCACCCCTCCGGGTGCTCCAGACCGTGGGACCGAACCCGATGAAGTACTGCGTGACCTTCCCGCCGAACCGCTTCGCGGGGACCATGTGACCGAGCTCGTGGAGCCCGATCGAGACCAGGATGGCCACGACGAAGATGACCACGCCCAGGAGGTAGAAGACGGCGCTCACCGCTGCTGTTCCGTTGCCTTTCGGGTCCCGACGAGGCGGTCGGCCTCGTGTCGCGCCCAGGCGTCGGCGGCGAGGACGTCGTCGACGGTGAGCACTTCAGAGGGTACGTCGTGGGTGGCGAGGACCGCGGCGATCGTGGGCACGATCCGCGAGAAGGGCAGGCGGCCGTCGCGGAACGCCTGGACGGCGACCTCGTTGGCCGCGTTGTAGACCGCGGGCGCGGTCCCCCCGCGTCGACCGGCCTCCCGCGCCAGCGCGACCGCGGGGAAGGCCTCGTCGTCGAGCGGGTGGAACTCCCAGGTCTCCTGGTGCGTCCAGTCCACGGCCGGAGCCGTGTCGGGCACCCGGTCCGGCCACGCGAGCCCCAGGGCGATCGGGATGAGCATGGTGGGCGGGCTGGCCTGGACCAAGGTCGAGCCGTCCACGAACTCGACCATCGAGTGCACCACGCTCGTCGGGTGCACGACGACCTCGATCCGATCGAACGGGATCCCGAACAGCAGGTGTGCCTCGATCACCTCGAGCCCCTTGTTGACCAGGGTGGCGGAGTTGATGGTGACCACCGGTCCCATGTCCCAGGTGGGGTGGGCGAGCGCCTCGGAGACGGTGACGTGCTCCAGGTCGGCGGCAGACCTGCCTCGGAACGGGCCACCGCTCGCGGTCAGCACGAGGCGGCGTACCTCCTCGGCAGTGCCGCCCCTGAGGCACTGGGCGAGCGCGGAATGCTCGGAGTCGACCGGCACGATCTGCCCGGGCTTCGCGCGGGACGTCACCACCGGCCCCCCGATGATGAGGGACTCCTTGTTGGCCAGCGCCAACGTGTTGCCGGCGTCGAGGGCGGCCAGCGTGGGACGCAAGCCGACCGCTCCGGTGATGCCGTTGAGCACCACGTCGCACTCCATCGACGCGGCCTGCACCGAGGCGTCCTCGCCCAGACCACGGTAGGCGGGTGCGAACTCCGCCACCTGCTGGTCGAACAGTCCGGGGTGGCCGCCGCCCGCCGTGAGGCCCACCACTCGGAAGCGGCCGGGGTTGCGGCGGACGACGTCGAGCGCCTGGGTGCCGATCGAGCCGGTCGACCCCAGGACCACGACGTCGCGTTGCGTCATGCGCACCATGTTCCCAAATTCGTTGCCAATCAGTTGCCTACCGGGCCTCACCTTGTCACCGTCAGGGGCATTACGTTGCCTGACAGGACCGTCGCGGAACTCCCGCCTCGGCGTCCTCGAGAAAGGCGTGAGCGAAACGATGAAGCAACGCAGACTCCTCAGCCTCGTCGTCGCGGCGACCACGGTCGTCGCGCTGGCGGCGTGTGCGGCACCGGAGAAGGACAACAGCGAGGCGACCACCGACTCGGGCGTGAAGGCGTCGGAGGCGACGTCCGCCGCGGACTTCGGCGGCCTGGACGCCCTGGTCGAGGCCGCGCAGGCCGAGGGCGAGCTCAACGTGATCGCGCTGCCGCCCGACTGGGCCAACTACGGCGAGATCATCTCGACCTTCGAGGACAAGTACGACATCAAGGTCAACTCCGACCAGCCCGACGCGGCCAGCCAGGACGAGATCAACGCCGCCAATGACCTCAAGGGCCGTGACACCGCGCCCGACGTGTTCGACCTCGGCCAGTCCGTCGCGCTCGCCAACACCGACCTGTTCGCGCCGTACAAGGTCGAGACGTGGGACGACATCCCCGACGAGTTCAAGGACCCCGACGGCGTCTGGGTCAACGACTACGGCGGCTACATGGCGATCGGCTACGACTCCGCCAAGGTGCCGGACGTCACCGCGGTCGCCGACCTGCTCAAGCCCGAGTACAAGGGCGCGGTGGCGCTCAACGGTGACCCGACGCAGGCCGGTGCGGCCTTCAGCGGCGTGATGATGGCCTCGATCGCCAACGGCGGCTCGGCCGACGACATCGCCCCCGGAGTGGACTTCTTCGGCCAGCTCAAGGAGGCCGGCAACTTCCTCCCGGTCGACCCGGACTCCGGCACCATCGAGTCCGGCGCCACCCCGGTCGTCATCGACTGGGACTACCTGGGTGCTGCCGCTGCTGCCAACGTCGACACCTGGAAGACCGTGGTGCCGTCGGAGGCCGTGGTCGCGGGCTACTACTTCCAGGCGATCAACGCCGACGCCCCACACCCGGCGGCCGCGCGCCTCTGGCAGGAGTTCCTGTTCAGCGACGAGGGCCAGAATCTCTGGCTCAAGGGCGGAGCCCGACCGGTGCGCGGCGCCGCGATGGCGGAGGCCGGCACGATCGACGCCGCCCTGTGGGACGCGCTGCCCGAGGTCACCGGCACGCCCGTGATCCCCACCAACGAGCAGACCGAGAAGGCGGGCCAGTACCTCGCCGACAACTGGTCGAAGGTGATCAGCTGAGCACGACCGCTCCACCCGCGGCCAAGGCTGCCCGTACCGGCCGGCGGTTCTCCGCCGGCCGGTACCTCGGCCTGCTGCCGTTCTTCGCGTTCCTCGGCATCTTCCTGCTCGTGCCGACCTTCACGGTCCTCATCGGCGCCTTCCAGGACGGCGAGACCGGCGGGTTCACGATGGGCAACATCCAGGCCCTGGGGTCCGACGCCGCACTGGAGGCCCTGAAGAAGAGCATCCTGCTGTCCGGCACCACGGCCCTGCTGGGCGGCTTCCTCGGCGCGGTCCTCGCCTACCTGATCGTGTCCATGGGCCCGCGCTCGATCCTTCGGCGTACGACGCTCTCGGTCTCTGGCGTGCTGGCGCAGTTCGGCGGCGTGACCCTGGCGTTCGCGTGGATCTCGCTGATCGGCTTCTCGGGCCTACTCACCGAGGCGCTGAAGTCCTGGCCCGGGATCGACATCTACGGCTCCGGCTGGCTGTATGGCCTGACCGGCCTGATCGTCGTCTACACCTACTTCCAGGTGCCCCTGATGGTGATCGTCTTCACACCCGCGCTGGAGGGGCTCAGGCCCCAACTTCGTGAGGCAGCGGTCAACCTCGGCGCGACCACGCCGCAGTACTGGCGGATGGTCGGCATCCCCCTCCTGACGCCCGCGTTCCTGGGCTCCCTGCTCCTGCTGTTCGCCAATGCGTTCGCCGCCTACGCGACGGCAGCGATCCTGGTCAGCCAGGGCAACCCGATCGTGCCGCTGCTGATCCGCTCCGCGCTGACCAGCGAGGTGCTGCTGGGCCAGCAGAACCTCGGCTTCGCCCTCGCCACCGAGATGATCGTCGTGGTCGCCATCGTGATGGGGCTCTACGCGCTGTTGCTGCGCCGTACATCCAGGTGGCTGCGATGACCCAGACCGGACGTGGGTTCCGCATCGTCCGCGCAGCGCTGCTGCTGCTGTTCGCGGCCTACTTCTTCCTCCCGCTCCTGTCGATGTTCGTCTACAGCATCGAGGGCAAGGGTGAGTTCGAGGGCACCTGGACCTTCCACTACTACGGCGAGCTCGTGCGGGACGACGACCTGCGTGGCGCGATCATCGCGTCACTGCTGCTGGCGGTGCTGACCGTCGTGATGATGGTGGCCCTGCTGGTCCCGACGATGATCTGGGTGCGCCTGCGGGTGCCCCGGATGTCGCGCATCGTCGAGTTCCTCTGCCTTCTGCCACTCACGGTGCCGCCGCTGGTGATCGTCGTCGGCATCAGCGACGTCTACTCGTGGGTCGACTACTTCCTCGGCGACTCGCCCCAAGTGCTGGTGTTCGCCTACGTGGTGCTGGTGCTTCCCTACTCCTACAGGTCCATCGACTCGGCCTTGCAGGCCATCGACGTCACGACCCTCGCCGAGGCCGCGCGCTCGCTGGGAGCCGGCTGGATGACGGTGATCACCCGCATCGTGGTGCCCAACATCGGCAACGGCATGCTCGGGGCCGCGTTCATCACCGTCGCCCTCGTGCTCGGGGAGTACGTCTTCGCCTCGCTCCTGCACTACGACACGATGCCGGTGGCCCTGGCGGCCATCTACAAGTCGGAGACCTCGACGGCGATCGCCGGCGCCTTCGCCTCGATCGTGCTGATCTCGTTGCTGCTGCTGGGGCTCTCGTTCTTCAACCGCACCAAGGTCGTCGACCACGGAGGGCAGAAATCATGACCACGACCGCCACGCAGACCGGCCTGGCGGTCGAGTTGACCGACCTCACCCGTGTCTACGCCTCCATGCGGGCGCTGGACGGGCTGACCCTGCACATCGCACCCGGCGAGCTGGTCGCACTGCTCGGCCCTTCGGGGTGTGGCAAGACCACGGCGTTGCGGATCCTGGCCGGACTCGACCAACCCACGTCGGGGCGGGTCGAGGTGGGGGGCAAGGACCTCACCCGGGTCCCGGCCAACAAGCGCGACATGGGCATGGTGTTCCAGGCCTACAGCCTGTTCCCGCACATGACCGTGACCGACAACGTCTCCTTCGGCCTCAAGCTCCGCGGCAAGGACCGGGGGTCCCGCCGCAAGGTGGCCCAGGAGAAGCTGGAGCTGGTCGGGCTCGGACAGTACGGCGATCGCTACGCCAGCCAGCTCTCCGGCGGCCAACAGCAACGCGTCGCCCTCGCCCGGGCACTCGCGATCGAGCCCTCCGTCTTGCTTCTCGACGAGCCGCTGTCGGCTCTGGACGCCAAGGTGCGCGCCCAGCTGCGCGACGAGATCCGCCGCGTCCAGCTCGAGGTCGGGACGACGACGCTCTTCGTCACCCACGACCAGGAGGAGGCCCTGGCCGTCGCGGACCGGGTCGGGGTGATGAACGCGGGGCGACTCGAGCAGATCGCACCACCGGCCGACCTCTACGCCCACCCGGCGAGCCAGTTCGTGGCGGAGTTCGTAGGACTCAGCAACCGGGTGCCGGCCGAGGTGGTGGCTGGCCGGGCATCGGTGCTCGGCGTGGACGTGCCCGTCCTCGACGGCTCCGTGAGCGGACGCGGGCTGGCCCTGGTGCGCCCCGAGTCGGTCACCGTCGCGGCGGATGCCGACGGCAGCGCGACGGTGGCCTCGGTCGGCTTCCTCGGACCGATCTCCCGCATCTACGCGGACCTTCCCGACGGCCAGCACCTCATGGCGCAGGTGCCCAGCTCGGCCGCAGCCGGCCTCGCTCCCGGTGACCGCGTCCGGGTGGGCGTCGACCCCTCCCCGGTGCTCGTGGTCGAAGGCTAGGGCTGGAGCCGTACCGGCCCTCCTGCCGACAAGGTCGCGAGGGCGTCGAGCTCCCAGCTCCCTGATCGATCGGTCGCCCGGTGTGCGACCACGTCGGAGAGCAGGTGCGACCGTCCTCCGACGACGAGCGCGGGCGAGCCCGCGGACACCTCGGCGCAGGGAGCCGGGTCGGTCCGCCCCGCGCGCAGAAGGACGTCCCAGTCGAGGTCGTCGGGATCCACGTGGCCGGCTCGTCGGATCACGACGGCGGGACCGGGTAGCGCCACCACAGCATCGGCCCCGGTCGGCTGCTCCACGACGTGGACCGCCCCGAGCCGGGCGGAGGCCAGCAGCGCGACCAGGGCATCGCGGCCCACCGGTAGCCGGGCCACGACGGTGTCGCCCACGTTGACACCGAAGGCACGGAGCACGCCGCCGAAGGCTGCGACCTCCTCCAGCAGCCGGGCGAAGGTGGCGTGCTCGGCACCTTCGATCGCCGGGTCGTCGGCGTGACCGTGGACGACGTGCCGGTCGAGCGCGTTGAAGCACAGGTTGAGGGTGCCGTCGCCGCCGTCCGGCCGTCGCGGCCGGCGGATCCAGTCGATGTCCACGGAGTCAGCCTGACAGCCGGAGACAGGCGGGTGACCGCCGGCACCGCCGGTCCTAGGGTGGCCCCATGACCCAGACACCCGCTGGCGGCCCGACGCTCCCGCAGCAGCGCCGCCTCGTCACCGAGATCCCCGGCCCACGCTCGGCCGCCCTGCTCGATCGCAAGAAGGCCGCGGTCGCCGACGGGGTGGGCACGACCCTGCCGGTGTTCGTGACGGCCGCGGGTGGGGGCGTCCTGGTGGACGTCGACGGCAACTCCCTGATCGACCTCGGCTCCGGCATCGCGGTGGTATCCGTCGGCAACGCTGCGCCCGCCGTCGTCCGCGCGGTCCAGCAGCAGGTCGCGGCGTTCACGCACACGTGCTTCATGGTCACGCCGTACGCCGGCTACGTGGAGGTGTGCGAAGCCCTCGCCGAGCTCACGCCGGGCGACCACGCGAAGAAGTCCGCGCTCTTCAACTCCGGGGCCGAGGCGGTCGAGAACGCCGTCAAGATCGCCCGGGTCGCGACGGGCCGGGACGCGGTGGCGGTCTTCGACCACGCCTACCACGGCCGCACCAACCTCACGATGGCGATGACGGCGAAGAACATGCCGTACAAGAACGGCTTCGGCCCGTTCGCCTCCGAGGTCTACCGCGCGCCCATGTCGTACCCGTTCCGCGACGGGCTCTCGGGCGAGGAGGCGGCCGCCCGCGCGATCGACCACCTCGACAAGCAGGTCGGCGCCGCCAACCTGGCGTGCGTGGTGATCGAGCCGATCCAGGGCGAGGGCGGCTTCATCGAGCCTGCGCCCGGATTCCTGCCGGCACTCGCCGCCTGGGCTGCCGAGCAGGGCATCGTGTTCATCGCCGACGAGATCCAGTCCGGGTTCTGCCGCACGGGGTCGTGGTTCGCCGCCGAGCACGAGGGGGTCGTGCCCGACCTCGTGACCACCGCCAAGGGGATCGCCGGCGGGCTCCCGCTCGCCGCGGTCACCGGCCGGGCCGAGCTGATGGACGCCGTGCACGTGGGCGGCCTCGGCGGGACCTACGGCGGCAACCCGGTCGCCTGCGCGGCCGCCCTCGGCTCGATCGCGGAGATGAAGGAGCACGACCTGGCCGGGCGTGCGCTCGAGATCGGCGCGCTGATCCGCGGTCGGCTCGACAAGCTCGCCGCCGAGCACCCGGTCATCGCCGATGTGCGCGGACGGGGCGCGATGCAGGCGATCGAGCTCTGTGCCCCGGGCACCACGGAGCCGGACCCCGTGCGGGCAGCCGCCGTGTCGGCGTACTGCCACCAGCAGGGCGTGGTCACCCTCACGTGCGGCACGTGGGGCAACGTCTTCCGCTTCCTGCCCCCGCTCGCCATCTCCGACGCGCTCCTCGACGAGGCCTTCGACGTCGTCGCGGAGGGCTTCGCGGCCACCGCCTGACCCGTCGTCTGTGACGAACTTGTCGGTTTGACCGCCCGGACACCGACCAGTTCGTCACGGACGGCGGTGGATAGCCTTGCGCCGTGGCGAGTCCGGTGGCGGTGGTGACAGAGCGGTTCCAGCAGGCACTGGTCTCGGCGTACGGCGAGGAGTACGCCCGCACCGACCCCGTGATCCGCCCGAGCCAGTACGCCGACCTCCAGGCCAACGTCGCCCTGGCGCTCGCCAAGCGCGTCGGCCAGCCCCCTCGTGAAGTGGCGCAGCGGATCGTGGCCGGCCTCGACCTGGCCGGGATCGCCGCCGAGCCCGAGATCAGCGGTCCGGGCTTCGTCAACGTCAGGCTGACGGACGAGTGGGTCTCGGGCTCCGTGACCGCGCTGGGGGCCGACCCGCGACGGGGCGTCCCCACTCAGCGCCGGCAGGTCGTGCCCGTCGACTACTCCGCCCCCAACGTGGCCAAGGAGATGCACGTCGGCCACCTGCGCACGACGGTCGTCGGCGACGCCCTCGTCCGCACGCTCGAGCACCTCGGACACGACGTGATCCGCCAGAACCACGTCGGAGACTGGGGCACGCCGTTCGGCATGCTGATCGAGCACCTGCTGGCCGTGGGCGAGCACTCTCCCGAGGCCGAGGTTCTCGTCACCGACCCGAACACCTTCTACGCAGCCGCCCGGGCGGAGTTCGACGGCGACGAGGAGTTCGCGAACCGCGCCCGCGCGCGGGTGGTCGCCCTGCAGGCCGGGGACCCGGAGACGCTGCGTCTCTGGGCCGAGCTCGTCGACCTCTCCAAGCGCTACTTCAACCGCATCTACGACACCCTCGGCGTCACCCTGACCGATGGGGACCTGGCCGGCGAGTCGACGTACAACGCCGAGCTGGCCGACATCTGCGAGGAGCTCGAGTCGCGGGGGCTCGCGACGATCAGCGACGGCGCGCTGTGCGTCTTCCTCGACGGCTACACCGGCCGCGAAGGCAAGCCGGTCCCACTCATCATCCGCAAGTCAGACGGTGGCTACGGCTACGGCACGACCGACCTCGCGACGATCCGGCACCGGGTCCGCGACCTAGGGGCCGATCGCATCCTCTACGTCATCGGCGCGCCTCAGGCCCTCCACCTCAACATGGTGTGGGACACCGCACGCCTCGCGGGATGGCTGCCGGACGACGTCGAGGTCGTGCACGTGCAGATCGGGAACGTGCTGGGTGCGGATCGCAAGATCCTGCGGACCCGGGCGGGCAACCCCCTCAAGCTGATGGCCCTCCTCGAGGAGGCGGTGACCCACGCCCGCGCCGTGGTCGACGAGGCCCGCCCGGACCTCGACCCCGCTATCCGCGCGGCCATCGCTCCGCAGGTCGGGATCGGCGCCGTCAAGTACGCCGACCTGTCCGTGGCACACGACAGCGAGTACGTCTTCGACCTCGACCGGATGGTCTCCCTGACCGGGAACACCGGCCCCTACCTGCAGTACGCCGCCGCCCGGATCCGCTCGATCTTCCGCACGGCGGACGTCGAACGTACGGCAGCCACGGGGCCGGTGCAGATCGTGGAGCCTGCGGAACGCTCGCTGGGGCTCGCCCTGCTCGGCTTCGGCGACGTCGTCGCCCAGGTCGGCGACCTGCTCGAGCCGCACCGGCTGTGCGGGTACCTGTTCGAGCTCGCCCAGCAGTTCTCGTCGTTCTACGAGCACTGCCCGGTCCTCAAGGCCGACCCCGGTGTCCGCGAGTCGCGCTTGGCCCTGTGCGCGACCACGCTCGCTGTCTTGGACCGCGGGCTGGATCTGCTCGGGATCGCCGCACCCGAGCAGATGTGATGGCCGCACCCGCCCTCTCGGTGCTGGACCTCGTCCCAGTCCGCGCAGACCAGACCACCTCCGACGCACTGGCGGCCACCCGCTCCCTCGCCCGGGTGGCCGACGAGCTCGGGTTCCGTCGCTACTGGCTCGCCGAGCACCACAACATGCCGGCCGTCGCGGCCACCAATCCCCCGGTCCTGGTGGCGATGGTGGCCGCTGCGACCGAGCGGATCCGCGTCGGCTCCGGCGGGGTGATGCTGCCCAACCACGCGCCGCTCGTCGTGGCCGAGCAGTTCGCGCTCCTCGAGGCCGCCCATCCCGGCCGGATCGACCTCGGGATCGGGCGCGCGCCCGGCACCGACCCGGTGACCGGCTTCGCGCTTCGGCACGGCGGAGGCGGAGTGCTGGACGACGCGGTCGAGCAGTTCCCGTCGTACGTCGACAACGTGATCACGCTGATGTCGCCCGGCGGGGCGGCCCTCGACGTGGGCGGCCGCCAGCACGCGCTCCGCGCCACCCCGCGCGCCCGGTCTGCCCCACCGGTCTGGCTGCTCGGGTCCTCGGACTACTCGGCCCGCCTCGCCGCGTCGCGCGGACTGCCCTACGTGTTCGCCCACCACTTCTCCGGTGACGGCACCGCCGAGGCGCTCGCCCTCTACCGGGACGGCTTCGTCGCAGGCGAGGCCCATCAGGAGCCGCGCACCTTCCTGACCGTCAACGCCGTCGTGGCGCCGACCCGCGAGGAGGCAGCGCGGCTGGTGCTGCCCAACCTGCACGCGATGGTGGCCCTGCGCACGGGCGGTGCGCTCACGCCGCAGCGACTCGTCGAGGACGCCGAGGCTCGCGGGCTCCCGGACCATCACCATCGCCTCGCCCTCAACCTCCTCGACCGCTGGGTGGTCGGCACGCCGGACGAGGCTGCCGCCGCGATCGGGGACCTCGCGGCGACGTACGCCGTCGACGAGGTCATGGTGCACCCGGTGGCGGGTGCCTTCACCGGCGCGCCCGCCGACCGCGCTCCCGCCCGGGAGCAGACCCTGCGACTGCTGGCCGAAGCCCTCCCCCAGTCCGCGTGAGCTGTCCCCATGGCGCGAGTCGGCGTGAACTCTTCTTGCTGCGCGAGCCGCGTGCTTGGCTGCGCCCGAGTCGGCGTGAACTCTCAAGTGAGATGAGAAGTCGAGCCGACTCGGCGGAGTCCGAGCGAGAGCTCACGCCGACTCGGCGGGGTCCGAGCGAGAGCTCACGCCGACTCGCGGTGGGTCGGTCGTCAGGCCCAGCGGGCGGTTCGTGCGAGCAGCGCGGCCGCGGCGACCACCCCGGCCGTCGAGGTGCGCAACACCTCCGCGCCGAGGCGCACGGGACGGCCGCCCGCCTGGGTGAAGGCCGCGACCTCCGTCTCGGTGAGGCCGCCCTCGGGGCCGACCACGACCAGCAGCTCGCCGGCATCGGGGACCTCGACCGCCGACAGCGGTGACGGCGCCGACTCGTGCAGCACGACGGCGAGGTCCGCGCCGGCGACGAGAGCGAGGACCTCGGCGGTGCCGACCAGGGGCGACACCTCGGGGAACCACACCCGTCGCGACTGCTTGGCCGCCTCGCGGGCCCTGCTGCGCCAGCGGCGCAGCGCCTTCTCGCCTCGTTCGCCCTTCCACACCGCGACGCTGCGCTCGGCAATCCAGGGCTGGATGCGCGCCACGCCCACCTCGGTGAGGACCTCCACGGCTAGCTCGCCCCGGTCGCCCTTCGGCACCGCCTGCACCACCGTCAACCGAGGCAGGGGCTCCGGGAGCTCCTCGACCCGAGCGACCTCGACCGTGAGCAGTCCCTTCGCGGCGTGGACCACCGGCCCCGTGGCCGAGCGACCCAGGCCATCGGTGAGCACGACCACCTCGCCCAGCCGGAGCCTGCGGACGGCGACCGCGTGGTGCGCCTCGTCGCCCCGGACGTCGACGCGCGTCCCGATCGCCGCACCGGCGAGCGACTCGACCCAGTGGACCGGGAGGCTCATCGGCTCGGGCTCATGGACTCGGGCCCAGAACTCAGTGCTGGTTGAAGGCGTCGCGCAGGCGGCCGAAGACCGACCGGCCCTCCTCGCGCGGCTGCCCGGAGGGGTTCTCCTCGTGGCGGATCGCCGCCAGCTCGCGGAGCAGCTCCTCCTGGCGCGGGTCGAGTCGGGTGGGGGTCTCGACGAGCACGGTGACGACCAGGTCGCCTCGTCCCGACCGCAAGCCCGGGACCCCCCGCCCACGCAGCGCCTGCTCGGTGCCCGACTGCGTGCCCGGGCGGATCTCGACCTCGAAGGTGGTCTCCACCTCGGTCTCCTCCGCGTCGACGAGGTCGGCCTCGAGGGTCGGCAGGGTCAGGGTGGTGCCCAGCGCGGCCGCCGTCATCGGGACGGACACGGTGGTAAGCAGGTCGTTGCCCTGTCGGGCGAACGTCGGGTGCGGCGCGACCTGGATCTCGACGTAGAGGTCCCCGGGCGGGCCACCGCCCGGGCCGACCTCGCCCTCTTCGGCGAGCTGGACCCGGGTGCCGGTGTCGACGCCGGCCGGGATCTTGACGGTCAGGGTGCGGCGCGAGCGGACGCGACCGTCACCGGAGCACTCACGGCACGGGTCGGGGATCACCGTGCCGAAGCCGCGGCAGGTGGGACAGGGGCGGAGCGTGCGGATCTCCCCGAGGAAGGACCGCTGCACGTGGGCCACCTCGCCGGCGCCGTGACAGGTGTCGCAGGGCACCGGGTGGCTGCCCGGCGCCGCGCCCTCGCCCTGGCACGCCGTACAGACGACGGCGGTGTCGACCTTGAGCTCACGGGCGACGCCGAACGCCGCCTCGGCGAGCTCGATCTCGAGCCGGATCAGGGCGTCCTGGCCACGCCGCATGCGCGGCCGCGGCCCGCGCCCGCTCCCCTGGGCAGCCGTGCCGCCGAAGAACGCGTCCATGATGTCGGTGAAGGAGAAGCCGGCACCCTGGCCGAATCCGGCTCCACCACCCATCCCGAAGACGTCGCCGCCACGGTCGTAGCTGGCGCGCTTCTGGGGGTCGCTGAGCACCTCGTAGGCGCGGCTGACCTCCTTGAAGCGCTCCTGGGCCGCAGGATCCGGATTGACGTCGGGGTGGTACTGCCGGGCCAGCCGGCGGTAGGCCTTCTTGATGGTGTCGGGGTCGGCGTCGCGCGGGACGCCGAGCAATGCGTAGAGGTCCTGGCTCATCGTGGTCCTGGGTTCGGGTCAGTGAGAGTCATCGGCAGGCTCATGCCTCGTCGAGGATGCGGGAGACGTAGCGGGCGACCGCACGCACCGCGGCCATCGTGCCTGGGTAGTCCATGCGGGTCGGGCCGACGATCCCCAGGCTCGCCAGGGGCTCGTCCTGCGGACCGTAGCCCGTGGCGACGACACTGGTGGAGGCCAGCTCCTGGTAGGGCCCCTCGTGGCCGATCCGCACCGTCAGGCCGCCGGCATGGGCCTCGCCGAGCAGCGTGAGCAGCACGACGTGCTCCTCCAGGGCCTCCAGCAGTGGTCGTACGTCGGCCTCGAAGACGTCTCCGAAGCGGACCAGGTTGGCGGTCCCGCCCACCACGACCCGCTCGTCCGAGCGGTGGTCGGACATCGCCTCCACCAGGACCGCGACCACGGCCGACCCCGTCGCGTCGGTCGTCGGGTTGGTCGCCAGCGCCCGCAGGCCCGTGAGCGCCTCGGCGATGACGCGTCCCAGGACCTCGCGGTGCACCGCCGTGCGCACGCCCTGCAGATCCTCGTCGGACGCAGGCTGCTCGAGCTCGACCAGCCGCTGCTCCACGCGGCCGGTCGAGAGGATCAGCACGACCAGAAGGCGCTGCGGCGTCAGGGCGACCAGCTCGACATGGCGAACGGTCGAGCGGGACAGGGTGGGGTACTGGACCACGGCGACCTGACGGGTCAGCTGGGCGAGCAGCCGCACCGAGCGGTGCACCACGTCGTCCAGGTCGACCGCGCCGTCGAGGATGGTGGTGATCGCGCGCTTCTCTGCCGCGCTCAACGGCTTGACCTCCGTGAGCCGGTCGACGAAGAGCCGGTAGCCCTTGTCGGTCGGGATCCTCCCGGCACTCGTGTGGGGCTGGGTGATGAACCCCTCCTCCTCGAGCACGGCCATGTCGTTGCGCACCGTGGCCGGTGACACCCCGAGCGCGTGTCGCTCGACGAGCGCCTTGGAGCCGACCGGCTCCTGGGTCGACACGTAGTCCTCGACGATGGCGCGCAGCACGGCGAGCCTGCGGTCCTCCTGCACCGCTCACCTCCTCGTCGGTCACGACCCGATGCCGTCCGGCCTGGCACTCGCCGGACGTGAGTGCCAAGCCTACTAGGCTCGGCGGCGTGACCGACTTCATCGAGGTTGCGGATCGCGTCTGGGTGGCGCGCTACCCGTGGATGGACGTCAACGTCACGGTGGTGGCCGGCTCGGACGGCCTCCTCATGCTCGACACCCAGGCCTCCTCCGCCCTGGCGCGGGAGGTGATCGCGGACCTGCGTCGGCTGTCCGCGCAGCCCCTCCTGTGGGCGGTGAACAGCCACGTCCACTTCGACCACAGCTTCGGCAACGGAGTGCTCTCGGGCGAGGGCGCGGCGCTGGTCTGTCACGAGTCCGCGGCGGCCGCCATGCCGGCGTACGGCGAGGAGGTGCGGGCGTCCGTGAGAGACGAGGAGTCGGCGCGCCTCCGGGAGGTGGCCGACACCGAGGTCGTGGTCCCGGACACGACGTTCTCGTCGGCCCTGACCCTGGATCTCGGCGACCGACAGGTCGAGCTGGTCCACCCCGGCCGCGGCCACACCGACGGCGACGTGGTGGTGCGGGTGCCGGACGCCGACGTGCTCCTGGCCGGCGACCTCGTCGAGGAGACGGAGGACGGCGACGTGCCGGGGCTCGGCGAGGAATGCTTCCCCCTCGAATGGCCGCTGGCCCTCGACCTGGTGCTCGGCCTGACCACCTCGAGCAGCGTCGTGGTCCCCGGGCATGGCGCGGTGGTCGACCGGGACTTCGTGGAGCGCCAGCGCAACGACCTCGGCATCGTCGCCGAGACCATCCGCGACCTGGCCACGCGCGGCGTTCCCGTGGACGATGCCCTCGCGGCGGCCGACTGGCCCTATCCGCGCGAGCGGCTCGCCGAGGCCGTACGGCGGGGGTACCTCCACCTCCCCCGGAGTCAGCGCCGGCTGCCGCTGATCTGAGCGCGGCGCGTCGCGATCTGGCAGGCGCGGGTCCGACCTAGTGGTCACCACCGGAAGTTCTTCGGGTGTCCCGCGCCCCAGGCACGCACCTCGCGGCGTTGCCGTCGCTCGCGAGACGACCCGGTATGGCTTCGCTCCGGCGCCCTGCGATGCACGCACCTGGAGCACGGCCCACCTCCGGCGAACTTCCGGCGGCAACCACTAGCGTGGTCCGGTGCCCTCCCCCACCCCGCGTCCGGACCGCTACGGCAGCGACGTGCTCGCCGGTGACTGGCGGGCTCCGGCGCGCGGTCGTGCGGTCCCGGCCGAGGCCGAGATCGGTGCCGTGGTCGAGGAGGTGATGACGAGGTTCTGCGGGGCGATCGTGAAGGTCGACCGCGACCTGGACGTGCTGACCCTCGAGGACCGGCACGGACGGCGTCGGGCGTTCCCCCTGGGTCCTGGCTTCCTGCTCGAGGGGCGACCGGTGCTGTTGGTCGCACCGGTGGCCGCGCGACCGCCGACGTCCGCACGCACGGCCCCGGGACGCACGGCCTCGGGGTCGGTCGCCGTGCCCGGCGCCCGTGCCCGCGTGGCGCGGGAGAGCCGGATCCTCGTGGAGGGACGTCACGACGCCGAGCTGGTCGAGAGGGTCTGGGGCGACGACCTCCGCATCGAGGGTGTGGTGGTCGAGATGCTCGACGGCGTCGACGAGCTGGGCGCGCGCCTCGACGACGTCGGGCCGGCCCCGGGTCGGCGGGTCGGGGTCTTGGTCGACCACCTGGTGCCGGGCTCGAAGGAGAGCCGTATCGCCGAGGGGGTCCGCCACTCCCCGATCGGTCCTCACGTGCTGGTCGTGGGACACCCGTTCGTCGACATCTGGGCCGCGGTCAAGCCCACAAGACTCGGCTTGGACTCCTGGCCCGACGTGCCCCGCAACGAGGAGTGGAAGGCCGGGGTGTGTCGCCGGCTGGGGTGGCCGCACGCGACCCGTGAGGACCTGGGTCTCGCCTGGCGGCGGATCCTCGGGCAGGTCGACACCTACGCCGACCTCGAGCCCGCCCTCCTCGGGCGCGTGGAGGAGCTGATCGACTTCGTCACGGCCGCCTGAGCCCGTCGGCCAGGGTCGGCTCAGGGCCCGCTCAGGGGACCTCCGGACTGAATCTGCCGCGGGCGCGGACTAGCGTGGAGGCACAGGGTGCGACCGCCCGAACCAGACGCCGCGGGCACCCGACCGAAGGCAGGAAGACGATGAGCCAGACCCCCTCCGACGACGCCAACCTCTCCGGCCAGAACGCGTCCGGCGAGATCCCCCAGGCCGACCAGGCTGTTCCCGACCAGGGCCCCACCGAGCCCCAGGGCTGGACCGCACCCGAGGCGCCCGAGGCGCCCGCACCGCAGATCGACACCCCGGAGCCGCAGGCGGCTCCTGACCCGACCATGCCGTATCCGGGCCAGGCGCACCCCGCTCAGCCGTACCCCGCTCAGCCGTACCCGGAGCAGCCCTACCCGGACCAGCCGTACGCCGAGCAGCCGTACGCCGAGCAGCCCTACCCCCAGCAGCCGTATCCCGGCCAGCCCACCACTGCCCAGCCGTACCCGTCGGACCCCTACGCCGCCCAGCCGTACCCGGGAGCGGCGTACGGCGCCTACGGCCAGCCGGGCGAGGTGGCCTACGCGGGCTTCCACACCGAGATCACGCCGAACGACCGCAACTGGGCCTCCGCCGCCCACTGGGGCGCACTCGTGGCCGCGTGGTTCGCGATGGGCTTCCTCGCGCCGCTGCTGGTGATGCTCACCGCGGGCAACCAGTCGCCGTTCGTGCGTCGGCACGCGGTCGAGTCCCTGAACTTCCAGATCTCCCTGCTCATCTACAGCGCGGTCGCCGTGCTGGTGAGCATCCTGACCCTCGGCATCGGCCTCCTGGTCGTGATCCCCGTCGTGCTGGTGGCCCTGGTGTGGGCGCTGGTCGTGATCATCCAGGCGTCCATGCGCGCCTCCCAGGGCCGCGACTACAGCTACCCGCTGACCCTGCGGCTGGTGCACTGACCCGCGCGTCGACCGTGCGCGCCCGCCTCGATCGGTGGAACGGGGCTCAGCCGAGCAGGGCGCGCACGACCGCGTCGGCCAGTAGCCGCCCACGCGGTGTGAGCACCAAGCGGTCGTCGACCTCCTCGGCGAGCCCGTCGCCGACCACCTGCGGCAGCGCCGCCCGACCGGCCGCGTCGAGGACCGACAGGGGCAGGCCGTCAGCCAGCCGCACCTCGAGGAGCACCCGCTCCACGCGTCTGGTCTCGTCGTCGAGCACCTCGCGCGCCCGGGCCGGGCTGTCGCCGCCGGCGATCCGCTCCGCGTAGGCCGCGGGGTGCTTGACGTTCCACCACCGCACGCCTCCGACGTGTGAGTGCGACCCAGGTCCGACCCCCCACCAGTGCGACCCCGTCCAGTAGCCCACGTTGTGCCGGCAACGCGAGTCCGGGGTGCGCGCCCAGTTGGAGACCTCGTACCAGGACAGCCCGGCCCGGCCCAGCCGCTCATCGGCGAGGGCGTACTTGTCGGCGAGGTCGTCCTCGTCGGGCGCGGGCAGCTCTCCGCGGCCCACCCGCCGCGCCAGCGCGGTCCCCGGCTCCACGATCAGCGAGTACGCCGACACGTGGTCGGGCGCGCAGGCCAGCGCCGCGTCCACGGACGCCTCCCAGTCGGCCAGAGACTCGCCCGGCGTCCCGTAGATGAGGTCGAGGCTCACCTGCTCGAACCCCGCGCCCCGGGCCCATCCGACCGCGGCCGGCACCCGGAGCGGATCGTGCGTCCGGTCCAGCGTCGCCAGCACGTGCGGGACGTCGGACTGCATCCCGAACGAGATCCGGTCGAAGCCCGCCTGCCGCAGCTCCTCGAGGTCCCAGGCGGCCACGCTGTCGGGGTTGGCCTCCGTCGTCACCTCGACATCCGGGGCGAGGCCGAACTCCGCCGCGATGGCGGCCAGGACCGCCCCGAGCTCCGCGGGTGGGAGGACCGTCGGCGTGCCGCCCCCGAAGAACACCGTCTCGACCGGCAGGTCCAGGTCGCCGAGCACCCGCCTGGCCAGCCGAACCTCGTCGATGGCCGCCTCGGCGTACGTCGCTCGGGAGGCGCCGCGGACGTCGGCGGTCCGCCCCAGCTCCGCGGCCGTGTAGGTGTTGAAGTCGCAGTAGCCGCACCGCACGGTGCAGAAGGGCACGTGCACGTAGAACCCGAACCCCCGGTCGCCCGCGGCGAGCTCCGTCAGCGCGGCCTCCGGGAGCGCCCCGTCGGGAGGGGCAGGCTCGCCCGGAGGCAGTGCCGACGGCATGTCGCCATCCAATCACTGCCCCTGTCGCGACCCCTCGAGCGGCAAGCCGACCGGTCGCCGAGTCTCGACACCGCTCGCCAGGCGAGCCCGCGCCGAGACCCCCGCACCGGTCACCGGTCTCGACACCGCTCGCTGCGCTCGCGGGCTCGACCACCGAAGGGCTCGACCACCGAAGGGGGTCAGCTGTAGAAGCCGTCGATGAGGTCCTTGTAGTTCTCCTCGACGACGTTGCGCTTCACCTTCAGAGACGGGGTGAGCTCGCCGGACTCGACCGAGAGGTCGTGGTCGAGCAGGGCCCACTTCTTAATCGTCTCCCAGCGGTTGAGCTGGAGGTTCAGCTCGTCGACGTACCCCTGCACCATCTCCTTGCAGGCGTCGGAGTTCACCAGGGTGGTGTAGTCACCGGCGATCTCGTTCTCCTGGCCCCACGCGGCGATCGCGTCGGGGTCGAGGGTCACCAGCGCGACGACGTAGTTGCGCTCGTTGCCGAACACCATGAACTGGCTGGCGTAGGGGCAGATCGCCTTGAACTTCGCCTCGATCGCCGGCGGTGCGATGTACTTGCCGCCGGAGGTCTTGAAGAGCTCCTTGATCCGGCCGGTGATCTTGAGGTAGCCGTCCTGGTCGAGCTCGCCCTTGTCACCGGTGTGCAGCCAGCCGTCCTCCGTGAGGGCGCTGGCCGACTCCTCGGGCAGGTTGTGGTAGCCGTCCATCACGCCGGGACCCTTGATCAGCACCTCGCCGTCGGGACCGACCTTGACCTCGCTACCCGGGAAGACCGGGCCGACGGTGCCGAACTTGTAGAGGGACGGCAGGTTGACGAACGAGCCCGCCGACGACTCGGTGAGCCCGTAGCCCTCCAGGATCACGATGCCCGCGGCGTGGAACCACTCCGCGATGTCGCGGTTGAGCGCCGCCGCACCGGAGATGAAGAACCGCACGCGACCGCCGAACCGGTCGCGGATCTTGCTGTACACCAGGCGGTCGAACAGCGAGTGCTGCAGGCCGAGCGCGAACGGCACGGACTTGCCCTCGCGCTTGAGCTGGTCGACCTTGCGGCCGACCGAGAACGCCTGGTTGAAGATCTTCTCCTTCAGCCCGCCCTCGGCGGCCTGCATCGTGACGATCCGCGCGTGGGCCTTCTCGAAGATGCGAGGCGCCGCACCCATGAACGTCGGCTTGACCACGGCCAGGTTGTCGACGATCTTGTCGACCCGGCCGTCGATCGCCGCGGAGTACCCCAGGGCCATCTGGGTGGACATCAAGACCTTGCCGAACGAGTGCGCCATCGGCAGCCAGCGGAACTCCAGGTCGCTGTCGCTGAGGATGTTCTGGGCCTTGATCGCCTCGCCCTCGTAGACCCACGAGCTGTGCCGCAGCCGCACGCCCTTGGGCCGCCCCGTGGTGCCGGAGGTGTAGATCAGCGTGGCCAGCTGCTCGGGACGGATCGTCTTGGCGAGGTCCTCGATGGCAGTCGGGTGGTCGGCGAGGTAGTCGTCGCCGAGCTTGCCGAGCTCCTCCAGGCTGATCACCCAGTCGCCGTCGGTGGTGCCGTCGAACGTGACGACCTTCTCGACGGCCGGCAGATCGGGTCGCCGGGCCGTGAGCTTGGCGATCTGGGTGTCGTCCTCGGCGAAGACGACGCGGCTCTCGGAGTCGCCCAGGATGTACGCCGTGTCGTCCTCGTTGGTGCTCGGGTAGACGGTCGTGGTGGCCGCGCCGGCGCACAGGATCGCCAGATCGGCCAGGATCCACTCGTAGCGGGTGCCGGAGGCGATCCCGCAGCGCTGCTCGGGCTGGATCCCGAGAGCCAGGAGTCCGGCGGCGAGCCGGCGGACCTCGTCGCCCGCCTGCTGCCAGGTGACCGAGGCCCAGGTGTCGCCCTCGGGGAACCGGAAGGCCTCACGCTGCGGCGACGCGGCGACGCGGTCGAGGAACTGGACCGCGACGTTGGCGGGCAGGGAGTCGATGAACGTGGTGTCGGTGGTGGTCGGCATGATGCTCCCTGTCAGCTCTCTTCGGGTCAGGATCGGGGTCACGTCGGTGGCGATGGTGCGCGGCATCGGGCCGTCCCGGCACGACCGATGCGCCCCAACCTAGATCACGTCGTTACGCGTCGGTAGCGTTGCGTGCCCGAAACCTCGCCGCAACAGCCCTGGAAGCGCGTTCACGCGTCCTCGAACCTCGACGACAGCGCATAACGGAGCAGCACGACGTCGCCCAGCCGTCGCACATCGGCCAGGGCGGCGTGGCGGTGCTCGTCCCACGGGAACCGGCCGTCCTGGACGAACCGCGCGGCACGCGAGTCGCCGACGAAGAACGGTGCGACCACGAGCTGCAGCTCGTCTGCCAGCCCGGCCGTCAGGAACTGCGTGTGCACGCTGCCCCCGCCCTCGACCATCACCCGGCGCAGGCCGCGCGCCGCCAGGTCCTCGACGAGGGTGTCCATCCGGACGTCCCGGCCACCGTCCACGACGGTGGCCACCGCACCCAGGCGACGGCGCTCGGCCGGCCACGCCGGGCTCGGGCAGTAGACGATCTTGTCCGCTTCGCCGGTCACGAAGAAGCGTCCCGTGGGGTCGAGCCGGCCGCCGGACGTGACGGTCACCTTCGTCGGGCTCGGCGGGAGCCCCCGGGAGACCCGGCGTTCGCGGCAGGCGACGCTGCGGACCAGCAGTCGGGGATCGTCGCGGCGCACGGTCCGACCGCCCACCAGGATCGCGTCGCACCCCGCCCGCACCTCGTCCACCCGATCGAGGTCCTCGTCGTTGGACAGCACCAGCCGCTCCGGCGACGCGTTGTCGAGATAGCCGTCGAGGGACATCCCGCAGCTGAGCAGCACATAGGGACGCTCAGCCATGGGCGGGCACCGCCTCACGCACCAGGGAGGCACCGGGCCGGGTGCCGGGCCGGACGACGAGCAGCGCTGCTCCGGGGAGCACGGCGAGCAGCGAGAGCACGCCGTACGCGACGGCAGTGCTCGTGCCCGCGGCCGCGCCCAGGCCGACGACCGCGAACGCCCACGCCGCCGCGCCTTCGCGGGGACCCCAACCCGCGACGTTGAGTGGCACGGCAGCGGCCGAGAGGACGACCACGGCCGCCGGCAGCAGGAGCCCCGGGCCCGAGGTGACGCCGGCCGCCCGGGCGGCGACCAGGAGGAGCGCGACGTGTCCAGCGAAGGCGAGGAGAGACGTGGCCACCACGATCGGCATCGTCCTGGCGTCCAGCACGCCGCGGGCGGCGAGGGCGCCGAGGAGGCCGAGGACCGCCAGCACCCCGGCCAGCCCCATGGCGGCCCGGGTGCCTGGCGAGAGGGAGGAGCCGGGCCAGGCGACTGCGAGGACGACGACGCTCGCACCCACCTGGACAGTCTGACCGACGACCCGGTCCCAGAACACCGAGCGCAGGCAGCCGTGCGCGAAGCCGCGGTGGACATCACCCAGGACGCCCCCTGGGAGAACCGAGTTCAGGAACTGGGAGCGGTAGTAGGCACCCACGGCCGGGCCGAGGCCGAGCTCGACACCGCCGGCCCGGGCGATCGCCCGCCAGCGCCACGAGCAGCACACGGTGGTGCCGGCCACGAGGGCGAGAGCCCACAGCACCGAGCCGGGCGTGACGGCGCGGAGTCCCTGCGCGAACGGCGCCGCTCCCACCTGCCAGGCCAGCACGACGAGCACGCCGAGCCCGACCAGGACCCGCGCCGCGTGCCATCGGCGACCGGACATGCCACCTCCCGCTCCTTCCCCACCTACGGTTCCCCGCGGGGCCGGGTTCAGCCTCCGGGATCGCCGGTCGACCGAGGCTCGTCGAGAAGCCGCGCAACGTCGGCCGCGGTGTCGCTCCACCGCCTCAACGTCTCCCGACGCGAGGCTGCGGCCGCTCGCAGCGAGGCTCGCAGGTCTGCCGACGCCCACCACTCGCGGAGCGCGGCCGCCAAGGCAGGCGGCTCGTCGGCGGGCACCAGCAGGCCCGGCGCGGCGCCGTCAGCAGCCCGGCCGAGGGCCTCGCGGACCCCGCCGACGTCGGCGGCCAGCACCGGAACGCCGTGCGCCAGCGCCTCGACGGCCACCAAGCCGTAGGTCTCGTGGCGCGAGGGCAGCACGAGCAGGTCCGCCTCCGCGTAGGCAGCCGCGAGGCCGGGGCCGGTCAGGGCTCCGGCGAGGCGGATGCGGCCGTCGAGCCCGGATGCGCAGGCAGCCGACCAGACGGCCTCGGCCTGGCATCTGTCGACCGCCGACCCCACGAGGCTCCACGACCAGTCGTGGTCGGCGAGCAGGGCGAGTGCGGCGACCAGGACGTCGTGGCCCTTCACGGGCGTCACGGCTCCGACGGACAACAGCCGAGAGCCGGCCGCGGTGGGCTCCGTCAGCGGAGCGGGCTCG
Source organism: uncultured Nocardioides sp. (assembly GCA_964542635.1). Classification (GTDB taxonomy): domain Bacteria; phylum Actinomycetota; class Actinomycetes; order Propionibacteriales; family Nocardioidaceae; genus Nocardioides. The sequence continues at coordinate 108,367 of CAZIVD010000005.1, read as the reverse complement.
ACCCCCGGGAGCGCGACGTGCAGACGGCTCTCGGGCACGCCGTACGTCGTGGCGAGCCAGCCCTTGGTCCACCGACTCGTCGTCACGACGGCCGCGACCGCGTCGACGGCGCGGCGCTCGTCGTCGACCCGCGTCCCGACTCCGGGGACGGGCACCCCGAGCGGCAGATGCACGAGCAGGAGCACGGTCAACCGGGCACGGTGCGCCTCCAGCGCTCCCGGGGCCGCGGACCCGACGAGGCCGTCGACGACGACGAGCGCGCCTGACGGGAGCTCGGCCAGCCGTTCGTCGAGGGACGCCGCAGCCGCCTCATGCACCGAGACCTCGAGACCGCGAGCGCGCAGCGCCTCCGCGAGACGGGCGTCGTAGACGTTGCCGCCACTCGGGCGACCCGGGTCGGCGAAGCCCTCGGGCACGACCAGCTGGATCGTCGTCACCGGGTCCTCAGAGGGTCCGTTCGAAGCTCGCCCACGCGACGTGCGACTCGTGCAGCGTCACCACGATCGCCTCGAGGGTGGCTACCTCGCCCAGCCCCCCGGTCCGCACCCGGTCCGCGAGCCGGTCGGCCACGACCTGCGCGAGCACCTCGGTGGTCGTGTTGGCTCCCGCGAGGTCCTCCTCCTCGTCGAGGTTTCGGTAGTTCAGCTCCGCCAGCACCTCGGCGAGCTGTGCGGCGGCCAGGCCGATGTCGATGAGCACGCCGTCGCCGTCGAGGCTGCTCCCGCGGAAGGCGGCGTCGACCACGTACGTCGCCCCGTGGAGGCGTTGCGCCGGACCGAACACCTCCCCGCGGAAGCTGTGGGCGATCATGATGTGGTCGCGGACCGTCACGGTGAACATCAGGAACCTCCAGGCCCGGCCGGGTAGCGGATGGTGTGGCACAGCTCGGCAGCGACCTCCGGGTCTCCAGCCGCGAGTCGACCCATCACCGCGGGCAGGTCGTCGAACGCGGACTCCCCGGTCAGCAGGACGTCGAACGCCGGGTCCTGCAGCAGGTCGAGGGCGAGGGCCAGCCGCTCCGTGCGGGTACGGCGCCCCCGGCGCGCGCGGGCCACCTCCCCCACTTGGGAGGAGCGGATCGCGAGCCGTCGGGAGTGGAAGGCGCCGCCGAGGTGGAGCGGCACGGGGCGGTCGCCGTACCAGCTGAGGTCGACGACCTCGCCGTCGTCGGCGAGCAGGCCCAGCGAGGTCTCCAGGCCCTCCCCGCGACCGCTCGCGTGCACCACGGCGTCCAGGTCGCGGGGGGCCTCGTCGGGAGCCGCGAAGGCGACGCCCAGGGCCTCCGCGACGGCCGCACGGCGGCGCTCGACGTCGACCAGGGTCACCCGGGCGCCGGGGATCCCCCCGAGGAGTCGGGCGACGCAGCAGCCGAGCGTGCCGCCTCCCACCACGGCGAGTCGGTCGCCGACCAGGGGCCGGCAGTCCCACACGGCGTTCACCGCGGTCTCGACGAGCCCCGCGAGGACGGCCCGTCGGGCCGGGACCCCCTCGGGCACGGGCACGACGGACGCAGCGGGCACGACATAGGCGGTCTGGTGGGGGAAGAGGCAGAAGACGGTGCGCCCCCTCAGGTCCGCCCGACCGGCCATCACCTCGCCGACGCTCAGGTAGCCGTACTTCACCGGTCCGGGGAACTCCCCTTCCTGGAAGGGCGCCCGCATGGCCAGCTGCTGATCGGCCGGCACCCCGCCGCGATGCACCAGTGTCTCGGTGCCCCGGCTGACGCCCGACCAGGTGGTGCGGACCAGGACCTCGTCCGGTCCCGGGACGCCCGGGTCGACGGCGCGGATCTCGCCGAGACCCGGCTCGGCGAGCCAGTAGGCCTGCTCCGTCACCACCGCGCCCTCCTGAACCGAACCGTCGTCGGCTGCGTCCTCTCGAACGTAGCGATGGGCGGCTCGACGGGGAAACACGACGACGTGGGCGCACCGGTTCAGGTCGGTGCGCCCGTGGGGCCTGCCGTCGGCCTCGTGGGTCTCGTCGGCCTCCTGGCCCTGCTCGACCCCTCCTTCGGCCTCGGGAAGGCCGGGTGGTCGGCCGGACTGGCCTGCGCACTGGCCGTGATCGTGCCCCTGACGCGGGGTCTGGCCCGGCGCCGGGACGGAGCCGGGGCGGCACTGAGCACGGCTGACCGCGTCACGTTGGTCCGCGCGATGCTCACCAGTGCGGTGGCCGCGCTGGTCGTCGCGGATCTGGCCGGGGCCGCCGTGCGGCCGACAGCGCCCGCGGTCGTGGCCCTCGCGGGGGTGGCCCTGGTGCTCGACCTGGTGGATGGCCGGTTGGCGCGGGGCACCGGCACCGTGTCGGGCCTCGGTGCGCGCTTCGACCTGGAGGTCGACGCGCTGCTGCTCCTCGTCCTCAGCGCCTACGTCGTGCCGTCGCTCGGCCTGTGGGTGCTGGCGATCGGCCTCGCGCGGTATGCCTTCTGGGCGGCCGGGCTGCTGTGGCCCTGGCTGCGGGGAACGGCGCCGGCGCGGCCCTGGTGCAAGGTGGTGGCGGCGTTCCAGGGGATCGCCCTGGTGATCGTGGCGACGGGGTGGCTGCCTCCGGTGGCGGCGACGATCCTGCTGGTGGTCGCGCTCGGTCTCCTCACCGAGTCCTTCGCCCACGAGGCCTGGGACCTGAGGCGGCTGCGGGACCCCCTCACCTCTCGGCGGCACTCTCCTGCCGTGGCGATGCTCGCCCCGGTCGTGCTGTGGCTGGTGCTGGTGGCGCCGGCCGACGCCTCGACCCTCACCGCCACGGCGTTCCTCCGGATCCCGGTGGAGGGGATCTTGCTGCTCGCGCTCCTGCTAGCCCTGCCGGACGGCGGCGTACGGCGGGTGGCCCTGGCGGCGGGCGGGGTGCTCGCGCTGCTCACCGTCCTCAAGCTCCTCGACCTGGTCACCTCCCTCGCCTTCGACCGGCCCTTCGACCCCCTCGGAGATCCGGTGCACGTCGGGGACGGCCTGGGCTTCCTCCGCGATGCCCTGGGCACAGCGAACGCGGCCACCGTGGCCGTCGTCCTCGCCGTGGTCCTCCTCGGCGTGCTCGTCACCATCCCCCTGGCTCTCGACGGGACGGCCAGGGCGGCCCGGTCCCATCGCCGGATCGCGGGCACCGTGCTGCTGGCCCTCGGAGTGGGTTGGGTGGCCGGCGCGGCCACGGGAGCTCGGGTGTCCAGCGACCTTCCCCTCGCTGCGGCGACCGAGGTCGACCTCGCCAGCGGGCACGTCGCCGCGGCCCGCACCCAGCTGCGCGAGCGAGCGGCTCTCACCGCGGCGATCGCCGACGACCCCTACCGCGACATACCCGCGTCCCGGCTGTTGACCGGGCTGCGGGGCAAGGACGTGCTGCTGGTCTTCGTCGAGAGCTACGGCCGCGTCGCCCTCGAGGGACTGCCGACATCGGGAGACCTGGTCGCGTCGGTCGACGCCGACACCGCCAGGCTCCAGGAGGCGGGCTTCCGGGCGCGCAGCGGCTGGCTGACCAGCCCGACGTTCGGTGCGATGAGCTGGCTCGCGCACTCGACCCTGCAGTCCGGGCTGTGGATCGACCATCAGGGCGGCTACGACCAGCTGATGCGGGCGGAGCGGCTGACCCTGAGCAGCGCCTTCCGTGCGGCGGGATGGCGGTCCGTGGGCGTCGTACCCGCCAACACGGAGGACTGGCCCGCCGGACCGGCGTTCTACGGCTGGGACGCGCTCTACGACGCGCGCAACCTCGGGTACGAGGGGCCTCGGTTCGGCTATGGGCGGATGCCCGACCAGTTCGCGCTCGAGGCGTTCCGCCGCCTCGAGCTCGCGCCGCCCGGACGTGGGCCCGTGATGGCCGAGATCGACCTCCAGTCCAGCCACAACCCGTGGGTGCCGCTCCCCCGCCTCGTCGATCCCGCGACCCTCGGCGACGGGTCGGTCTTCGACCCGATGCCCGCGCAGGGTGAGCAGCGCGCCGAGGTCTGGCGCGACCCCGAGCGGGTCAAAGCCGCCTATGTGCGCTCTCTCCAGTACTCGCTGGACTCCCTCGTGGGCTTCGTCGAGACGGCAGCCGACGACGACCTGGTGCTGGTGGTGGTCGGCGACCACCAGCCGGTCACCACGGTCTCGGGGACGACGAGCGGTCGGGACGTGCCGATCAGCGTGGTCGCGCGCGACCCGGCGGTGCTCGGGCGGATCGCCGAGTGGGGCTGGACCGCCGGGCTCCGGCCCGACCCGAAGGCACCGGTCTGGCCGATGGACGCGTTCCGCGACCGGTTCCTGACGGCCTACGGACCGCTCAGAGGGTGAGTCGCAGCACCGGTTCGCCGGCCTCCGTGCGGATCTCCACCGAAGAGATGTCGGCCGACTCGGTGCCGGTGGCGCCACGCAGGTGCAGCGTGCGGCCAGGGAGAGCCCGCCACGAAGCGACCTGCTCCTCCGCCCCGCCGCGGGTGCGGACGACGAGCGCGTAGCGCGCCCCCTCGGCTCCGCCGTAGTCGTCGACGCGCGACCCGTAGGTGCAGGTCAGGTCGAGCCGCGTGCCCCACTGCACGGGCGTGAGCGCCACGTCGGCACTCAGACCCTCGTCGTCCGCGTCGGCAACCGGAGCCATCGGCAGCGCAGGCGCGGCCGAAGTGGTCGGCGACGAGGATGTCGCCGCGGGGCTCGCGGTGGGGGCCGCCTCGGGGGCGGCCGAGTCGCCTGCGTCGCCGAAGGCCAGCATCCCGACGGTGACCAGGACCGCTGCAGCGGCGGCCACGGCGGACCAGGCCAGCACCCGCCGCCTGTGCTCTCGCCGTACGGCGTGCACCAGGGCGGGAAGCACCGTGTCGGGCACCGGTGGATCAGGCTCCGGCGTCGCGGAGTCGTCGACCGGGTCGAAGCCGGGGACCGATTCCGAGGTCACCCGCGCCATCAGCCCGGGCAGTCCGGCGAGCTGTCCGACCGACCGGGTGCAGGTCACGCACCCGGGGAGGTGTCGCTCGAACTCGAGGCGCTCGGCCGGGGACAGCGCTCCCAGCACGTAGGCCGCGTCGGAGTGGGCCAGGGGGCACCGCGCCTCCGGGCTCGCTGGTCGGCTCATGCCGTCACCCCCATCTCCTCGAGGGCCAGCCGGAGCGCCCGCAGGGCGTAGTGCGTGCGGGACTTCACGGTGCCCTCGGGGATCTCCAGGTGACGGGAGGCGTCGGCCACGCTCATCCCGCGGTAGTAGCAGCAGGCCAGCACTGCGCGATGCTCCGGCGAGAGCCGGGTGATCGCGTCCGCGACGACCCACGTGAGCAGCAGGCCGTCGGTGTGATCGGTGAGCCCGGCAGGCTCGGGCACCTCGTCGACGGCGATCTCCAGCTGGTGCCGCTTGGTGCGCCACTCGTCGATGGCCAGGTTGCGCGCGACGGTGAACAGCCACGACCGCAGGGACCCGCGCGATTGGTCGAGCACGGCCGTGTTGCGCCACGCGCGCAACAGGGTCTCCTGCAGGAGATCCTCGGCCCGGGCCCGGTCGTGACCCGCGAGCCGCAGGCAGTATCCCCACAGCGCGCCGGCGTGCTCGTCGTGGAGCTGACGCATCAGGGCCACCGGGCTGTCGTCGCGGTCGCCCTCCTGCTGCCCGGCCATCCCACCTCCTTCGCCCACTCCCCTGTGCCAACACGATGACACCGCTCGTGCGGTTCAGCACACGCCCCGCCGACTCGGCGCCAGCTCTCACCCAGACCCCGCCGAGTCGGCGCTACTTCTCACGTCAGGACCAGCGAGTCGGCGGCAGCTCTCATCGCGATGGCCACCCTCCCGGCGCGACCTCGCATAGTCCCTGACGTTTCGGTCCATTTCGCACGAATTTGGAACCCAAACGTCAGGGACTATCCCGCCCGCCTGTGGAGAACGCGGCAGCGTGGCGCAGCGAAAGCGCCACACGCTCGGGCGCCGCGATCCGCCCAACGCTGGCGTCGACTAGGGCAGCACGGCTTTGGCGATGGTCACGCAGGTGGTGATCCAGTCCTGGTCATCGGCATCCAGCTCGCCTGCACCGGCGTCGAGGATCGTCCACGAGGCGTTGAGCACCATCCGGACCACGACCCAGGCGCGAGCGCGCTCCTCGTCCAGGTCGCCGAGGTCCACCAGGGTGTGGAAGCGGCGACGCAGCAGCTCGCGCAGATCGCCGCCACGGCGCTGCTCGTGCTGGATCCGGTTCCACAGCATCGGCGCCGGCTCGTAGTGCGGGTCGCCGCTCATCGGCTTCGGGTCGATGACGAGCCAAGGCTCCCGGTCGCCGGCGAGCACATTCTGGCCGTGGAGGTCGCCGTGGACGATGACGCCCACCGATGCGGGATCGGCGACCAGGTCCCGGGCGTGGGACAGGGTCTGCTCGACGAGCCGATGTGGAATCGGCGCGGAACGGGGCAGGGTCGCCAGGTCGGCGGCCCAGCGCTCGACGTACGACGTGAGGGTGCGCAGCTGGGGAAGGGCCGGCACGTGGAGGCGGCTGTAGAGCGCGGCCACGACTTCGCAGGCCTCGTCGTCGGGCAGCGTCTCGAGGTTGCGTCGGTGGAGCCGCTCGAGCAGGAGGGCCCGGCGCCGTGGGTCGGCGCGGAGCAGCAGGACCGTGCCATCGCCGTGCCAGCGCTGCAACGCGAGATGCTCGAACTCCGACTCGTCGTCGGCGTCCGCAGTCAGCTTGAGCACCGCCTGGGTTGCGTCGGCGGTGAGGACGGGCAGCACGATCGAGCAGTAGCCGTGCATCGGCGCCCCGTCGAGCGTGAGCTCCCACTCGTCCAGCAGGTCGGTAGCGAGGGTCGGCAGCGCGTCCACCCAGGCCGCCCAGGCCGGCCCGCGGGTCGCCATCTCGACCACTCCCGCCGGCAGGTCGGCGCGCCGTACGCGATCGGTCGGCGCGGGCCCCGGCGGTGTGGTCACCGATCCATCCTGCCGAGTTTCCGGCAGCCGGGCGCACGGTGGCGGTGTTCGGCGCGAGGTTGGCGGGGGTCTCTCTACCTTCGGCGTCGTTGCAACGACGCCGAACCTACGGAACACCCGGCCGACCGGGTGTTCCGGCGCCGGGGGGACCCCGGCCGGGGGCGCCGAGCTACTTCTTGCCGGACTTCTCGGGGGCGGGACCGGTGGAGAGGGCGGCGATGAACGCCTCCTGGGGGACCTCGACGCGGCCGACCATCTTCATCCGCTTCTTGCCCTCCTTCTGCTTCTCCAGCAGCTTGCGCTTGCGGGTGATGTCGCCGCCGTAGCACTTGGCGAGCACGTCCTTGCGCATCGCGCGGATCGTCTCCCGCGCGATCACCCGGCTGCCGATGGCGGCCTGGATGGGCACCTCGAACTGCTGGCGTGGGATGAGGTCCTTCAGCTTGCCGGCCAGCATCACGCCGTAGGAGTAGGCCTCGTCCTTGTGCACGATCGCGCTGAAGGCGTCGACGGGGTCGCCGTGCAGCAGGATGTCGACCTTCACCAGGTCGGCGACCTGCTCACCCGTCGGCTCGTAGTCGAGCGAGGCGTAGCCACGGGTGCGCGACTTCAGCTGGTCGAAGAAGTCGAAGACGATCTCGGCCAGCGGGAGCTGGTAGCGCATCTCGACGCGGTCCTCGGAGAGATAGTCCATGCCCTGCAGCGCACCGCGCTTGGTCTGGCACAGCTCCATGATCGTTCCGATGAACTCGGCCGGAGCCAGGATGGTGGCCCGGACGACGGGCTCGCGCACCTCGGCGATCTTGCCGGTCGGGTACTCCGACGGGTTGTTCACCACGATCGTGGTGCCGTCCTCCATGGTCACCTGGTAGACCACGTTGGGCGCGGTCGAGATCAGGTCGAGGCCGAACTCCCGCTCGAGACGCTCGCGGACGATCTCCATGTGCAGCAGCCCGAGGAAGCCGCAGCGGAAGCCGAAGCCGAGGGCTCCGGAGGTCTCGGGCTCGTAGGCCAGCGCCGCGTCGTTCAACTGCAGCTTGTCGAGGGCCTCGCGCAGGTCGGGGTAGTCGTCCCCGTCGATCGGGTAGAGGCCGGCGAACACCATCGGGTTCGGGTGCTGGTAGCCGCCGAGCGCCTCGGTCGCCCCGTGGCTCTGGGAGGTGACCGTGTCGCCCACACGCGACTGGCGGACGTCCTTCACGCCGGTGATGAGGTAGCCGACCTCGCCCACGCCGATCCGACCGGCCTTGACCGGCTCCGGGCTGATCACGCCGACCTCGAGCATCTCGTGTACGGCGCCCGTCGACATCATCTTGATCCGGTCGCGGTGGCTCAGGTGACCGTCGATGACCCGCACGTAGGTGACCACGCCGCGGTAGGTGTCATAGACCGAGTCGAAGATCAGGGCCCGTGCGGGGGCGTCGGCCTTGCCGACCGGTGGCGGCGTCTGCTTGACCACCTCGTTGAGGACGGCGGCCACCCCCTCGCCCGTCTTGGCGGAGACGCGCAGCACGTCGTCGACGTCGCAGCCGATGATGTGGGCCAGCTCGGCGGCGTACTTCTCCGGGTTGGCCGACGGCAGGTCGATCTTGTTGAGGACCGGCACGATGTGCAGGTCCGCCCCGAGCGCGAGATAGAGGTTGGCCAGCGTCTGCGCCTCGATGCCCTGGGCGGCGTCGACGAGCAGGATCGCCGCCTCGCACGCCTCCAGGCTGCGGGACACCTCGTAGGTGAAGTCGACGTGTCCCGGGGTGTCGATCATGTTGAGGACGTAGGTGCCGGGCTCGGCACCCTGCGGGTTGCCGGGCTCGACCGTCCACGGCATCCGGACGGCCTGGCTCTTGATGGTGATGCCGCGCTCGCGCTCGATGTCCATCCGGTCGAGGTACTGGGCCCGGGCGCTGCGCTCGTCCACGACCCCGGTGAGCTGCAGCATCCGGTCGGCCAGTGTCGACTTGCCGTGGTCGATGTGGGCGATGATGCAGAAGTTGCGGATCAGCGCGGGGTCGGTGTGCCCCGGCTGGGGCGCGGAGGATGACGCAGCTGGGGGCACGGGTGGCTCTCGGATCGTCGGGACGGTCACGGGACGGGTGGGCGAACCGGCTCATTCTTCCACGCAGGGCAGTGTCGACCGGCATCGCGAGGACCCCGCCGCGTTTGCCAGGATGGGCGCCTATGACCCGCTCGCCCGTCCCGACGACCATCCCGCATGGCCGGACGGCGCGGCGCCTGACCTGGCCGCACCTGCCGTCCGCCGTCCGCGCGCTGGTGGAGCAGCGCTGCGGCTCCCCCGTCGTGGACGCGGAGTCCCAGGGCGGTGGCTTCACCCCCGGCTTCGCCTCGGTGCTCACCTGCGCCGACGGGTCGCGTCACTTCGTCAAGGCCGCCTCGACCAAGGCGCAGAAGCCGTTCGCCGACTCCTATCGGGAGGAGGCCCGCAAGCTGCTCGCCCTCCCGTCCTCGGTCCCCGCGCCGCGGTTGTCCTGGTGGCACGACGACGAATGGGTCGTGCTCGGGATCGAGTACGTCGAGTCGCGGCCGCCGCGCCGGCCGTGGCGGCAGGCTGACCTCGACGCCGCCCTCGATGCCCTGGAGGTGGTCGCGAGGGAGCTCACCCCACCACCCCCGGAGCTGCATCTCGAGTCAGTCGCCGACGAGCTGGCCGGGTGGCCGGCGTTCTGGCAGCACCCGCACGTCACCCGGCTGGGGCTGCCGCGGGCCGACGAGGCGGCCGACCTGGCGAGCGGCTTCGCCGAGGTCGCGCGCGGTGACACCGTGGTCCACACCGACGTCCGCGACGACAACGTGCTGCTCCGCCCCGACGGGTCCGCCCTGCTCTGCGACTGGAACTGGCCGGTGGTGGGCGCCGCCTGGCTCGACTCGCTGTTCATGCTGATCGGACCGTGCGGCGACGGGCTCGACGTCGAGGCCGTGTTGGCCGACCGGCCGCTGACCCGCGAGGTGCCTCCCGCGCATCTCGACGCCGTGCTGGCCCTCATCATCGGCTACTTCCTCAAGTCCGCCGGCGATCCCGTGCCTCCCAGCTCGCCCCACATCCGCGACGCCCAGCGCTGGCAGGGCGAGGTGTTGTGGCGCTGGCTCTGCGAGCGCCGAGGCTGGTGATGTTGTCGTCCACCCCCGGACCGTCTGACCTGGGCAGATGCCGATTTCGCCCCCGTCCGGCGCTCCGGTATCGTGGCCCCTCGCGTGTGTGCCCGGCTGCGAAGTGCCCGGCCGCGGCGCCCGCCCATCGACATCGACATCGACCCGCACCGACCGAACGAGGCTTTCACCCGTGGCGAACATCAAGTCCCAGATCAAGCGCAACAAGCAGAACGAGAAGCGTCACCAGCGCAACAAGGCCGTCAAGTCGAGCCTGAAGACCGCCGTGCGCAAGTTCCGCGAGGCCGCCGACGCCGGCGACAAGGAGACCGCGGTCACCCTCGGTCGCGACGCCTGCAAGAAGCTCGACAAGGCCGCGTCGAAGGGCGTGATCCACAAGAACCAGGCCGCCAACCGCAAGTCGGCCATCGCGAAGCGGTCCGCCGCTCTCTGAGCGATCTGCGGGGGCGACCTCGCACCACGACGACCCATCCGGCGCACGCCGGGTGGGTCGCTGCCATTTCGGGGCAACCTTGTCGCCCACCCAGCCGGTCCTTGACCCTGAACGTGGAAGCCGGGACGGGCCGGGACAGGGAGGTGCCATGGACTCCACCGATGCGGTGGGTGACGTCGGGTTCAGCGACGGTGCCGTGGACTTCGAGAGCTTCGTCGCGGCGAGATCCGGCCACCTGCTGAAGACGGCCTACGTCCTCACCCACGACCACGCGCGCGCCGAGGATCTCCTGCAGACCGCCCTGGCGAAGGCCTGGTTGGCCTGGTCGCGGATCTCCGACCACGAGGCCTACGTGCGCAAGGTGATGGTGAACACCTACGCGTCGTGGTGGCGGCGGCGTTGGCGCGGGGAGCGTCCCACGGTCGCCCTCCCCGACCAGGCGACCTACGACCCCAGTCCGGACGCGGACCTGTGGGCCGCCCTCGGCCGGCTGCCCCGCGGTCAGCGAGCCGTCATCGTCCTGCGCTACTACGAGGACCTCACCGAGGCCGAGACCGCGCGCGTCCTCGACTGCTCGGTCGGCACCGTCAAGAGCCAGACCGCGAAGGCCATCGCCAAGCTCCGCAACGACGCCCGACTCGACGACACCTCGACCAGAGGAGGTCTGCGATGACCATCGACGACCAGCTCAGAAGCGTGCTGCACGGCCACGCAGAGTCAGTGGTGGACGACCACCTCCCGGGAAGGTCAGCTGCCACGATCGCCCGCGCACGACAGCTGCGCACGCGTCAGGTGGCTGCCGTAGGTAGCGGTGTCGCAGCCGTGGTGACCGTCGTGGCGGTCGCCGCCCTCGGCGCCAACCCCTTCGAGCGTGCCGACGACGTCGCGCCGGCCGGGCCGCCGCCGACCATCCAGGTGGTCGAGTCGTTCGCCGGACGCACCCTCATCGACGCGACCGAGGTCGCGGACGGTGCACCCCTGACGTGGAGCGTAGACGCCCCGCGCGGGTCCGACTGGCGGGTCACGTGCACCGGCGTCGGTCCCGAGTACGTCGCCCACCTCAGGGTCGGCGACGAGCCCGCGCGGGAGGGCGCGTGCGCCACGGATGCGGTCGCCGGAGACACGATGGGCTTCCGCTACTCCGCGGCCGAGCCCGCCGGCCAGGTCGAGGTGCGCCTGTGGCTGACCCGGGGCGGCGGCTCGACGCCGGTGGAGCCGGTGGGGGCGACGCTGGGGGTGGCCGTCTACGAGCTCCCCACGCCGTACGGCGTGCTCGCCGGCCTCGAGGTGATGCCGCTCGAGCGGCACGAGGGTCGCGACTGGCAGGTCGCCGCCATGGACGAGAGCGTCGTGGGCGAGCAGAAGCTCGCGGTCACCTACCCTGCGCTCAGCGAGGACTCCATCCTCGAGGTCATCGCCCTCGGGAGCCGCACCCAGGAGGTGCGTCTCTTCATCGACGGGCGCCGTCAGAGCACCGTCCCAGCGGTCTACACGCTGGGCACGGTCAACATCGGCGACGTGGTGCCCGCGGGTGGACCGCACGAGGTCGTCCTCAGGATCGTGGGCGACCCGCCCGCCGACGCGCAGCTCGCGCTGGTCCGCCGCACGTGGACAGGAGAGTCGTCATGACCGCCACCCGCACCCGCATCGCCGTCGAGCAGCGACCCGCCTCGGACACGAGACGCGCCGGGCTGACGTCGCTCGGGACCGGACTGGTCCTTCTGGTGGCAGCCGCCCTGGAAGCGTCCACGAGCGCCGCCCGCGGCGACGGCGACAACGTGGACGAGAGCCTGGCCTACCTGGAGCACCACGCCGCACGGTACGCCTCGGTCGGGGTGCTCCTCCCCCTGGCAGCCGTCCTCCTGATCGCGACCGCGACGCGGGCTCCGACCCGCACGTCGTTCTCGGCGGCCCTCGCCACGGTCGCCGCGACGCTGCTGGCGCTCGCAGGCGCACTGCGTGCGTCGGCGAACGGCGCACTCGAATACATCACCAGCCTCGACCGCGACTGGGGTGAGGGCGCCTATCTCGTCGTCCACATGGCCGGCACCCAGGGCGCCCTGCTCGGCGGGATCGTGCTCACCTGCGGGTGGGCCCTGTGCACCGCGACGCGGGACGGCGGCGACCGCCTGCCGACGTGGCTTCGTCTGCCGGCCGCGGTGCTGGTCGTCCCCGTGGTCGCTCCGGCGCTGGCGGCGGCGGGCGTTCCGGCACCGGGGTTCGCCTGGGTCGCCTACGCGGTGACCATGCTGGTGCTGCTCCCCCTCTGGCTGGTGGCGGCCGGAGCGGTGTGGCTGCGGTCGGGGCGGGGTCGGTCATGATGGGCCCATGGAGGAGGGCACGCTGCCGGTCGTACGGCTGTCGTCGGCCGGGCAGACCTACGTCGCGCTGATCGTCCTGCTCGCCCTGCTCAGCACGACGCTTGACGGTTGGGTCTGGTACGTCGTCCTGCTGGTGCTGGGGATGCCGCTCAGCCCCCTGGCCCTGTGGGTGGGGTTCTACGCGAGCGTCACGGTCGGCTCACTGCTGACCCCCGGCGACTCCTCGTGGCCGGTGACGCTGACCTGGATGACGGTCTGGGGGCTCACGGCCTGGCTCAACGCGCGGCTCCTGGAGAAGTGGCTGCGCCGCGGCTGGACCGGCCGCTGGGTGCCCACCGAGGAGGGCTGAGCGTCACCAGCCGTTGGCGGAGGTGTGGTCGGGCCGCGTGGGGGCCACCAGCCAGGCGTGGAAGAACTCGTCGAGATCCACGCCGGACACCTGCTCGGCGAGAGCGGTGAACTGGTCGGTGGTCCCGGTGCCCCCCGAGCGCTCGGTCAGCCAGGTCCGCAGGATCGTCCAGAAGTCGTCCTCGCCGACCCGCTGGCGCAGCGCCTGCAGGGCCATCGCGCCTCGGTCGTAGACCGACCAGCTGAAGATCTCTCCCCGGCCCGGGTCGGCCACCCGGACTTCCCAGAAGCCGTCGTCGGGATCGAACGCCTCCCACAGTTGCTCCAGCCGCGCCGCGGCGGACTGGCCACCGTGCGTCTCGGCGTACCGCCACTCCATGAAAGTCGCCGCGCCCTCGTTGAGCCAGATGTCCCTCCACTCGTGGACCGCGACATCGTCCCCGAACCACTGGTGGGCGAGCTCGTGGACGACGAAGTCGGTCGCGCCGGCGCCGAGCACCGGATAGGTCGGCCGCGTCTGGTTCTCCAAGGCGAACCCGGGGTTGAGGCTGGTGGTCAGACCGCCCACGTCGGCGAACGGATACTCCCCGAGCTGGGACTCCAGCCAGGACAGCACGCGGGGCGTCTTGCGCATCAGGCGCATCGAGTCGCGGCGCAGGCCGCGCGGCAGCTGTTGGGAGACCGCCACCAGCCAGGGAGTGCCGCCAGCCGTCTCCCCGCGCGCGACCTGGAAGCGCCCCGCGGCGAAGAACGCCAGGTAGGTGGCCATCGGCTCGTCCGCCCGCCAGCGGTACGTCGTGCGGTCCCCCCGGCGCTTGCGGGAGACCTCGTGCCCGTTCGCGATCACACGGTGACCCCGCGGCACCGTGATGGCGATGTCCATGAGCGCCTTGTCCTGCGGGTGGTCGTTGGCGGGGAACCACCAGGGCGCCATGTGCGGCTGGTTCATCGCGACGACCTCGTGGTCGTCGGCCAGCCAGTTGCGCTCGCCGAGGTAGCCCACGCGCGAGGGGAACCCGGCGTACCGCACGTCGACGGTGACCACCTCCCCGGCGAGCACGGGCTGGGAGGGTGTGATCACGAGCTCGTGCCCGCGCACGGTGCGATGGGCCGCGGGACGTCCGGCCACCACGACCTTGCTCACCGGCAGCAGGAAGTCGAGGTTGAACCTGGCGAGGTCCTCGGTGGCCCGGACCCGGAGACGGGTGCGGCCGGAGAGGTGCCGGTCCTCGAACCGGTAGGTGTCGTGGATGCGGTAGCGCAGGACGTCGATGCCGCCGTTGCCGTCGAGCGGGAAGTAGTCGTCCCCGATCCCGGCGGCGCCCGCTCCCGCGGCGGCCGACGCGACGGCAGTCCGCCCCGGCTCCGAGGCGGCTCCGGGGACGCCCAGTCCGACCGCGAGCAGGCCGCCGACCAGCAAGAACAGTGAGGCAGCGCCCCGTCGCCGCCGAGTCACCGTCACCCGGTGGACCTTAGCCGAGCCCTCCACGGGCCCACCGCCGAGCCCGACCTCAAGGCACGTCTAAAGAATTGGCGACGCCCGCGTCCGGCTGTCACACTGGAGCCGCCGGAGAGCCCGGTGCCCGAGCGAGAGGAGTCGTGACGTGTCCATCACTGTCTTTGGCCTGTCCACGACCGGTCACCCCTCTCACCTCTGGAGCACCTCTCGCGATGACATCGCACCCCGACTTTCCGGCCTTCTGGGCCGAGCCTGACCTCACCCAGGTCGACCCGCTCGCGGGCATCGACCCCGACTTCACCTTCGACTTCCGCAGCTACGAGGACCTCGACGACGGTCAGCGTTGGACCACCTGGTTCGACGTCGAGCCGCTCTGTCGGGGCCCCGAGCCACGCCCCGACTGGGTCGTGACGTCCCGGGGCGCCGTCGACACCGAGCTCGGGATCCTCAAGACCGGCAAGGAGGCCGACGTCTTCCTCGTCGAGCGAGCGGACCCGCACGACCCGGCCGGCGGCGTGGTGATGGCCGCCAAGCGCTACCGCGACAGCGACCATCGCAGCTTCCACCGCTCGTCGTCCTACGCCGAGGGCCGCAGCGTCAAGCGCTCGCGCGACGAGCGCGCCCTCAAGCGCAAGAGCACCTGGGGGCGGATCGTCGCCTCCGGCGAGTGGGCCGTGTCCGAGTGGGACGCGCTCAAGCGCCTGTGGGCTCTCGGCGCCGCGGTCCCCTATCCGGTCCAGATCGACGGGACCGAGATCCTCATGGAGTGGATCACGGTCGGTGACGAGACCGCTCCACGGCTGGCGCAGACCCGTCCCGACGCAGGCCTCCTCGGCTCCTACTTCGAGCAGGTGCGGGAGTTCCTCGCGCTGCTGGTGCAGGAGGGGCTCGTGCACGGCGACCTCTCGCCGTACAACATCCTGGCGGCCGGCGAGCGCCTGGTGGTGATCGACCTCCCCCAGGTCGTCGACCTGGTCGGCAACCCCAACGGGCTGGACTACCTGCTGCGCGACTGCACGAACCTGTGCACCTGGTTCCGCGGCCGGGGCCTGGACGTCGACGAGCAGGACCTGTTCGGCGAACTGCTGGCGCACGCCTGGTGAGCTCCTGGAGTGGGACGCGGCCCGGGCGCGGCCTGCCCCCGTCTGCTCCGAGGGAAGACCCATGCCGCACCCGGGACCGTCGCGTGCCTGACGTCGTCAACCGGCGTCCCGACGTCATGATGCCGTCCAGCGGCTGTCTGGCGGCATGACCTCTTCGGACCACCTCCGACCACCCGTTGTGACTAGGCCCGGACCTGGGGTACGTCGCTCGGCTAGGTTGCCCTGGTGAATCGGTGGCCGCGGTGAGGAGGACGCGGGGCCGTGGCATCGAGGTCGACTCCCTCGAGGAGTTCGACCGGCGGATCCGCGCGGGTGCGCGCTCGCTGCGCGGGTGGCGGATCTCCGGAATCGAGCTCACGGATCGCGACGCGGTGCTCGACCTGCTCGACGTGGGCGGGGCGCTCTTCCTCGGGTGTGGTCTGGGCGCTGCCTCGACCACGCGTCTCCTCGCACGCGGCGCGATCGTGCTGCCTCGCTTGGACGGGATGCCGGTCGACGTGCACCGCGACCGGCTGTACCGACCCGAGGAGCTCTACGACGCCGCTCCCTACGCCGCCTCCCTGGACGCCCGGGTCTTCGCGTGGTCGCAGACGGTGCACGACGAGCAGGCCTCCCTCGCGAAGGCGTTGCACGACCACGCCCTGGACGACGCCCTGGCCGACTGGGTCGACGACCGTCGGCTGGTGGGCGTGATGGGAGGCCATGGCCTGCGTCGCGACTCGGTGGAGTACGCCGCCGCGGCGGCCCTGGGGCTGGGCCTCGGCCGGCGCCACGTCGTGGCCACCGGAGGCGGACCGGGCGCGATGGAGGCGGCGAACCTCGGCGGCTACCTCTCGGGGTTGGACTCCGCTGGCGCTGCCCTCGACGAGGCGCTGGACCTGCTGGGTCGCGTGCCGTCGTACCACCCGTCCGTGGACGACTGGGCGGCCGGCGGCTTCGAGATCCTGCGCCGCCATTCCAGCGGCTCGGACACACTCGGCATTCCCACCTGGCGCTACGGGCACGAGCCGCCGAACGTGCTGGCGACCGCGATCGCGAAGTACGTGCGCAACGCGCTGCGCGAAGCGGTGCTCCTGGAGGTGTGCCACGCCGGCATCGTCTTCCTGACCGGAGCCGCCGGCACGATCCAGGAGATCTTCCAGGACGCCTGCGAGAACTACTACGCCGACGAGTCCTCGGTCGCACCGATGGTCCTGGTCGGCACGGCCTACTGGACCGAGGAGCTCCCTGCCTGGCCCCTGCTGAAGCGCCTCGCGCGGGGTGGGCCGATGGAGCAGCACGTGCACCTCGTGGCCGACGTCCACGAAGCCGTCGCCGTCTTCGACGACGCCACGTAAGCCCCCGCCGTTCGAGGAGACCCCTTCCGCCGGTCGAGGAGGGCCCCCTCGGGCCCGTCGCGAGACCTCGTGAGCTTTCGTGGCGGCGCCTCGTCCCTCGGCGCCTCTTCAACCAGCGGCGGCCGAAAGGTCGAGCTCGTGACGTGTCCGGAGCGTCAGGGACTCGACTTCGTGGCCAGCTGTCCGCAGGCACCGTCGATCTCGCGGCCCCGAGTGTCGCGCACCGTGGTCGGGATGCCCTTGGCCTCGAGCCGGCGCACGAACTCCCGCTCGTCGGCGGGATCGGAGGCGGTCCACTTCGACCCCGGGGTGGGGTTCAGCGGGATCAGGTTGACGTGCACCCAACCCCAGCTGCCGTCCTGGCGGAGAACGTCGGCGAGGAGGTCGGCGCGCCAGGCCTGGTCGTTGATCCCCCGCATCATGGCGTACTCGATGGAGACCCTGCGCTTGGTCGTGTCGGCATAGGCACGGGCCGCCGCCACCGTCTCGGCGACGGAGAACCGCGTGTTGATGGGCACCAGCTCGTTGCGGAGCTCGTCGTCGGGGGCATGGAGGCTCAGCGCGAGGGTGACCGGGATGCCCTCCTCCGCGAGCTGGCGGATCCGCGGCACGAGTCCGACGGTCGACACGGTGACGCCGCGCGCGGACATGCCGAGGCCCGCCGGGCTCGGGTCGACCAGCCGGCGTACGGCGCCGATCACCGCCCGGTAGTTGGCGAGCGGTTCGCCCATGCCCATGAAGACGACGTTCGAGACCCGTCCGCGACCGCCCGGCACCTCGCCCCGCGACAGGGCCCGGGCGCCGGCGACGACCTGCTCCACGATCTCGGCGGTCGACATGTTGCGGTCGAGCCCGCCCTGGCCGGTCGCGCAGAACGGGCAGGCCATCCCGCAGCCCGCCTGGCTCGACACGCACATGGTCACGCGGTCCGGGTATCGCATCAGCACGGACTCGACGAGCGCGCCGTCGAAGAGCCGCCACAGGGTCTTGCGGGTGGTCCCGCGGTCGGCCTCGAGCGTGCGCAGCGGTGTCATCAGATCCGGCAGCAGCGCGGCGACCAGGTCGTCACGCTGTCCGGCCGGGAGATCGGTCATCGCCGACGGGTCGTCCTCGAGACGCGCGAAGTAGTGGTGGGAGAGCTGACGGGCCCGGTAGCCCGGCAGGCCCATGTCCTCGAGCGCAGCCTTGCGACCGGCCTCGTCGAGATCGGCGAGGTGGCGAGGCGGCTTGGCCCGGCCCCGGGGCGCCGACATCACCAGGGGCAGTCGGACGGCGTCTGGGGGCGCGTCGGTCGGATCGGACATCCCCCCGAGTATCCCGCGCCGGGGTGCTCCCGGCCTAAACCTCAACCGCGACGGGCGAACGCCTACCGGTCGCGCAGCACCATCCACCAGATGACGAGGGCGGCGACCCCCACGACCACCAGGGCGGTCACGACCATCCCGATCAGCATGTAGCCGCCGAAGCGCCGGGTCCGGTGCGCCGCCAGGAGACCGATCGGCACCGCCAGGCACAGCAACACGAAGGGGAACAGGTCGTTGGCCGTCTCGTCCTCGACGACGAGCTGGAGCAGTCCTACGAACAGGGCCGGAACGACGGCCACGAACGCAAGACCCGTGAAGAAGCCGGTGATCGCGGTGAACGTCGGGTGGTCGCGGTGCCACCAGTCCGGCGGCGGGGACTCGGGCCCCGCGGACGGCGAGGCCTCGACCGAGGTGTCCACGACGATCCCTTCGCTGCCGGCGAGCTGACCCGTCCAGCGTACGTGCGGCGTCCTGACGCGTGTGGCAGAACCGCGGGCGACGTCGTGGCCGGTCAGAAGACCGCGTAGTGGAGCAGCAGCCAGATCGGAGCGATGGTGGCCAGCAGCGAGTCGAGGCGGTCCATCAGTCCGCCGTGGCCGGGGATCACCTGGCTCATGTCCTTGACCCCGAGGTCGCGCTTCATCACCGACTCGCACAGGTCGCCCAGCGTCGCCATCACGACCGCGATGAGACCCAGTGCGACGCCCACCCACCAGTCGCCCTCGAGCAGCCAGACGACGAGGCCGACACCCGCCGCGACGCAGAACACCAGCGAGCCCGCGAACCCTTCCCACGACTTCTTGGGCGAGATCACGGGAGCCATCGGGTGCTTCCCGAAGGACACCCCGGCGACGTACCCGCCGATGTCGGACGCGATCGTCACCAGGATGAAGGTGATCACCCCTTTGACCCCGTCATCCCACGGCTCGAAGTCCCAGGCCCCGCCCTCGGCCAGCAGCAGCGCGACGAAGGAGCCCAGGAACGGCACGTAGATCAAGGTGAAGACCGCGGCGCTGGCGTTCTGGACGTAGCCGTCCACCCCTCGCCGCAGCAGCCAGAGCATCGTCACGAGGGCGGTGACGGCCGTCGCGGTGACCAGGGCCGGACTGCCGAAGAAGTAGGCCACCACGACCATCACGACGCCGCCGAACATCAGCGGCTGCTCGGGGATGTCGATCCCCTTCGCAGCCAGGCCCCGATGCAGCTCCCAGACGGCGACGACCACCGCCACGGCGACGATGAGCATGAACGCCGTCTTCCAGAACGCCAGCGAAGCAGCGATCGCGCCTAGCAGGACGACGGCGGAGGTGATCGCCGCAGGGAGGTCTCGACCGGCGCGACCGTGGTTCTTCGCGGGCGGTGCGGGCGTGGGCTGCGTCATGGTCTGGGACTAGACCTCGAGGAGCTCTGCTTCCTTGTGCTTGAGCAGCTCGTCGATGGTGTCGGTGTGCGTCTTGGTCATCGCGTCGAGACGTTTCTCGGCCCCGGTGACGTCGTCCTTGCCGACCTCGCCGTCCTTCTCGAGCCGCTCGAGGCTCTGCTTGGCGT
This sequence comes from uncultured Nocardioides sp., assembly GCA_964542635.1. Classification (GTDB taxonomy): domain Bacteria; phylum Actinomycetota; class Actinomycetes; order Propionibacteriales; family Nocardioidaceae; genus Nocardioides. The sequence goes on along the minus strand of CAZIVD010000005.1, from coordinate 88,522 downwards.
GCCGGCGCAGGTTCCGGACCGCGACGCGGCCCTCCTCGGCCTTGTGCCGCGCGACCTTGATGAACTCCTTGCGCCGCTCCTCGGTGAGCTCGGGGAACACGCAGCGCAGCACCTTGCCGTCGTTCGCCGGGTTCACGCCCAGGTCGGAGTCACGGATGGCGCGCTCGATGTTGCCGATCGCACTCTGGTCATAGGGGGCCACGAGCACGATGCGCGGCTCAGGGTTGCTGAAACCGGCCAACTGCTGGATCGGGGTCGGGGTGCCGTAGTAGTCGACCGTGATCTTGCTGAACATGCTCGGATTGGCCCGGCCGGCGCGGATGTTCGCGAAGTCCTCGCGCGTGGCCTCCACCGACTTGTCCATCTTGCCGTCGGTCTCGCGAAGGATGTCGTTGATCACCGGGTGCTCCTAGCTGCGTCGTAGCGGGTCGTGGGCGTCGCCGGGTGGACGGTCAGCCGGCGCTCACGAGGGTGCCAATCCTCTCACCCTGCACCGCTCGCAAGATGTTGCCCTCGGGCTCGAGGCCGATCACGATCATCGGCAGCTTGTTCTCGGCCGCGAGCGTGAACGCCGTCTGGTCGACCACCCGGAGGTTCCGCCCGATCGCCTCGTCGTAGGTCAGCTCGTCGAACTTCGTGGCCGTCGGGTCGCGCTTGGGATCCGCCGAGTAGACCCCGTCGACGCCGTTCTTGGTGAACAGCACCGCGTCGCAGTGGGTCTCCAGCGCCCGCTGCACGGCGACCGTGTCGGTGGTGAAGAAGGGCAGGCCCATCCCGGCCCCGAAGATCACGACCCGCCCCTTCTCCAGGTGCCGGATCGCGCGCAGCGGGATGTAGGGCTCGGCGATCTGCCCCATCGTGATCGCGGTCTGCACCCGCGTCGCCACGCCGCGCTGCTCGAGGAACTCCTGGAGGGCCAGGCAGTTCATCACGATGCCGAGCATGCCCATGTAGTCGGCGCGAACGCCGTCCATGCCGCGCTGACGGAGCTCCGCGCCACGGAAGAAGTTGCCGCCCCCGATGACCACCGCGATCTGCACGCCGGCCGCCGCGACCGAGGCGATCTCGCGGGCGATCCGGGCCACGACATCGGGATCGACCCCGAGCTTGCCGCCGCCGAACTCCTCGCCCGACAGCTTGAGGAGCACACGCTGGTAGGTGGTCACCCGATGGATCCCTTCGGTGGGGGCGTCAACGGAAAGGCCGGCTGCGATGCTCGCGTCCGCGTCATCGCAACCGGCCTCCCCTACGTCGTGGCCGAACCTATCGGATCAGGTCCGGTCGATCACGCCCCGACCTCGAAACGGGCGAACCGCTTGAGCGAGGTGCCCGCCTCGTCGAGGACGGTCTGCACGGTCTTCTTGCTCTCGGTCACCGAGGACTGCTCGAGCAGGACGACGTCCTTGAAGAAGCCGTTGAGGCGACCCTCGGTGATCTTGGCGATGGCCTGCTCGGGCTTGCCCTCCTCGCGCGCGGTCGCTTCGGCGATCTCGCGCTCGTGGGCCACGATGTCGGCCGGCACCTCGTCGCGGGTGAGGTACTGCGGACGCATCGCCGCGATCTGCATGGCGGCACCACGCGCAGCGTCGGCGTCGCCGTCGTAGGACACGAGCACGCCGACCGCAGGCGGCAGGTCGGCGGCCCGCTTGTGCAGGTAGGCCACGACCGGACCGTCGAAGTGGACGTACTGGCCCAGCTCGATCTTCTCGCCGATCGAGATCGCCAGGCTCTCGACGAGCTCGCCGACGGTCTGGTCGCCGAGGGACATCGCCTTGAGCGTCTCGACGTCTGCCGGAGCGGACTCCGACGCGGCGTCGGCGATGCGCTGGGCGGCGGCGACGAAGTCCTCGCCCTTGGCGACGAAGTCGGTCTCGCACTTGAGCTCGACGAGAACGCCGGGAGCGTGGGCGACCAGACCGGCCGAGGCCTCGCGCTCGGCACCGCGCTTGGCGGCCTTGGCGGCCCCCTTGGTGCGCAGGATGTCGACGGCCGCGTCGAAGTCGCCCGCGGCCTCCTCGAGGGCCTTCTTGCAGTCCATCATGCCCGCGCCGGTCATGTCCCGGAGCTTCTTGACGTCGGCGGCGGTGAAGCTAGCCATGTTCGTGTCTTCCTCGACAGTTCTCTCGCTGTGGATGCTGGTAGGGGTGCGGCTCAGGCCTCGGTGGGCTCGGCCGCGACCGGCTCGGCGGCGCTGTCCGCGCTCTCGGCCGGCGTCTCCTCGGACTGCGGAGCCTCGGCGGCCTCGGCGGCCTCGGGGGCAACGGACTCGGGGGCCTCGGGAGCCTCGGGGGCAACGGACTCGGCGGGCGCCTCGTCGGTGGCCGGAGCGTCGGCAGCCTCGGCGGCGGGGGCCTCGGCGGCGGGGGCCTCGGCTACGGGGGCCTCGGCTGGCGCGACCTCGGGCGCCGCGGTCTCCGCGGCGGCCTCCGGAGCGTCGCCACCCAGGAGCTCGCGCTCCCACTCGGCCAGCGGCTCCTCGGCGCCCGCCTCGGCGCCCTCGGTGCGCACCCCGGCGCGGGCGATCAGGCCCGCCGCGACCGCATCGGCGACCACGCGGGTCAGCAGGTCGACGGCGCGGATGGCGTCGTCGTTGCCAGGGATCGGGTAGTCGACCTCGTCGGGATCGCAGTTGGTGTCGAGGATGCCGATGATCGGGATCCTCAGCTTGCGGGCCTCCTCGACCGCCAGGTGCTCCTTCTTGGTGTCGACCACCCACACCGCGGCGGGCGTGCGGCCCATCTCGCGGATGCCGCCCAGGGTCTTCTCGAGCTTGTCGCGCTCGCGCTTGAGGCCGAGCAGCTCCTTCTTGGTGCGACCGGAGCCCGCGACGTCGTCGAAGTCGATCTCGTCGAGCTCCTTGAGCCGGTTGATCCGCTGGTGCACCGTCGAGAAGTTGGTGAGCATGCCGCCGAGCCAGCGCTGGTTGACGTAGGGCATGCCGACCCGGGTGGCCTCCTTGGCGATGGCCTCCTGGGCCTGCTTCTTGGTGCCCACGAACATCACGGTGCCGCCCTTGGCGACGGTGTCCTTGATGAAGGCGTACGAGCGGTCGATGTAGGCCAGCGACTGCTGCAGGTCGATGATGTAGATGCCGTTGCGCTCGGTCATGATGAAGCGCTTCATCTTCGGGTTCCAGCGCCGGGTCTGGTGACCGAAGTGGACGCCGCTCTCGAGGAGCTGGCGCATGGTGACGACTGCCATGAGGGTTCTCCTGTGCGCGGAGCACGCCGCCGGCCGTGGCCGTCGCGGACGTCTCCTGGTGGGTTTTCAGTTGACTGCGAGTGGCGGTTGCCCTCGCCCTGACGCCTGCGCGGGATCCGACCCGTCCGGTGGCAGGCCTTGCGGTCTGCCTCGGCCGGGACCGAGGATCCTCGCCCACGGGCGATCGGTGCCCCAGAAGTCAGAGCGCCGTCGTGGTCTGCGGACGTGCGAAGTCAGCTCCCGGAGGAGCTGCTGGGCCCAGCGTACGCGAGCGGCGGGTGCCCCGCCAATCGTGCTGCGACCAGGGACGGTCCACAGCCCCCCTTGCGGCAGGCGGCGTCCCCCGAACGGGCCGGACAGGTCCGTGATCCGGCCGGCAGCGGGCCAGGGTTCGTCGATGACCTCCCTCGCCCTCCGTCCGATGGCCGTCGGAAAGGGCCGCTGGGCCGCTCTCGCCGTCCTGGCCCTGGCCGTCCTGGTCAGCGTGGTGCCCCCCGCGACCGCGATGGACGAGCCCGATCCGGTGGGCGTGTGGCCACTCCAGCCCGAGCCAGAGGTGGTGACGAGCTTCGACCCACCCGCTGCGCCCTGGGGCAGCGGTCACCGCGGGGTCGACCTTCTGGGCCGTGCCGGTCAGGACGTGCACGCGGCTCTGGCTGGCCGGGTCACCTACGCCGGCCTGCTCGCCGGCCGTGGGGTGGTCGTGGTCGACCACGGCGCCACCCGCACGACGTACGAACCCGTGAGTGCGACGGTCGCGGTGGGTGACCTCCTCGACCGCGACGCCGTGATCGGCCGTCTCGACCCGATCGCATCACACTGCACGCCACGCGTCTGCCTGCACTGGGGCTGGCGTCGGGGCGAGACCTACCTAGACCCGCTAGGGCTGGTCGGCGCCGGGCCGGTCCGTCTTCTCCCGCTGTGGCTGGAGCAGCCGGATCTGCCCGCACCACCTCGCTCGCCGGTGCCGTTCGGACTGGTCACCACCCTATCGCTGGCGCCCGGAGTGCCGTGGGGGGTGCCCTATGCCCTCGGATGCGCCTGCTGGTAGGCCCGACGCAGTCGGTCGGTGGTGACGTGCGTGTAGAGCTGGGTGGTCGCCAGCGACGCATGTCCGAGCAGCTCCTGGACCGCGCGCAGGTCCGCGCCGCCCTCCAGCAGGTGGGTGGCCGCGCTGTGCCGCAGGCCGTGAGGCCCCAGGTCGGGCGCCCCGGGCACGGCGCCGACACGGCGGTGGACCATGGTGCGCACGGCTCGCTGGTCGATCCGCCCGCCGCGTGCCCCCACGAAGACGGCCTGCCCGGAACCGGGACCGGCGAGCACGGGACGCCCCTCCGACAGCCACCGGTCGAGGGCCTGCGCGGCCGGTTGACCGAACGGAACGCTGCGCTCCTTGCGACCCTTTCCCAAGACCCGCACGACGCGTCGGTCCCGGTCGACGTCGGCCAGGTCGAGGCCGACCAGCTCGCTGACGCGGATGCCGGTCGCATACAGCAGCTCCAGCATGGCGACGTCACGCAGGTCGACGGGCTCACCGCCGGCGGCCTGCTCGAGCGCCCGGCCCATGACGTCCTCGGCCTCGTCCGCCCGCAACACGGCCGGGAGCGAACGCCGGGCCTTCGGGGAGCCGAGACTCGCGCCGCAGTCGTGTGGGGCGCGCCCGGTCCGGTTCAACCAGGCCGTGAACACGCGCGCAGCGGTCGCCCTGCGGGCGAGCGTCGTGCGCGAGTGACCGGTCACCTGCTGGTGCGCCAACCAGCTGCGCAGCGTCCGCAGGTCGAGCGTCGCCGGGTCGGTCTGTCGCAGTCGGGCCGCGTGGCGGGCCAGTGAGGTGATGTCGGTCAGGTACGCCCGCACGGTGTGGGGCGAGAGGTCCCGCTCCACAGCGAGGTGGCGCTCGAACTGCGCGACCGCTTCGGCGTAGGCCGCGGGCAGGTCGTCAGGGGCGGCTTCGTCGGGGCCTGACCGGCTCACCCAGCCGAGGGTAGTGGCCGGGCGACCGGAATCCCGGCAACCCGGTCGATGCCCCAGGCGGTCTCGAACTGGGGCACCGTCATCGTGGCCAGTTGCTCACGCACCAGGGTCAACAGGTGCGAGGCGTGCTCCTGGGTGCCGGCGTCGACGCTGACCACGAACTCCCCGTCCACGCGGCGAATCACCGCGAGCCGGCCCACGCTCTGGTGCCACCAGCCCAGGCGGGCCGTGGCGGTGCGGACTGCGACGACCGCTCGGCCGACGGCACCCTGGTGGCGGGCCGCGTGCCGAGGCGCGGGGCGGTGAGCGGTGCTCGGCAACACGGTCGCGACGTACTCAGACCGTGCTCGGGGGGAGAGCGAGGGGGTCATGGGTTCATCGTAGGAATTTCTGCGCCGCGCGATGGCAAAACGGGATCATTGGGATCCGCCAGGCGCCATCCGCCTCCGACCGGCTCCACGAGACGCCAGCGTTCGAGCCGGGCGAGCACCGAGCGGACCTCGATCAGCCCGAGGCCGGCCGTGCGCGCGATCGAGTCGGCGGCCGCGGCCCGTCGCACGGGCACGGCGTCCAGCACCTGCTGCTCCCTCGCGCTGAGCGTGTCGCGGCGTCCGGACGGGCCGCGTGGACGGCGGGCGAGGTGCTCCCCACTCACCGCGACCATCTCAAGGACGTCGTCGCCGCTCGTCACCAGGCTGGCCGCACCGTGGCGGATCAGCTGATGGACCCCCTCGGACTGCGCCGCCGTGACCGGCCCCGGCACCCCCATCAGCCGACGATGCAACCGATCGGCCCACATCGCGGTGTTGAGCGCGCCGCTGCGCGCCGCCGCCTCCACCACGACGGTGCCCCGCGTCAGAGCGGCGATCAGGCGGTTGCGGCTCAGGAACCGGGTGCGCGTCGGGGAACGGCCCGGAGGCAGCTCGGAGACCACGGCACCGTGCCGGGCCACGTGCTCGAGCAGGGCTCGATGGGCCTCCGGATAGACCCGGTCCACCCCGCAGGCGAGCACGGCCACGGTCAGCCCGGAGGCCGCGAGCGCGCCGCGGTGCGCCGCCTGGTCGATGCCGAAGGCAGCACCCGACACCACTACGTGCCCGCTCCGGGCGAGCACGGCCCCGATCCCCGAGGCGACCCCCGTGCCGTACGTCGTGGCGGAGCGTGCCCCGACCACCGCCACCGACCGTCCCAGCTGGTCGAGGCGGACGGGCCCCCGCACCCACAGACCGAGCGGCGGCCCTCCTCGCTCGCGCACCGTCGGGGCGGCACTGAGGTCGTCGACGCCTGCCGGCCACTCCTCGTCTCCCGGCACGACGAAGCGGATGCCCAATCGCTCGGCGAGCGCCAGCTCTCGCTCCGGATCGAGGGCGACGAGCCTGGCTGCCACGTCCGCCAGGACCCCGTCGAGGTCGCGCTCGGCGGCCAGGTGGTCGCGCACCGTCACCGCACCGAGCTCGGCGACCAGCCGCACCATCCGGGGGTCGCCGGGCTCGGCGAGGCATCCCAGCGCGACCCTCGCGAGCCGGTCGGCCTCTGAGACCGGGCGTCCTCGACCGCTCATCCGGTGACCCGTCGGAGCATCCGGGCCACGAGCAACGGCTCGCTGCGCCGCAGCCTGATCGCCGTGTCGACCTCCTCGTAGCCCGGGGCGGGCCGCTCGGCGAGGTCGGCGAGCGTCCACGCCAGCCGGTGCACCCGAGTGGCCCCTCTGCGGGTGAGCCGCCCGGCGTACACCTCGTCGTCGACCAGCCGCGTCGCCTCGGGTGGGAGCGGCCACTCGCGCTGCAACACCGGCCCGGGAGCCTGGGCGTTCAGCCGCCAACTCCGATCGGCGAACCGCGCCCTCTGGCGCTCCCGCGCCGCCGCCACGCGCTCGCGGACCACGGCTGAGGGCTCCGCCTCGGCGAAGCGGTCGTCGCGCTCGTGCGGCGCGACCGGCTCGACGTGTCGGGTGATGTCGACGCGGTCGGCCAAGGGCCCGGAGATGCGGCGCCGATACTCCCGTCGCGCGACCTCCGGGCAGTCGCACCGGCTGCGAGCCTGCTGGGCGTGGTAGTTGCCACAGGGGCACGGGTTGCAGGCCATCACGACGAGGCTCCGCGCGGGGAAGGTGGCGCTCTCCTCACCCCGGGTGATGGTGACCTCCCCACTCTCGAGCGGCTGCCGCAGCGCGTCGATCACATCTGTGCGGAACAGCGGAAACTCGTCGAGGAACAACACCCCGTTGTGGGCCCGGCTCACATCCCCGGGGCGCACGCGTCCGGTGCCGCCACCGAGCAGGCCGACCTTGGAGGCGTCGTGGTGGGGCGCGAGGAAGGGTGGCCGCACGATCAGCTCCTCCCCGGGCGGAAGGGTGCCGGCCAGCGAGTGGATCGCGGTCAGCTCCAGCGACTCCTCGGCGTCGAGGTCGGGGAGGATGCTGGGGAGCCGCTCCGCCAGCGTCGTCTTGCCGGCCCCCTTGGGACCGCTGAGCATGAGGTGGTGGCCGCCGGCGGCGGCCACCTCGAGGGCGAACTTCCCCTCGAGCATCCCGTCGACCTCGACGAGGTCGAGCTCGTCGAGGCGGCTCTCTCCGCGCCAGGCCAGGAGGCTCCCCGCGGACATCGCCGCGACCGGCGGCGCGTCGGGCACCTCCTGGCCGCTGAGCTGCGCCGACACCTGGGCCAGGGATCGCATCCCGAACACCGTCACGCCTGGCACCAGCGTGGCCTCGCGGACCTGCGGCTCGGGCACGAAGACACGCTGGATCCCGCGCCGCGACGCCGCGAGCACCATCGGCAGCACACCGGACACCGAGCGGAGACCTCCGGCGAGGGTCAGCTCTCCGACGAACAGCGTGTCCCGGAGGGCGCCGACCGGGATCTTGCCGTGGGCCGCCAGCACGGCGACGGCCATGGCGAGGTCGAAGTGGGTGCCCCGCTTGGCCAGGTCGGCGGGCGAGAGCAGGATCGTCACCCGCTTGGTGCTCGGCCACTCCAGGCCGCTGTTGAGGATGGCCATCCGGCACCGATCGCGGGCCTCGTTGATGGACAGGTCCGCGCGACCCACCACGGTGGTCCCGACCAGGCCGCTCGACACGTCTGCCTGGACCTCGATGAGGTGTCCGACCGCACCCTGCAGGGCGATGCCCAGCGACGTCGCGAACGGCATCAGCCGATGCCCCGCACGTGCTCCAGCACGGCCGCGCCCCTGGCCGGCCGGGTGATGGCCACGAGGTCGACGCGGATCTCGCGGGGCAGGGCCGCATGCCCGGCCACCCACTCGTCGGCGACCTGGCGGAGCCGGGTCACCTTGGCCTCGTCCACCGCCTCGTGGGGCAGACCGCAAGCCTCGCTGGTCCGGGTCTTGACCTCGCAGACGACCAGCACGTCACCCTCTCGTAGCAACAGGTCGATCTCGCCGTGGGTGGTGCGCCAGTTGTGGGCCAGCAGCACCATGCCCGCCTCATGCGTGAGGTGCCGCGCCGCCAGCCGCTCGCCGTACGCACCCAGGGCCTGCCTCGCCGCCGCGCTCGCTCCCGTCGGTGCGGGACCCGCCGCCTTCGTCGTCTCGTCCATCTCGTGCCTCCTCGTCGCGCAAGCGTGGTGGCGGCCGAGGACAGCGCGAAGGGATGGGCGGACGGGTGACTGAGCCCGTCCGACGCGAGATCGCGCTGTGTGCGCGAAGCGGGCCCGGGAGGGAGCGGTGGAGGCCGGTCAGCCCTTGAGCGGGTCGATCTCCGCCGGGCTCAGCTCCTCGACGTTCACGTCCTTGAAGGTCAGCACCTTGACGTTCTTGGCGAAGCGCGCCGGACGGTACATGTCCCACACCCAGGCGTCGCTCATCGAGACCTCGAAGAACACGTCGCCGGACTCGGTGCGCGCCTTCACGTCCACCTGGTTGCACAGGTAGAAGCGCCGGTCGGTCTCCACGACGTACTTGAAGATGCCGACCACGTCGCGGTACTCGCGGTAGAGCGTCAGCTCCATCTCGGTCTCGTACTTCTCGAGATCCTCGGCGCTCATGCAGACTCCCCTCGCCGCGTGTTGCCTCCGACGTTAGTGCCCCCAGCCAGCTCCGACACCGAGGGGTCGAGAGGTGGCTCGAGCCCGGCCGCCCGGCGGACGTTCACGAACCGCATGCGGTGGACCGGCGAGGGCCCGTGCCGGTCGAGCGCCGCCGCGTGCGTGTCGGTGATGTACCCCTTGTGGGTCCTGAAGTCGTACGCCGGCCACTGCTCGTGCAGGTCGCACATGATCCGGTCCCGGGTCACCTTGGCCAGCACCGAGGCTGCCGCGATGCACGCGGCCACCCGGTCCCCCTTCCACACCGCCAGCCCGGGCACGCCCAGACCGTCGACCGGGAAGCCGTCGGTGAGCACGTAGTCGGCCTGCACGTCGAGCAATGCCACCGCCCGGCGGAGCGCCTCGACGTTGGCGACGTGCATGCCGAGCCGGTCGCACTCGTCGGACTCGATCACGACGACCGACCAGGCCGTGGCGCGCCGAACGATCTGCTCGTAGCAGCGTTCTCGTGCCTTCTCCGTGAGCAGCTTGGAGTCGGCCAGGCCGGGGACGATGCCGGCGCGGGTGTCGGGCAGGATCGCGGCGCCCGCGACCAGGGGTCCGGCGCAGGCGCCCCGCCCGGCTTCGTCGGCGCCCGCGATCTGCACCAGGCCGACGCGCCTGAGGGCGCGCTCGTAGCCGTAGAGACCAGCATCGCTGCGGACGGTGGCACCCCGGGGCAGATCGCTCATCGAGGCCTCACTGCGCGTCGGGCACGTCCGCGAAGCTGTCGGGACGATGCAGCCAGCGGAAGTGGTCGCGCGGCCAGAGCACGACGAACACCTTGCCCACCACGAGGTCGACCGGGACGAACTCCTCGCCGACGACGCAGTCGGTGTCACCGCCCCGGCACATGTGCACGGTGGAGTCGGCCGAGCGGGACCGGTTGTCCCCCATCACGAAGATGTGGTCGGCAGGCACCGGTCCGGCGGTCCACTCGCAGCCGATCATCGGCCCGTAGCACTCCTGGCCGCCCTTGCGGGCGTAGCCCTTCTCGTCGAGCGCCACCCCGTTGACCTCGATACGGCCCTGGTCGTCGCAGCAGTGGATCGTGTCGCCGGCCACGCCGATGACCCGCTTCACCAGGTGCCCCCCGGAGGGGTAGAGCCCGATCTTGGCCATCGCGCTGGTCAATGCATTGGGCGGGCCTACGGACTCGCCGCCGGTCAGCCAGCCGCCGGGGTCCTTGAACACGACGACGTCGCCGCGCTGGGGCTCGCCGCCGAACCAGTAGGAGACCTTCTCGACCAGGATCCGGTCGTTGATCTCCAGGCCCGGCTCCATCGACTCCGACGGGATGTAGAACGCCTGGACCAGAATGGCCTTGATCAGGACGGCCAGGCCCAGGGCGATCGCCAGGAGCAGGAGGGTCTCCTGCCACAGCGGCAGCTGCTTGCGGGGCCGCTCGTGCTCCAGCTCGACCGAGCCGTCGGATCGATCCGTGCTCACGCGCACACTCCCGGCACTGCCCGAGCGCAACGGTGTGAGGTCACGGCGAGAGCGTAGCCACTGACCGGCTGCGGCGAGCGTCGAACGCGCTCAGGCGTCCCGACGCTCCTTGATCTTGGCGGCCTTGCCGCGCAGGTTGCGGAGGTAGTAGAGCTTCGCCCGCCGCACGTCGCCACGGGTCACCACCTCGACCTTCTCGAAGATGGGCGAGTGGAGCGGGAAGGTGCGCTCGACGCCGACCCCGAAGGAGATCTTGCGGACCGTGAACGTGCGGCCGATGCCGGAGCCCTGCACGCGGATGACGACGCCCTGGAAGACCTGGATTCGCGACCGCGAACCCTCGACGACCTTGACGTGGACCTTGACGGTGTCGCCGGCTCGGAAGGGCGGCAGGTCGTCGCGCTTGGCGCTGTTGCCGATCTCGGCGACGACGGCGGCGTTCTTGACGCTCATGTCTCTCCTCACGGGTGCCACAGGTCAGCCGCGGATCGATGCTGTGCACTTGGGATGGCCCCGTCGCGATGGCCGGCGGCGTCCGCACCCCCTGTGGCAGGTGCTCGACGCAGGTCCCCCGGGTGAGTGGGTCCGGGACGACCCTTCGGCCGACTGGGCCGACGTCAGAGTCTGCCAGAGATCAGGCGTCCTCAGAAATCGTCGCGGGCTGGTCGTCTCCGACGAGCTTTCTGAGCGACACCACCCCCGCGGACGGAGCACCGACGCGCCGGTAACCCGCCCGACGGTAGAGGCGCAGGTTGCGCGTGCTGCCGGCCCCCGTGAAGAGCAGGTACGACGACACGTGGGAGGGCGCCTCGCTCTCGATCGCGGCGAGGAGCCGGCGCCCGAGCCCCCTGCCCTGCAGGTCGGGCGCCACCATCAGTCGGTAGACGTGCCACTCGCCGTCGCGCACCACGCCATGCACCGCACCGACGAGTCGGCCGTGCGACCGCAGGACGAGGACGGTCCCGTCAGCCAGCCAGGCGCGCACCTCGTCGAGAGACTCCCGGAGCGCGCGGATCTCCACCCCGGGATTGGCCTGCTGCTCTTGCAGCCAACACGCACGCTGCAGGGTGAGCACCTCCCCCGCATCGGCGGGCTGCGCTCGGCGCACGTCGAGGTCCTCGCCCAGCGACGCGGGCGCGAGCAGGTCGGGGCGGCGCTCGGCCGTGCGGCGTACGGACTGCTCGCGGCGCCAGGCGGCGATCGCGGCGTGGTCGCCGCTGAGCAGCACCGGAGGCACGTCGCGCCCCCGCCACGAGGCGGGCTTCGTATAGGCCGGGGCCTCAAGGAGGCCGTCCTCGTGGGACTCCTCGACCAGCGAGTCCGGGTTGCCCACGAATCCCGGCAGCAGGCGGACCACCGCCTCGCAGATCGCGAGGGCGGCGACCTCTCCGCCGTTGAGGACATAGTCGCCCAGTGAGACCTCGCGAACCTCGAAGCGGAGCGCCGCCTCCTCGATGACCCGTTGGTCGATGCCCTCGTAGCGCCCGCAGGCGAAGACGAGGTGCTCGCGCATGACCAGCTCGCGTGCCATGGCCTGGCTGAAGCGCTCCCCTGTCGGCGTCGGCACGACGAGGGTGGCCCCGCTCGGTCCCACGTCGAGCGAGTCCAGCGCCTCCCCCCAGGGCTCCGGTCGCATCACCATCCCCGCCCCTCCGCCGTACGGCGTGTCGTCGACGGTGCGGTGCCGGTCGTGCGTCCAGTCCCTGAGGTCGTGCACGCGTACCTCGAGGAGTCCGCTTGCCCGGGCCTTGCCCGGCAGCGACAGGCCGAGCGAGTCGAAGTAGCCCGGGAAGATCGAGATCAGGTCGATGCGCACGGCGACGTCAGCTCTCGTCCGCGAACGGTGCGACCAGCCCCGGACGGTCGGCGACGACGACGCGCCCCGCGGCCAGGTCGACCTCCGGGACCAGGGCCTCGACGAACGGGACCAGCGTGGCCCGGCCGTCGGTGCTCCGGACCTGGAGCAGGTCCTGGGCGCCGTGCACGAGCCCCGTCACCTCGCCGATGACGGCCCCGGCCAGGTCAACGACGGTCAGTCCCACGAGCTGGTGGTCGTAGTACTCCTCGGGGTCCTCGGGAGACTCGTCGGCGGGCACCCGGGCGAGCAGCAGCGTGCCCCGGGCCGCCTCGGCGGCGGTCCGGTCGGGGAGCTGGGCGAACCGGACGAGCAGAGTGGTCTGGTGCCACCGCGTGCCGATCACCTCCAGCGCGGTCGGTCGGAAGGCCGACCCGGCCGGTGGTTGGGTGACCAGGAGGCTGCCTGGTGCGAACCGGCGTTCGGGCTCGTCGGAGCGGACCTCGACCGTGACCTCGCCCCGCAGACCGTGGGGACGGCCGATCCGCCCGACCACGACGTCCAGCTCGGTTGCGTCGGTCATGGTCGGGCGGTCCTTGGACGGACGGTCGTCAGCGACCGCCGTCGACGTCCACGAAGTCGATGCGCGCCCCGCCGCGGCCGGCGAGCGCACCGATCACGGTGCGGAAGGCCGTGGCCGTCCGACCGTTGCGGCCGATCACCTTGCCGAGGTCGTCGGGGTTGACCCGCACCTCGAGCAGCGACCCGCGCCGCAGCGTCTTGTCGCGGACCGACACGTCGTCGGGGTGGTCGACGATGCCGCGCACCAGGTGCTCGAGCGCCTCGGCGAGCATCGTGCTCAGGCGCCCGTCTGGTCGGCCGCCTGGTCAGCGGCCTCGTCGGCAGCCTGCTCGGCGGCCTCGGCCGCAACCTCAGGCGTCTCGTCGGCGGGCACGGGCGCCGGAGCCACGTCCGCCGGTGCGGCGTCGGTGGCAGGCGCCTCCTCAGGGGGGGCAGCAGCCTTCTTGGCCCGGCGGGTGACCGCCTCGCCCCTGGGCTCGCTGGCGGCGTCCTTGAGGGCCTCGTTGAAGATCTCGAGCTTGTCGCGCTTGGGCTCCTTGACCTTCAGGGTCCCCTCGGCGCCGGGCAGGCCCTTGAACTTCTGCCAGTCACCGGTGATCTTGAGCAGCTTCTCGACGGCCTCGGTCGGCTGCGCGCCGACGCCGAGCCAGTACTGCGCCCGGTCGGTGACGACGTCGATGTACGACGGGTCCTCCTTGGGGTGGTACTTGCCGATCTCCTCGATCACCCGGCCGTCGCGCTTCTTGCGGGAGTCGACGACGACGATGCGGTACTGCGGCACCCGGATCTTGCCCAGGCGCTTCAAACGGATCTTGACGGCCACGTGTGTGGTGTCTCCTCAGGAAGTGGTGGTCGGTGAGGGCTCCGCGACCGGGTGGGGTCCAGTCCGGCAGCCTCGGGGCGTCGTGCCCGGCGGGATGAGAGGGTCCGACCGGCACAGACTCAGCGCGCCATTCTGCCAGAGGCCCGGATCTCTCCCTAATCCCCCGGTCGGGGCGCTACGGTCGGCGCGATGTCCGAGGAAGTCCCGGAGGGTCAGCCCTCCGCGCAACCCCCTCCCGGCTGGCCGTACGGCGACGGGCCGCCGGCCGCTGCGGGCGGCCCGGCCGCGCCCGCAGCAGGGACGCCCCGGAAACGCCGCCGCCCCCGGCCCCGACCTCAGCCGGCCCCACCGCCGCCGTCTCGCGCCTGGTGGCTCGTCGGCGTGGGCCTGATCGTCTTGGCGGTGGTCTCGATGATCGCGTTCATCATCCTCGCGGTGGTGGAGGGAGTGTCGGTCTTCAAGGACGGCACGCAGTTCGACTCGCCCGGCCAGGCGCAGGTCGACCTCCCGCCCGGCGAGGAGCGGATGCTCTGGTCGCGTCCCGGCGCGGAGCCGGACTGCAGTGTGGCGGACACGTCGGGCTCCGCCTTGCCCCTGGACGAGTCGGTCTCGGTGAGCGTGTCGATCAACGACGACGAGTGGGTGGGCGTCGGCACCTTCCCGACCGGGAACGGCCACGTGATCGTCACCTGCCACGGCACGCCCGGGCCGGTGCGGATCGGCCAGGTGTTCGGCGGCTTCAGCTTCGTGGCCAAGATCCTGGCCGCGGTGTTCACCCCGATCATCCTCGGCTTCGCGGGCGCCGCCGTGCTCGGCATCACGGGCGTGCGCCAGCACCGCAGCCGCGGCTAGCGCACCACCGCGCCCCTGAGCACGATGCAGCGCGGGCGGCGCAGCACGGACAGGTCGGCGCGAGGATCAGTGTCGTAGACCACGAAGTCGGCCGGGGCACCCTCGTCGAGGAGCGGGTTCCAGCCCAGCCACGCCCGGGCCCGCCACGAGGCGGCTCCGAGCGCCTCGTGGGCCGGAATGCCCAGGTCGGCCATCGCCTGGATCTCGCCGGCGAGGTTCCCGTGGCGGCTGACGCCGCCGCCGTCGGACCCGGCGTACAGAGGCACGCCCGCCTCGTAGGCGGCCATGATCGTCGCCCGCCGCCGGGCGTGCAGGTCGGTCATCGTCTCGGCGTACGCCGGGAACCGGGCGGCGCCCGCCTCGATGTACTCCGGGAACTTGTCGAGCTGCATGACGGTCGGGACGAGGGCGGTGCCGCGCGCGACCATCTCGTCGATGAGGGACTCGTCCAGGCCGGTGCCGTGCTCGATGCAGTCGATGCCGGCCTCGATCAGACCGGGCAGCACCGCGCTGCCGAAGCAGTGCGCCGTGACGCGGGCCCCCTCGGCGTGGGCGGCCCCGATCGCCGCCGCGAACGCGTCGGCGGGGAAGGACGGCGCCAGGTCGCCCTCCTCCCGGGAGATCCAGTCGCCGACCAGCTTGATCCAGCCATCTCCCCCGCGGGCCTCTCGAGCGGCCGCCGCCGCGAGGTCGCCGGGCTCGATCTCGTCGGCGTAGTTGCGGATGTAGCGCTTGGTGCGCGCGAGATGCCGCCCGCACCGGATGAGCCGGGGCAGGTCGGCGCGGTCGTGGATCCAGCGGGTGTCGGCGGCCGAGCCGGCGTCCCGGATCAGCAGCGCCCCTCCGTCGCGGTCCTCGACCGCCTGCGCCTCGGACTCCTCCTCGCCGACGGCTCCGTGGTCGTCGAGCCCGATGTGGCAGTGCGCGTCGACCAGCCCGGGAACGATCCAGCCCTCGGCCACCGTCTCCGCGCCGGCCTGAGGCTCGAGCGTGATGCGGTCGCCGACGACGTACAGGTCGCGCGGCTCGCCGTCGGGCAGGACCGGACCTCGGAAGCGCAGCGCGGCTGACATGTCGCGACGTTATCGCGGTGCACCGGGCAGGTCCCGGCTAACCTCGACGACGTGAGCCTGCGGGAGACGTTGCTGGTGCGGCATCGCCGCAACTGGATCCTGCTCGCCCGCTTCGCGGCCGTGGGCCTCTCGGGCGTCCTGGTGAACATGCTCGTGCTGATCGTGGTCAACAAGCTCGGCCCGCCGCACGAGCAGGCGCTGGCGGGTCTGCCGTTCAGCGACTTCAACGTGCGGTGGTACCACGTCTACTCGACGGTCGCCTTCCTCGTCGCCAACCTGTGGAACTTCCAGCTCAACCGCTCGTGGACCTTCCAGTCCTCGGAGCACGCAGGTTGGTGGAAGGAGTACTGGCCGTTCCTCGCCGTCGGTCTCCTGGGGCAGGCCGTGGGACTCCTGGTGCTCACCTTGCTCATGCACCCCGAGTCGCCGCTCGCACTGTCGACCGCGGTGTTCGACGACTCCACGGGCTTCCGGACCCGCCTCTACTGGGCCCAGCTGATCGTGATCGGCTTGGTGACGCCGCTGTCGTTCGTGCTCAACAAGCTCTGGACGTTCAACGCCGTGCGCTCCGTGCACCGTCAGGAGCGCGAGGATCGCGCACAGGAGCTGCTCACCCGCTGACCGACGCGCATTCGGGGCTTTCGGATCAGCCCTGCTCGTCCAGCTCGGTCAGCAGCCAACCCGGTCCCACCACCTGCGCACCGAGGCCCTGCACCCGCGCCTGGAGCAGCCGGTCGGCGGTGACGACAGTGACGACCGCACCCGTCGCGCGCGCCTCCGCGACGGCCGAGACGATCGCGTCGTCGCCGCTGCCCTTCGCGTGCGTGACGTGGACGTGACCGTCGCGGCCGCGAGGCACGCCCTGCTTCGCCGCGCCCTCGAGTACCACGACCACCTCGTCGTACGACACGTCGGCCACCGCGAGCCTCTCGTGCAGTCGCCGCGCGGCACCAGCGCGATCCTTCCACCACCCGTCGGGGCGGCTGCCCACGACGTTGGCGGCATCGACGACCAGGATCCGGCTCGCCTGCGGAGGGGTCACTTCAGGAACTTCGAGAGTAGGGACCAGCCAAGCGCTGTGCGGTCACGCATAGGAAGCGTCACGGAGGGCAACGGTATAGGCCCGAATACCCTCCAGTGAAAGGCAGAACCGCCCATGACGACCACCATCAACGACCTCGCCTCCAATGCCAAGGCACCCTGCCCGGAGTGGTGCGACACGGGCCAGGGTCACCGCTACACCGTCACCAAGCCGTCCGACGGGTACGCCGTGGGGCGCGAGCACGGGGCCGTCTTCTCGGCTGGGTCGATCGAGGTCGAGATCGTGCAGGAAGCCACCGCTGTCACGGCAGAGGCCGAGCGGGAAGACTTGACCGGCAGTCCTGTCATCAGCTTCTACGTTGAGGACAACTACGACGACATGTCCGCCACCGCCGCACGAGAGGTAGCCGACCAGATCAAGGCCGCCCTGTACGCCGCGGCCGAGCGCCTGGAGCGGATCGAGGCCGGACGATGACAGCCGCCACTGCTGCCTCCCACGAGCAGGCTGACCACATAGCCCGCGAGATCTGCCGCAGGGTTCGGGTCCGCTTGCAGGACGAGGGGATCCCGCTCCACGTCGCCGCCGACACTGCCGGGCTCAGCCCCAGGTCCCTCTCGCAGCGGCTCAGTCGTGGAACCGTCAGCGCGGGGTCCCTCATCGCCCTCTGCGGCCTTCTCGGAGTGAAGGTGTACTCGCTCGCCGCGCAGGTCGAGGCCGAGCTGTCACCCGCCGCCCCAGAGGCGGTGGCCGTGGTGCAGATGCTCATCGACAGGATCAACCGAGGTGCACGGGGTAACGCTGACCCTCTCCGAAGTCGCAGCCACGGTCGGGATCGGCACCGACGCTCTGACGATGGCACACCTGCACCGGATGAACACGCGACTCGTGGCGCAGTACACCTGACTAGACCACGACAAGAAACCCGCCCCGGTCGCGTAAGGCCGGGGCGGGTTTCTGCGTCTATCGCCAAGAGCCCTTACGTGACCTTGGCATACGCAGCCTTGAGTCTCTTGAGCGACATTGCCAGGACTCCCAGAAAGTGCAGGCTGATAGCCACAATGCAAGAGGTCACGAAGGGTCCAACGGGCTGCGTCGTCCCGTCCGGAAGGGACTCGCGAGTCACCCCGCTGACAACCACGAAGGCTGTGAGAACCAGACCGACCAGGATCGCGTAGCACGCGTTATCGAACATCTCATCGACAAGCCGCGTGGTCGTGGAGTTCGACTCTGCCCTCAGCGACAGACGCAACTGGAAAATGAAGATGGCAAGCGCGAAGAGTAGGGAGGTGATGATGGCTAGACCTTGAACCATGTCACCCACGCTCTGTAGGCGCCAATCAAGGACCCATGAGACCACACCCATGAGCACCGGGAGCAGGACCAGGACGGCGTAGTCCTCAAGACGCTTTTTCCCGGTGCGGTAGTCGACAAGCGTCGCGTACTGATCCACAACGAGGGGCATCAGGCTGAACTTGCTACTCATTGGGACGCTCCAAGGTCACCTGTAGCTGCTCCTCCGACCACGCTCCGGACTCAAAGGCAGTCTTCCACTCTCCACCGACAGCCGGAAGGAGGTCCTTGGCCAGGTCAAAGCTGAACCTCTTGAACGCGTAGTCGTCCGGCATCCCCTGTTGGCTCAGGAGGTATGACAGTGCTGGCTGCCGCTCACGGTCCAATGCGAAAGTCTTGGTCTTGCCATCTGCGGCGACCTTCACCTTCAACTCTTCCACTTCCGCACCATCGGGTAGGCCAAGCACTCGAGCCGCGTCAAGGTTCCGGTCCCGCAACCCCGTCCAGATGAACCTCGGCAGGTACTGGTGGGCGCCGTCCGGCTCCAGCGTTGTGTGGAGACGTCCGAGAGTCTTCGGCGTGCCCGCGTCGGCGCGGTCATGCCCCCAGTCGTAACCCGTCACAACACCGCTAACCTCCTCGAGTTCCGCTCGCTGGAGCCATGCATCCGTCTCGACGAGCGTGTCGATCTTGAGAACGAGGTCGTCCCCCTCCCACTTGTTCCTCCATGCAGCGTGGAAGAGGGGGAGCACATGCGTAGCGGCCACCGACCGACCATGGCTCTCCACGAACACAAGCATGGCCTGGGAGCCCGGCGGCGCAACGGCTAGGAACCGCACGTCTGTTGTAGCCGCGCTGCCGGCATCATGCTCATGTTCGACGACGTGCGTCTTGACGTTCTTCACGCGCCCACGGCTGCCGTAGTAGCCAACCTCCATCTCGACCAACAGGGTCCGCCCATCCGGATGGAGGTTGATCGTGCTCAGGTACCGCTCGCGTTGAGCGTCGATCAGCGCACCCTCGTCCAATCCATTGATGAAACCTCGCAAGATCACCAAGAGGTCGGCTCCGAAACCATCGAAGTTCGCGACGTCCTTACGGCTCTTTGGTTTGCGAAGTTCGTGAACGTAGAGATGCTTCACAGTCACGGTTCGACGAGGCATAGATGCGCCTTCCGCGGTGCGGGGGGAGAGTGAACGCACGCTAGCGCCCTTGCGGCCACCCCGAAGCTGCGCCGCGCGTATTTCGGTCGGATGTTTGAGGCCCGCGGGCAGCCCTCAGGCGATGCGCACCTTGCTGGCTCAACGTGGGTCGGTCACGAACTCCAGGAATCTGACTCCGAGTGGTCGCAGGCAACTGGACCAGGCACCCGGTCCAGTCATAGTCGCATGCAGGTTGGCGTCGATCAGGCGGGCGCTGGAGAGATCTCCCGCTAGCAGGTCGTACCAGTCTCGGCGTCCGGCGAACTCAGGGATGGCTGCCTCGAGGAGGGTCGCGCGTGCTCCCGCGTGAATGTTCGGCTTCTCTATCCCTCGCTGGTCGAACCAGCCGCCGGGGTCGTTCAAGAAGGTCAGCAGGGTGAGGTGCGCGGTGCTGAACTCCTCGACGAGTCGGAAGAAGCGGGCCTGCTCGTCCAAGGCGGAATCGCTTGTGCCGATCGAGTTCAGGACGCCGTTTCGAAGCGCGTCGAGTTTCTCCTGCTGGTGGGTTGCCTGAGCGGCTCGGGTTGCGTTGACGACCGCGTCGACGAACCCCTCATCTGTTGCTAGGTCTTCGAAGGTCAGAGGAGCTTCAGCCTGCTGTTGCAACTCGTCCACGGCGACCGCGAGGTCGTCGAGCCAAATGGTCATCCGCTTGTTGAAGGTCCAGCCCATCGCCACCGCGAAGGCCACGGCGATGGGACTGCCGACGACCGGGACCATTCCGGCGGCGCCTTCGACCCCTGCCTCGACAAGTTCCCGAGTGGCGCTGCGCTTGGGTGGCTTCTTCATGCTGAGAACCAATCATCTCGCGCCGACAGAACTACTTCGACCCCCCACTCCTGCCGTCACTTTGTTGATCTGCTCGGCTAGGGGGCGATCGTCACCGGTCACCCCTAGCCCGCGCTCGCCCTACGCCCTTGGTGGCGTCGTTGATGCCCTTGTAGGCGCCGTCGTAGACCTGTCGACCGATGGCTCCGGCCGTCGGCCCCTTCAAGTCCTGACGCAGCCCCTGGATGGCTGCGTTGGTCGCCTGCTGGGCGGCGAGTGCCGCACTGGCCGAACGCTCGGCCCGATCCGCCGCGTCGGAGATGGCCTGCCCGAACGCGATTCGCGGCGGTCGGGTGCCGGCGCGGCGCCGAACAGAGTGAAGACCCACTCGCTGGCAATTGGTGTGAAACGCCCCGGAGGCTGACTGACGGGGCTTAGCCTCCCGCCCATGAACATCACGGGGATCACACGGACTCTGCTCGGAGTCGCGGCTGTCACGCTCCTGCTGCTGACTGGCTGCACCATCGAGACGTCCGCCACTGACAGCCAGACAGGCAACGCAACCGCTGCCGAGGAGAACGCCTCGGGAGACACCAAGACCAAGACCAAGAGCGCCAAGCCGAAGGCGAAGCCCGAGCCCGAGTACACGGTGGCCCAGGAGAACGCCATCCAGGCGGCCCAGGACTATGTCGACATCATGCCGTTCAGCCGGGCGGGCCTCCTCGATCAGATGACCTCCGAGTACGGGTCGCAGTTCAAGCCCAAGGACGCCGAGTTCGCGGTCAACCACATCAAGGTCGACTGGAACGCCGAGGCCGTCGAGGCGGCCAAGTCCTATCTGGACACGATGGCCTTCTCCCGCCAGGGCCTGATCGACCAGATGACGTCGGAGTACGGCAGCCAGTTCACGATGAAGCAGGCCGTCTACGCGGTGAACAAGGTCGGCCTGTGAAATTGCCAATGAGACAGTCGAGATGAGAACCACGGGGATCGTGCTGCTCCTACTCGCGCTCGCGGGCTGTGGCGGCGGCGCGAGCGAGGGCGAGACGGCCAGCGACGCGGGGAGTTCGCCAGTGTCGTCAGTCACGGAGTCCATCTCGACCACCTTCACCGTCAGCGGCACGTTCGCGCTCACCGACCGCGATGGCTTCTTCCGGTACCAGGGCTCATGCTCGGGCGATGGCGGCTACGACGACATTGACGAGGGAACTCAGGTTGTCATCCGCGACGGCAATGAGACGAAAGTGGCTATCGGCGCACTCGGAGCTGGGTTCCCCAGCCGCGGGACGTGTGTGTTCGACTTCTCGGTCCCCGACGTGCCGAAGGGCGGGGGCATCTACTCGGTGGAGGTCGGTCACCGTGGCGAGGTCTCGTTCAAGGAGACTGAGGCCAACACGCTCGCGCTGACCTTGGGCTGACAAGGCTCTCGGTGGGGTGGGCCAAGAGCGGGGCGTGAGGTTGTTGGGTCAGGCGTCGCGCCAGTGGTCCTTGGGGACGATGGTGTAGGCGGTGTGCCAGCCGTAGTAGGTGGTGTCGCTGCTGTACCAGACGTGGTAGCTCTCGCCGTCCTGGTGGGGGAACATCGAGGAGCGGTAGGTCTCCTTGTCCCACTCGCCGGGGCGGGAGGGGAGGATCTCGGCGCCTTTGCGCCAGGTCACTCCGTCCTCGGAGACGTAGACGGTGCTGCCGTCGATGCCGCGCCATTGGCCTTCGTCGTAGATGACGTCCCAGTGCCATGCGTAGCCCCCGGTGACGGTGTAGGTGGATTGTTCGGTCCATGTGCCTGCGGCCTCGGGGGCGGACCAGCGACGCCCACTGTAGGCGGCGTAGAGCCACCAGACTCCGGTCTCGGGGTGCTTGAAGACGCCGGGCGCGAGCACCTGCCGGTCGTTGCCGGCGCCGGTGATCTCGATGATCTCGACGGGTTCGGTGAAGGTGTGGCCGTCTTGGGTGGAGACGACCCAGATCTTCTCCCAGTTGGGGTTCTCGCCGTTGGCGGTCATCGACTCGCGGTAGAAGACGTGCAGGGTGTCCTCGTCGGCGTCGTACCAAAGGTCGGGGTCGGACAGGTGCCAGAACTCGCTCGACCCGCCGCCTGCGGGGCCGTCGAGGGGTGCGGGTGCTCCGGGTGCCATCCGGTAGGCCCAGGGGTTGTTGGAGACCAGGAGGACGGGGTTCTCGAGGGCGTTGCCGTCCCAGGGGGTGTGGACGAACCAGTAGCGGTAGTCGTTCCACCCGTCGGGGCCGAAGTCCCATACCGACGGGTGGACGGAGACCGGGTTCTGGTAGGGGCCAGGGGTCTCGCACCAGGTGCGGACGTTGTAGGGGATGTCGGTGGGCAGCCGGTAAGGCAGTGGCCGGTCGGCGCTGGTGCGCAGGTCGTCCTCGTCGGGCAGCACGGGCGGCACGGTGACGCCGCTGGGTGTGGTGATGAGGAGGAGACGGCTCACGTCAGGCCCAGGGCGTCGGCGCGGGCGAGCATCCGGTCCACGGTGAGGGCGCGGTCGCGGTAGATGGCGACGTGGCCGATGTAGGCCTCGCCGTTGGCTGAGGAGCTGCCGTGCTCGCGGTGGATGGAGAGCGCTTCGCCGCTGCTGGATGGCAGGTCCCAGCCGCCTGCGACGGTCTCGGTGTCCCTGAGGATGCCGTTGACGTAGAGGCGGATGCTGTCGATGCCGTCCCAGGTGACGGCGGCGTGGTAGACGGCATCCTCGCCAGTCTCGGAGGGGTAGATGATGGCTTGGGTGACGGCGCTCGCGTGCCACTGCTCGCCGCCTCGCACGGTGTCCCCGAGTTGGCGCATGTGGAAGACCTCGGACTGGGAGAGAATCCAGGGGTCTCCGTCGCCGGCCGAGGTGGTGTAGACGACTGCCTCGATGGTGAGCGCGGTGGCGCTGAGGAACAGCGTGTTGGGCAGGGTCAGGTAGTCACCGTTCTCGAACTTCGCGGCCTTCATCGCGCCAGGGAAGATACCGGTGTGGCCGAACGTCACACCGGTGTTGGTGATCGACCCGGAGCCGGTCTCCCACTCGGGGGTGGTGGTACCGGACTCGTCGTCCAGGGGCAGGTAGAAGTCGGGCTCGTCGTCGAGGATGACGTCCTTGAGGACGGCGGTGGCAGCCGAGAAGGTGTGCGACCACTCCTCGTCGGCACCGGGGGTGAACTCGTACCCGGGGGCGGGGTCGGCGGTCACGGTGACGGTGCCGGTGGCCTCCTCGTACAGGTCGGGTGTGACCGGGGTGCCGCCGATCTTGTAGACCACGCCCGTGTCGGCGGGGATGAGGTAGGAGTCGTTCTCGGTGCCGGAGAGGTCGTTGAAGGTGACGCCGGTCGGGGTGACCTGGGTCAGCTCGGTCGGGCCGCCGGACGTGGACGCCGACACGTAGATCCGCCACTCCGAGAACCACGCCTTGACGACCACGGTCGCCGGGTCGTCGGCTGCGATCGTCTCCCCGTTGACCGTGAGGGAGTGGTCGTTGAAGTGGACGAAGAGGCCGACCTCGACGCCACGCGAGCCGTCGATGGTGACGTCGGTGTCGTCGGTCAGGGTCAGCTCGTAGTCAGAGCCCGCGTCCAGGTCGACCGCGCCGGAGACTGACAGGGACTGGACGCCGCGGACGGGGACGTACACCGACAGGTCGTCGGCCACGATGTCGCCCAGGTCGGCGTCGTCGTCGAGGAGGAACCAGCCCGACGTCCAGGTGGTCATGCTGCGGCGGTCGACATCGACGTGGAAGTACCGGCACCGGACCTCGTAGCCGCCGGTCGGCAGTCCCGCCACGGAGAACGCGTCGTCGTTGTCGAGTGCGACCTCGACGGGGCCGAGACGAACCTCGCCGTCCTCGACGACAACGCCGTGCGGGACCACCCAGACTCGCGCCGGTCGCTTGCCGTCGGGGCTCAGGGTCTCGCCGATGATGTTGCCGAGGTCGCCGGTCAGGGTGTGGGTGGTCACCGGGTCAACTCCTTCTCTGAGTGGGATGTCGAGGTGTGCGGGGTAGCGCTCACCGACCGCCTCCGCGCGTGCGTCGTCCGACGCCGGACACGGCCCGGGTCATGCCCTTGTAGGTGCCGCGCTCGGAGCCGTCCTCGACGTTCTGGCCAAGTCGGTCGACCTTGTTCGAGAGCTTGTCGACCTGCCTGTCGAAGGCAGCCATCTGCCGCTCGAGCGCCGCCGTCTGCCGGTCGATCGTGGCCTGCAACGCGGCCTCACGGGCGTCGTAGACCTGACCGCCCGCATAGGCGCCGCTCGACTGCTGCGCGGCCAGCATCGCCGCGAACGCTTGCTCCCGCTGGGCTATCCCCAGGCGGCCCGATGCGATGAGCTGAGTGGCCAGCACCATGTTCCCCGAGGCGGCCAACTGCTCGAACAGCGGACCGTCGAGACCCATCTGGGCCAACTGCTGCAGGGTCTGCTGCCACAGCGACGAACTCGAGGTGTTCCCTGCGGTCGTCTGGTCGAAGAACGCGAGCCCCTTGTCAAACGGGTTCGTGTTGAACAGTCCCGCGACCTGCTGGGCGTAGGCCGACTCCTGGGCCTCGAGATCCGCCAGTGCGTCCTGATTCTTCTTCAGCTGCTCGGAGAGCTTGTCGTACCGGGCGGCGATGTGCAGGATCTTCTTGGCCTGCTCCTGCATCGCCTTGGTCCAGACACCGCCCGCCTCCTTGAGCGCCTCCCGCAGCTCCTGCAACTCGGACCGAACCTGGTCCTTGCCCTGGGCGAGCATCGGCCCGAACCCCGCGAGCGCGAGCATCCCCGGGAATGAAGGCACGTTCAGCGGGGTCGGACCGAAGCCTCCGTACTTCGGCGGCAGAAGACCTGCGCCAGTGGTGCCGACGCCGCCGTAGGTGCGGCCCGTGAACTGGTAACCACCCCCGGGCGCGTTGCCGCCGCCGACGCGGACGTCGTTGTGGAACGTCGTGACGTACATGTGGGCTGTCTTGCCGTCGAGGTCGTCCAGCGCTCGCTTGACCTTGGCGAGGTTGTCGAGGGCTGCCTGCGAGTCGATGGTCACCTTGGGCTTGACGTCGATGCCCGCGGCTTCCTTGAGCTTGTCGATCAGCCGTTGGACCTCTTCGCGGGCTGCCGGGTTGGCATCGCGGAACACCTTCAACTGGTCGATCTGCTTGTTGACGAAGTCCTGTGCGGCGAGGTCTCGACCCTTCTCGCGCAGCGTGTCCACCCGGTCGACCGTCCTATCGACGGTGGCGTCGAGCTTGTTGAGGTTGTCGATACCGCCGCGAGTGGTCTTGTCCCAGTTCTGGCCGTTCTCCTTGACCGCATCGCTCAGGTCAAGCCATGCCTGCTCCCAGTCACGGATCTGCTGGCGGCCGGTCAGGAAGTTGTTGAGCCCCACCAGCGCGTCGTTCAGCCGGTCGACCGCGGAGGCGGTGCCGTCGGCGCTATCCGCTGCACCATCGAGGGCCGCAGCGGTCTGCTTGACCTTGCCCTGAGCGGCGTCCAGAACGCCGTTGTTCGCGGCGATGGCATCACGCAGACGTTGCGCCGCGGCGGCGTCGTCGTTCCAGCCTGAGACGGCCGCGCCGCGGCCGGTGCCGACCGACTGGACGGCGGCACCGTACCCAGACAGGGCGTCGGTGACGCGGTTCACCGCTTCCTCGTTGCCGAGCATCGCCTGAGTGACGTCGGCGAGGTTCAGACCAAGCGACTCCGCGTCATCGAGAACGCCGTCGTCGACCGCCTTCTTCGCCATCCACGCTTCGGTGTTTCGGGTGACGGCACCGGTCTGCTGGTCGAGAGTGCCCGCCACCTCGTCGGCGGCGGCGGCAGTGTCCTTGTTGCCCTGGGTCAGGTCTAGCAGCAGCCCGGCCGCACCACCGGCCGCGGCGCCCCAAGGGCCGGCCATCAGCCCAGCGGAGGCGAACAAGGCCGTGTTGGACAGCCCGGTCTTGTCCGCGAGGTCCGAGGTGGCGAACGCGAGGCCACCGACGACAGCGGCCGTCTTCCCCAGACCGAGCATGGTGGCCCGGGTCCGGCTGGCGGCGGCGTTGTACTTCAGAGTCTCCTCGGTACTGCGCCCCCACGCGACGACGCTGGTCGTGCCCATGGTCTTGAAGTCGCCGGTCAGGGTGCGGACCGACCGCACTGGCCCGGTCTGCACCGTGCGGCCGAGCAACGCCATGCCGCGCGACAGGGCCAGAACCCCCAGGATCGGAGTGCCCAGGTCGGAGTCAGCCAGCGCCGAGATTATCTCGGCCAACTGCTCCAGGATCGGGAGGGTCACCGCGCCGACCGGGGCGGCGGCCTCCGCGATGTGCAGGATCGCCATCGCAATGGTGGCCAGCAGCTCGCCCACCTCAGGGCCGTTGGCCTCGATGTAGGCGACGAACTCCTTGAACCCGTCGGTCTCCGACAGGTGGGAGGCCCACTCGTCGAACCGGCGAGACGCGTTGGTCAGCCACGACAGCACGTCGTCGTTGAGCGGGTCGAACGCCATCCACAGCTCGGCCAGCCCGTGGGTCAGGTTCCCCACCGAGTGCCCGAGCGCCGTCAGGGCCGCCGGCGCCTCGGTCTCGATGAAGTCGAAGAAGTCGTCCCACCGGTCGGAGGCCAGGGAAGCGCCCCCGTCGGCGATCATCTCGCCCACCGCGTCGCTGACCTTCTCCAGGATCCGCACCGCCTGCGGACCCCGGGTCAGCAACTGGTCCAGCGCCTCGATCACGCCGGGCGCGATCCCCGAGGCTGCGGCGTCGCGCAGCTCGGCCCACTCGTCGGTCAGCGTCGAGAGGTACCGGGCCAGATTCTGGGCGTCCGGGCCGAGCTTCTGCATCGCGAGGTCGGCGGCGTTGAGGTTGGCCTCGGTCGGCTCCAGGTGCGCCTTGTTCAACGCCTTGAGCGCGTCGCCCACACCCTGGAACGCCATGATCGCGGTGCCTGCGCCGATGGCCGTGAACCCCAGAGCAGACGCCAGGCCGGTCACAGCCGGGATGCCGACCGCGCCGATCGGGACCAGCGCCGGACCCAGCGACAACGCCGTGTCCCGCAGCAGCCCGAGACGGCCGGAGAACCGGTCCAGCTCACGAGTCGACCCGCCGGCGGTGTTGCCGAAGCTGAACACCGAACGATCGGCAGCCTGCGCCTCACGAGCGAACGCCCGGGTCTTCGCCGCCGAAGCGAGGATCGCGCGGTCATAGTCTGAGTTGTTGCCGGTGAGCCGGACGCTGACGATGCGGTCAGGCATGCGCGGTCGCCCCCTCCACGAGGGGCTGAGCCTCGTCGATGGTTGCGCAGACGAGCTCGACCAGGATCGAGAGTGTGTGGGCGGCCAGTGACGTTCGCTCCCAAGCAAGCAGCGGCTTAGCCTCACCCAACACCACACCGACCAGGTCGATCTTCTCCGCCTGGCTCATGCCCGCCAACAGGCGGACCAGTCTCCACAACTCCACCTGCACCGGCTCCGGCAGCCGCCTCAGCTGCTCGGCCGGGGTCGGTACCGTGGTCTCGAGGGGGTCGCCGCCCCTGTTGCACAGGGGAGCCGGTGCCCCATCGCCTCGAGTGGACTCGATCAACTTCTCGCCTTTCCTATGAGTCGGCCAGCACTGCGGGTTGGCGGGCAGCTCGTCCGCGCTGGCCGGATCTGTGCCGCAACAGGAGCGGCGGCTCCTCGACCATCGATTCCGGTTCCGGGCCTGACCGACGCAGAAGCGTCAGCCCGGTCGGTGACGTTGACGCGGGCCGAGCTGACGGTTCCGCGGCCGAGGGTGCGGCGCGCGTCCCGGGAATCCCAACCCGGAGCGACGAGACCTCGGCCGCGGAAGTTCATCGGCTCAGCGCCATGACACGGGTGAGGGCAAGATGTGCCGACCTGGACCGGGAGCGGGCATCGGCGGGGTCATACCCACGACGCTTGAGCTCTCGGTCCAGGCCGACGTTGCGGAGCACCCAGGCGGTGCGCTCCTCTGACTGGTTGTCGCCCTGTGGATACCCCCAATGGCGGGGGTAGTCCCCGCTACCGCGAAGGCCACTGGCGTAGGTGACACGGGACATCTTCAGTTCTCCTTGGTGAGGGTGATGGATGTGAACTTGCCGTCGGCGACCGCAATCTCGACGGTGCCGCCGTCCGCGATGAGTCCGCGGATGCGGTCCCGCTCCTCGGCGGTCTCGGCGATGAGGGTGAGTTCCGCGGCAGCGGCCTGGCGGGCATCGCGAATCCGGTAGGCATCCTCGAGCGACACCGCGGGGCGGTCACGGTGATCGCGCAGTACGGTGACGCCGTAGGCCCGCTCCAGGTGCTCGGGCGACTCACCGCCGTGAGCGGTTCGGTTGGGGACGGCGTACAGGTCCTCCAACGGGACCAGCACTTGCGGTTTGCTCATGGCTCCACGCTCGCGGTCACGGGCATATTGGCGCGATATTGGCCGGGGCGTGGTGGGCGGCAGGTCTCGCACATCCTCCGCGGCCGGCCGCGACCTCCGGTCGCCTCGACGCGACCGCCGCACCGCGTGCAGCCCCGGGCGGACAACCCCAGCGAGGCCTCCGCCCGCTTGGCCGCCGCCAGCGCCTCGATCGCCGCACCCTGAGCGCCCTGCCTCCACGACAACTGGGCGACATAGCGCAGGGCCAGCGAGGCAGCCACGAGGGCATCACGCTCCACGCTCACCGGGACCCATTTCACCGGAGAGAGAAGCCCGCGAGCTTGCTCGCAGCGTGGGAGGGAGCCCGAAAAAAAGCCGCTCCCTCTCGTCAGCCGCGGGCTTGCTCGCAGGCTGTCGGACGCTGAAAACTTCCCGCGGGCCTCGAGGGACGTATCCGAGGATGGCCGCGGTGGCCAGTCCACGCCGCACCAGGCTGTGGGCGAGCTGGTCTGTGGTCGGCTGGCGCTCCTCCACCACGAACGGCCTGCGTGGACGCTGTGCCCGTCGGTTGCGCCGCGGCATCAGGCGGGCTCCCCTACTGGTCGCAGAGCCGGCGCTGGCGCGCCGGGGGTGAGAAGAGAAGAGAGAGGTTCACGCTCCGAACCCGTCACTGAGTGAGCGCTTCGCAGCTCGAATCCCTCACTGGTTGTAGCCGGGAGAGCGCGAAGCCGTCGCTCAGTGTGGGTTTCGCGCCCCTGGCGACGCCTCTTGGCGTGGATCGGGCACACCGGATTCCGGCCGTGCTCGCCCTTCTTGATGGCGTGCGCGGGCACCACCAGGCAGCCCCAGAACGACTCAGGAGCGAGCCAGCCGTAGTCCACCGCGGTGTCGATCGCGCGGCCGACGTTCTCGTATGGACTGAGCTGGCCGGTGTCCGGATCGAGCGTGCCGAGGATCATCGCGATCTCTCCGCGCTTGTAGCGGGCGTGGCCGTTGTCGAGGTGGCTCCCGTAGGCCAACGCCGCGATCCGCAGCCAGAACGGCATCCGCGGGTCGCCGGCACGCTCCTGCCAGACCTCGTGGTAGTGCCGGGCCCATGGCCTCTCGGTGTTCACCGGACCTCGCCGCCCTTGGCTGCGGCGACTCTGGCGCGGTGCTCGCACGCCTGGGCCTGCTCCTCGAGCCGATGCCAGGACTCCCGCAGCTCTTCGCGGGTTGCCCGGCCGTGGAACTCCCCGGGCCGGGGTTGAGCCCACCGCAGAACCTGCGCACGGCGCCGCCAGTAGGCCGCCTCGGCCTCGTTCAAAGCGTCAGCGATCAGCCGAGCCTGGAAGTGAGCTAGCTCGTCCCCGAGCAGCGTCGGGGCGCTCACCATCGCCCCACTCCCGGGTCAGCAGGTGCGATCACGACGTCGTAGCCGCGCATCTCGGCCACCGCCACGACGTCGCGCGCGGTGTGCGGCTGAGCCACCCATGCCCGGTCGCGGACCGCCCAGACCGGCGCCTTTCGGGTGATCTCCATGATCAGCTCGCGCGACTGCGGGCCGCGGATCAGCGTGCAGGAGTCGTTGACGAACTCGACTTGCAGCACGCGGCGGCTCATCAGGAGGCCCGCTGGTCAGCGCGACGAGCGGCACGGGCCTGGGCGGACCTCAGCGCGAGGCGCGCGAAGTAGGCCTTCCGGAGGTGGGCGGCCCGGACGGGGTCGCCGTCGGCTTCGTCGAGGAACTTCTGCTCGAATGCGGCGCGTCCGGGTGCGGTACGACTTGCGCGGTCTTTGGTCCTGGCCCAGGATTCGTGGGCGCCGATTCGGCCCCACGCGATTGCCTCGAATTCGGCCATTGCGATGCGTCCTTAAGTGCATCGCTCTTGCCACGAGCGCATCTCGCCTATGCCGGCGGGGCTATCGCTTCCCATACTAGCGGGCGCTATGCGGTCAACGGTCGAAGGACACTCCCAGGTCGCGGTAGTCCTGCCATTCCCGAATCGGCGTTTGGGTGCGCCCTTCCAGAACGGCTACCAGGTCGACAGAGAAGCGCCCGCTGTCGCAGCTACAGGCGGCGACAACCCGAAACGAGGCGAACGCCTCCTGATCCTCGTCGAGACGCCCTCGCAGCTCGTCGGCCGAAACCCGCACCTCACTGACCGTGCGTTGGTCACGGCCCGGAGAGATCGCGCGAACGACCACCGCGGCCTGACCCTCCCGAACCTCCAGCCAGGCAAGCGGGTGACGCCCCTTGGGGCAGCGCAGCGTGTGCGCCCGCCCCATCAGTTCGCCCACGATCCCCTCCCCCGACGATCCGCTACAGCTCGCCCAGGTTCAGCTCGCGTGCCTCCTCGATGGCCCGCTGCTCGCGGTTGGCGCGTCCGTACCGCTGCAGCATCGCCAGGGAGGACCAGCCGTGCATCGCCATCGCACCGGTCTCCGATCCGCCCTTGGCGAGCCACCGGTCGGCGCTGGTGTGGCGAAGCAGATGTGGATGGAAGTTCTCGATCCCGGCCGCATCCGCACGCTGGCCGAGCGCCCAGTACAGGCCGTTGTAGGCCAGCGACCGGCCCCGGTCCCCCAGCCATAGCCGCGGGCTCTCAGCGAGGCGGTGGAGCCGCCTGACGCGCAGATAGCGGTCCAGCGCCCGGGCGGCCTCGGAGCCGAACGCCACGGTCCGGCCTCGGCCGCCCTTGCCGCGCCGGATGACGACGGTCTTGGCGGTCAGGTCGACGTCGGGCACCTCGAGGTTGAGGCACTCGGTGGCGCGCATGCCGGTCTCGATCAGGAGACGGACGATGGCCTCGTCGCGGCGGTGCCTGAGGGACGGCAGGCCGTTGCGCTCGTCGGCGGGGGCCCGGCAGGCCGCGATCAGGGCGCGGAGCTGGTCGTCGGTGAGGACCGGCACCACGGGCATGTCGACCTTCGGGGCGCGGATGGTGGCGAACGGGTCGGCGTCGATCTCGCCTTCCTCGGCCAGCCAGCGGGTGAAGTGCCGCACGCCCATCATCCGGGTCTTGGCGGTCGAGGCTGAGCGACCGCTGGCGAGGAGGTCGCCGGTCCAGGTCTTGAGCGACGCCCGGTCGAGCGGGTCGGCTCCGGTCTCGTCGCACCAGGCCAGGAACGGCCGGACGCCGGCGAGGTAGGTCCGCATGGTGCCCTCGGTCTTGCGCTCGGCGCGCAGGTGGATCTCCCAGGAGGGCACCAGGGCAGCCAAGTCGGCGGGGGTCACGTGTTCCAGCGTACTTGATATCTTGAGTATTAGCGCTGTACCCTCATCGCGTTGCCCTCGGAAACGGTTTCTCCGCAGGTCAGAGCGCTAGCGGCACCGAATCCCTACTTCAGGAACTTCGAGAAGTCCTTCGGGAGGTCGAGCGCGGCGGCGGCCTTCTCGTAGTCGATCTCCTCGCCGCCGGGACTCCCGAACGGGTTGCCGGACCCGGCGGCCGCCGCCTTCTCCTGGGCCGCCTTGGCCTGCGCCGCCGCCTTGGCGGGGTTGCCGGAGACCCGACGACCCTTGGCGGGCTTGGCCTTGGCCTTGTTGCGGCGTCCGCCCGACGCGGCCATGCCCGGCATGCCGGGGAGGCCCGGAATGCCACCGCCCTTGGCGAAGGACATCATCATCTTGCGGGCCTCGAAGAAGCGGTCCACGAGGTTGTTGACGTCGGACACCTGGCGACCCGAGCCGCGGGCGATCCGGGCGCGACGCGAGCCATCGATGATCTTGGGGTTCTCGCGCTCCGCCGGCGTCATCGACCGGATGATCGCCTCGATGCGGTCGATCTCGCGCTCGTCGAAGCTCTCGAGCTGCTCGCGGAACTGGCCCATCCCGGGAAGCATCCCCATGATCTTCTGCATCGAGCCCAGCTTGCGCATCTGCTGCATCTGCTGGAGGAAGTCGTCGAGGGTGAACTCGCCGCCCTTGCCGGTGAGCTTCTCGGCGGCCTTGAGCGCCTGCTCCTGGTCGAAGGCCTTCTCGGCCTGCTCGATCAGGGTCAGCACGTCGCCCATGTCGAGGATCCGCGACGCCATCCGGTCGGGGTGGAAGACGTCGAAGTCGGTGAGCTTCTCGCCGGCCGACGCGAACATGATCGGCCGCCCGGTCACCGAGGCGATCGAGAGGGCGGCACCGCCGCGGGCGTCCCCGTCGAGCTTGGTGAGGACCACGCCGTCGTAGCCCACGCCGTCGAGGAACGCCTGGGCCGTGGTCACGGCGTCCTGGCCGATCATGGCGTCGACGACGAACAGGATCTCGTCGGGCTGCACGGCGTCGCGGATCGAGGCGGCCTGCGCCATCATGTCGGCGTCGACGCCCAGTCGCCCGGCGGTGTCGATGATGACGGTGTCGTGGAGCTTGCGCTTGGCCTCGTCGACCGACGACCGGGCGACCTCGACGGGGTCACCCACGCCGTTGCCCGGGTACGGCGCGAAGACGGGCACGCCGGCGCGCTCGCCGTTCACCTGCAGCTGGTTGACCGCGTTGGGGCGCTGGAGGTCTGCCGCGACCAGGAGCGGACTGCGACCCTCCTCCCTCAGCCAGAGCGCCAGCTTGGCTGCCAGGGTCGTCTTGCCGGCGCCCTGGAGACCCGCCAGCACGATGACCGTCGGGCCGGTCTTGGCGAAGCGCAGCCGGCGAGTCTCGCCGCCCAGGATCGAGACGAGCTCCTCGTGCACGATCTTGATGACCTGCTGAGCGGGGTTCAGGGCCTGCGAGACCTCTTCGCCACGCGCCCGCTCCTTCACGGCGCCGACGAACTGCTTGACCACCGGGAGTGCGACGTCGGCCTCGAGCAGGGCGATCCGGATCTCCCGCGCGGTGGCGTCGATGTCGGCCTCGGAGAGCCGGCCCTTGCCCCGGAGGCTCTTGAAGGCATCGGCGAGGCGGTCGGAGAGGGTGGCGAACATGCGGTCCTTCGGGTGGAGGTGGGTCAGGAGGAGCGAACCCAGGGTAGGTCATCGACCCTTGAGCCTCGATCCACCGATGGTCGCCGTTTGCTGCGCGTCACCAGACGGGTGTGCCGGCAAGGCGGAGTGCCGAAGGCGGGCCGGAGGCTCCTCGGGGTGCGACAACGCCGCCGCGCGCCCGGATAGGGCGCTCGGTAGGCAAGAGATCGGTGGATCGAGGTTGAGCACGGGCCTTCCCGGAGGCACTCTGGTGGCATGGCAGGCATGCTGGTGACCGTGGGCCTCGCGCTCGCGCTCGTCGGCCTGACAATCGCCGCCATCGTGAAGATGCAGCGGGACCTCGACAAGCCAGGTGGCCGGGACCATCTGGGCGGCCTGGGCGACGCTTTCGGCAACCTCATCGACGTGTTCGACCCGGGCCAGTCGAGAGCCCGGGTGGACCTCAAGCACGAGGAGCACCGCGGCCCGGTCACGCCCAGCCCGGACGACCACGACCCCGGCCCTGTGCGACTCGTCGCCGGCCCCGATGGCCGCCCGCGCGCCGTCCGCATCCGCCGCCCCCGCTGACCGGGGCCGTGCCGGCGCGCTCACCCGGGAGTGAGGGCCTCGCGGACGGCGTGAGCCGCGGCGGCGGCGCGCAGCTCGCCCAGGGCACCCGCACCCGCCTCCTGGATGTAGAACACGTCGACCGCCTGTGGCCCGAGCGTGTCGATGTGGGCCGAGCTCACCGAGAGGTCCTGCTCGGCCAGGGCCGCGCACACGAGGTAGAGCACGCCGGTACGGTCCGCCGCCCGGACCTCGAGGACGGTGGCCCGTGAGGACGCCTCGGGGCGCACGGCGACGGTCGGTGCCAGCCCGGCCGGGGCGGTCCGTCGGAGCCTGGCCGACGGGTCGATCCGACCGGAGGCGACCGCGTCGAGACGTTGCCGGAGGACCGCCGGGTCGAGATGCTCCTCACCCACCTGCCACACCGACACGCCGTATTCGCCTTGCGTCCAGGCACGGGCGGCACGCACAGGAGCCCGCTGCAGTGCGAACACCGCGGCGAGGTCTGCCAGCAGGCCGACCCGGTCTGGCGCGATCACGGTGACTCGGGACCCGTCCTGCTCGGGCACCACGTCGAGCGACGGTTGCCCACGCCGCACGCCTTTCGGGATGGGCATCGGCGACGGCTGTGCCGGTCCCCGGTCGGGCTGCACGCGCTCCGGCGCCACGCCCTCCAGGCTGGCGGCGGCGCGGCGGCCGAGGGTGTCGATCAGACTCGCCCGCCACGACGACCAGGCCTTCGGAGCCGTCGCACGGGCATCGGCCTCGGTGAGGGCCCGGAGCAAGGAGAGCGCCTCCGGGCTGCCCACGCGCTCGAGCACGCGCTGCACGGTGGCGGGGTCGTCGGGGTCGCGCGTGGTGGCGGTCTCGGCGAGCAGCAGGTGCCACCGCACCAGCGTGCCGACCAGGTCGACCTCTTCGGGCCCGAAGCCGATCCGTGCCGCGATCGCCCGGGCGATCGGCTCTCCCGCGACGCTGTGCTCGGTCAGCTCACCCTTGCCGATGTCGTGGAGCAGGGCCGCCACCATGAGGACGTCGGGACGGGAGACGTGCCGGATCAGCCCGGCCGCCTCGATGCAGGTCTCGACCAGGTGCCGGTCGACGGTGAACCGATGCACGACCGAGGCGTGCGGGAGCAGTCGGATCCGCTCCCACTCCGGCAGGATCCGGTCCAGCGCCCCGGTCTCCTCCAGCGTCGCCCAAACGGCACGCAGCCCGGCGCCCGAGGCCAGCAGCCGCACGAAGAGCTGCCGTGCCTCGGCCGGCCACGGCTCGGGCAGGGCCGGGCACTCCCGCACCAGCCGCGCGGCCGACGCCGGAGCGAGCTCGACGTCGCGTTCGGCGGCCTCCGCCGCGGCACTGAGGAGGAGCAGCGGATCATGGGCCGGGACGGCATCGGCCGCCAGCACCACCTCGCCCGCGGCCAACGCGACTCCGGGCGCGACGTGCTGGAGCTGGGGTCCGCGCCGTCCCGCGGGCGTCGACGGACGGGCGACCACGGCGTCCGCCCGACGCCAGGTGAGACGCGAGAGGTGCGCGATCCGACGACCCAGCTCCCGCAGGTGCCGCTGCACCGCGCCGGCGTCCGCCAGCCCGAGCCCCGGCGCCAGCTCAGCCCACACGTCAGGGCCGACCCGGTCGGTCGCGCGGCCGGAGACCTGGTGCAGCACGTCCCGGGCGTCCAGCAGCGCCAGCCTGCAGCGCTCGAGGTCGGTGTGCGGCACGTCGACGAGCCAGGTCGCCACCAGGGCCTTCAACACCGTGGCGTCCCGGAGCCCTCCCTCCGCCTCCTTGAGGTCCGGCACGGACACGTGGGCCAGCTCGCCCATCAGCTCGTGCCGCGCGTCCACCAGTCGGCGCAGCTCTGGGAGACGCTCCCGCGCGGTGCGCCGCCACTGGGTCAGCACCCGGGTCCGCAGCCTGAGGGTCAGGCCGG
Organism: uncultured Nocardioides sp.; assembly: GCA_964542635.1. Lineage (GTDB taxonomy): Bacteria > Actinomycetota > Actinomycetes > Propionibacteriales > Nocardioidaceae > Nocardioides. The sequence goes on along the minus strand of CAZIVD010000005.1, from coordinate 52,740 downwards.
GGTCGCCTGCCACGTGACGCGCGTCGAGCAACCCGAGCGAGACCTTGAGGTCGCCGGACGCCGCCTCCAGCATCCCGGTCGCGGTCCGCACCGAGTGGTCGAGCTGGTGGCCGGAGTCCCACAGCGGGTACCACAGGCGCTCCGCCCCGGCTGGGGGCGGCACCTCGTCATCGGTGACCAGCACCACGTCGAGGTCGGAGTACGGCGCGAGCTCGCTGCGGCCGAAGCCGCCCACCGCCACCAGGCTCGCGCCCGAGTCCGGCAGTCCGGCGTCGCGGAAGGCGTCCGCGCAGAGGCGGTCGGCTGCCGCGCTCCGCTCGCGGCGTTCCGCTGCCGTCACCAGCTCACCCCGTCCGACCTGTCTCGTGTCCTGCCCGGCCACGCATCGTCCCATCACTGCCCCGGACGGCCCCGAGGGCTGCGTCGGCCCCTCACACCAGCACCTGGCCCGCCCGGCTCAAGGCCGGGCGGGCCAGGTGTGCGTTCAGCGCTCCCGCCGCCCGCCCGTCAGCCGCGCGTCCGCGCAGATCAAGACCGAGCGCGGCAGCGTGGCGGCGCCGCCGGGATGCCGTCCAGGCCCGGCCGGACCTGAGACCTGGCACCGCATCCCGGCGATCAGCGCCGACCCATCCGCGCAGATCAAGACCAAGCGCGGCAGCGTGGCGGCGCCGCCGGGATGCCGTCCAGGCCCGGCCGGACCTGAGACCTGGCACCGCATCCCGGCGATCAGCGCCGACCCATCCGCGCAGATCAAGACCAAGCGCGGCAGCGTGGCGGCGCCGCCGGGATGCCGTCCAGGCCCGGCCGGACCTGAGACCTGGCACCGCATCCCGGCGATCAGCGCCGACACGCTCGCGCAGATCAACTAGATGGCGGCGCCGTCGCGATCCCCGGTGCGGACCCGGACCACGGTGTCGACCGGGCTGACCCACACTTTGCCGTCACCGATCCTGCCGGTCTGCGCGGTCTTGACCACGATGCCCACGATGTCGTCCGCATCGGCGTCATCGGCGACGATCTCGATCCGGATCTTGGGCACCAGCGCGATGTCGTACTCCGCGCCCCGGTAGACCTCGGTGTGTCCCTTCTGGCGGCCGTAGCCGCTCACCTCGCTGACCGTCATGCCGGTCACGCCGAAGGTCTCGAGGGCCTCTCGGACGTCGTCCCACTTGTGCGGCTTGATCACCGCGGTGACGAGCTTCATGCGTTCGCTCCTTCCCGAGCGCTCTTGGTGCCGAGGACGCCGGTCGACGGGGCCAGCCGCGCTCCGCCGGTGCCGCCGCCGAGCTCGTAGCCGGACTCGCCGTGCTCCGCGAAGTCGACGCCGTCGACCTCCTCGTCCTCAGTGATCCGCCAGCCGATCGTGTACTTGATGGCCAGCGCGACGACCAGCGTCGCCGCCGCGGACCAGAGCATGGCTACCAGCGCGGTCAGCGTCTGCACGACGAGCGGCTTGACCCCGCCACCGTAGAACAGGCCGTCGATCGCACCAGGGGCCGCCGCCGAGGAGACCAGGCCGATGAGGATGGTGCCGACGAGACCGCCCACCAGGTGCACGCCCACGACGTCGAGCGAGTCGTCATACCCGAAGCGGTACTTCAGGCCCACGGCGTAGGCGCACAGGGCGCCCGCGACGGCCCCGATGATCAGGGCCCCGTAGATGTCGACCGCCCCGCACGAGGGCGTGATGGCGACGAGGCCGGCCACGACGCCGGAGGCGGCGCCCAGGGAGGTGCCCTTCCCGTCCCGGATCCGCTCCACCAGCAGCCAGGCGAGCATCGCGGCACAGGTGGCCAGCGTGGTGTTGATCCAGGTGACCCCGGTCTCGCTCATGAACTGGGCGATGTCCTGCTCGCCGCCGTCACCGGCGACGAACACGATGGAGCCGACGTTGAAGCCGAACCAGCCGAACCACAGCAGACCGGCACCGATCATCGTCAGGGGCAGGTTGTGGGGCTTGGTGGGCTCCTTGCCGAAGCCGAGGCGCTTGCCGATGACCAGGGCCAGGACGAGGCCGGCCACACCGGCGTTGATGTGCACCACCGTGCCGCCCGCGTAGTCCTGCGGCATGACCTCGGCGATGCCGTCCACCGTGCCGAACAGGCGAGCGGCCAAGCCGTCGGGGTTCAGCCCCGACAGGAAGCCGCCGCCCCACACCATGTGGGCGATCGGGAAGTAGGACAGGGTGATCCAGATCGGGACGAACACCATCCAGGACGAGAACTTCACCCGGTCGGCGATCGCGCCGCTGATCAGGGCCGCCGTGATGGCCGCGAAGGTCATCTGGAACCCGACGAAGATGTAGCTGTCCCAGCCGACCCCGTCGAGGCCGAAGGCATCGAACGGGTTGGCGAACAGCGTGGCCACGTCGTCGCCGGCGAACGACATCGACCAGCCCCACAGCACGTAGACGATGGCGACGACGGCCAGGGCGCCGAAGGACATCATCATCATGTTGAGGACGGACTTCGAGCGGCTCATGCCGCCGTAGAAGAGGGCCAGTGCAGGTGTGGTCATCATCAGGACGAGCGTGGAAGCCATCAGCATCCAGGCGTAGTAGCCGTCCATAGAACCTCCAGGTAGCGGAAAGTCGTGTGGGTGGCGCTCGGTGACGGCGCTGTCGCAGAGCCCACCCCGTTGCGCAGAACCCTCGCGAGGCGACGTTTCGCGGTGCACCGCGACAGGTTTCGGGCAGGAAAAGAACGCCGCGGGGGTGTTACATCCATGTGAACGGGGTCCCGCCGCCGCCTCGCGGGACCGACGTGGCCCGGCAGCCGGACCGGACCTCACGGGTTCGCTAGCCTGTCCCGGCGACCCGCCCGACCAACCGACCCACAACGCGCCACCTCTCGAACGAGCCGATGAGCAGTCGATGACCAGCCGCCTGGCCGTGATGGCCCACTTCGACTACCGGGGCGCCGTCGGCCCGCACGTACGCCGGCAGGTGGAGTCGCTCGCCGCGTCCGTCGACCGGGTCCTCGTCGTGACCACCGCCGCGCTGACCGACGACTCTCGCCGATGGCTCGCCGATCGGGCCGAGCTGGTCGAGAGGGCGAACTACGGCTACGACTTCACCAGCTACCAGGTCGGCCTGCGGCGGGCGGGCGACCTCTCGTCGTACGACGAGGTGGTCATCTGCAACGACACCTATGTCCCCGTCCTCGCCTACTCAGAGGTCTTCTCCGCCATGTCCGCCCAGCCCGTGGACTTCTGGGGGCTGACCCGCACCGAGCGGATCGCTCCGCACGTCCAGAGCTTCTTCGTCGCCTTCCGGCCCTGGGTCGTGGGCTCGGCGGCCTTCGGTCGCTTCTGGTCCGGGCTCGACCCGCTGTCGAGCCGACGCCAGGTGATCAAGCAGCACGAGGTCGGGCTCAGCGCCGGCCTGCATGCTGCGGGCTTCCGCTCCGGGGCGTTCTTCCGGGAGACCGACGACGATCGGCGCCTGGCGCGACGACGGGTCCGCTGGTGGGCCGCCCGGCGTGTCCCGACCACGGCCGGGACGAAGGCGATGCGGCAGTGGCGCGAGCGCGCTGCCGAACCCTGGAACCCAGCAGCCGCCCTCGCCGACCGAGCGCTCGACCGTGGCCGACTCCCCTATGTCAAGCTGGACACGTTGCGCTTCGACCCCTACGGGCTCGGTGCCGACAAGTTGCTGACGTACTGCGAGGAGGCGCTCCCGGCCGCCTTCGACGGCGTGCGCGCCTTCCTGGCCGAGACCGCCGAGTTCTATCCCCCGCGCCCCACGGAGCAGCTGCGCCCGACGCCGGCCGCACTGGTCCCGCTGCGCCGCCAGGTGGAGTATCGCCGTGTCCCGTGACATGCCGGGCAGGGCGACGCGGGAGAGGATCCTCGCGGCCGGGCTGCTCGATCGCGAGTGGGTCGGCGCACAGCTCGGCACGACGTACGCAGATGACGAGAGCGCCCTCCAGGCCTACCTCGAGGCCGACGACCTCTCTCCCCACCCCTTGTTCGAAGGCGTCTGGCTGGACGCGTCGCAGCCCTGGGCCGCCGCCGGGACGGACGCGCTGTCGTGGTACGCCGCCGACGCGAACGTGCGCCGCCGGAGCCCGCACCCGATGTTCGACGCCGCCCGCGTGCTGGCCTCCCATCCCGCCGCGGCGAACCACCTCGGCGGGCCCCTGGCCTGGTGGAGTCGCGCGGCGGCCGACGACACGGCAGTCCCGGTGCCCGACGGCGTCCCGGAGGTCACCTGGGGGCGCTACCGGTCGGTCGCGATGACCGCTGCCCGGGCGTGGGCCGCGGGTGCTCCGGTGCGAACGGCGCCGGTCCGCACCCGCACCCGCCCGACCCCGATGGCTGATCCGGGTCCACTCCCCGCACCACAATCCGACGCCGAGCCGCTCGTCACCGTCGTCCTGGCGGTCCACGACGAGGCGCCCCGTCTGCGCGCGGCGATCGACGCCGTCCAGGCACAGTCCTACCCAGGCTGGGAGCTGGTGGTCGTCGACGACGGCTCCTCCGACGACACCCCGGCGGTGCTGACCGGCGTCGCCGCCTTCGAGCCCCGGGTCCGCACGGTGTCGACGGCTCGAGCGGGCTTGGCCTCGGCGCGCAACCGGGGGGTGTCCGAGGCGCGTGGTCGGTACGTCGCGTTCGCGGACACCCAGCACGTCTGGGACCCCGACTTCCTGCGCGTCATGCTCGGTCTCCTCGAGCGGCATCGGTGGGACCTTGCCCACTGCGCGCTCCGCCTGCTGCGGCGCGACGGCGAGTGGTTCCGCGTGGTCGAAGGTGGTCGGGACCACCTGGTGGCCCACGACCACGTGGCGCTGCCGAGCGTGGTCGCGAGGCGCGACGTCCTCGAGCGTGCGGGCGGATTCGACGTCTCCCTCGAGGAGGGCGACGGACTCGATCTGCTGCTGCGACTGTCCACGTGGACCGACCTCCACCTGGTGCCCTCCGCCCTGGTGACGCTCGACCTCGCCTCCGGCTCGGCGACCTCCGTCTCCGAGGCCGCGGCTCGGTCGCGCGCGACGGCGGCCGTGCTCGAGCGGCACCTCGTGGACTGGGCCGGGGCCCGCGACCGCACCCGCGTGCCCGACCGTCGCAGCATCGTGCTGCATACCGGCCCGGACCTGGACCGGGCGGTGCGCTGGGTGACTCGGACCATGTCGCGCGGGACCGACCCCGACCGCGTCGAGCTCGTCGTGGTGGGGGCTCGGCTCCCGCGGAGCGTCGAGCTGCCACTGGCCTCCCTGCTCGCCACCTATCCGCACGCGCGACTCCTCTCGACGGCAGCGCCGCTCGGTGCCGCTGTGGCCACGAACCTGGGCATCGCGGCGACCAGCGGCGAGGTCGTCGTGCTGGCCCGGACGGGCGTCAGCCCTCCTCGGGACGGCTTCGCGGCCCTGGCCGCCGCCGTCGAGCAGCCCGCCGTCGCGCTGGCCCAGCCGTTGCTCGTGGACCGGGCCGGACTGGTCACGAGTGCTGGTGCAGTCTTCGGGCCCGGGCGGACCCATCCGGAACCCCTGCTCGCGGGGCACGCCGTACGCGATGCCCAGGACCTCGACGGGACCGTCGTGCCCGCACCGCTCTCACCGGTCCTCGCGGCTCGGGCCGAGACCCTGCTGCGCCTGCGTGGCTTCGACCCGCACAACGCCGACGGAGTACCCGAGGTGGAGCTCGGACTCCGAGCCGCTCGCGAGGACCTCGGCGCGACGGTCGTGGTGACGAGCGCCCCGATGGTCCTCAAGGCCGGCCAGCTCGCGCGTCTGGACACCGCCGCCGACGCGGTCGAGGCGCTGCAGGCCCTCGCACCCGATCCACCCGCCGGGTCGGCCCGGGCCTGGCTGCACGCCGGCTTCGAGGTGGTCGGGCGGCGCTGGGCGGACCGCTCGGGGGCCACCGTCCACGAACCCCTCGACGTACCCGCGCTGACGCCGCGGACGCTGCTGCGACCACTCCCGGCCGCAGTGCACGAGTCGCCGCCCCGGCTCCGTTGGGCCATCGACATCGCGGCGCCGTCGGGGCGGCGCGGCCAGCGCTGGGGCGACACCCACTTCGCGCGGTCGCTGGCCGACGCGCTCGAACGCCGGGGGCAGCGGGTCGCGATCGACACCCGGGACCTCCGGCATCGCGACACCCGCGACCTCGACGACGTCGTGCTCGTGCTGCGCGGCCTCGACCGGGTCGCGCCCCATCCGGGACGCGTGAACCTCGAGTGGGTGATCAGCCACCCCGACCTCGTGGACGGCCGCGAGCTCGCTGCGTTCGACAAGGTGTACGCCGCCAGCTCGACGTGGGCTGCGGCGACCACGACTGCCACCGGTGTGACCGTGATCCCTCTGCTGCAGTGCACCGATCCGCGCCTGTTCAACCCCGACCGAGGTCTGCCCGACTCGGGGCCGGCCGTGCTGTTCGTGGGCAACTCGCGAGACGTCTACCGCAGGGCCGTGCGCGCGGCCCTGTCCGTAGGCGCGGACGTCGAGGTGCATGGTCTGGACTGGGAGCGCTTCTTGCCACCCGACCGGATCGCCTCCAAGGTGGTGGCCAACGAGGACCTCGGAGCGCTCTACGCCTCGGCGGGCGTCGTCCTCAACGACCACTGGGACGACATGCGGCGCGACGGCTTCCTGGCGAACCGGCTCTTCGACGTCACGGCCTGTGCGGCGCGGCTGGTCACCGACGAGATCCCCGGCCTGGAGACTGCCTTCGGGGACGTCGTCCGCACCTTCCAGGACGAGCGCGAGATGGCCCCGCTCCTGGCCGACCCGGAGGCCGCCTTCCCGTCACGGGAGGAACGGCTCGCCCTGGCCGAGACCGTGCGTCGAGAGCACTCCTTCGACCATCGCGCCGAGGTGCTCCTCGACGACGCCGCCCGGATCATCGCCGCTCGCCGACAGTGAGCACCACGGGGCGGGGTTCGGCGTCGTTCCTCACCCTTCGATGGTGTTGCAGCGACGCCGAAGGTCAGGGACACCCGGCCGACCGGGTGTTCCGGCGCGGGGATTCCCCGGGGTTAGCCGAGGAGCGCGTCGACGAAGGCGCCCGGGTCGAACGGTGCCAGGTCGTCGGGGCCCTCGCCAAGGCCGACGAGCTTGACGGGTACGCCGAGCTCGCGCTGCACCGCGATCACGATGCCGCCCTTCGCGGAGCCGTCGAGCTTGGTCAGCACGATGCCGGTCACGTCGACGACCTCGGCGAACACCCGGGCCTGGACGAGCCCGTTCTGACCGGTCGTCGCGTCGAGGACGAGGAGCACCTCGGTGACCGGCGCGACCTTCTCGATGACCCGCTTGACCTTGCCGAGCTCGTCCATCAGGCCGGCCTTGTTCTGCAGCCTCCCGGCGGTGTCCACGATGACGGTGTCGACGCCGGCCGTCTCGCCCTCCCGCACCGCGTCGAAGGCCACGCTGGCGGGGTCGCTGCCCTCGGGGCCGCGCACGACCTCGACCCCGACCCGCTCCGCCCAGGTCGCGAGCTGGTCGACCGCAGCGGCCCGGAAGGTGTCGGCGGCGCCCAGCACGACCGTCCGGTCCTCGGCGCAGAGGATCCTGGCGAGCTTCCCGACGGTCGTGGTCTTGCCGGTCCCGTTGACGCCGACGACGAGGACAACCCCCGGGTGGCCGTCGGCCCCCGACACCTGCAGCCGCCGGTCGAGGTCCGCACCGACCAGGGCGACCAGCTCCTCACGCAGCACCGCCCGGGGGTCGCCGGCCTCCTTGCCGTCGACCCGCAACCGCGTGCGCAGCGCCTCGACCAGCTCCTGCGTCGGAGCGACGCCGACGTCGGCGGTGAGCAGCGTGTCCTCGATCGCCTCCCACGTGTCCTCGTCGAGCCGGTCGCGGGACAGCAGGGCGAGGAGGCCTCGTCCGAAGCCTCCCTGGGCACCAGCGAGTCGTTGCCGGAGGCGCGCCAGCCGCGAGGCCGGCGCCTCGGGCCGCTCGAGGAGCGCGGTGTCCCCGGCCCCCTCGACCGCCACCTCCCCCGCAGGCTCGGGGGGCGCCTCGACCTCGGTGGTGGCGGACGGGCCGGCGATGACGTCCGTGCCCGTGGTCGGCGCGGGCACCGACCGACGCCGCCCGGGTCGTAGCAGGCCGACCAGGATGACCCCGGCCACCACGGCGACGCCGATGATCAGATACAGCCACTCACCCACGGGTCTACCTTTCGGGAGTCAGCCTGACAGCGGCCGCGTCAGCGGCGGGCGTCGCCTGCGCGGGCACTCGTCGGGTCGTCCGCCTGCTCCGTCAGGGCCTCGTCGAGACTGGTCGGCTCGTCCTCCGACGAGACCGAGGCAGGGACGGCCTCCTCCACGGGGACCACGGTCGGCAGTGAGCGCGCACCTCGCCGCATGGCACGACCCAGCCAGGGCGCCCCGGGCAGGTCCTCACCGCGGTGTGGGAAGGCGACGTAGACGACCACGACGCCGCACAGCAGCAGGATCACGGTCATGGCGATGACGATCGTCAGCACCCCTCAACCCTGACACAGCCGCGTGGCGCAGCCCGAATCCACGCCGAGACCCCGCCGACGAGACGAGACAGGCAATGAGGCAGGCGACGTCAGGAGACCTCGCGCAGCCGTTGGCTGATCACGGTCGTCACGCCGTCGCCGCGCATGGTGACGCCGTAGAGCGCGTCGCCGACCTCCATCGTGCGCTTCTGGTGGGTGATCACCAGCAGCTGGGAGCTCTCCCGCAGCTCTTCGTAGATCTCGAGGAGTCGCCCGAGGTTGGTGTCGTCGAGGGCGGCCTCGACCTCGTCGAGGATGTAGAACGGCGAGGGCCGGGCCTTGAACAACGCGACGAGGAAGGCCACCGCCACCAGCGAGCGCTCACCGCCGGAGAGCAGCGAGAGCCGCTTGACCTTCTTGCCGGGCGGACGGGCCTCGACCTCGACGCCGGTCGCGAGCATGTCGTCGGGATGGGTGAGCACCAGGTGGCCCTCGCCCCCTGGGAACAGCCGCGCGAAGGTGGCCTCGAAGGCCACGGCGACGTCGGCGTAGGCCTCGGTGAACACCTGCTCGACGCGGGCGTCGACCTCGCGGACGATCTCCATGAGGTCGCGGCGGGTCTTCTTCAGGTCCTCCAGCTGCTCGGTGAGGAAGCGATGCCGCTCCTCCATCGCGGCGAACTCCTCGAGGGCCAGCGGGTTGACGCGACCCAGCATGGCCAGCGCCCGTTCCGCGGTGCGCAGCCGCTTCTTCTGCTCATCCCGCACGTACGGCGTGGGCTCGGGCGGGGGCGCGTCGTCCGACCCCTCCGCCACGGCGCTGGGAGGGACCGGCACGTCGGGGCCGTAGTCGGCGACCAGCGCGTCCAGGTCGAGGCCAAGCTCCTCCAGAGCCCGCTCGGCGAGCTGGTCGATGCGCATCCGTTGCTGGGTGCGCGCCATCTCGTCGCGGTGGACGGAGTTCACCAGCTCGTCGTGCGCGGTCGCCAGGTCGCGGAGACTGGCGCGAGCCTCCATGAGGTCCCGCTCGCGCTCCTGGCGGGACGCCTCCACGGTCGCTCGCTCGTCGGTCGCCCGTGCGATCGACTCCTCGAGGCGCGTCAGGACGTGCGCCACGGCGACGCCTACCGCCTGCGCGGCCACGCCCTCCCGCATCAGCCGCTCGCGCCGCTCGGCCGCTCGCGCCCGGCTCTCCCGCTCGGCCTGGGCGGCCGCGAGGAGCGAGTCGGCACGCCCCTGCAGGGCTCGACCGCGCTCCTCCGAGGTGCGCAGTGCGAGCCTGGCCTCCATCTCCTGGGACCGGGCCGACCTGGCGGCTTCGAGGAGCCGCTCGCGCTCGCTGGTGTCGGGCTCCTCGTCGGGTGCCGACTCGGCGGCGTCGAGCCGCTGCTCGAGGTCGGCCAGACCGGCGAGGTCCTGGTCGCGGGCGGTCTCGGCGGCGCTGATGGCCGTGGCGACGCGCTCGGCCTCGGACCGGGCCGACCGGGACTGCGAGCCGTGTTGGCCGAGCTGCTCGGCCACCGCCGCCAGCGTCGCGTCGGACTCGTGCAGCCGGGCCAGCGCGACGTCGACCCGCTGCTGGGCGTCGAGCCGCTCGCTCTCCAGGCGCGAGATGTCGAAGCCCAGCCGCTCGCTGAGCGCGACGGCGTCGGCGAGCTGGGCGACCGCCTCGTCGACCGCCGCCTGGATCTCCAGCAGGCTCGGCTGCGACGAGGAGCCGCCCGCCGCGTGGTAGCGGCCGAGCACGTCGCCCTCCCGCGTCACGGCCGTCACGTCGGGCAGCTCGTGGACGAGGGACCTCGCGCTGTCCAGGTCGTCGACCACGGCGACCTTGTGGAGCAGGCGGGCCAGGGCGCCCTCGATCTCGGCGGGCGCGTCGACCGCGTCGACCGCGTACGTCGCGTGGGCGGGCAACCCGGGCCACTCGCGGGTCCCCCGAGCTTCGGCGTCCCCGCCGAGCACCAGGCCGGCCCGGCCCAGGTCGTGGTGCTTGAGGTGGCCGATGGCGGCGAGCGCGGCGTCGGCGCCGTCGACCGCCACGGCGTCGGCCGCGGACCCGAGCGCGGCGGCCACGGCCGTCTCGAAGCCGGGGCGCACGCTCAGCAGCGCCGCCACCGACCCAAGCAGCCCGGACACCTGGTCGGTGGCCGCCAGCAGCGCTCCGGCCCCGTCGCGCCGGGTCAGGCCGAGCTCGAGGGCGTCCTTGCGGGCGGCGAGGGCCGAGCGCTCCCGGTCGGCCCGCTGCGCCTCGTCGCGGCTCTTCTCCAGTCGGGCCGTGACGTCGTCGAGCACAGCACAGGCGGCCTCGTGCTCGGCGTCGAGCCCCTCCTCACCGGCATCCAGGCCGGCGACGCGGGTCTCGAGGGCGGTGAACTCCCGCTGCGCCCGCTCGGCGCGCGCCAGCGCCTCCTCCCGCGCACCGCGCAGGCGTCCGATCTCGTCGTCGGCGGCTGCGGCGCGGGTCCGCAGGGCGTGCACCTGTCCCCGCAGCCGGGCGAGACCCTCGCGCCGGTCGGCAGCCGCGCGGACCAGACCGGCCACCCGACTCTCCTCGGCGGCTGCGGCCTCCTCGGCCTCACGGCGGCCGGTGACTGCCGTCTCCAACGCCTCACGCAGCCCCGACACCTCCACGGCGAGGGACTGCTCCTGCGCGCGGACCGCCGTCGCCTCGGCCTCGAGCTGCTCGGGGTCGCGTCCGCTCTCGACCTGCTCGTGGACCACGGCCTCCGCGTTGCGACGACGCTCGGCCGCGAGCGACTGGGTGCCGCGCAGCCGCTCGCGCAGCCCGGACAGGGCGAACCAGGTCTCCTGGGCGCGGGCCAGGGCGGGCAGGTCCTCGCGCAGCGCAGCCTCGAGCGCGGCCTCCTGCTCGCGTGAGGCCGCGATCGCGGCCTCGACCTCGGCGCGCCGCTCGATCAGGATCGTCTCGTCGGCGAGCTCCTGCTCGAGCGCGGTGCGGGCCACGACCAGGTCGTCGGCCATCAGCCGGGCCTTCGCGTCACGGGCATCGGCCTGCACCGTCGCGGCCTGCCGCGCCACCTCGGCCTGCCGGCCCAGCGGCTTGAGCTGGCGGCGGATCTCGTTGAGCAGGTCCGCGAGCCTGGTGAGGTTGCCCTCGGTCGCGTCGAGCTTGCGGAGCGCCTTCTCCTTGCGCTTGCGGTGCTTGAGGACGCCGGCGGCCTCCTCGATGAAGCCGCGCCGGTCTTCGGGCGTCGCGTGCAGGATCGAGTCGAGCTGCCCCTGCCCGACGATGACGTGCATCTCCCGACCGATCCCCGAGTCGCTCAGCAGCTCCTGCACGTCGAGGAGGCGGCACGGCGTGCCGTTGATGGCGTACTCCGACCCGCCGCTGCGGAACATCGTGCGGCTGATCGTCACCTCGGCGTACTCGATCGGGAGGGCGCCGTCGGCGTTGTCGATGGTGAGCAGCACCTCGGCGCGCCCCAGCGGGGGGCGGCCCGCGGTGCCCGCGAAGATGACGTCCTCCATCTTGCCGCCGCGCAGGGACTTGGCGCCCTGCTCGCCCATCACCCAGGCGAGCGCGTCGACGACGTTGGACTTGCCCGAGCCGTTGGGCCCGACGATGCAGGTGATCCCCGGCTCGAGCTGCAGGGTGGTCGAGGACGCGAAGGACTTGAACCCCTTGAGGGTCAGGCTCTTCAAGTACAACGGGGCTCCTCACGCCAGGGCCGGTGGATCTCTTCGGTGCTGGTGCAACCGTGGGTGCGCGTGCACGCCAGCCGGCCGGGGAAGCAGCCCGACCAGCCTAGTCGGGCCCGCTCCCCTGGCCGCGATCCGGGCGGGCGTGTCCGCGGGCGCGCGTAGCGTGGGGAGCATGGCCCACTTCGAGCGGCAGGCGCACCCCGCGCTGCGGCCCCTCGTGCCGTCGTACGTCGGATATCGCGACCGCCTCGACCCGGAGGCGGTCCACCACGGGCTGCCCTCGCCCTGGGCGACGGTGGTGCTGACCATCGACGCACCCCTCGACGTCGGCTGGCTGGACGAGCCGGGGAGCCGGGGCACCTTCGCCGCGATGGCAGCGGGGCTGCACCCGGTCCCGGCGTTGATCCACACGCATGGCTACCAGCAGGGCATCCAGCTGTCCCTCACCCCGCGGGGAGTGCGGGCGCTGCTCGGGCTGCCTGCCGGAGCGTTGGGCCGTGACCTGGTGCCCCTCGAGAGCGTGCTGCCCGGCTCGACCGACACCCTCGAGGCGATCCGGGAGGCGGACTCGTGGGACGCCCGCTTCGACCTCCTCGATGCGGCTCTCCTGCGGGCGCTGGGGCGGCACGAGGACCCGTTCCGTGACCTGCCCGCCGAGGTCGGCGAGGCCTGGCGGCTGATCCAGCACACCGGAGGTCGGATGCCCGTGGAGACGGTCGCCCGCCGGGTGGGCTGGTCGCGCCGCTACCTCGCTCCCCGGTTCGAGGGGGAGTTCGGGCTGGCACCGAAGGAGGCTGCCCGGGTGTCCCGCTTCACCCGCGCCCGCCGGCTGGCCGAGTCGGGGCATTCGCTGGCGGAGACGGCGGCCGCCGCAGGCTACGCCGACCAGTCACACCTCACGCGCGAATGGCGGGCCCTGTCGGGCCGCACCCCCACGCAGCTGCTCGCCTCGCCGTACCACCTGGACCACGGCGAGGCGGCCGACCCCCGCAGAAGTCCAAGACGCGCACGGGCACGGACTGACACGGTCTCGGCATGAGCCAACGCACCCTGTTCCACTCCCTGCAGTTCGCCGACGTCGACCGCGCCCTCGTGTTCCTCGAGACCGTCGGCTTCACCCCGGCGGGCGTCCACCGAGACCCGGAGGACGCCACCGTCGTCGTCCACGCGCAGTACAACTGGCGCGACACCGGCGGGATCATGTTCGGCAGCAGACGGGCCGACCGGCCCGGCGGCAATCCCGACGGCTTCGTCGACTCCACGGGCAGCGCCCAGTGCTACTGCGTCGTCGCCACCGACGAGGAGGTCGACGCGGTCCACGCCCGGGCCTTGGCGGCCGGGGCGACGTCGGTCGTCGCACCCATGGACCCGGGCTACGGCGGGCGCACCTGCACGGTGCGCGACGCCGAGGGCAACCAGTGGAGCTTCGGCAGCTACGCGGGTGAGTGAGCGCGCGCACCCACGGCGCTGGACGCGGCGACGCACTCGCTCAGGCGAGCTGCATCTCCTTGAGCGCCCGGGTCTCCAGGTCGAGGAGGGCGACGGCCTCGGCGGCAGCCAGGCGGTCGTTCTCGTCCTGCAAGTGGACGACCAGCGCCTCGAGCTCGGACACACGCCGGCGCAGCCGCGCGTTCTCCGAGAGGAGAGAGGCGGTCGCCCGCTGGTCGGTGTGGAAGGTGCCGAGCAGCGCCTTGGCCATGAAGTGTTGCCTTCCGAAAACGGGGACGGCCCGAGAAGAGGAGGAGCCGTCTTCAAGAGTGACACTCCGCGGCCCCCTGGTCAATCTCCGAGCGCGTTGGCCGGCGGCCCTGCCCCGGCGAGGAATCACCGGCTGACCGGGGATTCCTGAAGTTGTCGGCCCGCGCGAGGGCCGACAACTTCAGGGAGAGGCCGACAACCTCCACCCCACGGCAGCCGGATTCAGCCGAGGCGGGCCCGGCGCACCCGCGGCGCCGGCTGGCACACGGGACAGAAGTACGACGACCGGTTCATGAAGGCGACGCGGCGCACCGGGGCGCCGCACCGGGAGCACGGCTCTCCTTCGCGGCCGTAGGCGTGCAACGAGCGGTCGAAGTAGCCGGACTCGCCGTTGACGTTGACGTAGAGCGCGTCGAACGACGTGCCGCCCTCGGCCAGCGCGGCGAGCATCACGGCCCTCGCCTGGTCGAGCAGGTCGCGCACCTGGGCGGCCGTCAGCCGGTCGCCGCGGCGCTCACCGTGGATCCGCGCCCGCCAGAGCGCCTCGTCGGCGTAGATGTTGCCCACCCCCGACACCAGGGTCTGGTCCAAGAGCTGCCGTTTGATGCCCGAGGTGCGGCGCCGGACCCGGCGGACGAAGTCGTCGTCGTCGAACGCCGGGTCGAGCGCGTCGCGCGCGATGTGCGCGATCTCGGGCGGGAGCTCGGCGCCGCCCGCCGAGACCGCGAGCCCGCCGAACATCCGCTGGTCGACGAAGCGCAGCTCGCGCTCGCCCTCATCGAGGGTGAAGCGCACGCGCAGGTGGCGCTCGTCAGGCGTCGACGCAGGCTGGACCAACAGCTGACCGCTCATTCCCAGGTGCCCCAAGAGGGCATCGCCGTTCGCGAGCGGGAGCCAGAGGTACTTGCCCCGCCGCCGCGCGGCCTCGACCCGCTGTCCCTCGAGGGCGGCGGAGAAGCCGGCCGGGCCGCGCACATCGCGGCGCACCGGCCGGGGGTGCAGCACCTCCACTCGGGTGAGGTCATGGCCCACGACGTGTCGCTCCAGGCCGGCGCGGACGACCTCGACCTCGGGCAGCTCGGGCACGCGCGGGGCTCAGTCGTCGGAGGTCGGCGCGAGCTGGGAGAGCTCGCCGTACGCCGTCTCGGCTGCGGCCTGCTCGGCTTCCTTCTTCGAGCGGCCCACGCCGTTGCCGTAGAGCGCGTCGGCCACGCGGACCTGCGCGGTGAAGGTCTTCATGTGGTCGGGGCCTTCGTCGGCGATGACGTACTCGGGGACGCCGAGGCCGCGCTCGGCGGCGAGCTCCTGCAGCGAGGTCTTCCAGTCGAGGCCGGCACCGAGCTCGGAGGCGAGCTCGATGAGCGGGTCGAAGAGTCGGTGGACCAGCGGGTCGGAGGCGGCGAAGCCCCCGCTGAGGTGCACCGCGCCGATCACCGCCTCGACGGTGTCGGAGAGGATGGAGGCCTTCTCCCGTCCGCCGGTGGCCTCCTCACCACGCCCGAGGAGGATGTGCTGCCCCAGGCCGATCTGGCGGCCGACGTCGGCCAGCGCGCGCGCGTTGACGACCGCCGCGCGCAGCTTGGCCAACCGGCCCTCAGACAGGTCGGGGTGGGTGACGTAGAGCGTCTCGGTGACCACGACGCCCAGCACGGAGTCGCCGAGGAACTCCAGACGCTCGTTGGTCGGCAGTCCGCCGTGCTCGTAGGCGTAGGACCGATGGGTGAGGGCGCGCTCGAGCAGCTCGGGTTCCAGCACCGGGTCCCCGAGCGCCGTGCGCAGCGAGTCGTGCCTGCTCAGCGGCTCAGACCCGCTCAGAGCACCTGGCGACGGTCGGAGCGCGCGCCGTACTGGCCGCACGTGCCGCACGCACGGTGGGGCAGGTGCTTGGCGCCACACGCCGGGTTGGCGCAGGTGACGAGGGTCGGCGCCACGGCCTTCCACTGTGCGCGACGGTGACGCGTGTTGCTGCGCGACATCTTCCGCTTCGGGACTGCCACTGTCTTCTCCTTGCCGGGGGCTCTGGTCGGGGGTCGTGCTGGCCGGTGGGCCGTGCTACTCGGTGGAACTGTGCTGGTCGGCGGATCCCTGCTCGTCGGCGGTGAAGCCGGCCAGCGAGGCCCATCGGGGATCGATCGGCGCCGCGTGCTGGTGGTCCGGCTCGTCCGCGAGCCGCGCGCCGCACTCGACGCACAACCCGGGGCAGTCGTCCCGGCACAACGGCTGGAAGGGCAGTGCGAGCACCACGGCCTCCCTCAGCAGCGGCTCCAGGTCGACCAGGTCGTCCTGCAGCGTGCTGACCTCGTCCTCCTCGTCGGGATCGTGGTCGCGGTCGTCGTAGACGTACAGCTCCTGGAAGTCGACCGCGATCTCGTCGCTGACCGGCCCCAGGCACCGCACGCACTCGCCCTCGAGCGCGGCTCGCGCCGTGCCCGTGACCAGCACTCCCTCCATGACCGCCTCCAGCCGCAGGTCGAGGTCGACCGGCGAGCCTTCGGGGACACCGAGGACTTCGATGCCTAGCTCTGCGGGCGCCGGCACCGACCGTGACACCTTGCGCTGGGACCCCGGGCGGCGGCCGAGCTCGCGAGTGTCGAGCACGAGCGGCGCTCTCGGGTCCAGTTTGCTCAGGGAGATCACTTCCGGGCGGAACTCACAGATCAGACGGAAGGATATCCGGCGATCCCGCACACCGGCAAAACCGGGCGAACCGCGTCAGCCGTCCGTCGAGAGATCCTTCGCGTCCGCATCGCCGCTGGTCAGCCGCTTGCGGAGGGCGTCGTGGACGAAGTCGGGCACGTACGGGGAGACGTCGCCGCCGTAGCCGGCGACCTCTTTGACCAGGCTCGACGACACGAAGGAGTACGACGGCGAGGTCGACAGGAACACCGTCTCCACGCCGACCAGCGAGGCGTTCATCTGCGCCATCGGCACCTCGTACTCGAAGTCGCCCCCGACGCGCAGCCCCTTCACGATGGCCCGGATGTCCCACTCCCTGCAGAAGTCGGTGAGAAGGCCCGTGAACGAGGACACCCGCACGTTGGCCAGGTCGGCGCAGCCGCGCTCGAGCATCTGCACCCGCTCCTCGTCACTGAACAGGCGGCTCTTCGACGGATTCACCCCGACGGCGACGATGACCTCGTCGAACAGCGCAGCGGCCCGTCCGACGATGTCGAGATGACCCAGCGTGACCGGGTCGAAGGAGCCGGGACACACGGCTCGGCGCACGCGATCCTCCTCCTTCGGCGGCTAGGACGAGCGGGCGGCGTGACCGTACCAGAGCGTCGTCTCGCCGTACTTGCGCTCACGGACGTCGGTGAAGCCCTCGGGCCAGGTGGGCGCGGCGCTCCGGCTCGACCGCTCAAGCACGACGAGCCCGGCGGGCACGACCCACTCGTCGGTCAGCTGGGCGAGCACGGCGTCGACGTCGGGCGTCGCCTGCGGGTAGGGAGGGTCGAGGAAGACCACGTCGTACGGCGCCGCGGGAGGCCGTTGCAGCGTCGCAGCGACCGGGGCCACCACGACCTGGGCGCGAGGGAAACCCACCGCCTTGGCGTTGGCCACGATCATCGCCGCCGTCCGGCGGTCCTGTTCGACCAGAGTGACCACCCCTGCCCCGCGCGACCAGGCCTCGATGCCGACCGCACCTGAGCCGGCGTACAGGTCGAGGAAGCGCAGGCCATGCAGTGACCCGCACCAGGACTCGATCGCGGAGAACAGGGCCTCCCGGACGCGGTCGCTGCTCGGGCGCGTCGCAGTGCCGCGAGGAGCGTCGATGCGCCGCCCCCCGGCCCGGCCCCCGATGATCCGCGTCATGGCGCCGGGCTCAGGCCTTCTCCATGAAGTCAGACTGCCGCGATCGCTCCATCTCCGCCACTGCCCGGGCCAGCTCGGGGGCTCCCACCAGGTCGGGGTCGCCCTCCAGCAGACCGGCGGCGACTCCGCGTGCGGCCACGATCGTGTTCTCGTCCCTCAACACCTTGAGCATGGCGAGACTGGAGCGGAAGCCGGACTGTGAACTCCCGAGGACGTCCCCCTCCCGACGCTGCTCCAGGTCGAGCCGGCTGAGCTCGAACCCGTCGGTGCTCGCGGCCACGGCGTCGAGGCGCTCGCGGGCCGGCGATCCGGCCTCGGCGCGGCTGACGAGGAGGCAGAGCCCTGGAAGACCTCCTCGGCCGACCCGCCCCCGGAGCTGGTGGAGCTGGGAGATGCCGAACCGGTCGGCGTCCATCAGCACCATCGTGGTCGCGTTGGCCACGTCGACGCCGACCTCGATCACCGTGGTGGACACCAGCACGTCCAGGTCTCCTGCCGCGAAGGCGCGCATCACGCGGTCCTTCTCATCGGGTGGCAGTCGTCCGTGGAGGGCGGCCATGCGCAGTCCGGCCAGCGGGCCGGCCTCCAGCGCGGCGACCAGCTCGGTCACCGCCGTCAGCGTCGGAGGCTCAGGGGGTGCGTGGGCCCCGGTCGCGGCGGCCAGCTCCTCCTCGATCGGCTCGACGATGTCGAGGAAGTCGCGCTCGCCCTGCTCGAGCTCGTCGCCGGTGATGCGAGGGCACACGACGTAGGCCTGATGGCCGGCCTCCACCTCCTCGCGCACGCGCTGCCACACCCGGTCGAGCCATCCGGGGTGCTCCCCCAGCGGCACCACGGTGGTCTGGATCGGGGACCGCCCCGCCGGCAGTTCGGTCAGCGTGGAGACCTCGAGGTCGCCGAAGACGGTCATCGCCACCGTGCGCGGGATCGGGGTCGCCGTCATCACGAGGACGTGCGGGGGCCAGCCGGCCTTGTCGGTCAGCGCCGCTCGCTGCTCGACCCCGAACCGGTGCTGCTCGTCGACGACGACCAGTCCGAGGTCGGCGAACACGACCTTCTCCTCGAGGAGGGCGTGGGTGCCGACGGTGATGCCGGCCTCGCCGCTCGCCATCCGCGACATCGCCTCGGCCCGGGCCGCCCGGGGCATCGACCCCGTGAGCAACGCGACGGTCGTCCCGTCCGCAGCGCCGCCCAGCATGCCACCGGCCGCCAGGTCGCCCAGCAGGCCGGTGATCGAGCGGACGTGCTGTTGCGCGAGCACCTCGGTGGGGGCCAGCAGGGCGGCCTGCCCGCCCGAGTCGACCACGCGCAGCATCGCGCGGAGCGCCACCACGGTCTTGCCCGAGCCCACCTCGCCCTGGAGCAGGCGGTTCATCGGGTGCGGCTGCGCGAGATCGGCCTCGATCACCCGGCAGACCTCCTGCTGTCCGGCTGTGAGCGCGAACGGCAGGCGGTCGTCGAACGCCGCGAGCAGGCCGCCGCCACCCGTGCGGGCCTGGGCGCCCAGGGTGTGCAGGAACTGGCGGCGTCGGGCCAGGACGACCTGGGTGACCAGCGCCTCCTCGAACCGGAAGCGACGGCGGGCCTTCTCGACCTGGGCGAAGTCGTCCGGCGCGTGGATCAGGTCGAAGGCAGTGCGGGCGTCGACGAGCCCGTGCTCGGCGCGGACCTCCGCCGGGATCAGCTCGGGGACGTCGTCGACCACGGTGCGGGCGAAGTTGACCGCCCGCTGGATGTCCCAGGAGTCCACGCCCTTGGTCTGGGGATAGAGCGGGTACAGCGCCCCGAAGGAGTCGACGACTCCGCCGGTCTCGCCGATCTCGTCGTTCGCGACGCCGAACAGCACCATCTTGGGGTTCGTCAGCTGCCACTGGCCGCGGAAGGTGCTGACCTGGCCCACGAACACCCCGCGACGGCCGATCGAGAGCCGGCCGGCGTTCCAGTTGGCGATGTGCTCGCTCTTGGCGAAGAACGACATCCGCAGGCGCGGACCGTCGGTCTGGAGCACCGTGTCGAGGCGGTAGGCGGGACGCCGCGATCGCTGGTCGCGGTAGGTGTGCACCTCACTCGCGACGATCTCCCCGACCACGGTGAGCATCTCTCCGGGCCTGAGGTCCGCGACCTGCGTGAGCTCTCCGGCCTTCACGTAGCGCCGCGGGAAGTGGTGCAGCAGATCCCCGACCGTGCGCAGCCCGAGACCGTCCTCCATCAGCTTGCGCTTCCTGGGCTTGTCGCCGACGACGGTGGCGAGCGGTGAGTCGAGCGTGATCACGGGTCTCCTCACGGGTCGGGCCACGAGGTCGGGCAGGGGAGGTCGGGCAGGGAGGTCGGGCTACTCCACGGACATCAGAAGCGGGTAGCGCTCCTGACCACCGTCGTACACCACGACGTCGACATGGGCGTGCCGGGCACCGAACGCGGCCGCCGCACGCTCGGCCAGGTCGGCGCCGCCTTCGCCAGCGACGAGCGTCACGAGCTCACCACCGCCAGCCAGGAGCCGCTCCAGCACGTCGAGGGCGACGGTGTCGAGGTCGTCACCGACCACGGCGAAGTCCCCCGCCACGACGCCGAGGACGTCACCGGGCTCGCACGGGCCTGCCATCGTCATGGCCTGACGGGCCGCGACGGTCACCGCGCCGTGGCGGGCATGACGCGCGGTCGCGGTCATCTCGGTGACGTCGCGGTCGAAGGGCCGGCCCGGCTCGTGCACGGCCATCGCGGCCAGTCCCTGGACCTGCGACTCGGTCTCGATCACCGCGACCCTGATCCCGTCGTCGGTCTCGGCCGTCTGGGCCGCCGCCTGGGCGGCGCGGACGGTCGGCGCGTCGTTCGGCAGCACCACGACCTCGTGCGCGCCGGACGCCCGGATCGCCTCGAGGATCATGCCGGTCGAGGGGCGCCCCGACGGACCTCCCGGTACGACGGTCGCACCCGCCTCGGCGAAGAGGCTGGCCAGCCCCGGGCCGGCCGCCACCGCGACGACGTGCCGGTCGGCCCTCGCGGCCGCGTGGGCGCGAGCCCTGCTCCCGGCGGCCGCGACCTGCTCGGCGAAGTGGGTGACCCGGATCCGGTGTGGTCGGCCGGCCTCGATGCCGGCCTCCACCGCCGCGCCGACGTCGTCGACGTGCACGTGCACGTTCCACAGCCCGGAGCCGCCGACCACCACCAGAGAGTCGCCCAGGTCCGCGAGGGCGTGCTTGAGGGCCGGGATCCGCTCGTCGTCCGCGTCGAGGAGGTACATCACCTCGTAGGCCGGGCCGTCCTCGTGGAGGTCGGGGTGCTCGGGTCCGGCGGTCGTGACGGGGATCTTGTGGACGCCGATCGGTGCGGTCACCGGGATCGGTCGGTGACCGGTGAGCGCGGTCTCGGCCGCGTCGAGCACCACGCTGAGCCCCCGGCCGCCCGCGTCGACGACCCCGGCGTCGCGCAGCACCGCGAGCTGCTCGGGGGTGTGGGCGAGGGCCTCGCGCGCGGCCGCAGCAGCGGCGGTGAAGACATCCTTGGCGCGAGCGCCCGGCCGGGACGCCCGCGCCTCGGCCGCCTCGGCTGCGGCGCGGATCACCGTCAGCATCGTCCCCTCCATGGGGACGTCCACGGCGGCGTACCCCGCGTCGCTGGCCTCGCGCAGGGCGCGCGCCATGATGCTCGCGTTGCGCTCGTCTGCCCCCGCACCGGCGATGGTCAGACTGACTGCTCCGAGCAACTGGCTCAGGATCACCCCGCTGTTCCCCCGGCCACCGAGGAGCGCCCCCCGGCGCAGGGCCGCCAGAGCGGTGCCGAGATCGGCCGGATCAGGGCCGGCGGTGGCCTCGCGGATGGCGTCGCGAGCGGCGACCATCGTCAGGTACATGTTGGTGCCGGTGTCGCCGTCGGGGACCGGGTAGACGTTGAGAGCGTCGATCTCCTCGCGGGCGTCGGCCAGCGCGTCGACCGCCACGTCGACAAAGCGGAGCACCACCGCCAGGTCGACGGTGCCGCTGCCTCGCGAGACCGTCTCCACCCGGCGAAGGGTAATGCGCCCGATGTGCCGCCCGTCACACCGGCCCGCGACCGCACCCGGCCTGATCCGCGCCCACACGCTCGCGCCAGAAAAGCAACGACCCCGGCGACGTCGCCGGGGTCTGTGCTCGAGTCGTTCGCGCTCTAGCGGGTGACCTTGCCCGCCTTGATGCAGGACGTGCACACGTTGAGGCGCTTCGGGGTGCCGTTGACCGTCGCCCGCACCCGCTGGATGTTGGGGTCGAACCGGCGCCGGGTGGCCTTCTTCGACCACGGACGGTTGTTGCCGAAGGTCGGCTTCTTGGCGCAGATGTCGCACACGGCAGCCACGGGTCTACTCCTGGATCGCTGAGACGTTCGTCGGGTCGCCCACCAGTCGATGGTCCGGGCAACCGGTACAGGCTAGCCGACCCGGCCCGCCCCCCAGAAATCGCGAGGTGGTCACCCGCCTTGTGCTGCCTTCAGAAGTGCACCCAGCCGGCCGGGCCGGCGTACTCCTCGCCGTCGACGGTCACCCCAGAGCCCTCGGCCACCCGGCCGACCACCCGCCATCCAGGGGGCACGTCGGCCGGGTCGAAGGTCGCCAGGAGCGCATGGTCGTCGCCGCCGCCGAGGACCAGGTCGAGGGGGTCGGTTCCCGTCGCGGCGGCCACGGCCTGGAGGGGCTCGGCCACCTCGAACGCCGAGGCATCGAGGTCGATCGCCACCTGCGAGTCGTCGGCCAGGTGGCGGGCGTCCGCGACCAGCCCGTCGGAGACGTCGATCATCGCGGTCGCCCCCGCCGCCGCGGCCGCCGGCCCCTGGTCGTACGGCGGGACCGGACGCCGATAGGCCTCGACGAGGACCCGTGGCGACTTGAACCCCCGACTCAGCACCGCCAGCCCGCCCGCGGCCCAGCCCTGTCGGCCGCAGAGGGCCAGCACCTGTCCGGGCTCAGCGCCAGACCGCAGCACCGGCGCCTTGGTGCAGGCCCCGAGGACGGTCACGGCGACCACGATCTCGCGGGCGCGGGTGAGGTCGCCGCCCACGACGGAGGCGCCGACCAGGTCGCACTCGGCGGCGAAGCCCCGAGCGAAGTCCAGCGCCCACGCGGCCGGCAGGTCCGGCGGCGCCCCGAGCCCGATGGTCAGGGAGTGCCCGGTGCCGCCCATCGCATTGACGTCGGAGAGGTTCTGCGCCGCGGCTCGATGGCCGACGTCCTCGGCCATGGCCCAGTCGCGACGGAAGTGCCGGCCCTCGACCATCAGGTCCGTCGAGATCACCACGTGCCCGGTGCGGACCCGCAGGACGGCGGCGTCGTCACCCGGTCCGACGAGCACCTGCTCGCCCTGCGGGAACTGCCCGACGAGCTCGGCGATCAGGCCGAACTCCCCCAGCTCTGCCAGCGTCGCGTCCGGTGGAATCGCCATGGCCCCATCTCACCAGGGCCCGCGCGGTTTGCGTCTCCCGCACCACCGAGGGGTACCTGTAGGTTGGTCGGCAAGCCGCACGCGGGCCCCCACCAGCACGAGGAGTGATCGATGGTCGTCCAGGCCTACATCCTGATCCAGACCGACGTCGGCAAGGCCGCCGACGTGGCCCGCGCGATCGCCCAGGTCAAGGGCGTCACCCTCGCCGAGGACGTCACCGGCCCCTACGACGTGATCGTGCGGGCCGAGGCCCGCAACGTCGACGAGCTCGGCAAGCTGGTGGTCTCCAAGGTCCAGAACCTCGACGGCATCACCCGCACCCTGACCTGCCCGGTGGTGCACATCTGACCACCGACACCCCAGGTGTCGAGGCGCCCGACAGGGCGGCATCCGACACCGCGGGCCGACGCCCTGGACCCGGCCGGGTCCGGGGCGTTCGCACGCGTGCCGGCGTGCTGCTGGCCGGGGCCGCCGTCCTGGCGGGTGCGATGGCCGGCTGCGCCGACGAGCCGGTCACGCTCGACTCGCCCGACGTGTCGGCAACGGACCTGGCCACGTGTCAGGCCTTCCTCGACGACCTCCCTGACACGCTGGCGGGGCAGGAGCGGCGCAAGGTCAACCCCGCAGCCGCCCTGGGCCGCGCCTGGGGCGATCCGGCGATCGTGGTCCGGTGCGGGGTCGGCGTGCCGGCGGACTTCGACGAGACCTCCCACTGCGACATCGCCGACGACGTCGGCTGGTTCGTTCCCGACGAGGCGTTCGACGACCAGGAGGCCGACCTGGTCCTCACCGCCGTCGGCTACGAGCCCGTCGTCGAGCTCCAGATCCCTCACGACTACCGGCCTGAAGGTGTCGCCGCCGCGATGACGGGGCTGGCGCCGGCCGTCAAGGAGCACCTCGATCAGGTGCAGCAGTGCCAGTGAGCAGCGCTCGTCAACGGAGGCCGGTGTCGCGTGCCAGCGCCAGGCGGATCAGCCGGTCGACGAGCGCCGGGTAGTCCACGCCGCTCGCGGCCCACATCCGCGGGAACATCGACAACGGAGTGAAGCCGGGCATCGTGTTGATCTCGTTCACCACGACCGACCCGTCGGCGTACACGAAGAAGTCGACGCGGGCCAGGCCCTCGCAGGCCACGGCTTCGAAGGCCCGGACGGCGAGCTCGCGCACCGTGGCGGCCACGTCGTCGGGGAGCTGGGCGGGCACGTCGAGCTCGGTGTGCTCCTCGGGCAGGTACTTGGCCTCGAAGTCGTAGAACTCGTGCTCGCCCGAGATCCGGATCTCGGCGGGGAGGCTGGCCTCCGGTGCGCCCTCGAGCGACTGCAGCACCCCGCACTCGATCTCGCGCGCGCCCTCCGCGGCGACCTCGACGAGGGCCTTGGGATCGTGCCGGTGGGCCTCTTCGATCGCCTCGGCGAGCTCGCCCGCGTGGTGCACCTTGGAGATGCCGATGGACGACCCCCCTCGCGCGGGCTTGACGAACACGGGGAACCCGAGGTCCGCGACCCGGTGCGCCACTCCGTCGGGGTCGCGGTACCACTCCCGGGTGGACACCGTGATCGCGTCCAGCACCGGCAGTCCGGCGGCCCGCAGGACGACCTTCATGAAGGCCTTGTCCATGCTCACCGCACTGGCCAGCACGCCGGCTCCGACGTACCGCACGCCCGCCATCTCAAGCATCCCCTGGATGGTGCCGTCCTCACCCCATGGCCCGTGCAGGAGCGGGAAGACCACGTCCACGTCGCCCAGCGCACGCGGTGGCTCAGACGGCTCGTGCACCACCAGCCCGGTCGCGTCGACGTCGCGCGCCAGCATCACCGGCGCACCGGCGGCGTCGACGGACGGGAGCTCGCCCCCGGTGCCGATCCGAAGCCGTTCGGGATCGCCGGACTCCAGGACCCACCGGCCGTCGGGAGCGATGCCGACCGGCACCACGTCGTACGCCGCGGGGTCGATCGCCGCGAGCACGCTGCCGGCCGTGATGCACGAGATCGCATGCTCGCTGGAGCGTCCGCCGAACACCACCGCCACCCGGATGCGGCCGCCGGTGCGGCGCGGGCTGGACGCGTTCATCGCCCCCGACCCTAGCCGCCTACGGTGGCCCCATGACCGCAGACACCCCCGGCGCGGGCGCCCCGCCGTCCCTCGCGACCCGGGTCGTTCACGCCGGGCGTCCCCCGCGCGAGCCGGGCCAGCCGCTCAACCAGCCGATCACGATGGCGTCGACCTACGTCGCCGGCGGGGATCCCGAGTACGGCCGCTACGGCAACCCGACGTGGACCGGGTTCGAGGGGGCCCTCGGAGCCCTGGAGGGGGGCCGCTGCCTGGCCTTCTCCTCGGGGCTCGCCGCGGTGTCGACGTTGTTCGACCTCGTCGGACAGGACGCACTCGTGGTGGCGCCGAAGCACGCCTACCACGGGAGCGTCGCCCAGTTGGCCGACCTGGAGGCGCGGGGGCGGGTCCGGTCCGCACTGGTGGACGTCTCGGACACCGACGCCGTCGTCGCCGCGTGTGACGACGCCGCGATGCTGCTGGTGGAGTCGCCCACCAACCCGGCCCTGGAGGTCGCCGACCTGCCGGCGCTGATCGCCGGAGCACACGCGGCCGGCGCGGTGGTCGTCGTCGACAACACCTTCGCGACCCCGCTGCTGCAGCGACCGCTCGAGCTCGGCGCCGACCTGGTGCTGCACTCGGCGACCAAGTACCTCGCCGGACACAGCGACGCCGTGATGGGCGCGATCGTGGCCCGCGACGACGATCTGTACGACGTGCTGAAGGGCCGGCGCGACCTGGTCGGCGCGATCCCCGGCACGCTCGAGGCGTGGCTGGCGCTCCGCGGCCTGCGCACCCTCCAGGTGCGGGTCGAACGTGCCCAGGCCAACGCCGCCGAGCTCGCTCGTCGACTGGCCGGGCACTCGGCCGTCGCGGAGGTGCGCTATCCGGGCTTCGGCGGGATCGTCGCGGCGGTGATCGAGGGCGGCGCGGACGCCGCCGACCTCTTGACGCACTCGACGTACCTCTGGGTGCACGCGACCTCCCTCGGCGGAGTGGAGTCCACCTTCGAGCGTCGCCGCCGCTGGCGCACCGAGGCCCGCTCCATCCCCGAGGGCCTCGTCCGCCTGTCCGTCGGCATCGAGGACGTCGAGGACCTCTGGTCCGACCTCGCCCAGGCCCTGGACCGCCTCCCGTGATCGCCGCTCACCCGACCCTCGCCGTCCGTGACGAACTTGTCGGTTCTGCTCGGAAAGAACGACAAGTACGTCACGGACGGCGGAGGTCCGGGGCCGCTCGCGCGACGAACGCCTAATCGAGCTCGGACTTGGTGTCGCGGGAGATGAAGGACGCCATGGTGTCCGGCGCGGTCAGCTTGCCGGCGACGACGGCGTCGACGGCCTCGGCGATCGGCACGTACACGCCTTCGCTCCGGGCGAGCTCGTGCAGGGAGGAGCAGGACTTGGCGCCCTCGGCGACCTGCCGGGTGGAGGCGTAGATCTGCTCGGTGGTCATCCCCTTGCCGAGGTTCTCCCCGAAGGTGCGGTTCCGCGAGAGCGGCGAGGAGCAGGTCGCGACCAGGTCGCCGAGGCCGGCCAGCCCCATCAGCGTGATCGGGTTGGCGTCGAAGTGCCGCGCGACCCGGGCGGTCTCGGCGAGACCGCGCGTGATGAGGGAGGCGGTCGTGTTGTCACCGAAGCCGAGGCCGACCGCCATGCCCACGGCGATCGCGACGACGTTCTTGTAGGCGCCGCCGAGCTCGCAGCCGACGACGTCGACCGAGGTGTACGGGCGGAACACCGGCCCGTGCACGCGGTCCTGGATCCGCCGGGCGACGTCCTCGTCGGCGCAGGCCACGACCGAGGCGGCCGGCTCGCGGCGGGCGATCTCCTTGGACAGGTTGGGCCCGCTGACCACCGCGATCCGCTCGGGGCCGGCACCGGTGACCTCGGCGATCACCTCGCTCATCCGCTTGAGCGTGCCCAGCTCGACCCCCTTCATCAGCGACACCAGGACTGCATCGCCGGGCAGCACCGAAGCCCAGTCCTCCAGGTTGGCGCGCAGCGTCTGGGACGGTACGGCGAGCACCACGAGGTCGGCTCCGGCGGCGGCGCGCTCGGGGTCGTGCGTCGCGGAGATGGCGTCGGGCAGCCGGATCCCCGGTAGGTAGTCGGGGTTCTCCCGCTCCTCGTTGATGGCGCTGCACAGCTCCTCGCGGCGCCCCCAGATCGTGACCTGGTTGCCGGCATCGGCCAGCACGATCGAGAAGGCGGTGCCCCACGACCCCGCACCGAAGACGGCGACCTTGTGCTCGGCGTTCACGGCTTCTCCTCGGGTTCGGTTCGCGGTTGCTTGCGGGGGTTGCCCGTGAGGCGGACACCCGCCTTGAGCGGATCGAAGCGCTCTGCCGGAGCGGTCTCGTGCCGGAGCTGCTCGACGAGGGTGACCAGCGCCGCCATGATCCGGTCGGTGGCCTCGTTGATCACCTGAGGACCGCGCGGCTGCGCGACCAGGTCGTCCAACGGGACCGGAGGTCCGGCCAGCATGCGGATGTGCTTGCGCGGGATCGGGTGCGGGGTCTTCGTGTACGGCGGCAGCAGCTCGTGGGCCCCCCACTGCCCGACGGGGATCACCGGACAGCCGGTCTCGAGGGCGATGCGCGCGGCTCCCGACTTGCCCCTCATCGGCCACAGGTCCGGGTCGCGCGTCAGGGTGCCTTCCGGGTAGACGACGACGCACTCCCCGGCCCGGACGGCCGCGACCGCCGCGTCGTAGGCACCGATGGCGTTGCGGCTCAGCCGCTCGACGGGGATCTGGCCGGCCGATCGCAGGAAGTGCCCCAGTGCCTTGTTCTTGAACAGGCCGGACTTGGCGAGGTAGCGCGGCAGCCGGCCGTGGTCGTAGAGGAAGTGGGCTGCGGTGAGCGGGTCCAGGTGGCTGATGTGGTTGAAGACCACGATGCAGCCGCCGGTCGTCGGGACGTTCTCGCCGCCATCCCAGGTACGGCGGGTGCTCGCCAGCAGAGCGGGTTTGACGATCGGCACGGCCAGGGAGAACGCCCAGCCCCGGGGCTGCTGCAGCTCGCGAACCGTCACGCCGCGTCCCTCACCTCTCGTCGGTCCTGCGCACAGGTCGCCCCTCGACCGGCCGGGCAGCCGGGTCGACTGCAGGCTACTCGGTTCGAGGACCCCGGGCGCCTCCTGACAGGATCGACCGGGTGGGAGCGTCGTACGCCGTGCTGCTGCCGGTCAAGCCTCCCGGCTCCGGCAAGACGCGCCTGCGCGGACTGCCCCGCGACGCCCTGGCCACGGCGTTCGCCCTCGACACCGCGAGCGCCTGCTTGACGTGTCCGGACGTCGCCGAGGTCCTGGTCGTCACCGACGATGCGCGGCTCGCTGCACGACTGGCGGAGATCGGCTGCCGGGCCGTGCCGGACGGAGTGTCCGGCGATCTCAACCGCACCCTGGTGCAGGCGGCCGCCGAGGCGCTCCGCCGCTGGCCCCAGCTGGCTCCGGTGGCCCTCTGCGCGGACCTTCCCTGCCTGCGCCCCGCGGAGCTGACCGAGGCGCTGGCCGCGCACCCGGGGGAACCGAGGTTCGTCGCCGACACCCCCGGGGACGGCACGACCCTGTATGCCGCGCCGTACGAGGAGTTCGACCCGCACTTCGGCCCCGACTCCGCGCGCGCCCACCTGTCCGCCGGGGCTCTCGCGATCGGCGGTGAGCTGCCGGGGCTGCGGCTCGACGTGGACGCCCGTGGTGACCTCGTCGCCGCCCTGGACCTCGGCGTCGGACCGCACACCCTCGCCGCGGTCGACGACCTGGGAGGTCCCGCTCGTCTCCACTGACGGCGACCGAAAGCGGTCCCGCACGACAGCCCCGACATGACGATGGTGGGCCGCCCCTCGGGGCGACCCACCATCGATTGACCAGTGTGGTCAGGCCTTCTTGGCCGGCGCCTTCTTCGCAGGAGCCTTCTTGGCCGCGGTCTTGGCCGGCGCCTTCTTCGCAGGGGCCTTCTTGGCCGGCGCCTTCTTGGCGGCGGTCTTGGCCGGGGCCTTCTTGGCGGCGGTCTTCGCCGGGGCCTTCTTGGCCGCGGACTTCGCCGGCGCCTTCTTGGCAGGGGCCTTCTTGGCCGGCGCCTTCTTCGTCGCCGTCTTGGTGGCCGTCGACTTGGCCGCCGTCGACTTGGCCGCAGCCTTGGCCGGAGCCGCCTTCTTGGCGGTGGAGGCAGCCGCAGCCTTGGCGGGCGCCGCCTTCTTCGCCGGGACAGCGGGCAGCTTCGGCAGCTTCTTGGCGCCGGAGATGATGTTCTTCAGGTCCGCACCCGGGGTGAACTTGGGGACCGCGGTCTTCTTGGCCTTGATCCGGGCCCCGGTCTGGGGGTTGCGGACCCAGCGGGCCTCACGCACCCGCTTCTCGAACGAGCCGAAGCCGGTGATGGCCACCTTCTCGCCCTTGGCCACCTCACGTGTGATGGTGTCCAGGACGTTCTCCAGCGCTTGCTGCGCCGCCTTGCGGTTCCCCTCATAGCGCGCGGCCAGCGCGTCGATGAGCTGTGACTTGTTCACTAGCTTCCCTTCCAATGAACGCTCGGGTCGAGCCCGTGCTCGACTTTCTTCAACGCACGCTAGGTAAACGAGCACGCCGCCACAATCACCACGCCGATGTTTCGTGGGGATTTTTGCCGTGGAGGGGCCGAAACCCCTACAAAGTGGCGGGTTTGAAGGCCGGTCGGCCAGCCTCGTACGACGCGATGTCGGCCTCGTGCGACAGCGTGATGCCGATGTCGTCGAGACCCTCGAGCAGCCGCCAACGGGTGTAGTCGTCGATGTCGAAGGAGTCCTCGATCGCCTCGACTCCCTCACCGGCCTTGACGGTGCGCGACTCCAGATCGACGGTCACCGTGGCCCCTGGCTGGGATTCCAGGAGATCCCACAACCGCTGCACGACCTTGTCGTCGACCTGGGCCGCCACGAGGCCCGCTTTCCCGGCGTTCCCCCGGAAGATGTCGCCGAAGCGCGGGGAGATCACGGCCTGGAACCCGTAGTCCTGCAGGGCCCAGACAGCATGCTCGCGCGACGACCCGGTGCCGAAGTCCGGGCCGGCGACGAGCACCGAGCCCTGGTCGTACGGCGCGCGGTTGAGGACGAACGCCGGGTCGTTGCGCCACGCGGCGAAGAGACCGTCCTCGAAGCCGGATCGCGTGACCCGCTTGAGATAGACCGCGGGGATGATCTGGTCGGTGTCGACGTTGTTGCGACGCAGCGGCACACCGATGCCGGTGTGACGGGTGAACGCTTCCATCTCAGGCTCCTGGGGTCGCGACGGGCCCGGGGGCCGCGAGGGCCACGGGATCAAGGTCGGCCGGCGAGGACAACGTGCCCCGCACGGCGGTCGCGGCCGCCACCGGCACCGAGACCAGGTGCGTGCGGCCCCCCTTGCCCTGACGACCCTCGAAGTTGCGGTTGGACGTCGAGGCGCTGCGCTCGCCGGGGGCGAGCTGGTCGGGGTTCATGCCCAGACACATCGAGCACCCAGCACCCCGCCACTCCGCCCCTGCTTCCTTGAAGATCACGTCGAGGCCCTCGTCTTGAGCCTGCAGTCGCACCCGCGCCGAGCCCGGCACGACGAGCAGACGCGTGTGGGGATCGACCTTGCGACCGTCGAGGATCGCCGCCGCGGTCCGGAGGTCCTCGATCCGCCCGTTGGTGCAGGAGCCGATGAACACCGTGTCCACCTTGATCTCCCGCAACGGAGTGCCGGCCTCGAGGTCCATGTACTCCAGCGCCTTCTCCGCCGCGATCCGATCGGTCGCGTCATCGAAGTCCTCCGGGCTCGGCACGGTCGCGCCCAACGGGACCCCCTGACCCGGGTTGGTCCCCCAGGTGACGAAGGGGGTCATCGTGCTCGCGTCCAACACGATCTCCTCGTCGAAGACCGCGTCGTCGTCGGTCACGAGGGTCTGCCAGTAGGCGACCGCGGCGGCCCAGTCGGCACCGGACGGCGCCTCCTTGCGGCCCCGCAGGTAGTCGAACGTCGTCTGGTCCGGCGCGATCAGGCCTGCCTTGGCCCCCCATTCGATGCTCATGTTGCACACGGTCATCCGCGCCTCCATCGAGAGCGCCTCGATGGCGGTTCCGCGATACTCCACGACGTACCCCTGGCCGCCTCCGGTCCCCGTGTGCGCGATCAGGGCGAGCACGAGGTCCTTGGCCGTCACCCCCTCGGGGAGGGTGCCGTTCACGGTGACGGCCATGGTCTTGGGGCGCGCCTGGGGCAGGGTCTGGGTCGCGAGCACGTGCTCGACCTCGCTGGTGCCGATGCCGAACGCGAGCGCGCCGAACGCGCCGTGGGTGCTCGTGTGGGAGTCGCCGCAGACGATGGTCATGCCCGGCTGGGTCAGGCCGAGCTGGGGCCCGACGACGTGGACGATGCCCTGCTCGACGTCGCCCAGTGGATGCAGCCTGATGCCGAACTCCGCCGCGTTGCGGCGCAGGGTGTCGACCTGGGTACGGCTGACCGGATCGGCGATGGGCTTGTCCCAGTCGAGGGTCGGGACGTTGTGGTCCTCGGTGGCCAAGGTGAGGTCCGGCCGACGCACCTGCCGACCCGCCAGCCGCAGACCGTCGAACGCCTGCGGCGAGGTGACCTCATGGATCAGGTGCAGGTCGATGTAGAGGAGGTCGGGCTCACCGTCGGACCGGCGGACGACGTGGTCGTCCCAGACCTTCTCGGCCAGTGTCTTGCCCATGGACGTGCTCCTTCGCACTACGCTGCTCCCCGGTCGCTTCCCGGGGTTCTGCCTCGATCCGGCCCAGCCTCGAACCGGGCCGGTGTCGCCTCCATCCAGCATAGACTTGCCATCCAGGATTTGAGACGGCAGTATTGCCATATGGACAACAGCAGTGGCGTGGGGGTGCTGGACAAGGCCGCACTCGTCCTCACCGCCTTGGAGTCGGGGCCGGCGACGCTGGCCGGACTCGTCACCGCCACGGGCCTCGCCCGACCGACGGCCCACCGGCTCGCGGTCGCCCTCGAGCACCATCGACTGGTGGCCCGGGACATGCAGGGCCGCTTCGTGCTGGGTCCCCGCCTCGCCGAGCTCGCCGCCGCTGCCGGAGAAGACCGTCTCCTCGCCACGGCCGGCCCGGTGCTGGCCAGACTGCGCGACATCACCGGCGAGTCCGCGCAGCTGTGGCGACGCCAGGGCGAGCACCGCGTCTGCGTGGCGGCCGCCGAGCGGCCCTCCGGACTCCGCGACACCATCCCGGTGGGATCCCAGCTGACCATGCGGGCAGGCTCCGCCGCCCAGGTGCTGCTGGCCTGGGAGGACCCGGACCGCATGCACCGCGGTCTGCAGAACGCCGCGTTCTCGGCCGCCGCCCTCTCCGGGATCAGGCGCCGGGGCTGGGCGCAGTCCGTCGGCGAGCGCGAGCAGGGCGTGGCCTCCGTCTCGGCCCCGGTCCGCTCCCCCGGCGGCAAGGTGATCGCCGCCGTCTCGGTGTCCGGGCCACTCGAGCGGCTCTCCCGCCAGCCCGGTCGCATGCACGCCCCCGCCGTCCTGGCGGCTGCCGAGCGAATGTCGGAGTCGCTGCGGCGCGCGGCCGCCGAGTAGATCCTCGACCTCGCTGGTTGAGAAGGCGCCGTCACAAAACAGCGCCACCGACGAAGCCCTCCGCTCGTCCCTCGCGGCGGCTCGACCACCGAACGTTCGTTGGTCGAGCCCGCGAGCGCCAGCGAGGGTGTCGAGACCCCGTCACCGGTCGGCGTCACACTCGCCGGGGTCTCGTGACAGGACCCGAGGGTGCCCTCCTCGACCAACGAGGGGCGTCGCCTGATCCGTGCCCTTCGCAGGCTCGGGCACGGGGCGGTCAGAAGAGCGCGTCCTGCTCGAGCTCGAGCAGGGTCTGCTTGCGCTCGATGCCGCCGGCGTAGCCCGTCAGGGTGCCGTTCGCACCGATGACGCGGTGGCACGGGATGACGATCGGGATCGGGTTCGAGCCGTTGGCCAGTCCGACGGCGCGCGAGGCGGCGTTGGACTTGCCCAGCCGCCGCGCGATCTCGCCGTACGACGCGGTGTCGCCGTAGCCGATCGCCAGCAGCTGTTGCCACACGGCCTTCTGGAAGTCGGTCCCCTCGGGTGCCAGAGGAAGGTCGAACTCCTTCAGCTCCCGGTCGAAGTAGGCGTTCAGCTGGGCGACCGCGGCGACCAGGACGGGGTGGTCGTCGGAGCGCGAGCCGCGCGGGCGGCCGTCGTGGTCGCGGAAGGGCGCGTACTCGATGGCGGTGATCGCTCCGTCGCGCTCGACGATGCGCAGCTCGCCGACTGGGCTCTCCATCAGGGTCCACATGTCAGTACTCCTCGGGGTGGTCGAAGTCTTGAGGTCGGGGGTAGGTCGTGCCGGGCGCTGGTGGAGCGGCGATGAGCGTTCGCCACAGATGGACCAGGGCGTAGGACCGCCAGGGTCGCCACGCGGCGGCGATCTCCGCAGCGGCACTGGGATCGCGCCCCAGGTGACGCAGGGCGTCCCGCACGCCGACGTCCGTCGGCAGGAACACGTCCGGGTCGCCCAGGGCGCGAAGCGCGACGTAGTCGGCGGTCCATGGACCGATGCCCGGGATCGCCAACAAGGCCACCCGGGTCTCGTCGCGGCCGGCCCCGCGATCCAGCACCACGACACCGTCGGCCAGGGCCTGGCACAACGCCACCAAGGCCCGCGCTCGGGCCCGGGGCATCGGCAGCCGGTCGGGATCCAGCGCTGCCAGCGCGGCCACGTCGGGGAAGAGGTGGGTGAGCCCGGGGACGGGGCGGCTGATGGGCAGGCCGTGCTCCTCGGTGAGCCTCGCGGCGAGCGTGCGGGCGGCGGCGACCGTCACCTGTTGGCCGAGCACGGCCCGGACGGCAAGCTCGTTGCCGTCGACGTGACCGGGGACTCGCAGCCCGGGTCGCGCCCTGACGAGCGGTGCCAGCAAGGTCTCGGCGGCGAGCGCCTCGCCGACGGCGACCGGGTCGCAGTCCGCGTCGAGAAGTCGCCGCACCCGCTCCATCCCGGCTGCCATGTCACGCAGGTCGTCGAGTGCGAACGTCGCGGTGACGAAGGCGGTCCCACCTGCGGCTTCGTGGTCGGCGAGCTCGAGGCGGACCGTGCCGAAGCCGTGCGGCAGGGCGAGCGTGCGGGCGTACCACCCCTCACCGGTCGCCTCCACGCCCGGCACCGCCCGCATCGCGAGGAAGGCGAGCAGGTCGCGGCCGGCGTACGGCGTGCGGACGACGAGGCGCATCGTCACGGTGCCGGTCGAGGGACGCCCTCCGCGTCGCCCACGCAGCTGGGTCGGTGCGACCGCGTACACCTCTCGGATCGTGTCGTTGAACTGACGGATGCTGGCAAAGCCGGCCGCGAAGGCGATCTCGGCGAAGGTCAGGTCGGTCGTCTCGATCAGCACGCGCGCGGTCTGCGCTCGGCGGGCCCGCGCCAGAGCCAGCGGCCCGGCGCCGAGCTCGGCCGTCAGCAGTCTCGAGAGATGGCGCGGCGTGTACCCCACCCGCGCGGCGAGCCCGTCGACCCCGTCACGGTCGACCACCCCGTCGGAGATCAGGCGCATCGCCCTTCCCGCCACGTCCGCGGCCACGTCCCACTCCGGGCTACCGGGGGTCGCATCCGGCAGGCACCGCTTGCAGGCCCGGAAGCCCGCGGCCTGCGCGGCGGCGGCCGTGCGATGGAACTCCACGTTGCGCAGGGCCGGGGTGCGGGCCGGGCACGAGGGCCGGCAGTAGATGCCCGTCGTCCGGACGGCGGTGTAGAAGACACCGTCGAACCGCCGGTCCCGCGACGAAACCGCTCGGTAGCAGACCTCGGGGTCGAGCTCGCGGGTGCGCGTCGTGCTGAGGGTCATGGTCCTATCCTGCCGCGGGTCACCGACCGTCTCTAGCGGGAATCGGACACCTTCGTCGCCACCGAGGGTAGACCCCCCGTGTGCCCCCGTGTGCCCCGTGTGGACCAGGCGGGGATGGGTACCTGGAGGGCACGCCAGCTGAGGAGGAACCATGCCCGGCAAGTCCGCGCACGTGAAGAACGAGAAGCAGTACGAGGCCCTCAAGGACAAGGGGATGTCCAAGGAGCGTGCCGCCAAGATCGCCAACTCCCCCGACGCGTCCAAGCACGGCGGGGAGTCGTCGAAGAAGAGCAACCCGAGCCAGGGTGGCACGACGGCCCAGAAGAAGAAGGCGGGGCGCAAGGGCGGCAGGGCCTCCCACTCGTGACCGCACCCGAGCTCGTCGTCCTCGACCTGGACGGCACCCTCGTCGACTCCGTCTACGTCCACGCGGTGGCGTGGCGTGAGGCGTTCCGGGAGGTCGGACTCGACGTGCCGACGTACCGGCTGCACCGGGCCATCGGGATGGGCGGGGACCGGTTGGTCGGCGTCGTCGCCGGGGAGGCGGCCGAGCATGCCGTGGGCAACGTCGTGCGGGAGTTGCACGACCGCCACTTCGAGGGTCGGATGCCCGAGGTCCTGCCCCTGGAGGGGGCCACGGAGCTGTTGCACGCCTTCCGGGAGACGGGGATGCACATGGTGGTGGCGAGCTCGTCACCACCGGACGTGACCCACAAGCTGCTCTCGCTCGTCGAGGGCTCTCATCTGGTCGAGGCCGTGGTGCCCGGCACAGAAGGAGCCAGCAAGCCGGCACCCGACCTGGTGGAGCTCTCGCTGGAGCGCGCGGGCACCGACCGGGCCTTCCTCGTCGGTGACGCGGTCTGGGACGTCGAGTCGGCGCGGCGTGCCGGGATCCCGTGCGTCGCCCTCCTGTCCGGTGGCTACAGCGAGGCCGAGCTGAGGGCGGCCGGTGCGGCGGCCGTCCTCGACACCCCCCGGGCCCTGGCAGAGGGTCTCGGGTCGGTGCTGGAGACGGTGGAGACCGCTCTCTAGCCCAGCACTGGTCGAGGAGGTTGGGCAGCGACCCGTCACGAGACTGCGCGAGACCAGCGAATCGAACCTTCGGTGGTCGAGCCCGCGAGCGGTGTCGAGCGGTGTCGAGACCCTGGCGATCCTCGCGGGGTCTCGACACGGGCTCGCGTGGCGGCTCGCCCGGCTCGACCAACGAACAGGAAAGGTGCGGGCGCCTGGCTCGACCAGCGGAGAGTGGGTACTCCCCCGGCGTGCGAATCGGATGCTTCCTCTCCTGCAAGGAGTGCGGGCCGTCGGATCTGGTGGCCCAGGCCGTCGTGGCCGGCCAAGACCCGGAGGGCGCACCTCGAGCAGGTCCGCACGTTCGAGAAGGCGGGCTACGACGACCTGTACGTCGCCAACATGGGCCCGCACCACCAGGCGATGATCCGGTTCTACGGCCGCGAGATCCTGCCGCGGGTGCGCTGAGTCCGCGAGGACCCAGCGCAGCCGTGGACAGGAGGCCCTAGTTGAAGATGCTGACGCCCCCAGGCCCGACCAGCAGGCCCAGGATGATGAGCACGGCGCCCATCAGGACCTGTCCGCGGACGAGGGCCACGATCCCGGCGATGACCAGCAGGACGGCGACGATCCAGAGGATTGTCAACATGGTTCTCACTCCATCCTCCCTACGGCTCGGGGCCGTCGGGATTGTTCGGGCACGTGGACGGACGGCGTCACGACGGGTCGTCGACCCGGCCCCGATGCCGTCCTCGACATCCCCAGTACCCACCTCGGCAAGGATCAGACCCTGCGCCTCGAGTGAGCTGTCGTGACCAGGCTCCGACGCTCCTCGGTGCAGGACGCCGGCTGGCGCCGGGTGCGGGCCGGACGGGGCTTTCGCTACCTCGCCGCCGACGGCACGCCGCTGCCGCCCGAGCAGGCCCGACGCGTGCGCGACCTGGTGATCCCGCCCGCGTGGACCGACGTGTGGATCTGTCCCTACTCGCACGGCCACCTGCAGGCGGTGGGCACCGACGAGGCGGGCCGGCGCCAGTACCTCTACCACCCCGAGTGGCGGGTCCAGCGCGACCTGGAGAAGTTCGAGCGGGTCACCACGATGGCCGCCCATCTGCCCGCCGTACGACGCACGCTGCGGCGGCACCAGGATGCGGGCTTCGTCGACGGGCACGCCGACGAGCGCGCCACGCTCGCGACCGCCGTACGGCTCCTCGACCTCGGCGCCTTCCGGATCGGCTCCGAGGTCTACACCGAGGTGCACGGCAGCTACGGCCTGACCACCCTGCAACGGCGGCACGTCACGGTCGGCGCGACCGCCCTGAGCTTCGCGTTCGTCGGGAAGTCCGGGGTGGAGCACACGGTGCAGGTCACCGACGAGCGCGTCCGCGCCATCGTCGCGAGCATGGCGCGGGCCCGGCGCGGCGCCTCGCCCCTGCTCGCGGTGCGCGGAAGCCGTTCTTGGGTCCCGCTCCGACCCGCGGCGATCAACGAGTACATCGCGGACCTGTTCGGCATGGAGGTGAGCGCCAAGGACTTCCGCACCTGGCACGCCACCGTGGTCGCCGCCGCGGCACTCGCCGAGACACCCGCCGGCACGAGCCGCACCACGCAGCGCAAGGCGGTGCGCGGGGCCATCGCCGAGGTCGCCGAGCTGCTGGGGAATACACCGGCCGTGGCGCGATCGTCGTACATCGACCCGCGCGTGCTCGAGCACTTCGACCACGGGCGGGTCATCGAACCGGCGCGTGGGCAGGACGCGCTCGATCGAGCCGTCGTGAGGCTCCTGACGAGCTGATCCGGAGTTTCGACAGACGAGGGCCGCCGCCTCCTCTATCAGAGACGACGACCCTCGGTTCTGTCTGGTTGCGTGACCGTCACTGAGAGCAAGCGATGAAAACAACGCTACTGAACAGTTAGATGCACTACTTCCTTCTATGAACTCGAGTGCGTGAGCGACCCGTGCCCGGCAGCCTAGCCCCGCCGGCCCCTCGCCGGAACCGCCCGACGGGACTACTGTGGTCGAGACCTCGGGGGAAGGGGCAGCGATGTCCTTCGACGGTGGTTTCGGCGCGGTCGTCTGGGTGCGCGGTGCGCTGGTGCGCGATCTCCTCGCGGCGATCCACTTCAACCAGAGCCGGGCGTTCGCGACGTCGGTGTCGCGCACCTTCGTCGTCGCGGGCACCACGGTCACGGTCTCCGGCGACGTCAGTCTCGACGCTCCGAACGTCGCCCTGCGCCGCGTCGACGGCGCGGCGCGGGTCGACCTCACGGCCTGGGCTCGGCTCACCGTCTCGGGCGGCGCTCAGCAGGAGCAGTGCGTCGTCAAGCTCACCGCCCAGGTGCTGGCGCCGTTCGCCTTCGACCCGCCCACGCCGTTCCTGGTGCGCAACACCTTCCTCGACCTCTCGCAGTTCACGGTCGTGTCGGCCGACGTCGAGGTCCCCTGGACCTCCGTCGACCCGGCCGTGCAGGTGAACCAGCTGAGCCTCGACCCGGCGTTCGTCGACTTCCTGGTGGACACCCTGCGGCCCTTGGCGCAGAGCCGGCTGCGGATCGCCTTGCCGATCGACGCGGTCGACCGGATGGCCATGCAGGCCAACGCCGCGCTCGCGCTGGTGCCCAACGCCCGCCCGGCCGCCGTGTTCGTGCACGACGACTGCCTGGCCGTGTGTGTGGACCTGTTCGACGGGTCGACGCTGATCAGTCCTGGCGACGTCAATGCCTTGGAGCAGCCGTGGGACGGCTGGGCCGCCCGCAAGACCGAGCAGCAGACGCTGGCCCAGCGGCCCTTCGTGGTCTCGCCGAACGACGTGCAGGTGGTCGTCGCAGTCAACGCCGGGATCCTGCAGCGCTACGCCACCCTCGACGCCAGACTCCAGCTGCAGAAGGCGATCGGGGACTCCGGAGCCGACGTCCGCATCGACGACTTCCGAATCAGTCTCGGTCGCGGCGAGGTCGACTTCACCGTCACCGCGACGGGCCAGGCCCCCGACCCCTTCCCCGCCGTCTCCGGCAGTGGCCTGATCGCGATCGTGCCGATGCACGACTTCATCTTCCTGCTCCGCACTGATGCCGACTTCTCCAGCAGCGGCCTGGTGGGGCTCTTCGACGACGCCACCGGCCTGCTCACAGGCCTGCTCCGCTCCGCCCTGGCCGGCGCGGCGGTGGACGCCGTACGTCGCGTGAACTTCATGCTCCCGCAGGCGGGCTTCAGCGGGGACCTGCCGTTCGCGGGCGGTTCTCCCGGCAACGCACAACTCGGCGTGAAGCTGGAAGGCCTCGCGGTCGACCCAGGCTTCGCCCTCATCGGCCTGATGGCCCGGGTGTTCCGCAACGAGTTCCAGTCCGACCCCCTGCTCGACGACCCGACCGCGGTGCCGCGCGTGGAGGTGGCCGTGCTGCCCCGCCCCGACGGCCAGCTGCCGACGTACGCCGCGAGCAAGCATCCGCTCATGGGCAAGCGGCTCGACAGCGGGATGCACCTCATCGGGATCGGCGGCCCGCTCGTCGCGCACATCCGCGACCGGCACCTGCGCTTCTCCGTGGCCGACCATCCCGCCCTGCGCCAGATCGCCGCGCTGCGGCTGCGCTGGATCCTCACGAGCGGACCCGCCGACGCACCGACGCTCGAGCGGGTCCTCGCCGACGACTGGCTCGACGCCGCCGGGTCGCGAGCCGCCGACGTCGACCTGTGGGACCCGGAGCTCAACGGGGTGCGCTCGATCACAGTCACCGCGGCCTGGTACACGCCGCCGTTCGACCCCGGCCGCCTGGTGGCCTCCAACAGCCGGGACGTGTCCGTCTTCGACCGCTTCGACCGGACCCACCCGTTCGCCCGCTGGACACGGTCGATCCAGTTGAAGATGCCGGCGCCGGACGAGAGCGGCGTGATCACGACCCAGGTGATCGAGGTCGACCGGCCCTCCGCCGTCCACAAGACGGCGATGACAGAGCGCTGCCGCTTCTCCGACGCCGGGTTCGAGCCGCGGTTCGGCCGCATCGAGGCCCTCGATGCCCTGCCGGCGCCCGAGGTGCCCGACCTGCGCAGCAGTCTCTGCGAGTTCTGCTTCCCGGTGGCCTGACACGCGTCTGGTGACGCGCCGTCTTCGGGACGTCATACGAAACGGTCGCCAGAGCGACCTGTCCTGAGACATATCCCGTTACCGATGTCCTGAGACTCGGCAGGTCGCCAGAGCGACCACATCGCATGACACTCCGTAGGGCTCGTTCCCTCCCGAGCGAGGGAGCTTTCGGCGCCGCCGGAGTGCTCAGGGGCCGCTGCGGCGGACGAAGCCGGTCTCGTAGGCGACCACCACGGCCTGCACACGGTCCCGCACGCCCAGCTTGGCGAGGATCCGGGCGACGTGGGTCTTCACGGTGGTCTCGGCGACCACCATCTCGGCCGCGATCTCCGCGTTCGACAGGCCGCGGGCGACCAGGCGGAGCACCTCGAGCTCACGCTCGGTCAGCGGCGCGAGACGGTCCGGGACGCCTGCGGGCGGCTCCGGTTCGGCCAATCGCTCGACCAGCCTCTGGGTGATGGTCGGCTCGATCAGCGAGTCGCCCGTGGCCGCGGCACGGACCGCGGCCACCAGGCGTGAGGAGGGCGCGTCCTTGAGGAGGAAGCCGGCAGCACCCGCGCGGAGTGCGCGATAGATGTACTCGTTCTGGTCGAACGTCGTGAGCACGACGATCGTCGGTGGATCCTGCTGACGCAGGATCTGCTCGGTGGCGGCCAGTCCGTCCAGCTCCGGCATCCGGATGTCCATGAGCACGACCTCCGGCTTGGCCAGCGCAGCCTGACGCACGGCCTCCGCACCGTTGTCGGCCTCGGCGACGACCTGGATGTCGCTCTCGGCCTCCAGGATCACCCGGAAGCCGGTGCGGACGAGCTCTTGGTCGTCGGCGATCAGGACTGTGATCACCCGCTCATTGTGTCGACCCGCGGCCACCGGTGAACCGTTCTGGAGGATGACGCGCTCCCTGGACTTCATCCGCAGGGACGACGCCGACGACGCGATCGGGTGGCGAGGGTGGGGCGAACGGGTCATCCAGGCACCCGGTTCGAAAGGAAGCAGCATGAACACCTTCAAGGGCATCCGGCCCCTCGACTACGTGCTGACGGCCGTGATGGTCGCTCTCGCGGTGCTGATCGGGCTCGAGAACATCTATGCGACCGCGACAGTCGCCCACCCCATCGAGTCGCACTCCTGGCTGATGATCCCGATCTTCGTGATCGCCGCCCTGCCGATCCTGTGGCGGCGACGCAACATCCTGGCGGTGATCGGTGTCTCCTTCGTGGTGACCGCCGCCAGCATCCCCATGTTCGGGTGGGTGACACGGTGCGGGTGGGCGGTGCCGCTGTCGATGGCGATGGCGTACGCCGTGGCCCGTTTCGCCGGCAGTAGGCAGAACCAGGTCGTCGGACTCGTCGGGATCCTCGCGTTGCAGATCGTCACGCTGGTGCAGGACTCGGCCACCGGGGGCCTCGGTGCTCTCGCCGTGTCGGTTCCGGCCGCCGCCCTCTTCTACGGGATCGGGTGGCTCGTGCAGCGACGGGCCGAGAAGGCAGCCCCTGGGCCTACGCTGGCGGTCGAGCACGTGCGCGTGTGAGGGGATCGACGATGAGTGACGGCTCCAGCGGCAGCTTCACGAGACTGCGTCCCGTTGACTGGCTGCTCGCGGGAGCCCTCACCGCGTTGGGCGCGTGGCTGATGGTCGAGAACGTCGTGATCTCCGACGCGCAGGTGGCGGCGAACATCGCGGACGGGTCGATGGTCCACGAGATGACGACCCACTCCTGGGCCATGGTGCCCGTCTTCGCCGTGGCGACGGTCCCGGCGCTGTGGTGGCGCCGCCACCTGCTCGCGGTGACCGTCATCGCGGTCGTGGCGATGGTGGCGCACGACCTCCTCTTCGGCTGGGTGACCAGGTGCGGCGCCGGTTTGCCGCTGGCGTTCGTGCTCACGTACCTGGGCGCCGCGTCCCTGGATCGCAGGCGGTCGTGGGTCTGCCTGGGACTCGCCACGATGCTCACGGCGGCCGTCCTGGTGCGCGACGCCACCACAGGCTTCGGGCCGATCGTGCTGGCTCTTCCCGTCGTGCTGATCGTCTTCGCTCTCGGTCGCGCCGTGCGACACCGCACGGCCATGAGTGCAGAGCTGGCGAGGCGCACCGACGAGCTCCGGCAGCTGCGTGACCAACGGGTCTCCCTGGAGCTCACCAGCGACCGGCTCCGGCTTTCCGGCGAGCTCGAGAGCCTCCTGCAGGAACGCCTCAGCCAGCTGACGGCCGCCGCCGAGTCCGGCCAGGACCTCGCCCCGGACGACGCCAAGGCGCTCTTCGAGTCCATCGAGACCCAGAGCCGGGCCACGCTCGACGAGATGCGCGCGCTCGTCGGTCTCCTGCGCGGCGGCGACGTCGCGCTGGCTCCCGCACCCTCCGTCGCCCACCTCGACGCCTTGCTGGCCAGACACCACCGGGCCGGCTCTCGCCTGAGCGTGACCGGCGATCCGCGCTCGCTTCCCGCGAGGGTGGAGCTGTCGGCGTACCGCATCGTCGAGCACCTGGTGGGCGTCCTGGCCGACCAGCCGGAGTCCCCCGTCGAGGTGGGCATCCGCTTCGAGGACGACGCCTTGACGATCCGCGTCCGCGGACCGGTCGACCGGTCGGCCGACGTCAAGGCTGCCGTGGCCCGGGCCAGGCAACGGGCGACGTTCCTCGGGGGCTCTCTGGACGTCAAGGTGAGCCGAGGCCGGGCCAGCGCCGTCGCCCAGTTGCCCGTGCTGGGGTAGCAGCCCCCATGCGCGTGCTCGGAAGGATCGGCGTCGCCTCCGGGATCCTCGTCCTCGTGGCGCTGCCGATGGCGCTGCACGGCTGGCCGACGACGTTCAGGGGGAACCTGTTCAACCTCTTGATCCTGGGCGCAGGGCTCAGCCTGATGTGGTGGCGCAGCCATCCGCGTGTCGCTCCGGTCGTCGCACTCGGCCTCCTCCTGTTGGCGCTCGCCACGGGAGGTGGCTGGTTCCCGGACACTGCCGTGGCGATCTACTCCGTCAGCTTCGCCTTGCTGGCGTTGGGCTGGTCCGGCCGTGCCGCCTGGCTGGTAGCGCTCTGCGCAGCGGCCTATCTGATCCCGCTTCGCCTGCTGAGCGAGACGGGCTGGGTGGCGGTGCTCATCTTCACCGTGCCGCCGTACGCCGCGGGCACCGTGCTGCGCCTGCGCATGGAGACCGCCCACCGGCTGGCCCTCCGCCTCGAGGAGCTCGAGCAGGAGCGGGAGCTCTTCACCGAGATCGCCCTCCGCCACGAGCGGGCGCGGATCGCCGCCGAGCTCCACGACATCGTCGGCCACGCGATCAGCGTGATGGTGATCCAGGCGGCCGCCGGCCAACGACTGGTGGACTCCGACCCGGCGCGCGCCCAGGAGGCCTTCGCTGCTATCTCGGAGTCGGCACGGCAGGGCACCGAGGATCTCGAGCAGCTGGTCGCGCTCCTCGGTGGCACCGTCGACGACGTGGGAAAGGCGGACCTCTCGCTGGTCGACGAGCTCGTCACGCGGGCCGCTCGGAGCGGACTCGATGTCAGCTGCCGCTTCGAAGGCCCCGGTGACGGGGTCGCTGCCCCCGTCGCCCATCTCGCCTTCCGCGTGGTCCAGGAGAGCCTGACCAACGCGCTCAGGTATGCACCGGGGTCGGAGGTTCGCATCGTCATCAGCGTCGACGAGGCCGAGCGCTGTCTCGCCGTACGAGTCGAGAACGACGCCACTCTGCGCCACGACCCAGCCCTGGCGGGCAGCGGGCGCGGCCTGCTCGGACTCCGCGAGCGCATCCAGGCCCTCGGAGGGCAGTTCAGCGCCGGATGGACCCGGCACGGCGGCTGGGCCGTCGAGGCGCGCCTCCCGAGCGGCTGAACCTCGTGCCGCCCGCCGAGGAGACCCGGGACCCGCTTCGGGTCGCTGCCGCCCTCGACGCACTCGTCAACGCCTGCATCGCCGAGCAGAGACTGCGAGCCGCGCGCGACGCCGCCCTGCGGCGCCTCGAGCTGCTGCACGGGCAACCTCACGACAGCCCCCGCGGGGTCGAGGAGGCGGTCGACGCGCTCCACGCGGCGGCCAGCACGGCGCTGATCGTCGGG
Organism: uncultured Nocardioides sp.; assembly: GCA_964542635.1. Classification (GTDB taxonomy): domain Bacteria; phylum Actinomycetota; class Actinomycetes; order Propionibacteriales; family Nocardioidaceae; genus Nocardioides. Next base: position 8,712 of record CAZIVD010000005.1, on the reverse strand, counting down.
CGCCCTCTCGAAGCGCGCGACCTGGAGTCTGCAGGCCCCGGGCAGACCCAGGACGGCCAGGAGCTTCCCCGCGAGGTGCGTGCCCTGACCCTTCTCGGACGGATGGCCGAAGCCATCGCGGCAGCCGAGACGATGTGGCGCGGCTGGCTCGCCGAGGGCACTCCGCCCCGGGCCTGGATGTCGACCGCCGGCGCCCTGACCGTGCTCGCCGCCGGACTGGCCGGCGACGCCGGAGAGGGCGTCTGGCGCGAGCGGACCCTGCGACTCGCCGGGGTCGAGGTGGCCGATCAGTCCCCCACGCTGGCCGCCGTGTCGGCGTACGTCGATGCCCGGCTCGCCCTCCAACGCGGCGACATCACGAACGCGGCCTATCTGGTCGGCCGCACCCAGCAGACCTTCGTGGATCGCCAGTACGAGAGCTTCGCCCGAGCCGCGGGCGCCGAGCTGGCGGTCGCGGCCGGACTCGCCGATGCGACTGGCCTGGTGGACGGTCTGGCCCTGGCGGCCAGCGAATCGGACTGGGTCGACGCCGTGCGCGAGCGGTGCCTCGCGCGACTCGAGCCCGGCAGCGCCCACGGCCCCCGCGCCCTGGCCCGATGGCAGGACATCGGAGCCCGGTTCGAGGCGGACGCGACGTCCCGCCTGATCGAAGACGGCTGAGCTGGGCCTCGACTCAGGCGGACTCGGGGCCCGGCCGGTCGCGAAGCTGCAGTCGTGGCGCGTCGTAGAAGGTGACCGAGTCGCCGGCGAACTGGACGCCCATGAAGGTGTGGGGGCCGTGGGCCGAGTGGACGATGCGGACCGCGATCCCGTCGGGGTCGACGAACTCGATCCAGCTCCCGTCGGCGTGGGTCCCGCTGGTCGAGGCGATGCCGCGCGCGGTCGCGCGGTCTCGAACGCGGTTCGCCGAGTCCGCATCCGCCGCCTCGAGCACGACCGGGTGCTCTCCTCGCAGGTCGGGCGCGCCGGCGGTGTCGGACCGTCGCCGCAGCCCGATGAGGTAGCGGGCCTGCCAGTCGGCGAGCGCGCAGCCGGTCACCCCGTCGTCGTCGGAGAACTCGCGGTCGTAGGAGAGATCGAGGAGATCGCGGTACCAAGCCGCGCTCCGGGCCAGGTCACTGACAGGGATGGTGACCTGCACGATGCCGAGGAGCTGCTGTTCTTCGGCTCGGGTCTGGATGGCGTGAGTGGTGGTCGAGGTCATTGCCAGGCCTTTCGGGTCGCATCACAATGGACAGGTAGCATGTCCACATGACAATAGACAGGTGGCTTGTCCATTGGCAAGACCGTTGACTCCGCAAACCCCGGATGCCGGCCCATCCCCGACCGACAACACGGCGGTGCTGTTGCGCCAGGCGTACGTCGCCATCGACCGGCAAGTGCCCGCCCGTTTGGCGGCAGCGGGTCACGGCGCGATCCGGGTGGCGCACGGCGCCGTGCTCCAGCACCTGGACTCAGCCGGGACGACCGTGAGCGCCCTGGCGGAGCGTGCGGGCATGACCAAGCAGGCGATGGCCGAGCTGGTCCAGCACCTCGAGGCACACGGCTATGTCCGGCGAGTGCCGGACCCCGGCGACCGCCGCGCCAAGCTCGTGCAGCCCACCGACCGCGGCCGAGAGGTCATCGCGATCGCCACAGGCCTGGCGCCAGAGCTGGAGAAGCGCCTGGTGAAGGCGCTGGGCAGGTCCCGATGGCGCGCGCTACGCGACGACCTCTGCACCATCAAGAGGCTGTTCCACGAAGACCCGGGCTGACCGCGCGGATCTCCCGAGGAGCGCTGCCCGCGGCGCCCACTACGGCCGCGGGTGGCGCGAGCGTGTCGCTGCGGGCCACGCTGCCGCGCAGAATCCCCGGTCGGCCGGGTGTGCTGTCCCTTCGGCGTCGTTGCAACGACGCCGAAGGGAGAGGAAGTCGTGCCAAGCCCGCTCTCTGCGCGGTTCGAGGGTCGACCTGGCCAACTGACTGACTATACAGTTAGCAAATGCCGAACGAGATCCGCACCACCCTTCCCGGCGAGGCCTACCACTCCGACGACACCTACGCGCTCGACGCAGAGCGGGTCTTCTACCGCAACTGGATCTACGTCGGGCGGGCCGAGCGGCTGCCCAAGGCCGGGTCGTGGCTGCGCGTGGAGGTCGCCGACGAGAGCATCCTGGTCGTGCGCGGGAAGGACGACCAGCTGCGCGGCTTCTACAACGTATGCCGGCACCGCGGGTCGCGGATCTGCGACGAGGAGCAGGGCGAGGTGCGCACCCACCTGCGCTGTCCCTACCACGCCTGGGGCTATGCCCTGGACGGGACGCTCGTGACCACGCCGATGATCGAGAAGGACGAGATCGACCGCCCGTCGACCTCCCTGTGGCCGGTCCACGTGGACGTCTGGGAGGGCTTCGTCTTCGTCAACCTCAACCGCGAGACGCCCCGGCCGCTGCGCGAGGCGCTGGCCGACCAGGAGGACGACCCGCTGTCGCTGGCCCGGGTCGGCCTCTCCCAGCTGAAGATCGGGCACGTCTCCACCGTCGACGTGGCGGCCAACTGGAAGATCGTGATCGAGAACTACAACGAGTGCCTGCACTGCCCGACGGTGCATCCCGAGCTGGTCTCGGTGATCCCGGCGTACCGCAAGGGCAGCGTGCTCGAGGCAGACCGCTCCGACGGCGGCGTGACCCTGGCCGACGGCCGCACCAGCGTCACCCTCGACCCGCGGCTGCGGCTGCCCCTGTTGCCCGGGCTGCGGGACGAGTCCGGCCCGCAGTCCTACTACGGCGCGCTCGTCTATCCCACGATGTTCCTCGACGTCGACGGCTCCTCGGCGCTCGCGACGGCGGTCTTCCCGACCGGGCCACGCAGCTGCCGGCTGGTGACCGAGTACCTCTTCAGCCCCGAGGCCTTCGACGATCCCGACTTCGACCCGCAGCCGGTCATCGACTTCAACGAGCTGGTCACCCGCCAGGACAACGAGGTCTGCGAGCGGGTCCAGCGCGGCGTGCGCTCGCGCGCCTTCCAGTACGGCGTGTTCCCCGCCAAGGACTCCTACGTCTACGCCTTCGACCAGCGCTACCTGCGCGACGTCGAGACCGACTGAGCCCGATCCACCGAGAGGGCTGGGGCGTCAGCCCAGCACCACCCGCGCGTCCAGCGCGAGCACGCCACCGGGTGCCGCGACCACCGGGTTCAGCTCCAGCTCGACCACCTCGGGGTGCGCGGCGGCCACGTGCGAGACCCGGGCGACCAGGTCGGCCAGGGCCTCGAGGTCCACTCCCGGCCGCCCGCGCACGCCGGCCAGCACCCGGGCGCCCCGCAGGGACAGCACGAGCTCACGGGCCGCCTGGGCAGACACCGGCGCGATCGCGCAGGCCGTGTCGTCCAGCACCTCGGTCAGCACGCCCCCGAGCCCGACCAGCACCACCGGCCCGAAGCGCGGGTCGCGCACGCTGCCCACGATCAGCTCGACCCCGTCGACTACCTGGGCCATCGCCTCGACCGAGACCGCGGGCGGTGCCAGCCGCGCCACGAGGTCGTCGTAGGCCTCGAGCGCCGCCCCCCGGTCGGGCAACCCGACCACCACGCCGCGGCCCTCGGACTTGTGCACTCGCCCGGTGGCCTTGAGGACGACCGGCAGGCCCAGCCGGTCCAGCGCCGCCTCGGCGGCGGCGCGATCGGCGACCGACACCGCGACCGGGAAGTCGATCCCGGCCCCGGCGAAGAGGGCGCGCGCCCCCCCGTACGACGTGTCGACGACGGGTTCCGCAGCGTCCGGCAACGGCAGGGCGAGCCCGTCGGGCGGCACGTCCACCAGACCGCGCAGCACCGCGCAGGCCCGGTCGACGTCGCGATGGACCGGGATGCCCCCGGCACGCAGCACGCCGCACGCCGCGCCCTCGGGATGGATCGCCTGCACCACGAGCGGCTTGTCCTGACCCGCCACCGCCTCGACCATCCGGGCCGCCACGGACACCTCGGTCTCCCGCAGCGACGAGTCCTGCGCGGAGTAGCTGCCGAAGTACCCCGTCAGCAGCACCCCGTCGACCTGGTCGGAGCCGACCAGCGCCTCCACGCCGCGGGCATAGGCCGGGATGTCCTGCTCCCCGGCCCCGGCGAGGTCGACCGGATTCGTGACGCCGGCCCGGGCCCACAGCGCCGCCCTCAGGTCGGTGACCAGGTCACCCCCGAGCGCCGGCGTGAGCAGTCCCGCGTCGGCGAGCACGTCGGCGGCCACCGCTCCGTGCCCACCCCCATCGGTCAGGACGGCGACCCGGGGCCCCCGCATGCGGCGGCCAGACCTCAGCGCCGCCAGCAGGTCCGCCAGCTGCGTCGGGTGGTCGACCCGGCGGGCGCCCGACGCGGCGCAGGCCGCGTCCAACACCATCGCCGAGGTGGTCAGCGACCCGGTGTGCGAGGCCGCTCCACGCACCGCGGCCTCACTGCGACCGGGCGCGAGCAGCACGACCGGCTTGCCGGCCGAGCGCAGCGCCCGAGCCGCCTCGAGGAAGCCGCGCCCGTCGACGAGGTCCTCGGAATAGATCGCGACCGCTCGCGTCCCTTCGTGGTCGACGCACTCGAGCATCAGATCCACCACGCCGAGATCGGCCTGGTTGCCCAGGGAGACGAACCGGGACACACCCAGTCCCCGGTCCCCCAACAGTCCGGCGAGGTCGATCACCAGGTTGCCGCTCTGGCTGAGCACCGCCACGTCACCCGCCGGCAGCTCGGCGTGGGCCACCTGCAGGCCGGTCGTGGTGTCGACCACGCCTAGGCAGTTGGGCCCGACCAGCACGGCTCCCCCGGCCCGGGCGATGGCCAGCGCCTCCGCCTCGGCCCGCGCCCCCTCCGGTCCGGTCTCGGACAGGCCGGCAGTGATGCCGACGACGGCCCGCGCCCCCGCGGCGACGGCGTCCGCGACCGCAGAGACGAAGTGGCTCGCCGGGACGCAGACCACCGCGAGGTCGACGGCACCGCCATGGGCCTGCGCTGCCGCCACGACCGTGGGGTACGACGCGCGTCCCAGCACCTGCGGAGAGTTCGGGTTGACCAGCAGCACCGTGTGCTCGCGCGGCGAGCCGAGGGCCCTCGCGGCCAGGATGTGCCCCCACTTCGCGGGGTCGTCACTGGCCCCGACGACCGCGATCGTGCTCGGCGCGAAGAGCGCGTCCAGTCGCCCTTGACGCGTCACGGGGGCGACCCTAGCATCGCTTGACTGACTGGACAGTCAACCCACGAGGGCAATCCGCGGGGCAATCCACGAGGGGCTCATGGCGACCACCGAACCGCGCAACCAGCGAGAGCGGGCCGCCGCCGACGCGCGCACCCGGATCCTCGCCGCCGCGGTCGAGTGCATCGTCGAGGACGGACTGGCGCGCGCCCGGATGGCGTCGATCGCTCGGCGCGCCGGAGTGTCGTCGGGGCTGCTGCACTACCACTTCGACACCAAGGAGCTCCTCTTCGGCGAGGTGCTCACCTACTCCCACGAGCGGTCCGCCGAGCTCAACCAGCGCGCGATGGAGGCGGCCGGCACCGATCCGGCCGAGCGGCTGTCGTCGTTCCTGGACCGCTGCCTGCCCAGCGACGAGCAGCGGGCGCAGGAGTGGCTGCTGTGGCAGGAGCTGGCCCTCCTGTGCATCCGGGACCCGCACCTGGCCAAGGTGGGGGCCGGGCTCTACGAGGACCTCTACGCCGCCGTCGCCGACCTGGTCCGCGACGGGCTGGACGCCGGGGCCTTCGATACCGAGCTCGACCCCCGGTTCGTCGCCGAGACGGCGGTGGCGCTCACCGACGGCCTGGGCGCCCGGGTGCTCGCCGAGGACCCCAACCTCAGCCTGGAGCAGGCGCGCTCGGCCATCGCGACCGCCGTCGGCATCCTGGTGGGGCACGACGGTCCGCTGCCCCCGCCGATCTCTCTCGTCGGCGAGACGCCCACGTGAGCCCGGCCCGCACCCCCAGGCCGAGTCGGCGCGGCCTGCTCACCGGCGGACTCGCTCTAGGCGCGTCGCTCACCCTGCCGGGCTGCGCCTACATCCGGGATGACGCCCCCACCGACCCGCCGCCACCGCCGTCGGCCAAGGCCGAGATCGACGGCGACCTCGTCTACTTCAACTGGGCCGACTATCTGGCGCCGAGCGTGGTCAAGGGCTTCCAGAAGGAGTACGGCGTCAAGGTCATCGAGTCCAACTTCGACTCGATGGAGGGCATGTACGCCAAGCTCGCTGCCGGCAACCGCTACGACATCGTCTTCCCCATCGCCAAGTGGGTGGTCAAGCTGCGGCGCGAGGGCAAGCTCCGCGCGATCGACCCCAACCAGCTGCAGAACGCCGAGCAGGTCTTCTACCCGGGCTCCTACTTCAACGACCCGTGGTACGACCCCGGGTCGAAGGTGTCGGTCCCGTTCACCGTCTACAAGACCGGCATCGGCTGGCGCACCGACCGGGTGGACACGATGACCAACAGCTGGCGGGACCTGTGGAACGAGCAGGCCCGCGGCCGGATCTTCACCCTCGACGACCAGGACGAGGCATTGGCGATGGCCGCGCTGATCCTGGGCTACGACGTCAACACCGCCAAGCCGTCGGAGCTGGAGGAGATCAAGAAGCTCCTGATCAGCCAGAAGCCCTACCTGCGCGCCTACTCCTCCGACGACATCAACAACATGATGAGCGGCGACGCGTGGGTGCACCACATGTGGAGCGGCGACTTCCTCTACCTGCGCCAGGGACTCGCCGAGGACCCCACCAAGTTCGACTTCCAGTCGCCGAGCGAGGGCGTGCCGATCAACTCAGACACCTACGCGATCCCGGCCAACGCCGAGCACCCGGGCACCGCCATGGTGTTCATCGACTACCTGCTGCGCCCCGAGAACGCCATCAAGAACATGAACTACCTCTTCTACCCGTTCCCGGTGCGCGACGCCCTGCCGGCCTTCGCCGAGCTCACCCAAGAGGTGCCGGCCTGCATGGTCGACATCGCCGACCTCGAGAACGAGAACGTCTTCCGGCTGCTCGGAGCCGACGAGGTGCAGCGCCGGGCGGCGGTCTGGACCGAAGTGAAGGCCAGCTGAGATGGCCTACGCCCGTCGCTCCGCCCAGCGCACGAGGCTGTGGGGGTGGCTGCTCGCCATACCCACCGCCTGGATGGTGACCTTCTTCGTCTCCAGCATGGTGATCGTCGTCCTGCTGTCCTTCGGCCGCACCACCAACGACGGCTACCCGGTCTTCTCCACCAGCACCGCCAACTACCGAGCGCTGTGGAACGAGGTCTACCTCGAGCTGTTCTTCCGCTCGCTCGTCTACGCCCTGGCCACGGTGGTGATCTCGGCGCTGATCGCCTACCCGGTGGCCTACGCCATCGCGCTGCACGGCGGCCGCTACAAGAACGCGCTGATCGCCGCGATCGTCGTGCCGTTCTTCGCCAGCTACCTGATCCGGATGTATGCCTGGAAGGCGCTGCTCTCCGACGAGGGCGCGGCCAACAGCGCCCTTCGTGCCACCGGGCTCACGGACGGTCTGACCTTCCTGAACACGCCGTACGCCGTGATCGGCGGCCTCGTCTACGGCTTCGTGGTCTTCATGATCCTGCCCGTCTACGCCTCGCTCGAGCGGCTCGACCCGGCGTTGATCGAGGCCGGCAAGGACCTCTACCACGGCCCGGTCCGCACCTTCTTCAGCGTCACCATCCCCGCCACCAGGGCGGGGCTCTACGGCGGCGTGCTGCTGGTCTTCCTCCCCGCCCTCGGCGACTTCGTCAGCGCCCAACTACTGGGCGGCGCGAGCACCTACATGATGGGCAACCTGATCCAGCAGCAGTTCGCGGAAGGACAGAACTGGCCGCTGGGCTCGGCGATGACCGTCGGCATGATGGCGGCGCTGACGGTGCTCATGGTCGTCTACCTGCGGGCCACCTCGACCGCGACGCGGGAGGCCTGAGAGATGGCGCGCAAGCTGGAGCGGAAGCCCGTCGTCGCCGTCGCCGTGACGGCGGTGTTCTTCGCCTGGCTCTACCTGCCGATCCTCGCCGTCGCCCTCTTCAGCTTCAACGACACCAAGTCCCTGGCGTCGTTCTCGGGCTTCAGCCTGCAGTGGTACGACGCGCTGTTCCACGACGAGGCACTGTTCGACTCGCTGATGGCCAGTCTGAAGATCGCGGCCGCCGCGACCCTCGCCTCGCTCGTGCTCGGCACGATGCTGGCCCTCGGCCTCGAGCGGGTGCGGTCGCGCAAGGTGCGGGCCGTGGGCGCGGTGACGCTGCTGCCGCTGGTCACCCCGGAGATCGTCACCGGCGTGGCGGCCCTGCTCCTCTTCACCGGCATCGGGCTCAAGCTCTCCCTGAACACGGTGATCCTCGCCGAGATCACCTTCTCGATCGCCTACGTCACCGTGATCGTGCGCGGCCGGCTGGCCGGGATCGCGGGCGAGGTCGAGGAGGCCGCGCGCGACCTGGGGTGCACGCCGTGGCAGGCGCTGCGGCTGGTCGTCCTGCCGACCCTCGGACCAGCCCTGCTCGGCGCCGGCCTGCTGGTCTTCGCGTTGGTCTTCGACGACTTCGTGCTCGCCTTCTTCACCACCGGCGTCGACCCCCAGCCGCTGCCGGTGCGCGTGTACTCCTCGATCCGCTTCGGGGTCTCCCCCGCCATCAACGCGATCGGGACCCTGATGCTGATCATCTCGGCGCTGCTGATCGTGGCCGCCCTCGTCCTCCCACGGCTCTTCGGCCGCGGCACGT
>CAZIVD010000004.1:79618-149344 GCA_964542635.1 uncultured Nocardioides sp. | reverse complement strand
CCCGCCGCCTGGTGCGAAGCCCACCACCGGCAGCCCTGGGCGCAAGGTGGGAAGAGCAGTGTGCCGTCGGCGAGGTCGGTCTGCGGTGGAAGGTGGTGGTGCCGTTGGAGAACATGAACCAGCCCGACGGGACACTCACCGGGTCTCGACACGCCGCTCGTCCCTCACGGCAGCTCGACCACCGAACGACCCCTACTCACGGGCTGGACCACCGAAGGGTCTCGTGACGATCGCTGCGCGACCTGCTCGGCCACCAGTGGTGCTGCGCGACCTCCTCGAGCAGCCGTGGGCCTGCGTCGCTCAGGAGTCCTTCCCGCGAGTGGCGCGGAGTCGCCGACCCCGGTGGCGGTCCTGCTCCTCGGCCTCCTCGGCCTCGTCGGCCTTGCGGATGCCCCGCTCGTCTCGCGGCGGCAGCGGGAGCTCGTCCTCGGCGGACAGAGCCGTAGGTGCGCTCGTAGCTGGAGAACCCGGCGACGTACACGCCGAAGGCCGCGGAGGCGACAGGGCGACGGTCACGAGCGGGACCAGCAGCATGAGGGGACGCAGCTTCCAGATCGGCCGGCCCTCGTCGATCTCGTACACCCGGTTCATCCTGCGGCCGAAAGCGCCGACGTAGCCCGACGCGGACAAGGGGCGGTGGCCAGGCCGATCACCCGCCCGACGATGAGGAAACCGTGCCCGATGTCGTCGACCTGATCATGCAAGACCTCCGTGAGGTCGAGAGGATGTTCGAGGATCGGCGCCGATGAGGCCGAGGCCTACCCCGCCGCCCGCGACGAGGCCGGCGAGGCCGACGAGGTCGAGCACAGCCAGGAGGAGCACCTCGCCGCCGACCGCAGGTCGCGAACCTGGGCCTGAGCGGGGTCGGCGACCTGGACAAGGGCCAGCTGAAGGCGGAGCTGGCCGACCACGCCGAGAGGTGAGTCGGCCGGGGACGTCCTCACCCACGCAAGCGTAGGCGCGGCCCTCGCCGGCTCCGGACCGGCTCCCGGGCGTCCGCAGGGCGCACTAGCATGGGGCACTGTCCTGCGGCAGGGCGACTCACGAAGCTCGTCCGGCCACCCCCCGACCCGGACCCGGAGGACTCGTGACCAGCGAGACCGGCGGCTCCTTCCTCGAGCGCCACGTCGAGGCCCTCAACGAGGCCGCAGATGCCATGAACGTGGGCGGTGACGTGGCGGCCACCCTCGAGGCGATCGTGACTCAGGCCAAGCTGACCCTGCCCGGCATCGACCACGTCGGCATCTCGACCGTGGACCGCAGAGGTCGCGTCCGCACGGTGGCGTTCACCGATGACCTGGTGATCCGGCTCGACGAGCTCCAGTACGCCGCCGGGGAGGGTCCGTGCGTCACCGCCATGACCGAGTCGGAGACGGTCGTGGTCGAGAACGCGCGCCACGAGCAGCGCTGGCCGGGCTTCATCCCGGGTGCCGTCGCCCTCGGCATGCGGGCGCAGATGGGGGTCAGGCTCTATCGCGAGCCCGCCGGAGTGGGTGCGCTCAACATGTACTCCTTCGAGGCCGACGAGCTCGACCCGCTCCTGCCGCAGCTGGCCGAGCTCTTCGCACGGCACGCGGCGCTGGCCCTGGGCCACGCGCGGCACTCCGAGCAGCTCGAGACGGCGCTGGAGACCCGCAGCCTGATCGGCCAGGCGCTCGGGATCGTCATGGAGCGCTACGGCATCGACGAGTCGCGGGCTTTCGACTACCTCAGCCGCACCTCGACCACCACGAACACCAAGCTGCGCGAGATCGCGCGTCAACTGGTCCAGGGCGCCGACTCCGGCGTCACGAATCCCGATCCGGACGACTCGTCGGAGAGAACGGCGCCCGCCTGATCGCCCCTGGCGAAGACGCGGCGCGTCACGTCCAGGCGCTCGCCCGAAGGTGCCAGTTGGTCGACCAGGACGTCGGCAGCCCTCTCGAGGGCCTCGTCGCTCATCGGCGCGAGCGCGTCGAGGATGAACAGCGCCGTGCTGGTCTCCGGGGTCAGCTGGGTACGACGGGCCTGGCGCCAGTTCCACCGCCGACAGGTCACGCCCGCCTCGTCGCACCACACGACCTCGCCGGGGTCGGCGTACTCCACCACGGTCTCCCCGTCGACCACGGTGTCGAAGGGCTCGGTCCCCGCGGCCAGGATCAACCGCGGTGCTCCTGCGTAACGGGTCAGGTCCTCGCCGCCCAGGGGCACCTGGTGCAGCACCGACACGGCGTTGTAGACGTCCGTCAGCCGGTTGACCCGGGGGAGGCCGGGACCGGCGGCCCGGCGAACCAGAGCCTCCAGGCTGTTGCGCGTGCGCTGTGGCTTCGCGCCGAAGGCTCGGTAGGCGTCCCGCCACGCTGCCACGTGCGGCAGGTCCTCCACGGGGCTGTCCTCCAACACCCGCACTGCGTGCAGTTCGGCCGATCGCAGCAAGGCCTCGCTGGCCTCGTCGCTCGCGGCCGGGTGCAGGCCGTCGATCACGAGCAGCAGCGCCCGGTAGTCGGGTCGCAGCGCAAAGACCTCGTCGTCGACGAAGGCACCCTCGAGGAGCGCCACGGGTCTCGTCTGATCACCCACGACTCACCTCCGAGTAACCGTGATCGTCCCCGGACGAGACGTCGCCGACCTGGTGGTCGCCGGGCTGGGCAGGGGCCAGCGGCACGAACAGGGTGCGGTCGGGCTTGAGGTCGAGCAACGGGGTCCCGTCCAGACAGTCGAGGCCGCGGACGACGAGGGTCGCCCCCTCGATGCGCTCGAGCCGGACGATCGAGGTCGCGATGGGATTCGGCCGGACGGGGGAGCGCAGCGAGAACGTGCCGCGCGTCTGACCGTCGTTGCGCGGGCTCTGGCGGACCAGATCCCGACGCGACAGGTGCAGCCAGTAGAGCACCTCGACCCGCTCGTAGCGATCCAGCCCGTCCAACGCCGCCACCCAGGGCTCGAACACCTCGATCCGGCACGCCGGGCCGTCGACCCGTCCCTGTCGGGGGGCCTCGAGCCGCGAGGTCCAGGGCGTGTGGATGACGCCGACGAAGACCAGCCCGGCGTCCGCCGGCGCGGGCGCGTCGACCGCGACCTCCGCGTCGCGCAACTCGTCCTCGCGGACCACGTCGACGGGGCGGTCAGTCGACCGCGACCATCACGTCGGACGCCTTCACCACGGCGAACGCCGACTGGCCCACGCTGAGCCCGAGCTCGTCGACCGCCTCGTTGGTGATCGACGACGTGACGGTCGTCCCCCCGCCGATGTCGATTCGCACGTGTGCGGTCGTGGCGCCCTTGGTCACCTCGACGACCGTGCCGGACAGGACGTTGCGTGCGCTCAATCGCATCTCGATGCCTTTCGGGGCCGGGTCTCGATCCTGAGTACGGATGATTCCACGCGGGGCAACCGGACGGCGTTCAGGTGCTCGTGTCCGCGTCCAGGTCGGCCAGGAAGTCAAGGGTGGCGAGCACGTTCGCGCGGCGCCATCGTCGGATCGTCTCGTCGAAGCCGGAGGTCGGTGCCTCGACGAGCAGCGCCGAGGCGATGTCCCCGAACGCCTCGCGCTGGCGGGCGACGAGCCCGGCCGCCGAGGCGCCGCGCCGATCGAGCAGGGCGAGCTTCACGAGCAGTTCGGAGCGCACCTCGCGGACGTGCCCGACCGGCGTGCCCAGCCAGGTCGCCACGGCCCGGCGACCGGCTGGAGTGATGGAGTAGGGATGGCGAGCGGGACCGCGACCGGCCGTCGCCTCGCCCATCCGCACCAGACGGGCCTCAGCCAGCCGGGGGAGGGCGCGGTAGACGACCGGCCGAGGCAGGTGCCAGACGCGGCCCAGGGCCCCGTCGGGAGCGGTGAGCGAAGCGACCGCGAAGCCATGGGCCGGGCCCTCGTCCACGACGGCGAGGGTCACCCACTCCGCCAGGGAGAGGATCGGGGAGCGGGACGGCGGCGGCACGCGGCCACCCTAGAGCGCGGACAGGTGGTGGTCCCGACTGCGCTGCTGGCGGGCGACCCGGGTAGTCTCATTGTGACTACGACCACACCCGAGGAGTCGGATGAGTGCGCGGACGTCTCGGTCGCAGAGCAGGGAGCCCGCGCGCGATCCCGAGGCCTGGTCGCGCGAGGTCAGCGACGCTCATGACCGGTTCCTGAGCACCGGGCGCACCGACGACCGGGTGCGTCCACTGGTCAGTGCCTCGTGGCGACGCAGCCTCAGCAGCGGGCTCGATCCCGAGACCTCCCTCGCCCCGATCGCGCTCATGGACGCAGAGTTGGACGGGTGGCGCAACCGCCATCCGCTGGCCCCGATGATGCCGGTCATCCGGAGGCTCCTCGTCGAGGATGCCGCTGACACCGGCTTGCTGGTCGCGGTCAGCGACGCGGCCGGACGGCTGCTCTGGGTCGAGGGGCCCCACGCGCTTCTTCGTCGGGCCGAGGGAATCCACTTCGTCGCCGGGTCCGTCTGGTCGGAGGCCCAGGCGGGCACCAATGCCCCTGGCACGGCGTTGGCCCTGGACCAGCCCGTGCAGATCTTCGCCGCCGAGCATCTGGTCCGATCCGTCACGCCGTGGAGCTGCTCGGCCGCCCCGATCCACGACCCCGACACCGGCGCGGTCCTCGGGGCCCTCGATCTCACCGGCGGGCACGACGTGGCGGCACCCAGGACGATGGCGATCGTCCGAGCGACGGTCGCGGCCGTGGAGAGCGAGCTGAAGCTGAACCGACTCCTACACGGTCGCGTCCTGGATCCTGCCGCCTCCGGGCACGAGCAGCGGGACCGGCCGACGCTGCGCACGCTCGGCCGGCCGGTGGCCAGCCTCGAGGGCAGGCACGGCGTCACTCGCCTTAGCCTGCGGCACAGCGAGATCCTCGTTCTGCTTGCCGCACACCCGGAGGGGATGTCCGGGGACCAGTTGGCCGTCGCCCTGCACGAGCACGACCAGGCCGCGGTCACGCTGCGCGCCGAGATGTCGAGGCTGCGCGCCACGCTCCGTGGCATCGAGCTCGCCGCGAGGCCGTACCGACTGGAGGGCCCGCTTCGCACCGACCTCGACGACGTGCGACACCATCTCGCCGAAGGGGAGGTGGGTGCGGCGGTCGACCTCTACCGCGGGCCCCTCCTCCCCGCCTCCGAGGCCCCTGGGGTGCTGCGACTCAGATCCGCACTCCACGAGCAGGTGCGCGCCGCGGCCATCGCGTCGGCAGACCCCGACGCCCTCCTCAGGTTCGGGGATACCGACCACGGGCGTCTGGACTGGCAGGTGTGGCGGGCGGCGGCCAGCGCTCTGGAGCCGGCCAGCCCGCGCGCACCCGCCGTGCGCAGTCATCTCTCCTACCTCGAGTCGGAGCTCGCCTGAGCTGAGCTGGATCGACCCGCGCCTGCAACGTTGCCGCAACGTCGCCGTGACTACGGTCACCTGACCCGGGGGATCCCACCCGGGCCGGAACGAGAACCCCTGGAGTGACCTCGATGGCGACCTACGCTCAGCCAGGCCAAGAAGGCAGCATCGTCAGCTACAAGTCCCGCTACGACAACTGGATCGGCGGCGAGTGGGTCGCTCCTGTGAAGGGCCAGTACTTCGAGAACCCGTCGCCGGTGACCGGCAAGACGTTCTGCGAGGTCGCCCGCTCGACCGCCGAGGACATCGAGCTCGCGCTCGACGCCGCCCACGCCGCGGCGCCCGCGTGGGGCAAGACGTCGGTGGCGGTGCGCGCCGACATCCTCAACAAGATCGCCGACCGCATCGAGGGCAACCTGGAGATGCTCGCCGTCGGGGAGACCTGGGACAACGGCAAGCCCGTTCGCGAGACCAAGGCCGCGGACCTCCCGCTCGCCGTGGATCACTTCCGCTACTTCGCCGGCGCGATCCGCGCCCAGGAGGGGTCGATCTCGCAGATCGACGACGACACGGTCGCCTACCACTTCCACGAGCCGCTCGGTGTGGTCGGCCAGATCATCCCGTGGAACTTCCCACTGCTGATGGCGACGTGGAAGCTCGCTCCCGCGCTGGCCGCAGGCAACGCGGTGGTCATCAAGCCCGCCGAGCAGACACCGGCCTCGATCATGCTGCTGGTCGAGCTGATCGCGGACCTGCTGCCACCCGGCGTACTCAACGTGGTCAACGGCTTCGGCGTCGAGGCCGGCAAGCCGCTCGCGTCGTCCAACCGGATCCGCAAGATCGCGTTCACCGGGGAGACGACGACCGGACGGCTGATCATGCAGTACGCCAGCCAGAACCTGATCCCGGTCACGCTGGAGCTCGGTGGCAAGAGTCCGAACATCTTCTTCGAGGACGTGCTCGCAGCGGACGACGCCTTCCAGGACAAGGCGCTCGAGGGCTTCGCGATGTTCGCCCTGAACCAGGGCGAGGTCTGCACGTGCCCGAGCCGCGCGCTGATCCAGCAGAGCATCTACGAGCCGTTCCTGTCGGCCGCGACCGACCGCACCAAGCGGATCGTCCAGGGCAACCCCCTCGACGACGAGACCATGATCGGCGCGCAGGCCAGCAACGACCAGCTCGAGAAGATCTTGTCCTACATCGAGATCGGCGCCCAGGAGGGCGCCCGCATCATCACGGGCGGCGAGCGCGTCGACCTCGGCGGCGATCTCTCGGGTGGCTACTACGTCGCCCCGACGATCTTCGAGGGCACCAACAAGATGCGGATCTTCCAGGAGGAGATCTTCGGTCCGGTCGTGTCGGTGACCGGGTTCAAGGACTACGACGACGCCATGTCGATCGCCAACGACACGCTCTACGGCCTGGGCGCCGGCGTCTGGTCCCGCGACACCAACACGGCGTACCGGGCCGGTCGCGAGATCCAGGCGGGCCGGGTCTGGACCAACTGCTACCACGCCTACCCCGCACACGCGGCCTTCGGCGGGTACAAGTCCTCGGGCATCGGTCGTGAGAACCACTCGATGATGCTCGACCACTACCAGCAGACCAAGAACCTGCTGGTGTCCTACTCACCGAACGCGCTCGGCTTCTTCTGAGCCGAAGGCGGGCACAACCCGATGGCTGAGATCTCGACGGCTGTTGGGGTGGCGCGCGTCAGCGTCACCCCGGCCGCGGTCGACCTGATCCGCGACCTCCAGGCGTCGCACGGGCGGGTGATGTTCCACCAGTCGGGCGGCTGCTGCGACGGCTCCGCTCCGATGTGCTTCCCGCACGGGGACTTCATCACGAGTGACGCGGATGTCCATCTCGGAGACCTCGACGTCGGTGCCCCCGACTCCGTCGAGGTCTGGATGTCACGCGAGCAGTTCGCCTACTGGTCGCACACCCACCTGACCATCGACGTGGTGCCCGGGCGCGGCGCTGGCTTCTCGCTGGAGGCGCCCACCGGCAACCGCTTCCTGATCCGCTCGCGGCTGTTCACCGACGACGAGACGGAGCGGCTCTCCGACGACGAGAGGTAGAGCCTCTCGGACCGCTGTCGGGCGGATCGGGTTCCGTTCGTGCGCTCCGCCCACCGGTGCGTAGAGTCCGTGGCGATGTTTGCCATGCCAGAACACGGGTTCGTGTTCCTGTCCACGACGAAGACCGGCTCGACCGCGGTCGAGAACGCCTTCGCGGGCCGGGCATCGCTGATGTTCCGTCAGCCTCCGCCGCTCAAGCACATGAGCGTGCGCAAGTTCCAACGTCTGGTGGCCCCGATCCTGACCGAGCACGGCTATCCGCCGGATTCCTACGAGCTCGTCTGCGTGGTCCGCGAACCCGTGGACTGGGTGGCCTCGTGGTGGCGCTACCGCTCCCGCCCGGACGCGGCCGGGACCCTCCAGTACACCGGGGATCTGACCTTCGACGAGTTCGCCGACCGGGTGATCGCGCGGAAGATTCGCGTGGGCAACCTCAAGCGCTTCGTGCTGGACGACGACGGCCGGCAGGCGGTGTCGAGGCTGTTCCGCTACGACCGGCTCGACCACGCCGTCGAGTGGATGGCCGAGCGGGCCGGGATGCCCATCCCGACGCTGCGGGTGGCCAACGCCTCGCCCGAGCGGGACCTCGCTATCGACCCGCAGACCCGCGCCCGGCTCGAGGGGCACTTCGCCGTGCATCGGGCGTTGTACGAGCAAGCCGTCTGAGGTGGGCAGGTTGTCGACGGCCGAGGAACAGCTGGCGGCGATCGCCGACCTCAGCGCGCTCCTCGACCAGCACCAGGTGGACTATTGGCTGTTCGGCGGTTGGGCGGTGGACTTCCATGTCGGTGCCGTCACCCGGTCGCACGATGACGTCGACGTGGCCGCCTGGCGGCGGGATCACGGCACGATCAGGGAGGCGCTCCAGGGTGCCGGATGGCGGTCCCTCCCTGCCACCAGCGATACGGCAGGTGCCCGCTATCAGCTGGGTTCCGTCCTCGTCGACGTCACCTTCGTGGCAACTGACGCCGACGGCAGCGTGGTCGTCCTCCTGCCGGGGGAGTCCTCTGTGTGGTCGACCGAACCGTTCGGCGACGTCCACCGTGAGCTCCTCGGGGTGGTCAGCCGGACGATTCCGCTGGAGTTGCTCAGGACCGGCAAGTCGGAGCCCCGAGAAGATGAGGCCGACGCGGCGAAGGATCGCGCCGACTTCCAAGCCTTGTCGGGACTCGACGCCTAGACAGCCTCACATTGCCTGCAAGGGAGTCGCTTCGCCTCAGCCGAGGCGCTCCCATGCGACCAGCGCAGCCCCTAGGAGCCCGGCGCGCGCATCGAGGCTCGCTGGTACGACGGACACAGGATCAGGGCGGCTCTGGAGATGAGCGAGCTCCTGGGTGACCAGCTGCGGGAGGAGCGAGCCGCTGGACCCGATCCCACCGCCCAGGACGACCACGTCGGGGTCGAGCAGCCCGATGCACTGGCGCAGCGCACGGGCCAGCGCCGAGGCGGCCGACCTCACGACCCCGAGTGCTGTCGGGTCCCCGTCGACAGCCAGCCGGGTGATCGCGCGACAGTCGAGGTCGCTGCCACCACCGCCAGGCCCCGCCAGCGCCGCGGAGTACCGGTGCTCGACTCCTCGGCCAGCCGCGAAGGCCTCGAGATTGCCGGCCCAGGCCGGATCGATCGTCGCCGAGACCTCGAACTCGCCCAGCGCGATCGCTTCGCCGCGCCGTCCCACGAGACAGCGGCCTCCGATCACCAGGGCACTGGAGATGCCGGTGCCCCAGGAGACGTACAGGAGGGATCCGACGACCTGCCGGGCGTTCGCCTCGGCTCGGGCTGCACAGCGCACGTCAGACTCGACGGCGACCGGCACCCCCGCGCCGGCGAACAGCACGACCGGCTGCACGTCCCACGCGAACACCTCGCGGCTGGTGAGTCGGTCTGCGGTGGTGTACTCCGGGAAGCCGAACCCGATCGCGTCCACGCTGACGTCGCTCGCGGCGGCTCGGTGGCTCAGTCGCTCAACGAGGCGGGCGAGCTCGACCAGGCCGGGATCGCAGCCGGCCACGGACCTCGGAGTCGGCAGCTCCTCCGCGAACACGACCTCGAGGTGGCGGGTGACCAGGGCCGCCGACAGCTTCGTGCCGCCGACGTCTACTGCCAGGACGGTGCGTGTCACCTGCCCTCAGCGACCTCGACGGCGTTCGCCGCGATCACGTCGCGGTACCACGCAGCCGATGCCTTCGGCGTCCGCTCCTGGCTGTCGTAGTCGACCCGCACCAGTCCGAAGCGCTTGGCATAACCGAGGGACCATTCGAAGTTGTCGAGGAACGACCAGAGGTAGTACCCGCGGACGTCGGCGCCGGCGGCGACCGCCGCGTGTACGGCGGCCAGGTGATCGCGCAGGTAGGCGATCCTCTCCTCGTCCATCACCTGTCCGGACTCGTCGACCTCGTCGGCCATCGCAGCTCCGTTCTCGGTCACCAGGATCGGCGTCTCCGGGTAGTCGCGACCGACGCGCACCAGGAGATCAGTGAACGCCTGAGGCTCGATGCGCCACCCCATCTCCGTGTACGGCCCGGCCTGCGGCACCGACCACGCCCGGTCCGTGCCCGGCCACGGCGTCGCCGAGGCGTCCGCCCGGGCGGGGTCGTTGACCCAGCGGCCGCTGGGTGACGTGGTCCCGGTGGCGGGTCGGTGGGCCGCGCCGCCGATCCGACTGGGTGAGTAGAAGTTGACCCCCAGCGCATCGAGCGGCTGGTGGATCGACCGAAGGTCCCCGTCGCGCACGACCGACCAGTCGGCGAGCTCGGCGGTGGCCTCCATGAGCCCGTCCGGGTAGCGGCCGCGCAGCATCGGGTCCAGGAAGATGCGGTTGGCGATCATGTCCACGTGAGTGGCGGCCTCGCGGTCCTCCTCACTCTCCGTCGCCGGGTAGACCTGCGCGAGGTTGAGGCTCACGGTGACCTTGGCGCGGGGTGCGACCGAGCGCAGCGCGGCCGCCGCGAGGCCGTGCGCCAGATTGAGGTGATGGGCCGCTGCGTAGGCGGCCGCCGGGTCGGTCCACCCGGGCGCGTGGCTGCCACTGGCGTGACCCAGGAAGGCAGAGCAGTAGGGCTCGTTGAGCGTGCCGAAGGCTCCCACCCGGTCGCCGAGCCGGTCCCCGACCACCGCGGCGTAGTCGGCGAAGAGCTCCGCCGTACGGCGTCCCGTCCAGCCGCCGTGATTGCGCTGCAGCTCCGAGGGCAGATCCCAGTGGTAGAGCGTCACCAGAGGCTCGATCCCGCGCGCCAGCAACCCGTCCACGAGTCGGTCGTAGAAGTCCAGACCGGGCTGGTTGACCGATCCCGAACCCGTCGGCATCACGCGCGGCCAGGCCACCGAGAAGCGATAGGCCGGCAGGCCGAGCTTGGCCATCAGGTCGAGATCCGAGTCGGCCCGACCGTAGTGATCGCAGGCGACGTCGCCATCATCGCCGCCCAGGATGTTGCCCGGCACGCGGCAGTAGTCGTCCCAGATGCTCAGGCCCCGACCGTCGGCGTTCCAGCCGCCCTCGATCTGGTACGCCGCGGTCGCCGTCCCCCACACGAAGCCGGCCGGGAACTCCAGTCGTCTCATGCCGTTCAGCTCGACCTCGGGTCGTGCTTGCGGCGGGCGTCGTCAGCCGAGAAGCTCCAGCCGCTGTAGTCCAGCGCCGGGAACTCGCTCTCGATCGAGATCACCCGACCCTCCTCCGCCGACCGCTTCGCGGCCAGCATCACCTCGAGGGCGTGGTAGGAGTGCTCGGGGCGAGTCACGGTGAGCAAGTCGCGGTCTGCGGCGTCGACCAAGTGGCGAAGCCCGTCGGTCCACGGCCATTGCGGGTCGGACTCGGGGACGACCTCCCACGAACCGCGGGAGTTGCTCCACTGCTCGAATCCCTCCGGAGCCCAGTCGTCGCCGAGCAGTTGCAGTACACCCTCGGAGCCGTAGAGCTCGATCGCGGGGGAGCGGTACTTCTGGATGGTGAACCCGGTCGCGATGGACGCGAACCGGGAGTCGCCGAAGTCCAGCAGGACGTGCGCGTTGTCGTCCGCCTCGACCGTCATGGGCTTGCCTTCCACGATCCGTTCCGGGATGGCTGTGCCGACCAGTGCGGTGACCCGCTTCACGGAGCCGAAGAAGCCGCAGAGCGCGGTCAGGTTGTAGACCCCGAGGTCGAACAGGGCCCCACCACCGGGCCGGTAGAACCACTCGCCCCACCACGGGCCGGACCAGCCGTAGCGCGCGCGACCGAGCAGCAGCGGGCCGATCTCGCCCGCCTGCACCCGTCGATGCATCTCCTGGTAGGTCTTCGACAAGACGATGTGCGGAGCGCAGACGAGCTTGCCCTGGGCGGTCTTGGCCGCCTCCACGAGCTCGGCGGCCTCGGCGAGTGAGGTGGCCATCGGCTTCTCGACCAGTACGTGCTTGCCGGCCGCGAGGCCGGCCTTGGCGAACGGTCCGTGCTCGTTCATGCTCGTCAGCACCAGGAGGGCGTCGACGTAGTCGCTCTCGATCACCGCCTCCGGGCCCGAAGTCGAGGGGTCGGTCCCGAAACGGTCGGCAGCCACCTTCCGCTTCTCTGGGTCGACGTCGTAGGCCGCCGTGAGCTCGACGCGTCCTTCGAGGGCGAGGCGCTGGATGAGGGACGCATACGGCCCCGAGAAGACGCTGCCGAGTCCGAGGACTCCTAGTCGGATGGTCATGTGTACGTCCTTGTCTGGTCGTCTGGACTTTTCGGTGGGAAGGCGCTTCTCGTCACACGGACCACTCGGGTCGCTGCCAGTGGAAGTCCCGGGGCTCCGCGAGCGGCTGCGGCTCCCGCGCGAACGCCATGATCAGTGCGCGTCGCGGCTGGTCGGTCGTGTTGGGGCCGGCGTAGTGCAGGGTGCGGCTCGAATGCACGGTCGCGCCCCCCGGCGCCAACGGACAGGGCACTGGGTCTACGACCACGCTCTGGTCGCTGAGGACCAGCCCGTGCGAGTCGGGGTTGATCAGCTGGTGCTCGTGCACTCCGTCGAGATGGCTACCGGACACGAACTGCATGCAGCCGTTCTCGATCGTCGCGGGTTGCAGGGGCATCCAGACGCTGATCGCCTCATGCTGCATCGCCGAGTTCCAGTAGGCCTCGTCCTGATGCCAGGGGGTCTCGCCGCCGTCGCGCGGGGGCTTGCGGATCGCGTGCATCCCCATCGGCTTCGCGTCGTCCCCGAGGAGGCGACGGGCGAGCTCGCCGGCTGCCCGGTACGCCTGCGTCTCGCGCAGCTCGGGTGCGTAGTGGTCGGGGTTGAGGATCTGGGGCAGCACGGCTGGTGCGCCCTCGTCTCCAGCCAGCTCGAGGCGGTCCCCTTCGCCGATCTCGGCGGCGGGGTCGAACAGCCGGTCGTAGATGTCCTGCAGGGCGAGCACCTCGTCCGCCGTCGTGAGTGCGTCGACGACGAGGAATCCCCTCTCGTGGTAGCTGCGGACGTCCTCGTCGGTCACGATGGTCAGGTCAACGTTCATGGTGGCTCCTTCCGGTTGGCACCATCGTTCCGCCTGTCCCTGCTCCGGCCTTGTCCCGGAGGAGCGTGGAATTGACTGTGGGCGCGAACTGTCGGCGGAACGTCGACGGGGTCGTGCCGTACTGGCGCTTGAACGCGCGGGTGAAGTGCGCCCCGTCTGCGAAACCGTGGCCGACGGCCACGCGGGTGACGGGCTGGCTCGTGGTCGCCAGCTCGGACCGGGCTCGGCTGAGCCGCAGAGCCTGCAGGTAGGCCATGGGAGGCATCCCGACAGCGTCTCGGAAACAGCGTGCGAAGTGCTTCGGGGACAGGTGCGCGGACCTGGCCAGGGTGGGGATGTCCCACGGGCGAGCCGGGTCAGCGTGCATGAGCTCGAGGGCGGACTGGATCTCCGGACGGGGCTGCGCCACGGGGGACTCCGACATGTCGCCCCACTCCTGCACCAGGTCGGCGACCACCTCCTCCGCCCGGCTGCGTGCGCGCAGCGCATCCACCGGGGTTCCCCGGGCTCCGTGACGGACCACCGCGTCGATGGCGACGTCCAGGTCTGCGGAGTGCTTCGGCACGCGCACCGGTAGCCCGAGCAGGCCGGAGGCCTCGACGGTGCCGAACAGCGCGACCCGGAAGCCGAATCCGGTCACGCACAGAGGTTCGTCGCCGACGTCCTCGGTCACCCGTGGCGGCCCGGGCGTCAGGACTCCGATCCCGCCCGCGGACACCACTGCCTCCTGGTCACCCAGGACGAACCGACACCGGCCGCGGTCGACCCGGACCAGCTCGGCGTACGGCTGCGGGTCGAGGGCGATCCGCCAAGGACGCGGCATCTCCACCGAGTAGGTCTCGATGAGGAGGAACGACGCCTCGTGCCAGGTGCCGCCGAGGTCTACGTGCGCCATCGTGCCCCTACTCCTTGAGCGAGCCCGTCGCCATCCCCTGGATGAACGACCTCTGGAAGAACAGGAACAGCAAGACGATCGGCGCGGACACGATGACGGCCGCCGCCGCCTGACCGATCCGGTCCGTGGTGTGCTGCCCGGCGAAGAAGGCGAGACCGAGCGGTGCCGTGCGCAGGCCCTCGTCGATCACCATCACGAGCGGCAGTAGGAACTCGTTCCACGAGAACATGAACGTCAGGAGGACCAGGGTCAGGACCGCCGGGCGGCCCGGAGGCAGGGCCACGCGGAACAGGGTGCGCAGGCTCCCGGCCCCGTCGATCTCGGCCGCCTCGAGCATCGTCTTGGGCACCGAGCGGAAGTAGGCACGCATCCAGAACGTGCCGAAGCAGACGTTGAGCCCGATCTGCGGGAGGATCAATGCGGAGTAGGTGTTGGTGAGGCCCACCGAGTCGAAGTTGTAGTAGAGCGGGATGACCACTGCCTCGTAGGGCATCATCATGCCGCTGATCAGCCCGTAGAAGAGGACGTTCTGTCCCCAGAAGTGCATGGTCCCGAACGCATAGCCAGCCAGCACGGAGAGCACCACCGAGCCGATCGTGACGAACGTCGCGACGATGAAGCTCGAGCGCATGTACGTCGAGAGGTGCCCGATGCTCCACGCGTCGCTGTACGTCTCGAAGTGCAGCGGCCACGGAATGCTCAGCCCCGAGACGAGCGCGTCGCGGGCATGAAGCGACAGCAGCAGCGCGCCGACCACCGGGTAGAGGGCGATGACCGTGAAGACGCTGAGGAACACGTAGGCGAAGATGCGTTCGGCGCGGGTGGTCATTCGCGACCCCGCAGGGCGATCCGGTCGATCACGACCGTGATGGTCAGCACGAGCACCGTGAGCACGACGGCGATGGCGCAGGCCTGGCCGACGCGGCCGTCGAGGAAGGCCCGGGTGTAGAGCTGCAGGCCGGGCACCTGCGTCTGGGTCCCCGGACCACCTCGCGTCATGACGAACACGAGGTCGAAGGTCTTCAAGGCTCCCACCACGGTGAGCGTGAGCGCGATGCCCAGCTCGTAGCGCAAGGACGGCAAGGTCACGGCGAAGAACTCCCGCACCCGCCCCGCACCGTCGACCCGTGCCGCGTCGTACAGGTTGTTGTCGATCTGCTGGATCCCGGCGACGAAGATCACCATGCACAGGCCGATCCCGAGCCAGGCGCCGACCATGCCGACGGCCGGAAGAGCCCAGCTGAAGTCACCGAGCCAGGGCCTTGCCAGGGCGCCGAGGCCGATGTTGCGCAGGAACTCGTTGATCGAGCCGTTGATGGCGTAGATCCACGTCCAGATCACACCGATCACGACCATCGACATCACCTGGGGCAGGTAGATGGCGGCCCGGAAGAACGTGCTGCCCCGAGTGGCCACGGTGCGGAACAGGGAGGCGATGAAGAGTCCCGCCACGATCGGGATCGTGGCGAAGAAGAGGACGAGCACCCCGGAGTGGACGAAGGACTGACGGATCACGTCGTCGGTGAGGATCGTCCGGTAGTTCTCCGTCCCGGTCCAGGTGCCGACGGTGATGCCGTCCCAGTCGAAGAACGAGTACCACGCCGACTGCAAGAAGGGCACACCCACGAAGGCCAGGAACATCAGCATCGCCGGCGCCACGAAGAGGTAGGGGACCCAGGGCCGGTGGTGCCGCCGCCGCGAGGCGGCGACCTGGGTGGGTCGCCGCCTCACCGCGCGCGCGGTGGACACCTCGCTTGCTGTCACCGGCAGCTCACTCGCCTGTGTTCGACTCGACGAACGCCTGACGATCCTCCTCGATCACCTTCAAGGCGTCGTCGACCGACGTCTTGCCGGCCAGGACCTGCTGCATCTGTGGGTACTGCACCTCGGGCGCCGTCGGCGTCGCGAACTCCAAGTACGGCATCAACGCGTTGGTGTCCAGGGTGGAGGTCCAGCTGTCATAGATCTCCTGGTAGAGATCGCCGGGCCGCAGCTCGGGGTTCTCGACAGCCAGCGGTGCGATGTCACCGGCGGCGAAGAACTTGCGGGCGGCGTTCTCGTTCGACATCCAGTCGAGGAAGGCGGCGCTCGCGGCAACCTGGTCGCTCTTGGCTGCGATGTGCCACGAGTAGCCGAACGAGCCGGTCGACTTGGAGGTGCCGCCCGCCTCCAGCGGCGGCGTCACGAAGAAGCCGATGTTGTCGGGCATGTCCGCGGCCTCCCACGACCCAGCGGGGAAGAACAGCGCCTTGCCGGCACGGAAGTCCGCACCTGCGTCAGCCTGGGCGACAGCGTTCACGTCAGCTGGCAGGTAGCCGGCCTCGTTCCACTCCACCACCTTGTCGACCCCGGCCTTGATGCCATCGGACTCGTAGGATGCACCCTCGTCGTTGTAGACGATCCCGGAGATCTCCTCGGCGTCGGCGGTCTGGTCGATCACGTTGTAGAGCAGGTGCCAGATCGGCCAACCGTCCTTGTTGCCGAGGATGATCGGCTGCTGACCGGCTTCCTTGGACGCCGCCAGGATCGCCTCCAGGTCGTCCATGGTCGCCGGGACGTCCATGCCGAGGTCGCTCAGCAGGTCCTTGTTGTAGAACCACCCGATCACGTCCGAGGCATAGGGCGTGCCGTAGATGGGACCCTCGCCGTAGACGGTGCCGTCCTCGGAGAACTTCAGCTGCCGAAGTCCCACGTCCGGGTAGCGGGTGTCCCAGCCGTAGGCCTCCGCGTAGTCGTCGAGTGGACGGAGCAGTCCGGCCTTGATGAGGGGACCGTCGAGCGCCCATCCCAGGTTGCCGATGCAGACATCGGGGCCGTCCTCGGACTGGAGCGCCAGCTTGATCTGGGCCGGGTAGGCGGCGAAGTCCCGCACGGTCCACTTCACCGAGATGTTCGGGTACTCCTCGTGGAACTCCTTGGCCAGGTCCTGGAGGATCTCCAGCCGAGAGCCGCTCTCCGAGGTCCACGCGTTGAGGGTCGTGTCTGGCAGCGCGGCGACGTCCAGGTCGACCGGTGAGTCGTCTGCCGGGCCGGACTGCTCACTTCCCGGTGAGCAAGCTGCCGTGACGACCAGCATGATGAGGAGGGAGACGACTCCCAGAAGTCTGCGCATCTGTTCTCTTCCCTTGTGAGCGGCCCTGCTACGGCGGTCGATATCCCCGTGGAATGTTCCGCATGCTACAAGTAAGATTGCCAATAAGACAACCGATGAGATCACTTCGTCGCCGACGCGATAGTCTGACCGCCGTGAGGTCGACGAATCATACGACTGGCGCCACGTCGGCAGGCGCGCTGACCGGGAGGGTGCGTGAGGCGCTCCAGGCGCGGATCGCCTCCGGGAGCCTGGGACCGGGCCAGCAACTACCCACTGAGCGTGAGCTGAGCGAGACCTTCGGCGTCAGCCGAGTGACCGTACGCCGAGCCATCGCGTCCCTCGCCGAGAGCGGCCTGGTCCATGCGATCCAAGGCCGTGGCACCTTCGTGACCTCCGAACCCCTCGCTGAGCCGCCCAACGCCCTCCTGAGCTTCCACGAGATGGTCGGTGAGAACGTCGCGGTCGGGGCGCGGGTGATGGAGGCGACCGTCCGCCCAGCCACGATCAGCGAGGCAGAGGACTTCCAGATCGCCCCCGGAGCGGAGCTTCTGGCGCTCGAGCGCCTCCGGATGCTGGATGATCTGCCGGTCGCTCTCGACTTCACCCTGGTGCCCGTCGCGCTGGAACCGGCCCTGCCCGGGCTCGACTGGGGCGGCGCATCGCTGTACTCGGCGCTCGGGGCGGCTGGACATCGGCCCGTCGCAGCCGACTTCTCGGTCGAGGCGCAACCTGCGGACGAGCGCTCGGCCAGGCTGCTGGGGACGGCCATCGGTGCGCCCCTGCTCGTGGCCGACTCGAGGACCCATGACCAAGACGGGCGCCTCATCGTGTCCGGTCGGATCTCCTACCGAGGTGACCGCTACCGCTTCCGGAGTCGGGTGACCGCAGAACTGCAGCAGCCTGGGTCGTCGGGTCGAGTGCGGTCGCTCTGATCGTGGGTGGAGCCACCCTGCCGGGTCGGGGGAAGGTTGATGCTGGTAGACCAAATGGTATTAGTGGTAGCATCCCGTCATGACGGAAACTCGAGAGGCGCCCTCCGCGCGTCGAGCGACCCCGCGTCCCACCTATGACACCCCCACGGTGCTCCGGCGTCGGGACACTGCCCATCACGTGTGGGGTGACGACGAGTCGGGTCACGTCACGGACCGTGTGTACGTGTCCACCGCAGCGCTGCACGTCCTGGAGTTCGAGTTGGCACCGGGTGGCGGGTTCCGTCACAGCGCCTTCAACAAGACGGTGTTCGCCGCCGACGTGTTCTACAGCGTGCTGGACGGGACACTCGTGCTCGCGGATCCCGAGCACGGCGAGGTGCGCGTCATCGAGGCCGGCGACGGGGTCCTGTTCCGGCGTGACACCTGGCACCACGGGTTCAACGCCACCGCCGACACGGTGCGCGTCCTGGAGTTCTTCGCGCCCCCGCCGAGCAAGGGCACGGCATCGAGTTACTCCGTCAACCAGCCCGATCTCGCGTCGGTGCGCTATCACGACACCCGCTGGGAGCGCCGCTGGCCGATGGCGGCCGCCGAGCAGAAGCACGCCTCCAAGCTGCACGTGGTGCAGGAGAGCTCGGCGCTGTGGAGATTCGCCCACGCCGCCCCGTCGCATCTCCAGGGCACCCTCGTCGACACCGAGCACCTGGTCGTCCGCACCGGCCGCGTGGCCGCCGGGCACGTGGAGGAGCTGCACGAGGTGGAGGACGAGACGGTCCTCGTCGTCACGAGCGGCCAGCTGTGGGTCGACACCCGCGACACGTGTGGTGACTTCTCGGTCGCCTGCCTCGAGCCCGGCGACGGCGTGTTCGTGCCAGCGGGCTGCAGCCTTCGAGTCCTCGTGCGGTCCGCGTCTCCGGCGACGTATCTCTGGGGCGCCGGCCGGCCGACGAGCGACGACTGGCGCCCCTGAATCGACAACTCGGCCGGCACCACCCCAACCGACGTGGACGCCGGGCCGACGTCGATCTCCTCAGCCTCCGACCCCGCGAACGGGACCATGGTGCTCACGGGCGGCAGCCCGCGCTAACGGCGCGAGGCAGCCGCCTTGCCCGCCCAGGGCTGGCCATCCGGGTCCGCCATCACTGTGCCAGGTCCGGATCTCTCGCGCTTGTGCCGAATCACGCCTCAGGGCGGTTGCGCCGAGCTACGGTCCCCGAGCCCCCCGTTCTCCCCTGAACTCTTCAAGAGAGTCTCGTCATGGTCCGACGGTGTCCTGGCCACGTTTTAGCAGGTCAGAGGCATGAAGCGGAGGAGCTGGCCTGTAGGCCGGGTTCTGTCCCCGGCGGCCTTGCGGCCGGTCGGGGGGCGACCATCCATCTGGGCCCGCCGTTGCCGACGGACTCGTGCGGTCTACCCGCGTACTCGGGCGGGCCGCCCTCGGACGTACGCGCGCCGGTGGCCTCTCGGCTGCCGGCTTCTTGACCTTGCTCCGGGCGGGGTTTACCGAGCCGGCCGGGTCGCCCCGGTCGCTGGTGGTCTCTTACACCACCGTTTCACCCTGACCTGCCGGGCACGCGGCCGAAGCCGCGTGCCCGGCGAGGCGGTCTGTTCTCTGTGGCACTGTCCCGCGGGTCGCCCCGGGTGGGTGTTGCCCACCGCCCTGCCCTGCGGAGCCCGGACCTTCCTCGACGTGCGCCTCTCGACGTCCGCCGCGGTCGCCCGGCCAGCTCCTCCGCATCACCCAGCGTAGTCGGTCGTCGCTCGCCGTCTGTGACGAACGTGTCGCATCTCGGCTCGGCCAGCGACACGTTCGTCACAGACGGCAGGGATCCGGGTCAGGCGGTCCTTAGACCGACACGAATCCTTGGACCATGCCGATCACGGCAACGACCGACATGACGGCCACGACGGCGACCAGGATCCTCTCGGGTGTGGTGAACACCGGCTTGTGGTTCTCCATCCGCGCCCACACGAAGAGCGCCGTGCCGACGAGGTAGAACAGCGCCGCGATCAGCACGTACTCCCACCCACCGGCGTAGACCAACCAGACCGCGTAGGCGAGGGCCACGCCACCCACGAGCAGGTCGCGAGTGCGGCCGTGCCCCTCAGCGTAGGTCTCGCCCGTCGCCGCCAACTTCACCTGGTACGCCGCCGACCACAGGTAGGGCAGCAGGATCAGGGACGTCGCGAGGTAGATCAGGTCGGTATAGGTGTTCTCATTGACCAGGGTCCACAGCAGCATCGCCTGGACGCACAGGTTGGTCAGCCAGAGCGCGTTCACCGGTGCGCTGTGCTTGTTCTCCTTGGCCAACGGCTTCGGGAGCACGTTGTCCAGAGCCGGCAGCCGCAGGATCTCGACGGCCAGGAGCACCCAGGCGATCAGGGCTCCGAGCAACGAGATCACCAGGCCCGCCGAGATGAAGCCAGCGCCCCAGGAGCCGACCTCGTTCTCGAGGAGCCCGGCCATCGACGGGTCGGAGAGGCCGGCGATGTCGGCCTGAGCCATCAGGCCGTAGGAGAGCACGTTGACCGCGAGCAGAAGGCCGAGCACGCCAGCGAAGCCGAGTACTGTCGCCCAGCCGACGTCCTTGCGCTCTCGCGCCCGCTGGGAGTAGATGCTCGCGCCTTCGATCCCGATGAAGACCCAGACGGTGACCAGCATCATGTTCTTGACCTGGTCCAGGGTGCTTCCCAGACCTGCTTGCTCGCCCCAGAAGTCGACGGTGAAGAGGTCGGAGCTGAAGCCGACGGCCGCGATCGCGATGAAGGTCAGGATCGGGACGATCTTGGCCACGGTGACCACGACGTTGGCGGCTGCGGCGTTCCTGACGCCACTGATCGTCAGGAAGTGGACCAGCCACAACAGCACCGAGGCGCCGACGATGGCGACCGCGGTGGTGCCGCCCTCGAAACCGTCGAACCAGTAGCCCAGCGTGGACATCAGGAGCACGAGGTAGGCGACGTTGCCCACCCAGGCGCTGATCCAGTAGCCCCACGCGGACGTGAAGCCGACGTACTCACCGAAGCCGGCTCGTGCGTAGCCGTAGACCCCTCCGTCGACGTCGGGTTTGCGCTCCGCTAGTCCCTGGAAGACGAAGGCGAGCATCAGCATGCCGACTCCCGTGATCAGCCAGCCGATCAGCAAGGGACCAGGGGCCGCGCTCCCGGCCATCTGGGAGGGCAGTGCGAAGATGCCGCTCCCGATCATGGACCCCACCACGAGGGCGGTGAGGGCCGGTAGTGCCAGCCCGGTTGCCCGACGGCGTGTGGTCGGCGTCGGTGTGCCGGGACTCGGCCTCGTCACTTGAACAGTCATCTGCGGGCCTCCTTCATCGGCAGCAGGCAGGACAGTCCTGCGGTGCTTCCCACGTTGCTCCTCGACGAGCGCACCCGGCAGGGGCGAAGGTCGCAGCGACAGAGGTCCTTGGACACCCGTCCAAGGTCGTGCCGAGAGAATCGCCTCTGGTCAGCGCACGGCGGGGAGGATCACAGCGGAGAGCGAGCGCCCCCATGCGCGCGCACGTTCGAGCTCGCCTTCGAGAAGCGGTCCATGGACGTCACCCACGAGGAAGGCGACGGGCGTGTCGACGAGGGTGAACTGCCGATCCCTGGCCAGTCGAGCAGCCTTGTGACCGGCCGCAGGCAGCCACCGTGCCTTGTTTGCCCTGGTGTCGAACACGGCGACGTGGAGCGGCTGGAGGCCCTCGTGATAGGCGCTGGCGAGCCACTCCCGCAGGCCGATCGCCACCCTGTCCCCGTCGGCGCCTTGTCGAGCGGCATCGCTCCTGGTGCTCTGCCTGCTGAGCGAGAACGCGTGTGTGGGCGCGCCGACGACCAGGAGCTCGATCGAATCCGAGATCTCCGCCGGAGCCCCTGAGACCTCGGCGACGTGCGTCCGCACTCCCTTCTCCTCCAGACCCTCGGCGACGGCTCGCGCCACCTGCTCGCTGTTCCCGAACATGGACTCGAACACCACCAGGGCGTTGGCTTCGGCAAGCGTCTCGTCATCGAACATGATCGGGGACCTCTCTTCCGGACGTGCGAGTACTGCCTCCAGGTCGAGCCTTCCTCGCGGATCGAGCGACAGACAGGGCCCGCAGGCGACGGCTGTCGGGACCAAGGTCCGTCGCTCACGCCTCAGGTCACTGGCCGGCGGCGTCGCTTCGACACCGTGTCCACAGCGAGGACGGCGACCGGACTGACGGCAGCTGCCGTCCATCCCAGCAAGCTGGGCCACGTGCCGCCCAGGAGATCGGCCAGCCAGGGCACGCCGAGGAAGCCGAGCAGGAGCAACAGTTCCGCGCCGACAGCGGCCAACACCCAGGGGTTGTCTCGCAACGGGACCCGCCACACGGGTCTCCGTGTGCTGCGGCAGGCGAACGCGTTGGCCATCTGACCCAGTGCGATGGCGGCGAAGGCCGTGCCGGAGGCGCTGGCGAGGAGTGCGGGCTCGGGCGTCATCCCCCACCTCCACCCACCGTGCACGAGGACGGTGGCGAACGCGCCCAGCGACGCAGCGGCCTCGGTCAGGCCGAGCAGACCGAACGAGCGGACGAGCAGGGGGCGATCGACCAGGACCCGGCGCCGCTGGCCCTCTAGGATGCCCGGCCGCGGCGGCTCCCGACCCAAGGCCAGCGCGGGCAGCATGTCGGTGCCGATGTCGAGCGCCAGGACCTGCAGCACGCCGATGGCGAGCGGGAAGGAACCTCCCGACAGCGCCCACAGGGCGAAGGGAGCCAACTCGGCGACGTTGTCCGTGAGGTGGTAGGTCACGAAGCGACGGACGTTCTGGAAGGTGGCCCTGCCCTGCTCGATGGCGCGCACGATCGTTGCGAAGTGGTCGTCGAGCAGCACGAGATCCGCAGACTCCCGCGCCACGTCGCTTCCGCTCGCTCCCATCGCCACGCCGACGTCGGCTTCTCGGAGCGCGGGTGCGTCGTTCACTCCGTCGCCCGTCATGGCCACGACGTGTCCGCGATCGCGCAGGGCGTGGGCGATCCGGGGCTTCCCCGCGGGAGTGACGCGGGCCACGACCGCTCCCTCGTCGTTGTCGAGCATCGCGGCGAGGGCCTCATCGTCCGGGAGTGAGCCTCCATCGAGTACGACGCCGTGTGGGCCAAGGAGGCCCACCTCCTCCGCGATGGCCCGAGCCGTGCGCGGGTGGTCGCCGGTGAGCATGGCGACGCGGATTCCCGCCTTCCGACACTCGTGCAGAGCCTGCGTGACATCGGGCCGGGGAGGGTCCTGCAGGGCGATGAGCCCCAGGAAGGTGAGGTCGTGCTCCATCGCCTCGCTCGCCGCTCCCGACCACGTCCTGGTGGCGACCGCGAGCACCCGTCGTCCAGCACCCGTGAGCGCCAGAAGCCGATCCTGGATCCCGGGCGTCGTGGGCGCGCATCGAGCCAGCACCGCCTCGGGTGCGCCCAGGACCGAGACCGTCCCGTCCACGAGGGCACTGCTGATCAGCCGCTCGGCGCTGTACGGCACGCGTTCGGGATCTGTCTGTGGCGTGGGGAGTCCGAGGCGAAGTGACAGGCAGTGGAGGGCGGCCTCCATCGGATCGCCGTCGGCCGTCCACCCGTCGTGGCGCTGGACGGCTCGACCGGAAGCGCACAACATCGCGGTCTTGGCGACAAGGGCGGCCCGGTCCACTGCCTCGGCGGTCCCCGTGATCGTGGCGACGGGGTCGTATCCGCGTCCCTGGACCGCGACCTCCCCGACGGGGGTGACGACCTCGACGACGCTCATCCGGTTCTGGGTGAGGGTCCCGGTCTTGTCGGTGCAGATGAAGGTGGTGGCCCCCAGGGTCTCGACGCCGTCGAGGCGACGGACCAAGGCGTGCTGCCCAGCCATCAACTGCGCCCCGTGGGCCAGTGACAGGGTGACGGTGGGAAGCAGGCCTTCCGGGACGAGGGCCACCGACACGCCGACACCGAACAGGAATGCCTCGGTGGCGGGGAGTCCCAGCCACAGGGAGACGAGTCCGAGCGCCGAACCGGTGACGACGGCGATGACCGCAACGACGCGCACGAGGCGGTTGAGTTGCTGGGTCAGGGGGCTCGGCGGTCTCTCGGCCTCCGCGGTCATGGACGCGATAGACGCCAGGCCCGTTCTGGGGCCGGTCGCCGTGACGACGGCGCGGCCCTCACCTGACATCACGAACGTACCCGCGAGTGCCTGGGCTCCCGCCTCGCGCGGCACCGCCCCACTCTCGCCGGTGACCATCGACTCATCGAGCGCCAGTCGGTGCGCCTCCAGCAGGCGCATGTCGGCTGCGACGCGGTCGCCGGCGCCCAGCACCACGAGGTCTCCGGCGACAAGGTCCTGCACCGGAACCTGCTGCTCGGCCCTGTTGCGGACGACCCGCGCTGTTGCCGGCAGCAGCGCGCGCAGCCTCTGGGTGGACCGGTCGGCGCGGTAGTCCTGCGCGAAGGCGAAGAGGGCGTTGAGCAGGACGATCACGGCGATCGCGACGGACAGTTCGGGCATCCCGGCCAAGAGGGCGAGGGCCGCGCCCACCCACAACAGCACTGCCAAGAGGTGGGTGAGTTGGCGGACGAACATCATCCACGGGCTGTCGTGGGCTGGTTCGGGCAGCACGTTGGACCCGTCGCGCTCGCGCCGGAGGAGCACCTCGGCGGTCGTCAACCCCGAGGGCTGCCAGTCCGGTTCCAGGTCGGGCACACCTGTTGGCCCCGGCACCGTGCTGGTCATGTCACCCACGCTTCGCGCCTGCGTCGGGAGTGGCCAGAGGTCCAAGGTCGCGCGATGCCGGGACGAACGACTCAGCGAGAGGTTCCACCCAGCCAGGTACACCGGTGCTGGTGACACCGGCGGCCGGAACCGGGCCGAAGGTCCCGGACCATGACGGCCACCGTGCCCTGCCGCCACGTGCGTGGCCGAGGGACGCTCGTCACGTAGGACCAGAGGCCTCGTCGAAGGAACTGTCATGACCACATCGAAGGCCGGCCTTCCGGCCACTGTCCCTCCCGTCGTGCTGGCCGTGGACGGCACGGCCGCCAGTGATGGTGCGACCAGGTTCGCGGTTCGCGAGGCGGCTCGGCGCCAGACATCCGTCCGGATCGTCCACGTGATGCCGATCGCGGAGCTGGTCGGGCCTCTGAGCCCTATCGAGCCGCTGGACCTGCTGCCCTATGCACACCGGGTCCTCGAGCGCACGGCGGAGGACGTCGCCGAGCTCGACCTGGACGTGCCGGCCACGACCTGGCTGGCCCACGGTGCTCGGGTCTCCGGCATCGTGGCCGCGTCGTCTGACGCAGCGCTCCTGGTCGTCGGACGCGAGACCCGTCACGGCATGGAGCGCCTGGTCACGGGAACGACCACGGCGGGGGTGGCTTCACGTGCGCACTGCCCGGTCGTCGTGGTGGCGAGCGATTGGCGCCCTGACCAAGACGCCCCCACGGGCCCTCACGCCGTCGTGGGGGTGCGCTCGGCGGCGCATGCCGGCGAGATGCTCGCATCTGCCTTCGCGTGGGCGTCGGACGTGGGTGGGTCTCTCGAACTGCTCCACGTCTGGTATCTGCCCGACCCGTACGTCGACCGCGCCCAGCTCCTCGACCGAGCCGGTGACTGGCAGGCGCTCGGGCAGTCCATTCTCGAAGAAGCCTCGACTCCGTGGCGCGTCAAGTACCCGGATGTGCCCGTGGAGACCCGAGTCCTGCACGGGCATCCGGCCAGCGTCCTCCTTCGCGCGGCCGAAGGTGCGGACCTGATCTTCGTCCGGCGGGCCCACGAGCGCCGTCCGTTCGAGCACCTCGGCTCGACCGTCAGGGCCTTGCTCTTCGCCAGCAGCACGCCGGTCGTCGTCGTGCCGACCCGCAGGCATGCGTCCTCGGCAGGCTTGGTCCTCGAGAAGTCCGCAGCCTTGGTCGGCTGAGGGTCACGGACGTGGATGCGCGTGGGAACTCTGCCCAGACCGATGAGCATCGTCCCATCCGGGTGTACCTGCTCGACGACCACGAGATCGTGCGCCGCGGCGTCAAGGAACTCCTCGAGAGTGAGGGCGACATCGAGGTGGTGGGGGAGTCCGGGCTCGCCCAAGAGGCGGCTCGCCGAATCCCGGCCGTGCGACCCCACGTCGCCGTGCTCGACGCTCGACTGCCAGACGGCTCAGGGATCGACGTGTGCCGCGAGGTGCGTGCAGTGGACCCGCGGATCGCAGCCTTGATCCTCACGTCGTACGACGACGACGACGCGCTCTTCGCCGCGGTCATGGCCGGGGCGTCCGGATACGTCTTGAAGCAGGTCCGCGGCCAGGACTTCATCGAGACCGTTCGGCGTGCGGCGGCCGGCCAGTCCACGCTCGACCCGTCCGCCACAGCCCAGGTGCTCGAGCGGGTGCGGAACGGTCCCCGAACGGACCCCGAGCTGGATGCTCTCAGTGCCCAGGAGCAGCGGCTCCTCGACCTCGTCGGGGAGGGCCTCACCAATCGACAGATCGCCGAGCGCATGTTCCTCGCTGAGAAGACCGTGAAGAACTACGTCTCCTCCATGTTGGCCAAGCTTGGCCTCTCCTCCCGGACCCAGGCCGCGATCTTCGCCACGAAGCACCCGCACGCCTGAGTCCCTCCGGACCTTCGAGGGTGGCGTACCGCACCGCGCCGTGCCGCCCTCGCCCCAGGCTCAGGGGCAGAACGCGTAGAGGGTTCCAGGCCTCTCATCTCCTGTGCCCGACTTCCCGTCAGGTCCCAGCCAGATGTCAAAGCCGACGCCAGCTGGCACCAGCCGGGCGGGCTGCCCGGGGAGCATCACGACAGCGTGTCGCGCCTCCACCCCTGGGGGTGCCTGCCCCGTCCAGCACCCGTTCTGCACGATCAGTACCTCTGCCGGCGACGGCATCGTGGGGGCAGGTGGTAGCGGCCGAGGCGGCGGCTGGGTGAGCTCGCCACCGACGAGGGTCAGGACGAGGACCGCCACGATCGCCACGTGCAGCACGAGCCGTCGGCCCAGCACCCTTACGAGGGTGAACAGGCCCGGGTGCCGCATCAGTCGGGGTGGACGCGGCCGGGCCTGGGTTGGGTGCCTGGACACCGTGGCGATAGAGGAGGTGGCGGCGTGCCCACGATCCGGGTCACGCATGGCACCTCCTCATCCGGCTCGGGCGCGCAGATCCGGCGTCGGGGCCACGTCGCCAGCGTCGACCGAGCAGCGCCGGGGAGACAGGGCCCTTCCTCCGCCACCTCAATGACCAAGGACCCGGGCACGTCCGCTCCGACCAACGTCCCACCCCGGCGGGACCACCGCCTCTCCCGCACGGCCGCGCACCGCGATGTGCTGGAAGGGCATCACCCCCAGATCCGGCACGCGCCGGTGCCGGACGCTCCTGGTTGGAGGACGTCATGGAGTTGACCACCACCCGTTGGGACGTTCAGCTGCTTTTGAGCGAGCAAGACGGAACGACGCACGCCGAGGCCCGGCTGTTGAACGGCTTGACCCGGAATCTCACCGCGAGGGGCATCGCCAGGTTGGCGCCGGATGACCCTCAGGACGTCCCGGAGGTCGGATACGAGCTCGCCGCCGCCCGTGCGCTCGTGAGCCTGGGTGAGCAGTTGCTCCGTACGGCCGAGGACGACGTCGACGCGCTCAACCGGGGCGGGCACGAGTTGCTGCTGCTCCCCGGTCCCGACGCCTCCGTCGACACGCCGAGTCGCGCACTCCCGGCGCACGAACTGCCGGGGACCGGGGTGCGGTGACGTCGGGCAGGCTGAGGGGACGAATTCCAAGGGAGGAGCCATGAGCGACTCGTCCAGGATCGAGAAGACACGGGCAGCACAGGAGGCACGAGAGGCCGTCGCCTCCCGGCCGCCCGGCTCGTCCGGGGCCGCCATCGAGGCGGCGATGCTGCGCTACCTGAGTGCACAGGAGTATCACGAGCTTGCCGGCGAGAGCGGTCCCGGCGACGAGACGGGAACAGTCGGGGACGACGACGACAGGGTCTGACGACCCACGGAGCCGGACGCAGGACCGGAAGTGACATGGTTGCGACAACCCCAGGGGCAAGGCCGTCAAAACGGCCACCAGGGTCCGGGCCACCAGGGTCCGGGCCGACGGTGCGCTGGGTGCTCGGACAAGTCCTCGTCGTCGTGCTCGGCATCCTCGTCTACTTCCGGGTTCGCGGACTGACCGAAGGATCGCTCGACCTCGCGAGAGGTCACGCCGAAGACGTCACGGCATTGGAGCAACGCCTGGGACTCGACCTGGAAGCGGGTGCCCAGGCGCCGGTCGTGGCGTCGCAGACCCTCGCCACGGCGGCCAACTGGGTTTACGTGTGGGGCCATTGGCCGGTCATCGTGGCGACGATGGCGTGGCTGCTCTGGCGTCGACGCGATATCTTCCGCCGTCTGCGCGACGGCATGCTGGTGTCAGGGTTCCTGGGAATGGCCGTCTTCGTGTCCTACCCGCTGGCACCACCTCGCCTCGCGGACCTCGGCCTCGTCGACACGGTCACCGAGAGCTCTCAGGCCTACCGCTATCTCCAACCGCCCGCCTTCGTGAACCAGTATGCGGCGATGCCGAGTCTGCACGCCGGCTGGGACCTGCTCGTGGGGCTGGCGATCGTCAGCGCCGCCGGATCGGTCGCGTTGCGCGCGGCCGGCGCCCTGTTGCCTCTCCTGATGACGTGGGCTGTGGTGGCCACCGCCAACCACTACGTCCTCGATGTCATCGCTGGGCTGGCCCTCGTCCTCGTCGGGCACGGGATCGCCCTGCTGATGGAGCGTCATCGCGCCGGCGGAGTGCGCCCAGCACCGCTCACGGAAGCCGACGTCGCCCAGGGCCGAACGGCGGTGGCGGAATCCCAGGGTGAGCCGGTCAGGGGAGGGTGAGGATCTCCGCGCCGGTCTCGGTGACGAGCAGCGTGTGCTCGAACTGGGCGCTGCGGCGGCGGTCCTTGGTGACGACGGTCCAGCCGTCCTGCCACATGTCCCACTCGTGCGTGCCGAGGTTGAGCATCGGCTCGATGGTGAAGGTCATGCCGACGAGGATCTCGTCGTCGTAGAGCGGGGCGGCGTCGTAGTGCGGCACGATCAGGCCGCTGTGGAACGACGTGCCGATGCCGTGCCCGGTGAAGTCGCGGACCACGCCGTACCCGAACCGGCGGGCGTAGGACTCGATGACCCGGCCGATCACGTTCAGCCGGCGACCGGGCTTGACGGCCGCGATGCCGCGGTTCAGCGCCTCCCGGGTGCGCTCGACCAGGAGGCGCGACTCCTCGTCGACGTCGCCGGCCAGGAAGGTCGCGTTGGTGTCGCCGTGGACGCCGCCGATGTAGGCCGTGATGTCGATGTTGACGATGTCGCCGTCCTCGATCACCCGGGAGTCGGGGATGCCGTGGCAGACCACCTCGTTGACGCTGGAGCACAACGACTTCGGGAAGCCCTTGTAGCCGAGCGTCGACGGATACGCGCCGTGGTCGCACAGGAACTCGTGGCCGATGCGGTCCAATTCGTCGGTCGTCACGCCCGGGGCTACGTGGGAGCCGACCAGATCGCGGGCCTGTGCCGCGAGCCCGCCCGCCACGCGCATCCGGGCGATCGTGTCGGCGTCCTTGACCTCGGAGCCGGTGAAGCGCTCGGGACCGGGGCGGTCGACGTACTCCGGGCGCTCGATGGGGGCGGGCACCTCGCGGCGCGGCGAGACGACGGCGGGGGCGAGGGTGGCGCTCACGAGGACAGTCTATTTGGCGGTTCCACCCGGCCGGCGCCCGCTCGGCGGGGCGGACCGACCGCGTCGCCGTGAGGACAGCCGGAGGGGTACGGTCGGGATATGAGTGCTGACGGGGGCAAGTACTGGTTCTGCGTCAACCACCACCGCGTCGAGCAGGGGCCCGACATGTGCGCGCCCATCGACCGGCTGGGTCCCTTCGCGACAGAGGCCGAGGCGGCCCGCGCTTTGCAGAAGGCGGAGGAGCGCAACGAGGAGTGGGACAGCGACCCCAACTGGAACGACGACTGAGGCCCGGACCTACAGCCAGCCGTTCTCGTCCGCGACCCTGACCGCCTCGGCCCGGGTGGAGCCGCCGGTCTTGCCCATGGCGGCGGACAAGTGGTTGCGCACCGTGCCTTCGGAGAGGTGCACCCGTCGGGCGATCACCGCCACGGTCGCCCCGTCCGCCGCGGCGCGCAGGACGTCGGACTCGCGCGGAGTCAGCGGCGAGTCGCCCGTCGCCAGGCTGTCCATCGCGAGGGAGGGGTCGACGACGCGCAGGCCGCGATGCACACGGCGTACGGCGTCGGCGAGCTGGGCCGCGGGGGTCTCCTTGACCACGAAGCCCGAGGCGCCGGCCACGAGCGCACGTTTGAGATAACCCGGCCTGCCGAAGGTCGTCACCATGATGACGCGGGTCCTGGGGACCTGCTCGCGGATCTGCCGGGTGGCCTCGATGCCGTCCATGCCGGGCATCTCGACGTCCATCAGGACCACGTCCGGCCGCTCCCGGACGGCGGTCGCGACCGCATCCCGGCCTGACCCGACCTCGGCGACGACGTCGAGATCGGACTCCAGCCCCAGGAGGGCGGCGATGGCGCCCCGCACGAGCGCCTGGTCGTCGGCGATCAGCACGCGGATCCGACCGGGGTCCGGCGTCGACGGGCTCATCCGCGGACCACGCCGCCTCGGACCACGCTCAGGGAGAAGCCGGGGGAGAGTGCCCGCGTGACCACGGTGGCGCCGACCCGGCTGGCGCGCTCGCGCAGGCCTCGCAGCCCCGACCCAGGATCGCGATCGGGCGGGGGTCCGGCCCCGTCGTCCACGACCTCGATGGCGTCGGGGGAGATCAGGATCTGACACGAGGTGGCGTGGGAGTGGCGGATCACGTTGGTCACGCCCTCGCGGACCGTCCACGCGAACAGCTCACGGAGGTCGCTGGGCACCTCGTCGGTGCTGTTCGGCAGCTCGGCCCGGATCTCGGCCGCGTCGAGGGCGACGCGCGCCCTGGCCAGCTCGCCGGGGAGGGTGAGGTCCCGGTAGCCCTCGACCGTGCGCCGCACGTCGCCGAGAGCGTCGCGCGCGAGCCGCTCGAGATCGCCGACCTCGGCGCGGACCCGGGGGAGGTCGGGCCCGTCGGCCTCGAGCAAGCGACCGGCCAGCTCGGCCTTCACGGTGATGACCGTCAGCGAGTGCCCGAGGAGGTCGTGCAGGTCCCGGGCGAGCCGGGTGCGTTCATGCTCGACGAGCAGGGCGCTGTTCTCCTCGTGGGCTGCGATCAGGTCGACGTTGCGCCGCAGCATCATCGTGACGCCGTACATCGCGAAGGTCGCGGCGAGGACCGCGAAGGCGAGGTCCAAGGAGCGGTCCCACCCGCTGACGGTCTCGCCGAGGACGACGAGCAGCAGGGCGATGGCCAGGGCGATCGCCAAGGCCCAGCGGAAGGGCAGCAGCATCACGCCCGCGACCGCGAGGTAGACGCTCGCGGTGGTGCCGACCTGCCCGAGCGTCACGCACATCAAGACAGCGAGCACCGTCAGCACGACCAGCCAGAGCAGCGCCGTCCGCACCGGGGGCTGGACCGACAGTGACGCCCGGAGTCGTCGCACCGACGTGAAGACGAGCAGATAGCAGGCGCCGAAGGCGAGGGTCAGGACGAGGCCCGCGATGCCGGCCGTGGTGTCGCGATGATGCCAGGCCACCAGCAGCGGGTCGAGCAGGAAGAACAGCCAGACCGCCGCGAACCAAGGTCCCCGACGACCGAGCGGCTGTCGCAAGGTGGCCAGAGACTCCGCGTCCTCTGTCACGGCGGCCAGGCTAGTCCGGTCGGGCGGGTCAGACCCGCGCGGTGTCCTTGCTCATCCGCCACGCGGCACCGGCGAGGAAGATGACCAGCCAGCCGAAAGCGTTGGCGACGGCAGACCACGCGAGGTCGCCGGTCAGGGGTGACCTCGCGATCTCGGCGACCCCGAACATCGGGGTCCATTGGGCGATGTGCCAGATCAGGCTGCTGTGGTCGGTGATCGGGATGAACACGTTCCCGAGGAAGCCCAGCAGTGCCAGGCCGGGGCCCAGGATCTGCATCGCGTTCTCCCCCGGCACGAGGTAGCCGACGAACACGCCGAGCACCGCGAAGACCAGGGTGCACAGGACGGTCAGCACGCCACACGCCAGCCAGATGCCGGCCGGCATGCTCGGCTTGCCCTGCACAAGGCCGACCAGGTTGACCATGCTGACGGCGATGGCCCCCATCACCAGGGCGACCAGCCCCTTGATGACGACGTACGTCACCGGGTTGAGCGGGGTCAGTCGCAGCTGGCGCGACCAGCCCAGCGCACGCTCCACGGCCACCATGGCGCCTCCGGACGCCGCGGTGAGCGCAGCGCCGTACAGCGCCATCGAGACCATCACGTACGCCGCCACGTTGCCGTGGCCCACGCTCTCGTCCCAACCGTCGATCCCGCCGAATGCCAGGAACATGCCTGCTGGGAACAGCAGCGTGAAGATGATCGTGCGGCGGTTGCGCAGCATCCGCATCAGCTCGATCCGCAGGATCGTGGGGTTGAGACCGCCGAGGGGCGGCACCCGGCGGGTGGTGACGTCGACGGTGTCGACGAAGTTCGTGGTCATGGGCGTGCTCCTCGGGTGTCGTCGTCCTCGGTGAGGCTCAAGAACGCCTCCTCCAGGCCACGGGTGGTGATCTCCAGGTCGCGGGCGTCGGTCCGGGTCAGCAGGTAGCGGGCGACCGTGTCGCTGTCCTTGGCCTGGATCAGCACGCTCTCGCCGCGGACCTCGACGGACTCGACCCCGCCGAGTGCCGCGAGCGCAGCGGAGTCGGGCCGGTCGATCCTGGCCCGGACGGTGCGCCCGCTGGCCATGGCCTTGACCTCCGCCCCGGTGCCGTCGGCCACGATCCGTCCCTTGCTGATCAGCACGATCCGATCGGCGTACTGATCGGCCTCCTCGAGGTAGTGCGTGGCGAAGAGGATGGTGCGGCCTCGGGCGGCGTCCGCGCGGATGGCGGACCAGAAGGTGCGTCGGCCCTCGACGTCCATGCCCGTGGTCGGCTCGTCGAGCAGGAGGAGGGCCGGATCGGGCAGGAGAGCCATCGCGAAGCGGAGCCGCTGCTGCTCACCCCCGGAGCACTTGCCGACCTTGCGGCTCGCAATGCCGTCGATGCCGGCCGTGGTGAGGACGTCGTCGACCGGAGCCGTGTCGGCGAACAGGCTGGCGGTGTACTCCACGGTCTCCCTCACGGTGAGGTCCTTGAGGAGGCCGCCGGTCTGCATGACGGCCGAGACGAGACCACGGGCGATCGCCTCCCGCGGCGTGAGTCCCAGGACGCTCGCGTGGCCCTCACTGGGGTCGGAGAGGCCGAGCACCAGGTCGATGGTCGTCGTCTTGCCCGCCCCGTTGGGGCCGAGGAACGCGACCACCTCGCCCTGCTCGAGCTCGAGGTCGAGCCCGCGGACGGCCTGGACGGCCCCGAAGCTCTTGGTCACCCCCGAGAGGGAGACGGCGGGGACGGCCGAGGTCCGGACCCGCGCAGGGGCGGCGGAGAGGTTCGTCGTGGTCATGGGCCCATCGTGTGATCGACGAGCCGCCCTGCCCTGGTCGAGACCTCACGACTCGGCCATGACATCTGTCAGGGCCCAGGCTCGGCCCGGACGTCCCCCTAGCCGACGGGACGCACCCTCAGGACGTAGTCGTTGCCGCCGTTGTCGGTCGTCACGAGCAGGGTGCCGTCCTTGGCCGTGGTGACCGCCCGCAGCCGGCCGAACTTCGTCAGCGCCACCGGCGAGCGCACGCTCTGCAGGACGCCGGAGGCGTTGAACTTCATGAACAGCAACTCGCCCGCCTTGAGCGCGGCCACCGCGAGCGTGCCGTCGTACCAGCCCCACTGCGAGCCGTCGACGAAGCCCGCGCCGGAGGTGGCGACGGTGGGGTATCCAGAGCTCCATCGGGCCTCGATCTGCTTGCCGGGCAAGCCCTGGTCCGTCATCGGCACCGACTCGTTGTAGCCGGGCACGGGGTTCCAGCCGTAGTCGCCGCCGTTGACCAGCAGGTTGACCTCGTCGTCGCGGTCGGGGCCGTGCTCGGCCGACCACAGGGTGCCGTCGGCCCGTTGGGCGAGGCCCTGGATGTTGCGGTGGCCGAAGGTGTGCACATAGCGCTGACGTTGGTTGGCGGCTCCGACGAACGGGTTCGTCGGCCATGGGGCGCCGGTGAAGCGGTTCAGCATCAGAGTCTTCCCGCCCAAGGAGGTCTTGTCCTGCGGGTTCGTGCCGATCGCGGCGTCGCCGGTGCCGACCAGCAGCGCGCCGTTCTTGAGGATCAGGAGCCGGCAACCGCCGTGGCGTCCCGACGAGGTCGGGAAGCCGGTGATGAGCGTGCGGACCCGTGTCGCGCTGGTCGCGGGCTTGCCGAGCCGCCACGCGATCACGCGAACGTCGTGTCCGCCCGCGGTGTTGGCGCCCAGACAGGTGTAGAAGCGTCGATTCGTGCGGAAGTCGGGGTCGACGGCGAGCCCCATCAGCCCGGTCTCGCCGGACGCCCAGACGAGGCCGTCGGGCAGGGGGATGGTGGTGCGCTTGCCCTTGGCCCAGACCGAGAGGCGGCCGGAGCGCTCGGTGATCAGGAGCCGGCCCTGGCCGATCGGCTGGACGTCCCAGGGGTGGTCGAGGCCGCTCACCACCTTGGAGACGGCCAGCCGGACCTGGGAGTCGGACTGGATCGCCCCGCCCGTGGGGCCCTGCTCGGGCTGGGCTGGGGGACTGGCGGAGCAGGCGACGGCGGGGATCAGGGTGAGCACGAGAGCGGCGACGGCCGACTTCAGCATGGCCCTACGGTACGACGGCGCCGGGCGTCGACCCACCGGCCGAGCCCCGAGGGCCTGCGTCAGAACGTGTGCTCAGGTCCTGGGAAGGTGCCGGCCCTCACGTCATCCGCATAGGCCCGGGCGGCCTCGAGCAGCACACCGTGGACGTCGGCGTACTGCTTGACGAAGCGGGCCATCCGGCCTGTCCGCAGCCCGAACGCGTCCTGCCAGACGAGCACCTGACCGTCGCAGTCGGGCCCGGCGCCGATGCCGATGGTGGGGATGACGAGCTCCTTGGTGACCTGACCGGCCACGTCGCCGGGCACCATCTCCATCACGACGGCGAACGCGCCCGCGTCCTCGATCGCGTGCGCGTCGTCGAGGATCCGGGTGGCGGCGTCGCCGCGGCCCTGGACCCGATACCCGCCGAGAGCGTGCTCGCTCTGCGGGGTGAAGCCGATGTGCGCCATCACGGGTACGCCGCCGCGCGTCAGCAGCTCGATCTGGGGGACCATCTCCCGGCCGCCCTCGAGCTTGACGCAGTGGGCGCCGCCCTCCTTCATGAAGCGCACGGCGGTGGCGTAGGCCTGCTCCGGCGAGCCCTGGTAGGAGCCGAACGGCAGGTCGCCCACGACGAGCGCCCGACGTACGGACCTGCTGACGGCACGCGTGAGCGGGATCAGCTCGTCGACGGTCACCGGCAGGCTGGTCTCGTTCCCGTAGACGTTGTTGCTCGCGCTGTCGCCGACGAGGAGCACCTCGATGCCGGCCTCGTCGAACGTCTGCGCGGCGTACTGCTCGTAGGCGGTGAGCATCGCGAACCGCTCGCCGCGCTCCTTCATCTCACGGAGGTGGTGGGTGCGGATCCGCTTGGTCGGACCGGAGGCGGGTGTCGCGGCAGCCGGGCCACTGCCGTAGGGAGCCGTCTCCTCGGGGCTGCTCGTCATCACCACTGCTCCTCGCCTCGTCTCGCGGCTCCCTGGGCGGAGTCCACGGACTCGTTCCAGGCTAGTGCGCGGACCTCAAGCGGGAGTTGTGTCGCTGGTCACCACGCCAGGCGACCATCTTCACGC
Organism: uncultured Nocardioides sp.; assembly: GCA_964542635.1. Taxonomy (GTDB): domain Bacteria; phylum Actinomycetota; class Actinomycetes; order Propionibacteriales; family Nocardioidaceae; genus Nocardioides. The sequence continues at coordinate 113,733 of CAZIVD010000004.1, read as the reverse complement.
CGACGAGTCGATCGCGACCAGTGCCTCGACGACCTGCTGGACGTGCGCGGTGTACGCCCGGCCGCGGGGCAGTAGCTGGGGCGTCGCGTGGGCGAGCTGTGCGTGTCCGAGGTAGGCGGTGTAGGCGAGGAGGGCGCGGTCTCGGGCCCGTGCACGGGACAGCCCCAGCTCGGCGTACAGGCCGGTGACGACGGCGAGACGGCGCTGGGTGACCCGGTGGAGCGTGGCCGCGACCAGAGGATCCGACGCGCTCGCCTGGAGGGCGAGCTCGACGGTCCCCGCCGTCCCCCTCGAGTCGTCCACGACGGACGTGAAAGCGAGTCCCAGCAGCGCGCGCAGTCGTGTCGGAGCGGGTTGCGACTCGTCCAGGGCGGCGATCACCCGATCGGTGTCGCGCCGCTCCCAGAGCGTGAGGGCCGCCTCGAGGAGGGCGCTCCGGTCGGCGAAGTGCCAGTAGAAGCTGCCCTTGGTGGTGCCCAGGGCCTTGGCCAGCGGCTCGACAGCCACCGCGGCCAGCCCGCCCCGGGCGAGGGTGTCGAGCGCGACCTCGGCCCAGTCGGCCCGTGTCAACGACTGTTGCTTCCTCGTGGGCACGCCCATACGGTAGCGTATGGTCACGGTCCCATACGGGAGCGTATGGAGGATGGGTGATGAGCAGACGAGCCCGTACGACCAGGATGACTCGCGTGCGAGCGGTGGCGCTGCCGGACACCCCACTGATCTCAGGCGCACTTCCGAGGGTCGACTGGTCCGACGCCTACGTCGTCCCGATCCCCGACGCAGCGCGGGGTGCCGACGCACAGGTGTGGGCCGACGCGATCTTCCACGAGGCTCCGCCCTGGGTCCGCGTCCTGTTCGTGGTGCGCGAGGCGCTGGTCAAGGTGGTCGGTATCGAGCGCGGCGGGGCGCACGTGTTCGACACCGTGTCTCGGACGAAGAGCGAGGTGCTGCTCGGCGCCGACCAGGAGCACCTGGGCTTCCGCGCGTCGGTCCTGACCGAGACGGACCGGGTGGTCCTGAGCACGCTCGTCCAGTTGCGCAACCGTCGCGGCCGCGCCTACTTCGCGGTCGTGCGCCTGATCCACCCATGGGTCGTGCGTGACATGCTGTCGCGGGCCGTCGAGAAGCTCGGGGCCCCCGACAAAACCCGGTGACGGGTCTGACACGCCGGCGTAGCGTGCCAGGCGTGTCACCGAGGAATCTGGCGATCCTGGTCCATGACGACGTGGAGGTCCTCGACTTCTGCGGTCCGTTCGAGGCGTTCGGGGTCACCGGAGAGGCAGGCGCCGCGCACTTCAACGTCTTCACCGTGGCGGAGGAGTCGAGTCCAGTGCGCGCCAATACCGGGATGCTGGTCCAGCCGAACCACACGATCGACGACTGCCCGCCCCTGTCCATGCTGTTGATCCCCGGTGGCCGGACCAAAGTGGTGCTGGACAACCCCCGGCTGATGGCGTGGGTGGCCGAGCAGGAACCCCGGGTGGATCATCTGGCGTCCGTGTGCACGGGCGCGTTCGTGCTGGGCCAGCTCGGACTGCTCGACGGCCTGGAGTGCACGACGCACTACGGCTCCTACGACCGGCTCCAGGAGGCGGTGCCGACCGCGGTCGTACGCCGGGACGCGCGCGTGGTCGACAACGGTCACATCGTCACCGGCGCCGGAGTGTCCGCTGGCATCGACCTGGCCCTGCACATGATCACCCGCCTCTTCGGCCTGGAGGAGGCAGACGCGGTGGCGGCGTACATGATGTACGCCTGGGCGGAGGTCGACCGGGAGCGCGCCGCCGCCGCGGGCGGGTAACCGAGCACCGAATCATCCCTGGCGGCTCGCCCGGCTCCACCACGGAACAGTCCCTGCAGCGGGGCGATGAGTCCTCGTGCGTTTCCGGGACGGGCGGCGGGCTCACGACCTACGGTGTCGGTCGTCGTGGCAGGCCGTCGGTAGGTCGGAGCTCGGACCGGAGGGTGAACCCATGGATGTGGTGGCAGTCGAGTGCGAGTACGTCGATGCGGTGCCGGCGTTCTGGGTACGCACGGGCAGGCCGACCCTCGGCGCCAGTCTGGTGTTCCGGCACGGCATGGTCGACGAGACCCTGGCGACGTCGGGCTGGACCCACCTGCTCGAGCACCTGGCCCTGCACGACCGCGGTTCGGGGCCGCTGGACGTCAACGGCAGCGTCTCCTTGCTCCACACGCGCTTCGACCTGCACGGTCCGCCCGAACTCGTCGCGGCCACCCTGACAGACCTTGCCTCCTGGCTCGCCCGGCCGGAGCTTCCGCCCGTGCAGCGCGAGCGATCGGTGCTCGCAGCGGAGACGGCGCTGCGCGGGGACAATGACGTGGCCCGGGCGCTGGAGTGGCGCTACGGCGCACGCGGACCGGGCCTCGCCGCATTCCTCGAGCCCGGGCTGGCACGAGCCACCGAGCCCGCACTGGCCGCGCTGGCTGCCCGGGCGTTCGTCGACGGCAACTGCGCGCTGGTCCTCGACGGGCCTCCGCCGGCGGGACTTCGGCTGCCGCTGATCTCGGGGCCGCGGCGACCGACACCGGAGGCAGTGCCGGTCGAGGGGGCGTGGCCGGCGGCCTACCTGAACCCGACCAGCGGCGTGGTCGCCTCCGGGGTCACCTCGAGGAGCGCGGCCGCCCAAGTCTTGCCGATGGTGATCCAAGAGCTGTTCACCGAGCAGTTCCGGTTGACCCATGCCGCCGCCTACGCCCCGTGGGGCCACTACGAGCCCGTGGACGACCATCGGGTCGTCGTGCTCGCCGGCTCCGACGCCAACGCGGAGCTGCTGCCCGGCATCGCCGATCGCGTGCTCGTCCAGCTGAACCGGCTCGCTCGGGGCGACGTCCCTCATGCCCTGGTCGACGAGGTGGTGGCGCGAGCGCTCCAGGCCGCTCGTGACCCCTACCGCCTGATGGGGCACGCCTTGCGGGCCGCCTCGGACCTCCTGCGGAACGCAGACCTCAAAGACGTCGACGAGACCCTGGGAGAGCTGGAGGAGATCGACGTCGCAGCCGTGGCCACCGCCGCTCGAGAGGTCCTGCACACGCTGATGCTCGGTGTCACGCCGATCACCCAGCTGACCGGCAACCTGCGTCTGCTGGAGATGCCCACGGACGACGGGCCGGTGAGCGGGCGGAAGTTCCGATCACGCAACTTCCCGGTCGTCAGGGACCGGCTCCGGGTCAGTGCCGACGCCGTCCACCTGAACTCGGGCAACCAGACTCGCACGATTCGCTCGGACCAGATCGAAGGACTGCTCCAACATCCCGACGGAGGTCGCCGCGTCGTCTCGCGCGACGGTTGGACCCTCGACGTGGAGCCCACGATGTGGGCCGGAGGCGACCGGCTGGCCGAGCGGGTCGATCAGCTCGTCGACCGTGACCGGCACCTGCCGGTCGCGGCTCGCCCGACCGACTCGGTGCCTCGCCCACTACCTGCTGCCCGGCGGTGGTGGTCGAGCCTGCGGTGGCAGTTGGACATGCTGCTCAACATCCTGGGCATCGTGGCGGCCTTGGTGATCGTCGTGGACGTCGCCCGCCACGGCCTGTCCCTCACCATCGGCAACATCTTCCTGATGATGCTCGTGGGCACGTGGCTGATCCGGCGTTTCGGTCCGGACTGAGCCGGGCTGGGCAGCGCGGCTAGCGTGGGTCCACGAGGAGGCACGATGACGTTGATCTCGGAGGATCTGTTCCTCTTGCTCATGGACGACGAGTCCGGGAAGCCGCAGATCGGCCAGCTGCACCTCGCGTTGGGTGGGGCGGTGCTCGTCGAGCTTGCGCTGGAGGAGGCAGTCCTGGTGGACGGCCCGGGGTCCTTCCTCCGGCCCGCCAAGGTCGGGGTGGTGCCGGGCGCAGCCCCCGAGGACGCCGTGCTCCGGGACGCGTTGGCGGTGGTCGCGGAGAAGGAGCGGACGGCGCAAGACCTCGTCAAGCGTCTCGGCAAGGGGCTCGACCAGACGCTGGGTGATCGCCTCGCTGCCCGTGGCATGGTCGACCGCCGCGACGACCGAGTGCTCGGCCTCGTGCGCCGCACCACGTGGCCGGCCAGGGACCCGAGTCATGAGGAGGCCGTGCGGCGCGAACTCACCTACGTGCTGGTCCAGGGCGCCCAGCCGACCGCTCGGATCGGCGCGCTCGCCGCACTGCTGCATGCGGTCGACCGTGCTCACAAGACCGTGCCTCACGAGGGTATGTCGTCCCGCGAGGTCAAGCGGCGGGCGAAGGAGATCTCCCAGGGGGACTGGGCGGCCAAGGCCGTGCGGGACGCGGTCGCAGCTGCGACGGCAGCGACCGTCGCGGCCGTCACCGCGGCGACGTCCGCTGCGGTGGCGAGCAGCTCCAGCGGCGGCTGAGCCCCGGCGGCATGCGGGCCTGAGAACCCGCTGACTCGCGCGTATCAGTCGGACGGTGCGGCACTCCTGAATCCCGTGTGCGGCTCGGCGCCAGCCGATCCGTCCACCTGGAGCCGATGATGACGCTGCTCGACACCTCGCAGCTGCAGCCCACCGGTGCGCCCGTTGCGCACCCCACGCCACGGCTCGAGCTGCACGTGCCGACGGCGGTGCGCCGACTGCGCGAGCTGCAGCGCATGCTCCCGAACGCTGGGGTGCACTACGCGGTGAAGGCCAATCCGCACCCCGACCTGCTCCAGGCTCTGGCGGCGGCCGGCAGCCGGTTCGACGTGGCGAGCCCCGCGGAGGTGCAGGCCACCCTGTCCGCGGGCGCCCATCCTGACGACCTCGTCTACTCCAACCCGGTCAAGCGCCGTGACGACGTCGCTGTGGCCGCCCGCCTGGGCGTGCGGCTCTTCGTCGTCGACTCACCCGAGGAGACCATCAAGGTCGCCGAGGCGGCTCCCGGATCTTCCGTGCTGTGCCGACTGGTGACCAGCGGGTCGGGATCGGACTGGCCGCTCTCCCGCAAGTACGGCTGCTCGACCGTCCAGGCGGTCGAGGTGCTGCGCCTCGCCGCGGCCTCCGGCCTCGACGCAGCGGGAGTGTCCTTCCACGTCGGCTCCCAGCAGCGCGACCCCCAATCCTGGGCTTCGCCCGTCGACGCGTCCGCACGGGTCTTCGCCGCCGCACGCGAGGCCGGGCTGACGCCCTGGCTGCTGGACCTCGGCGGCGGGTTCCCGGCACACCACCAGGGCGGCGCTCCGCCCCTGGCGGCCTACGGCTCGGCGATCCGCCGGGCGCTGCGCAGGTCCTTCGGTCGGCACCTGCCCCGGACCCTGGTCGAGCCGGGGCGAGGCATCGTCGCCGACGCCGGGCGCGTGGTGACCACCGTCGTGGCCGTCGTACGGCGCGGGGAGACGCGGTGGGTCTACCTCGACGCCGGCGTCTTCAGCGGCCTGGTGGAGACCTTGGACGAGGCGATCCGCTATCGCCTCGAGACCGACGTCACCGGGCCCGAGGGCCCCTGCGTTCTGGCCGGGCCGACGTGCGACAGCGCGGATGTGCTCTACGAGCGCACACCCGTCCACCTGCCGCTCGCACTGACCGAGGGCGATCGCGTCGTGCTCACGGCGGCAGGGGCATACACGACCTGCTACTCGACGGTCGGCTTCAACGGCTTCCCGCCGCTGCCCACCGTGCTGGTCGAGCGGTGAACACGATCACCCAGCGCGTGGTCGCGAGCCACGGGCTGGCGGCCGTCGCGATGTCCCTGCCCTGGCCGCTGCTCCTGGTGCTCGTGTGGGAGCAGACCGGCGACGGCTGGCTGCTGGGGGTGGCGGGGGCCGCGCGGATGCTCCCGTACGTCGCGTTGTCCTGGGCGGCCGGGCGGCTCGCGGACCGCTTCGCGCGCGACCGCATCGTCCGCTGGACGCTGGAGCTGCGGATCGTGCTGTTGGCCGTCGTCGGCGTCGCGCTGGCCGCCGACCGGGTGTGGTGGGCGCTGGCCGCGGCGACGCTGGCGATCGCGGTGGCCACCCCGGCGTACCCGGCCCTGGCAGCGGCGATGCCGGACCTGGCCCGCCGGGAGACCGCTCGGGCGACCTCCTGGCTGGTCACCTGCGAGGTGGCATCGTTCGTGGTCGGGCCTGCGATCGGCGGCCTGCTGCTGGGCTCGCGGGTGCAGCACTGGCTGCCGTGGGTCGCGGTGGCACTGGCCTGCTCGGCGTGGCTGACGTTCGCCGACGTCCGGCTGGCGGCCCCGGCCCGGAAGGTGGTCGGGCCGGGTCCGGACCACGACGGGATGCTCGCGGCCCTGCGTGCCTCCGCGGTGATGCGCTGCGCGATCCTCGCGGTCGTGGTCACCAACCTGATCGGCTCGGTGCTGGCCCTCGCGCTCCTGCCCCTGGCTGCGGACGGGTGGGTCGCCGGTGAACGCGCCTTCGGCATCGCGACCGCCGCCTTCGGCTTCGGGGCCCTCGCCGGACCACTCGCGGGTCGCTGCGGTCGACCCTGGCGCTGGGGGGTGCGGGCGTGGCTGGTCGTGCTCGCGGTCTGCCTCGTGGCGGTGGCGCCCACCCCGTCGCTCGCCGTGGCGGTCGCTCCGTTGGCGCTCGCGGGAGCGGTCGCCGTCCAGGTCGAGACCGAGGCGACCCGGCTGGTGCAGGTCGGCGCACCCGACGAGCTGCGGGCGAGCGTCCTGGGCGTGGCCGACAGCGCGATGGTCGCCGCGGGACTGGTCGGCGCCCTCGTCGCCCCCATCCTCGCCGGACTGCTCGGGCCACGGGTGCTCGTCGCTCTCGCCGCCGGGTGCTGTCTCCTGGCCGTCCCGCTGCTGCGATCCGCCGCGCGCGGCAGTGAGCTGGCCACCGTCCCGAGTCCGGAGGCGGTGGCTGCCGCACCGGCGGGTGCCGTACGGCGGTGAGCCGGTTCTCTAGAGTGGAGACGTGGACTTCTGGTCGGCGTACGCACACGGGTTCGCCCGCGTGGCGGCCTGCACGATCCCGGTCGCGATCGCCGACCCGGACGCCAACGCTGAGACCGTGCTGGCCCAGGCGAGGGAGTGCCACGACGAGGCCGTCGCGGTCGCGGTGTTCCCCGAGCTCAGCCTGTGCGGCTACGCCATCGACGACCTGCTGATGCAGGACACCCTGCTCGAGGGCGTACGCCGGGCGGTCGACACGATCGTGGCCGGCTCGGCCGACCTGCTCCCGGTCCTGGTCGTCGGCGCCCCCCTCGTGCACGGCACCCGGGTGGTCAACTGCGCGGTCGTGATCCATCGCGGGCGGGTGCTGGGCGTCGCGCCGAAGTCCTACCTGCCGACGTACCGGGAGTTCTACGAGCGCCGGTGGTTCGCGCCGGGCGACGACCGCCGCGGCTCGACCATCCGGCTCGGTGGCGCGGACGTCCCGTTCGGTCCCGACCTGATCTTCCGCGCGACGGACGTGCCCGGCCTCGACCTGTTCGTCGAGGTGTGCGAGGACATGTGGGTGCCGGTGCCGCCGAGCGCCGAGGCCGCGCTGGCGGGGGCCACCGTGCTGGCCAACCTGTCCGGGAGCCCGATCACCGTCGCCCGGGCCGAGGACCGCCGCCTGCTCGTCCGCTCGGCGAGCGCGCGCTGCAACGCGGCGTACCTCTATGCGGCCGCCGGCCAGGGCGAGTCCACCACCGACCTGTCCTGGGACGGCCAGACGATGGTCTACGAGTGCGGCGACCTGCTCGCCGAGACCGAGCGGTTCCCCGAGGGGGCGCGACGGTCCGTCGCCGACGTCGACCTCGACCGACTGCGCCAGGAGCGGATCCGCCAGGGCACCCACGACGACAACCGGCGGACGCTGGGAGAGCGGACCGCCCAGTTCCGCACCGTCTCCTTCGAGCTCGGCCCGCCGACCGGCGACGTGGGCCTGCGCCGCAAGGTCGACCGGTTCCCCTTCGTCCCCGACGAGGAGGAGCGGCTGGCACTCGACTGCTACGAGGCCTACCACATCCAGGTCTCCGGGCTCGAGCAGCGACTGCACGCGATCGGCCGCGGGGGCAGCCAGCCGAAGGTCGTGATCGGGGTCAGCGGGGGCCTCGACTCCACCCACGCGCTGATCGTGGCGGCCAAGGCGATGGACCGGCTCGGCCGCCCGCGCAGCGACATCCACGCCTTCACGATGCCGGGCTTCGCCACGGGGGAGACCACCAAGGGCTACGCCACCCGGCTGGCCAAGTCGCTCGGGGTCACCTTCGAGGAGCTCGACATCACCTCGGCCGCGCGGCAGATGCTGGCCGACCTCGACCACCCCTTCGCCGACGGGGAGCCGGTCTACGACGTCACGTTCGAGAACGTCCAGGCCGGCCTGCGCACCGACTACCTGTTCCGGCTGGCCAACCATCGCGGCGGGATCGTGCTCGGCACCGGTGACCTCTCGGAGCTCGCCCTGGGCTGGTGCACCTACGGCGTCGGCGACCAGATGTCCCACTACAACGTGAACGCCGGGGTGCCCAAGACCCTGATCCAGCACCTGATCCGCTGGGTGATCGCGTCGGAGCAGTTCGGCGAGGACAGCAACGACGTGCTGCGCGAAATCCTCGACCAGGAGATCACCCCCGAGCTGATCCCGCACCAGGAGGGCGTCAAGCCCCAGGCCACCGAGGACGCGGTCGGTCCCTATGCGTTGCAGGACTTCACGCTCTTCCACGTGCTCCGGCGCGGAGCGAGGCCGAGCCGGATCGCATTCCTCGCCTGGCACGCCTGGCACGACGCCTCGAAGGGCGACTGGCCCCCCGGATACCCCGCCGCGCGACACACGGCGTACGACCTGCCGACGATCCGCGCCTGGCTCGAGGTCTTCTCCCGCCGCTTCTTCGCCAGCCAGTTCAAGCGCAGCGCCCTCCCCAACGGGCCCAAGGTCAGCGCGGGTGGCACGATGAGCCCCCGCGGCGACTGGCGGATGCCGTCCGACGCAGCGCCCACCCTCTGGTTGGCCGAGATCGAAGCCGAGGTGCCCACGTCATGAGCCGTCTCCATCACGTCGTACGGCGTGGCGCCCTCGCCCTCGCGATCGTGCTGGTCGCGACCGCGCTGGCCGGGACGGGGACCGCTGCAGGCAGTGCTCCCACTCGACACCGGGCCGCGAGTGCCGCGGCCGCGCCGGACTCGACGGTGCTCCGCATCAACGTCCGGTCCTGCGAGCGCTGCGAGATCACCCTGATGAGCTTCCTCTCCGGCAGCGGGGAGGACGGCTGGTCGGCGGGCCCGCACACCGTGCTGCACGGGTCGGTCGCGTTCGTCGTGCCCACCGTGCGCACCACCGGGCTGAGCATCATCGTGCACACGCCGTGGGAGGGCGCCACCGGCTTCGCGACAGTGGTGGCCATGCGCTACAAGGGCCTGCAGCCGGGCGAGCGGATCGGCTTCAACAAGGCGCGCACCAAGACGCGGGCCAGCGCATGCTGGGCCGGCACCGCCGAGCCCAAGGCGACCCTCCGCATCAAGGTACGTCGGGTCAACCTGCAGGGCGCGAACGGCAAGATCCCGGGCAACATCGCCTGGACACCGGTCACCCAGTACTGGCTGCCGCCGATGCTCCGGGCCTTCGGCGGGATCGTGGGGACGCAGGACGTCATCATGTGTCGGGCCGTCGGCTGAGCTGAGGGAGTGCGGCCGCAGGCTCTTGCGGCATTCGCCGGACAGGCGGCGCCCTCGTCTCGCATACTCCCGCCGTGACGATTCTCGGGGACCAGCCCGGCACTCATGGGCACCGCCCCGAGCAACCCTTCGACCCGTCCGCCGACGACCCCGCGGACAAGGCCCGCCGACGTCGCCGCAGGATCGTGTTGATCACGGTCGCGTCGACGATCGGAGCGATCCTGCTCGGGATCTACGTCGTGTTCCCCGCGAAGGTACTGCGTGCCCTGGGCCTGCGCGACGGCGAGTACGCGTTCATCTACTCGATGGGCGGCGAGCCGGTCACCTGGGACCACTGCAAGGCGATCCGCTACGTGGTCAACCCGGAGAACGCCCCGGAGGGGTGGGAGCAGATCGTGTCCCGCGCGATCGCCGACCTCGAACGGGCGAGTGGCTTCGTCTTCGCGGACCGCGGCACGACCGAGCGCCGAGACCTCCTCTACTTCGCGAACGCCTACGAGCCGGAGCCCGTCCTGATCATGTGGTCGCTACCCGGCGAGGAGATCCAGCTCGCGGGCGACACCATCGGCTTCGCGGGCGGGTCGCCCCGACCGGTCGGCGACCGCTGGCGCTACGTCTTCGGCAAGGTGGTCATGGACAGCACCGCGAGCGAGCGGCCGGAGGGGGTCAGCGCGGAGCGGATGGCCCAGCTGGTGCTCGAGCACGAGCTGGCCCACGTCTTGGGACTCGACCACGTCTGGGACGAGAGCGAGCTGATGTATCCCCGCTTCCAGGGCCAGGCCGGGCTGGGCCCCGGGGACATGGCCGGTCTGCGACAGCTGCACGACGTGCCCTGCGGCTAGGCCGGGGTGCCCGGGTCGCCCCGAGGGCCCGGGCCAATACCCTGTGCGCATGGGCAAGCAGGAAGACTTCGTGCTCCGGGCGCTGGAGGAGCGCGACGTCCGGTTCGTGCGGCTGTGGTTCACCGACGTGCTCGGCTCGCTGAAGTCGGTGGCGGTGGCGCCCGCCGAGCTCGAGGGCGCCTTCGACGAGGGCATCGGCTTCGACGGCTCCGCGATCGAGGGGTTCGCGCGGGTCTACGAGGCCGACATGCTCGCCAAGCCCGATCCGTCGACGTTCCAGATCCTGCCGTGGCGGGGCGAGGGTCCGGCCACCGCGCGGATGTTCTGCGACATCCTCATGCCCGACGGCTCCGCGTCGTACGCCGATCCTCGCTACGTCCTCAAGCGCACCCTCACCAAGGCGGCCGACCAGGGCTTCACCTTCTACACCCACCCCGAGATCGAGTTCTACCTCTTCAAGGACCACCCCCAGACCGGGGTCGAGCCGGTGCCGGTGGACCGGAGCGGCTTCTTCGACCACACCGCCCAGTCGATGGGGGCGGACTTCCGCCGCGAGGCGATCACGATGCTGGAGTCGATGGGCATCTCGGTGGAGTTCAGCCATCACGAGGGCGGGCCGGGCCAGCAGGAGATCGACCTGAGGTACGCCGACGCGCTCTCCACCGCCGACAACATCATGACCTTCCGCACGATCATCCGGGAGGTCGCGCTGAGCCAGGGCATCTGGGCGACGTTCATGCCCAAGCCCTTCACCGAGCATCCCGGCTCGGCCATGCACACGCACGTGTCGCTCTTCGAGGGCGACCGCAACGCGTTCTTCGAGGCCGGCTCGCAGTACCAGCTCTCCAAGACCGGGCAGCAGTTCATCGCGGGCATCCTGCGCCACGCCAGCGAGATCACCTGCGTGACCAACCAGTGGGTCAACAGCTACAAGCGGCTGCTCGGGGGCGGCGAGGCCCCGGCGTACATCTGCTGGGGTCACAACAACCGCTCGGCCATGATCCGCGTGCCGATGTACAAGCCCAACAAGGGGCAGTCGACGCGCATCGAGGTGCGCAGCCTCGACTCCGCCGCCAACCCCTACCTTGCGTACGCCGTGATCCTGGCGGCCGGCATGAAGGGCATCGACGAGGGCTACGACCTGCCGCCGGAGGCCGAGGACGACGTCTGGAGCCTCACCGAGCGCGAGCGCACCAGCCTCGGCATCGCCCCGCTGCCCACCGGCCTGGACGACGCCATCGCCGTCGCCGAGCGCTCCGAGCTGCTCGCCGAGACCCTCGGTGAGCATGTCTTCGACTTCTTCCTGCGCAACAAGCGGGCGGAGTGGGAGGACTACCGCGTCCAGGTCTCGGCCTTCGAGCGCGACCGGATGCTGCCGGTCCTGTGAGCGACACCGGGCTGGAGGGCGCGGGCGGCGAGGCGCCGCGCCCCACCGCCATCGAGAGCCAGACCAAGGTCGGGCTGCTGCTGGTGCAGGGCCTCGGCCTGGCCCTGCTGGTGTTCGCCGTCTACGTCCTGTACGTCGGCTTCAGCGACGCCGACACGTCCGTGCGGGGTCGGGCCGTGCTGCTCGCTCTGGGACTGATGGTCCTGCCCGGGCTGGTCATCGTCTTCACCGCGCGCGGTGCGCGCCAGCGTCTCGTCAAGCAGGCGCCGAGCACCAAGACCTGGTGCATCCTCACCGGCGTCTTCGCCGTGCTGGCCGGACTGCCGCTCGTCCAGGCGCTGATCGGTCTGGCCCTCGTCGTGGCCGGCCTCTTCACGCTGACCGCCTCGCTCCTGCTGCCCAAGGCGGACGTCCGATGAGCGCGCGGATCGCGGTAGTCCAGCACGAGGACGGCTGCCCGGTCGCCCACTTCGGCGACTGGATCATCGAGGAGGGGGCCGAGCTGCAGGTGGCCCGACCCTACGTCGGCGACGCGCTGCCCGACCGTTCGTCGTACGACGCGCTGGTGGTGCTCGGCGGCTCGATGGGCGCCCACGACGACGACGACCACGACTGGCTGGAGCCGCTCAAGCAGCAGGTGCGCGAGGACGCCGCCGACGGCGTACCGGTGCTCGGCATCTGCCTGGGCCACCAGCTCGCAGCCGCCGCGCTGGGCGGGCGGTCCGAGCGCAACCCGCAGGGGCAGCAGTTCGGCCTGCTCGACATCGGCTGGCTGCCCGAGGCCCACCTCGACAAGCTCATGGCGTCGGTCGCCACGCCCCGCCGCGGGGTGCAGTGGAACGACGACGTGGTCACGGTGCTGCCCGAGGGCGCGGTCGTGCTCGCCCGCGCCGCGACCGGCGAGGTGCAGGCAGCCCGCTTCGCGCCGTCGGTGTGGGGGGTGCAGCTGCATCCGGAGGTGGACGCCGACATCCTCCGCCCGTGGGCGGTCGGCGACCGCGAGGCGCACCTCGCCCTGGGGATCGACCAGGAGGCCGTGCTGGCGGAGATCGAGGCCGCCCGGGGCGAGCTCGACGCCGCGTGGCGACCGCTGGCGGTGGCCTTCGTCGGGGTCGCCCACGCGGGTGACCAGCCGCGGTCATGACCCGTTCGCTCACGAGCCGGAGCGACCTGCTGCGCCAGGGCTTCGTGGACTCCGACCGGACCCTGGCCGGTCTGGGGCGGCTGGGCCGGAGCTCCGAGCCGCTCGTCGCCCTGCTCGGTCGGACCGCCGACCCGGACCTCGCCCTGGACGGACTGCTGCGGCTCACGGACGCGGCGACCGACCGTGTCGAGCTGCTGCGGGCGATCGTCGACGACGAGGGCACGGCCATGCGGCTGCTCCGCGTGCTGGGCGCCAGCCAGGCCCTGACCGACCACCTGGTCCGTCACCCCGACCACTGGCGCGAGTTGCGGGACCCGACTCTGGGGAGCACCCGCTCCCCGGCGTTCGCGATGCGGGGCCAGCTCCTCGCGGCTGTGGGCGCCGACCCGAGGTCGGACGCGCCGGTCGCGACCCTGCCCGAGGCGGGTGGGCTGGACGCGCTGCGGGTGGAGTACCGCCGGATCCTGCTCCGCCTCGCCTCCCGAGACCTCGCCCACCACGTCGGGGTCGACGACATCGCCGCCGAGCTCTCCGACCTCGCCGCAGGCACCCTCGAGGCAGCCCTCGCCCTGGCCCGGGCCAAGGTCCCGGACGCCGCGGAGGTGCGGCTCGCCGTCGTCGCGATGGGCAAGTGCGGGGGGCACGAGCTCAACTACGTCTCGGACGTCGACGTGATCTTCTGCTTCGAGCCCGCCGAGGGGGCGACGTTGTCGGAGGGCGACGGCGTCCGCATCGCCACGCAGCTGGCGGTGCACCTGATGCGTGCGTGCTCCGAGCACACCGCCGAGGGCACGATCTGGCCGGTCGACGCCGCGCTGCGCCCCGAGGGCAAGGCCGGCCCCCTGGTCCGCACCCTGGCCGGCATGCGGGCCTACTACGAGCGATGGGCCAAGACCTGGGAGTTCCAGGCGCTGCTCAAGGCGCGTCCGGTGGCCGGCGACCTCGAGCTGGGCCAGGCGTTCACGGCCATGGTCGCGCCGATGGTGTGGGACGTCGCCGGGCGCGACGGCTTCGTCGCGGACGTCCAGGCGATGCGACGCCGGGTCGTCGAGAACATCCCGGCGCGTGAGGCGGATCGTCAACTCAAGCTGGGCGCGGGCGGTCTCCGCGACGTCGAGTTCGCCGTCCAGCTGCTCCAGCTCGTGCACGGCCGGACCGACGAGTCGCTGCGGGCCCCGACCACGCTGAGTGCCCTGTGGGCACTCACCTCGGGCGGGTACGTCGGGCGGGCCGACGGCGAGGCGATGCACCAGGCCTACGCCTTTCTTCGCACGCTCGAGCACCGGATCCAGCTCTTCCAACTGCGCCGCACGCATGTCGTACCCGTCGACGAGGCGTCCCTGCGACGGCTGGCCCGTGGGATGGACCTCCTCAAGGACCCGGTCCCCTCGCTGGACGAGGCCTGGCAGGGCTGGCGCCGCGAGGTGCGGCGCCTCCACGAGAAGCTCTTCTACCGACCGCTGCTGTCGGCCGTCGCACGCCTCCCGGGCGACCAGGCGAGCCTGTCGACGCAGGCGGCGGAGGACCGGCTCGCCGCCCTGGGGTTCCTCGACCCGCGAGCGGCGCTGCGACACCTGGAGGCGCTCACGAGCGGCGTCACCCGGACGGCTGCGATCCAGCGGGCGCTGCTGCCGGCCATGCTGGGCTGGTTCGCGGACGCACCGGACCCGGACGCCGGACTCTTCGGCTTCCGCAGGCTGAGCGAGTCCCTCGGGTCGACGCCGTGGTACCTCGGCACCCTGCGCGACGAGGGCGAGGTCGCCGAGCGACTGGCCCGGGTGCTGGCGACGTCGCGCTTCGCGACCGCCCTCATCGAGCGGGAGCCCCTCGGGGTGCGGATGCTCGGCGAGGAGCTCACGCCCCGGACCTCCGAGCAGCTGACCTCCGAGATGGACGCCACCGCCGGACGCCAGGACGACCCCGTCGAGGCGGTGCGCGCGGTGCGCGGGATCCGTCGCCGCGAACTGCTGAGGTTGGCGGCTGGAGACCTCTTCGGCGAGGTGGACGTCGCGGACGTCGGAGCCGGGCTGTCCCGGCTCACCGACGCCACGCTGGAGTCCACCCTCCGGGTCGTCTCACGAGCAGTCGCCGAGCAGCAGGGCCTGACCGAGCAGCCGACCACGATGGCCATCGTCGCGATGGGCCGGTACGGCGGCTTCGAGCTGTCCTACGCGAGCGACGCGGACGTGCTCTTCGTCCACGACCCGCTCCCTGCCGTCGACCAGCACGTCGCCACGACGTACGCCCAGGCGGTGGCCCACGAGCTGCGCCGGCTGCTCGCGCTCCCCATGACCGACCCTGCGCTGGAGGTGGACGCCGATCTGCGGCCGGAGGGCAAGCAGGGTCCGCTCGTGCGCACCCTCGACTCCTACGCGGCCTACTACGCCAAGTGGTCCCGGGTCTGGGAGGCGCAGGCGCTGCTCCGCGCCGACGCCGCGGTGGGGGAACCCGGTCTGCGTGAGCGGTTCACCGCCTTGATCGACGGTCTCCGCTATCCCGAGGGCGGCCTGACGACCGCCGACGTGGCGGAGATCCGGCGGATCAAGGCGCGCGTCGACCGGGAGCGGCTGCCTCGCGGAGCGGACCCCCGGACGCACCTGAAGCTGGGCCGCGGCGGCCTGGCCGACATCGAGTGGACCGTGCAGCTGCTGCAGCTCCAGCATGCGGCGACCCTGCCCGCGCTGCGCACCCCACGGACGTTGGAGGCGCTCGACGCGGCCCGCGACACGGGGCTGCTGGCCGGCGAGGACGCGGACGTGCTGCTGCACTCCTGGCGGATGGTGAGCAGGATCCGCAACGCGCTCACCCTCGTGCAGGGCAAGGCAGCCGACCAGCTGCCGCGCGACCCCCGGGTCCGCGCCGCGACGGCCGCCGTCCTCGGCTATCCGCCCGGCGGCTCCGACGAGATGGTCAACGACTACCTCCGGATCACCCGCAGGGCCCACGACGTCGTCGAGCGGGTCTTCTGGGAGTAGCGGGACGGCGGTCGGGCATGATCGCCGCATGACCTCGACGGCCGATCGTGCCACCCGCCTGCTCGCGCTGCACACCTCCCGGCGGATCCTGACGCTCGTCAACGTGTGGGACGTCGCCAGCGCCCGTGCAGTGGCAGACGTCGAGGGCACGACGGCCCTCGCCACGGCGAGCCACGGCATCGCGGCGACCTTGGGCTACGAGGACGGTGAGCGGATCCCGGTCGACCTGATGCTCGACGTGGTGGGCCGGATCGTCGCCGCGGTCGACCTCCCCGTGACCGCGGACCTCGAGGCGGGGTACGGCGACCCCGCGACGACGATCCGGCGCGCGATCGGCCTCGGCGTGGTCGGCGCCAACCTGGAGGACCAGCTCAAGCCGCTCGCCCGGGCGGCCGCGGCCGTCGAGGCGGCGGTGAGTGCAGCCCAGTCGGAGGGGGTCCCCGACTTCGTGCTGAACGCCCGCACCGACGCCTTCCTCCGGGCCGGCGACCAGGACCGCCGAGACGTGCTCGCCGACGCGATCGCGCGCGGTCGGGCCTACCTCGACGCCGGAGCGCCCGTCGTCTTCGTGCCCGGCCTGCTGGGGGAGCACGAGATCGAGGCGCTGGTGGACGCCTTCGGACCCGGCCGCCTCAGCCTGATCGGCGTACCCGGCATGCTCCCGGCCAGTCGGCTCGAGCAGCTCGGCGTCGCCCGGCTCTCCTTCGGCCCCTACCCCCAGCGGGTCGCCCTGACCGCGCTGCAGGAGCTCGTCGAGGCGGTCGACGAGGGCGTCCCGCCCGGCACCCGGATGCTGACGTGATCACCGGGTGAGGATGCCGGGCGTTCTCTGGGTCGCGTCCGCGGGTCGTGCCCCGGTCGCGGGTGACGACTTCGTCGCCTGATTGGTTCAGTCCCCTGGCTCTGCCGAGGTGGCACGATGATGACATGGTGGAGCGCCGAAGCCGACGCCTCGTGTACGACGGGGATTGCGCGTTCTGCACTCGCTGCGCGGATTGGCTGGCCGAGGGCGGTGTCGACGTGGTGCCGTGGCAGCGACTCGACCTCGGCGCGGTGAGGCTGACCGAGGCACAGACGCGATCGTCGGTGTGGTGGCTCGTCGACGATCGTCCTCTGGAGCACTCCTCATCCGCCATCGGCCGGGCGCTGACCGCCCGCCGCGGCGTGGCGTCGTACCTGGGGCGGGTGCTGCTCGTCCCCGTCGTACGGCCGCTCGCGGACGCGGTCTATCGGGTGGTGGCGCGCCATCGTCACCGGCTGCCCGGCGGAACAGCGGCGTGTCGGCTCGACGTCGGCCCGCGAGACTGGTGGTCACCACCGGGGACCTCTCGGCGACGGATCAGTTGATCGTGTAGGAGATCGTCTGCGTGATCGGGGTGAGCACCTGCGGGGCGTCCGCCGTGCCGACGATGCTGACGGTGCCCGGAGCGTTGTTCGACATCGGCACCTTGAAGTCCAAGGTGGTGGACGATCCGCCGTTCAGGATGGGCGGGCCGTAGACGAACGTGTAGACCCAGGTGCTGCCCACGTGGGCGACTCCGGAGTAGCTCCACCCGGGACCCGAGACGCTCGTCGGCGCAGCACCCGCGACGCGCGTGTCAGGGTAGGCGGCCGTGAAGGTGACCGGCGTGACGTTGGGATCGCCGGTCTGGAAGAGGTGCTGGATCTGCACCTGGGACTCCAACGACGTCGGCCGGCCGGCGGAGTAGTCGGCGCCGAACACGTTGAACGTGTCGAACTGGATCCGCGCGACTCCCGAGGCCGCGAACGCCGGGGCGCCCACGCCGACAGCGATCACCGGCACCGACCAGGCGCCGGTGCGCAGCACCTGGCGTCGGTCCACGCGCACGCGCGGACGATCTTCCTTCGTCACCATGTCTCCCGTCCGGGGGAACGGGCAGCCACCCCCGCGACCAGACTAGACGGTGAGCCTCGCGGAGGTGGCTTCAGCGGATCGGGACTCAGCTCAGCGTGGATCCAGGCTCAGCGGCGGTAGTCGTCCAGGCGCTCGCCCAGCTCGGCGAACAGGGCCTGGTTGAGCGCGAAGGCGACGTTCACCTCGGCCACGACCCGGCCCTTCTCGGCGGCCGAGAGCTCCAGCGCGTCCAGCCGGGACCGGTAGGCGTCCTTGAAGGGCTTGGGCTTGGGGATCTCCGGGAACGAGTAGAACGCGACGCCGGCGCCCCCGAGGCCGAGCTCGCGGTCGAGGACCCGGCCGATCGCCTGGCCGCCGGAGAGGTCACCGAGGTAGCGGGTGTAGTGGTGTGCGACGAACAGCGGCGCCCAGTCCGCCGTCGCCGCCAGCCGCTCGACGTACGCCGCCGTGGCCGGGCTGTCAGCAGGGCTGCCCTCCGGCGCGTGGTCGCCCTCGCTGGCGCAGACCCCGGTCCAGTAGGCCAGGTCGCGCTCGAGGGCGGGCAGCCGGTCCAGTCGCGGGTCGAGCACGGCCGCCACTGCGGGGTGCCCGGCGAGCTCCCGACCGGTGGCTTCGAGCTGGGCGTACACGTCGCGGAAGCAGCGCAGATAGTCGCGGTAGCCGCGGGCGTTGATCCGCGCCGAGACGAGCTCGGTCATGAACGGCGAGTCCTCGGCCGCGGTGTGTGCGGCCTGGGAGCCCTCGCGCATCGCGACCGACAGCGGTGCGGTGGCCAGGACGGGGTCGAGCAGGGTCATCGGTGCTCCAGGTGGCTCTGTGACGGAGGAGGAGGAGGGAGGACCTCCCCGGCCGGGGCGAGCCGGCCGGGGAGGTCTGGTGTCGCAGCGGTCGCGATCAGCGGACCCGCAACTGCTTGACCTTGCTCGTCGCCAGCGTGTTGGCGTCGCCGCCGTAGCTGAGCTTGAGCTGGTAGACGCCCGGCTTGAGCTTGGGCAGCTTGAACGTCGCGACGCCCGCCTTCAGCGTCTTCTTCACGATCTTGACCGCCTTGCCCTTCGCGGGCTTGACGACCAGCTTGACCTTGCCGGTGAGGCCGGCGCCGAGCAGGACCTTGAGCTTGCCCTTGGTGTTCGCCGTCGGCTTCTTCTTCAGGTCGACCTTGATCTTGCCGGCGGGTGCCTTGGCCACGGTGAGCGTGGCAGCGGCGGAGCCGGCCTCGGTGTTGACGTCACCGGCGTAGGACGCGGTGAGGCCGTGCGAACCCGCGACCGGCTTCGTCAGGGTGAACGCCGCGCTGCCGTTGGTGAGGGCGGCGGTGCCGACCACGGTCGCGCCGTCCTTGAGCGTCACCTCACCGGTCGGGCCGGAGTCGGCCGCGACCGTCACCGTGACCGGCACGTCCACGCCGTACGTCGGGTTCTTGGCCGCGATCGTCACGGTCGGCTTCGCCTGGGCGAAGGTGAGCGGGGTGAAGGTCTCGTAGAGCGGCTGGACCGCCCCGCTGCCCGGGTAGGTGTAGATGCCGTAGTTGCCGGTCGTGGCCTTCGCGTCCATCGCGGCCTTGTCGATGGTCATGGTGGTGCTGAAGGTGCCCTGCGGCGTCAGCTCGATCGCGCCGGCCGCCGGGCCGCCGATGGTGCCCATCGACTCAGCCGGGACCGCCCACTTCTGTACGGCGTTGGGTCGCGCGGAGCTCGGGGCGCCGGCGGACGGCTTCCAGACGTCCAGGAAGCGACCGAACACGACGTAGGTGCCGGCCTGCTTGCCCGACAGGGGAGGACGAGTGCCGATCGCCAGCTCGGGGTAGAAGCCCGACCCCGTGACCGTGATCTCCTGCGCACCGCTCGGCAGGAGCGTGGCCTTGGAGACGGTGACCTCGGGCGTGGTGTTCAGGTCGAGGTCGACCGGAAGGGCCGGCTTGAGGTCCTGGTTGCCACCGCAGCCAGTGGAGTAGAAGTGCGGCCGGACCGAGGCGGGGATCACGGAGATGAACGCCTGCGGCCACGAGCCCCACCAGCCGGTCGCCCCGCCGTCCGTGGTGCAGTTGGTGGTCTGGCTGCCGCCGTCGGGCACCGTCACGGCCACGCCCTGGTAGTCGGGCGTGAGCCGGAAGGCGTCGGGCTCGGTGCGGAGGGAGGAACCGGCGTCGAAGGTCAGCAGGGTGACCCGGCCGAAGTCCTGCGGAGGCGTGGGGTTGCCGTCCATGTCCACGCCGGCGCCCAGGGCGAACTCCATCGTGAGCGTGCCGGAGCCGTCGGCGGCCGTGGTCAGCTCCGGGTCGGAGTAGATCTCGTTGGGCGCGTTGAACTGCGGCGGGTAGGCGTTGACCGTGTAGCTGCCGGTCCACGCGAGCGTCGAGACGCCGGTCGCCGGGTCGGCGGTGCCGGTGCCGGCGGTGAACTTCACGGCGTTCGGGGTCTTCTGCGGGTCCGAGACCGGCATCGAGGTCACCGGGACCGGCTCGACGGCGTACTCGGTCTGACTGCCGCCGGAGACCGAGCCGACGAGCAGGTTCACGTTGCCGGTGAGGTCCTTGAAGGTCCACGGCCCGAAGATCCCCTTCTGGGCGTAGCCGTTCAGCCCCCAGGTCAGCGAGGCGTTGGAGATCGTCGTCGGCGCTGCCTGGGCGGGGGCACCCGCGCCGAGGCCGACGAGCGTGGCCCCGGCCAGAGCGGCCGCGGCGAGCAGGCTCGTCCCCCGGCGCCACAGGCGACCGCGCGGGGATGGTTGCTGGGTCATCGTCTTCCTTCCGGTCAGTTCTCGGATCGCGCCATGACAGCGTTGATCGAGGTGGTGAGTGCTGCCCCGAGAAGCAGCGCCGAGCCGAGCAGCCACAACCCGCGGTGCTCGGAGTCAGGGGAGCCCGTCGGGGCTGAGGCCGAAGCGAGCCGGACCTGCTGCACCTGGGGCGGTGGGGCGGCGAGGGGCCGCCTCGCGGAGGTGACCTGCGCGGCCTCCGTCGGTACGGCGGGCGCCGACGCCGGCGCGGCGGGCACCGCCGGGGGACGCGGCTGGACGGGCGGGCCGGCCTCCGACGTCGGAGGTGCCGGCAGCATCGTGGTGCTGGGGGTCGGCGAGGCGGAGGGGGTGGCGCTGCCCGTCGGCGTCGGGGTCGCGGTCGGCGCGGCGTCCGCGGCGTAGACGACCGTCAGGGGCAGCGCGGGCTTGTAGGGGTCGGTGGCGCCGCCGGTCGAGTACCAGTAGGCGCCGGAGCCTCCGCTCGCCAAGAAGTTGACGAAGGTCGTCGGGAAGGACCCGAAGTGTGGCCCGGCGACCTGGGCCGCATCGCCCGGCGAGGGCACGTACTTCACTCCCGCGTACGCCGGCGTGACCGTGAAGCCGCCGGTGTCGGGGAGGACCAGGGCCGAGCGGGGCAGGTCCGCCAGCACGACCTCGGTCTTCGGCAGCGCCACCCAGACCGTCGGGTCGTCGCGGTCGGATCCGTAACCGCCCATCGTGCCGGTGAGGCGGGCCCGCTTCTTGGTGACCTCCAGTGCGGGGTCGGTCACGGTGAAGAACGACATGCCCGAGTAGGAGAGCACCGTGAACGTGCCCTTCCAGGTGATGGTCGCGGTGCCGGCCTTGGGGTTGACCAGGCCGGTGCCGCCGTCGATGACCACCTGGTGGTCGCTGAACAAGCCGCTGGTCGGCGACGGGATGGTGGTGCCGTCGCGCGTCGTCGACAGGCCGGCCCAGGTGGCCAGCGCGTAGCTCCCGTCGGGCTGGGCCTTCTCGATCCGCACGCGACCGGAGGTGGCTCGCCAGTCGGCGGGGTCGAGCGTGGTCCCTCCCGTGCCGGGGTCGGGCACCTCGCCGGCCGAGAAGAAGTTGAAGGTGTTGGGTGCGAACGCGCGGTTGTTGGCCTCGTTGCTCAGGCCCCAGCGCAGCTGCGCGTCGTCGACCTCGAAGGCCGTCGAGGTACCGGGCGTGGCCGACGCGGTCACCGTGGGCGTGGCGGTGGGGGTCGCCGAGGTGGAGGGAGAGCTGCTCGGCGAGGTGGTCGGGGTGGTCGTCGGGGTGGTCGTCGGGGTGGCGGAAGGACTGCTCGTCGTCGGCGAGGACGTGGGGGAGGAGGTGCCGGTCGGGGTTGCGGTGCCCGTCGGGCCGGTGGGGCTGCTCGTGGGGCTGCTCGTGGGGCTGCTGGTGGGTCCATCGGTTGGGGTGCCGGTCGGGGTGTCGCTCGGAGAGTCCGTCGGCGACTCTGTCGGCGACTCCGACGGAGCATCGGGGGGCGGGTCGGCGGGAGAGTCCGCGGCCTGGGCGTCGCCGTACGCCGTGCCGGCCCCTCCGACGAACGGCGTGGCGAGGACTAGCAGCAGGCCGAGCAGGAGGGCCCCGAGGGCCAGTGAACGCCGGGTCATGCCGTCACCTCGCGAGCCGGCCCGTCCCTCGGAACGGCGCCCCCACTCCGTCGCCCACGCCGCCACAGGCGCACGAGCAGGAACGCGAGGGAGAGCACGAACAGCGTGCCGGCGACGGCTACGAAGAGCAGAGCGGTCGAGTCGTCGGTCGTCCCAGGGGACTCGGCGGCCGCGCTCGTGGGGGCGACGGGTGCAGCGGCCGCGCGGACGGGGAACCGCTGGGCGGCCTCGACCCCGGAGGCGGCGCCCTCGAGCCGCAGCTGGTGGGTGCCCGGCTCGAGGTCGACGGGCAGCGACAGCACGCCGGCGATCTCACCGCTCTCGCCGGCCTGCAAGGGACCCAGTGCCACGACCCCGTCGTCGAGCACCGCCAGCACCTGCTCGCCCGGCAGGAAGCCGCGACCCGTGAAGGGCAGCGGGCGACCGGCTTGGGCGGTGCCGCGGTCCGTGCGGACGCGCGGCTTGCCGGTCGGGGTGGCGGCTCCGGACGTCGGCGCCGGCGAGGCACTCTCCCCGGTCGAGGGTGCAGCTGCGGCCGTCCCGCTCGGCGCGGGGGACTCCGAGGATGCTGGTGCCTCCCCGGAGTAGACGGTGCCGAAGAGGACGCGGGTGAAGGTCTCGTTGGTGGCGTTCTTGACTCCGTGGGCGCCGATCGTGATCACGCCGCAGACGACCTTGCGGCAGTCGACGGTGACCACGTTGCCGGAGCGGTCGGTGCTGTTGAAGACGGGTCCGGGCACGGTCAGGTCGACGGTGAAGGAGCCGGACGCCGTCATCACGGCCTGGGCCTCGCCGGCCGTCGAGCTGCCCGGGAACGCGACGAAGCGCAGGAATCCCTGGTTGCCGGACGACTCCGCGTCGGGCACGTAGCGGTAGTCGCGGCCGGTGACCCCGCCGCGGGACGGCTTCCACGAGCCGCCGCCGGGGTCGCTGACCCAGCCGAACGCGACGTACACGCCGCCGAAGCCGCCCTGGATCGACTGGAAGCCGGAGCCCCGGATGGTGAGCTTGGTCCGGTACGACGTGTCCGCCATCGCGGTGCCTCGGTCGTTGGTCACGCTGACGCGGGCGGCCGCCTCGGCGGGCGCGGCGACGAGCACCGGCCCGAGCAGGGCGATCGTGGCGGCGGTCGCCAGCGCGAGCAGCCAGCGGCGCTGGGACTGCGTCATCCGGGTCATCCGGGTCATCCGGGTCATCCGGGTCATCGGGGTGATCGGGATCACCGGGGCACCTCCGCCTGGGCGTCGACCGGGGGGCTCTCGGTGCGGGGGAGAGGGGCGCGGCGGTCGGCGAGCACCAGCAGGTCGCCGGTCGCGGGATGGCGGACCACCTCGACCGGGTGGTGGTAGACCCGCGAGAGCAAGGTGGCGTCGAGCACCTCGGCAGGGGTGCCGCAGGCGGCGACCGAGCCGTGCTCGAGCACCAGCATCCGGTCGGCCCAGGCTGCTGCCAGCGTGAGGTCGTGGAGGACGACGACCACGGCCGCGCCCCGGCGCGACGCCTCGTGGGCGGTGCTCAGGAGCTGCTCCTGGTGGCCCAGGTCGAGGGCGGCGGTGGGCTCGTCCAGCATCAGCACCCCGGTGTGCTGGGCGAGTACCCGGGCGAACGACGTGCGGCCCTTCTCCCCGCCTGAGAGGGAGCCGAAGGCGCGGTCGGCCAGGTCGGCGATGCTCGTGGTCTCCATCGCGGCCGCGACCTCGAGGTCGTCGAGGTCCTCCTCGGGCAGGCCACGCCAGGGAGCGCGTCCCATCCGCACGACCTCGTGCACTCGGAACGGGAACGCGACCTGCTGCTCCTGGGTGAGCACGGCGCGCTCGCGCGCCAGGTCGCGCACCTTCCACTCGGCGACGGGGCGGCCTTGCACCAGCACCTCGCC
Organism: uncultured Nocardioides sp.; assembly: GCA_964542635.1. Taxonomy (GTDB): domain Bacteria; phylum Actinomycetota; class Actinomycetes; order Propionibacteriales; family Nocardioidaceae; genus Nocardioides. The sequence goes on along the minus strand of CAZIVD010000004.1, from coordinate 89,738 downwards.
CGAGGCTGGGCGGAGGTCGCCGGCCAGCACGGCGAGGAGCGAGGACTTGCCGGAGCCGTTGGGGCCGACGACGGCCAGTACCTCTCCAGAGCGCACGTCGAGGCTGACCTCGTCGACCACCCGGCGAGCTCCGTAGGACAGGGTGACGGCGGTGGCCTGCACCGCGGCGCCGGTCACGACCAGCCCCCGGCCGTACGCCGGGCCCGCCACAGCAGCCAGAAGAAGAACGGCCCGCCCACCAGCGAGGTGAGCATCCCGAGCGGGAGGTCGGCGTACGGGACGAGCGTGCGGGCGGCCAGGTCGGCCAGCACCAGCACCAAGGCCCCGGCGAGCATCGACGCGGGTACGACGAGGCGATGCCCCGGACCGGTGACCATCCGCACCAGGTGCGGGATCACCAGGCCGACGAACGCGACGATCCCGCAGAAGCTCACGGCAGCGGCGGTCAGCAGGGCCACGACGGTGATCAGGGTGATCCGCAGCCGCTCGACGTGGACGCCGAGGTGCCGCGCGGGACGCTCGCCGAGGGAGAGCAGGTCGAGCCGATGCGCCTGTCCCCAGGCGACCGCCACGCCGAAGGCGGTCAGCGGCGCGACGACGGCGACGTACTCCCACCGGCTGCCGTTGAGGCTGCCGAGCTGCCAGAAGACGATCTGCTCGCGGGCCTGGGTGTCGCCCACGAACATGAGGAGGGCGAGCAGGGCCCCGGCGACGGCGTTCACGGCGATCCCCGTGAGCACCAGGGTGACCACCTCGGAACGGCCGTCGGCGCGGGAGAGCAGGTAGACGAGCAGGGTGGTGAGGAGTCCGCCCACGAAGGCACTCATCGCGGTGGTCCAGGGGCCGGCGAAACCGAGACCGAAGACGATGGCCGCGGCGGCCGCGACCGCGGCACCCGACGAGACGCCGACCACGCTGGGCTCGGCGAGCGGGTTTCCGAACACCCCCTGCATCAGCGCCCCTGCGACGGCGAGTGCAGCGCCCACGAGGACGGCCATCACGACGCGGGGGAAGCGGACCGTCCAGAGGGTCGCCTCGCCCTGGGGATGGCTCGGCATCGGCCCCCAGTCGAGCCCGAGCCGGTGCAGCACCGAGCCGGCGACCTCGGCGGGCGGGATGGCGAGCTGCCCCGAGCCGGCTGCGACCAGGCACGCGGCGACCAGACCGACCGTCAGGACGACGAAGAAGAGAGTCATCCGACGCGCCCGCGAGCGGGCCGCCGGGGTCGGACCGGCCGGGGCGGCCCCGGCGGTGGTCGGAGGACGGACGGTCGCGGTCACGCTCACAACGCCTCCGGGGCGTAGAACGCGAGGGCCAGAGCGTTGAGCACGTCGGCCGTCCGGGGCCCGAAGCTGAGGATCTGGTCGTCGTTCATCGCGACGATCCGCTCGTGCTGGCCGGCCGGGGTCTGGGCCAGGGCGGGGAAGCGCTCCAGCAGGCCGTCGACCCCGCCCGCGGACTCCAGCCCCTGGCTCATCATCACGATCACGTCGGGCTGAGCGGCGATCAGGCCCTCGTCGTTGGCCGGCTTCATGCCGCTCCAGCCGATCTCCTGGCTCACGTCGTAGCCGCCGACGGCGGTGATGAGGGAGTCGGCGCCTGACCCGCGCCCGAACAGGTAGTAGACGCCTGCCTGGCCCCGGGCGTAGAGGAACACCGTGCGGAGCTGGCCGGTCACCGCGTCCGGTGCGACCTTGTCGACGTCGGCCGAGACGCGGTCGACGTCGGCCTCGATGCGCTCGCCCAGCCGCTGGCCGGCAGCGGGGACGCCGAGCGCGTCGGCGACCTCTTGGGTCAGTGAGGAGAGGTTGTCCAGGCCCCGGTGGGAGTCAGTGACCACGACCGGGATCCCGGCATCTCGCAACTGGAGGACGACGTCCCAGGGTCCGAGGGAGGTGTCGGTGAGCACGACCGTGGGGTCGAGGGCGAGGATCGACTCGGCGTTCAGCTCGTGGCCGTTGTGGGTCACGACCGGACGGTCGGCGATCTCCGGGAACTGCGAGGAGATGTCGCGTCCGACCACGCTGTCACCGAGGCCGAGCTCGAAGACGGTGCGGGCGAGGGTGCCGTAGATGTCGAGGGCCAGGATGCGGCTGGTGTCGGTGACCTTGACCTTCGTCCCCTGCGCGTCGGTCACGGTGGCCGGCAGCTCCGGCGGTGGGCCCGCCACCGGGTCGATCGGGGTCTCGGGCAGGGCGATGTCGACCACGCCGTCCCACGACCTCGGGTCGGCGAGCGGCTCCACGTCGGCCACCGAGGGCAGGTGCGTCCCGTCGACGGCGGTCTCGGAGGTGGTCGAGCCCTCCGGGGGCTGGGCCACGGCACCGCAGCCGGTCAAGGTCCCGGCGACCAGCGCCACGACGGCGAGCCCGCGCACCCGCGACCACATCGCCACACCCCCTCGCAATAGGTAAGCCTCCCCTAACTAAAGGTAGCCTAACCTCATTCCGAGATCGGCGCCGCGCGCCCCCCTCGCCGATGACCTTCGCCTCTGCCGCGAGACGGTGCGGCACGCCACCCTGGGAGGGAGGAACGAAGGTCGGGAGGGAGGCGTGCGATGCGCACCGCAACCCGTACGGCGACCGATCGGCGCGCGGGGCACGTCGCGGTCATCGCCACCTTGTCTGCGCTGAACACCGTCGGTGCGTTCGCCGGGGCCTGGGGCCTGGCGAGCGGTGTCCTGGACATGGGCGCCGAGATCGAGGCCAGGTTCCCGGGGGGCAGCCAGGTCCTGGCCGGCCTCGCCCTCGCCCTCCTCGTCGGCGTACCCAACCTGGTGCTGCTCGTGCTCACCCTGCGCCGTTCGCCGTTGACCGAGCTCGCGGCCGTCGCCGTCGGTGCTGGGCTGGTGCTGTGGATCGTGATCCAGCTCGCCGTCATCCAGGAGTTCAGCTTCTTCCACCCCGTCTACGTCGCCGTCGGGCTGGTGCTGATCGCGGCGGGGCTGATCGGGCTGTACCAACGGCACGAGGACTTTTCTTGACTCGTTCAAGAAAATGCGCTGTGATGAGGAGGTGGCCGCGCCCCCCGACTACCCGGACCAGCTGCGCGCGGCCGCGCTGCGCGTCACGCGGCCCCGGGTGGCGGTGCTCGAGGCCGTCCAAGCCCTCCCGCACGCCGACACCGAGGCCATCATCGGTGCCGTGCGCGTCTCGCTCCCGCGCGTCTCCCACCAGGCGGTCTACGACTCCCTGCACGCGCTGACCACTGCCGGACTGGTCCGCCGCATCCAGCCTTCGGGCTCGGTGGCGCGCTATGAGTCCCGCGTCGGCGACAACCACCACCACGTGGTGTGCCGCTCGTGCGGAGCGATCTCCGACGTCGACTGCGCGGTGGGCGAGACCCCGTGCCTGACCGCTGCCGACGACCACGGCTTCACCATCGACGAGGCCGAGGTCGTCTACTGGGGGCGCTGCCCGGACTGCGCCGCCGACCAGACCTAGACATCACCAACCGCCCCAACCCGCACATCGAGAGAGGATCCCCATGGTCGAGCACGACGCCGTCATCGGCGACATCAACGACGAGGCCCACGAGGAGGCCGCGGGCTGCCCGGTCGCCCACGGCCCCGGCGCTCACCCCACCCAGGGTGGCCGCAACCAGGGGTGGTGGCCCGAGCGGCTCAACCTCAAGATCCTCGCCAAGAACCCGGCCGTCGCCAACCCTCTCGGCGAGGACTTCGACTACGGCGCGGCGTTCGAGGCGCTCGACCTCGCCGAGGTCAAGCGCGACATCGCGGAGGTGCTGACCACCTCCCAGGACTGGTGGCCGGCCGACTTCGGGCACTACGGCCCGCTGATGGTGCGGATGGCCTGGCACAGCGCCGGCACCTACCGCATCAGCGACGGCCGCGGCGGTGCGGGGGCCGGCCAGCAGCGGTTCGCGCCGCTCAACTCCTGGCCCGACAACGGCAACCTCGACAAGGCCCGCCGCCTCCTGTGGCCGGTGAAGAAGAAGTACGGCAAGGCGCTGTCGTGGGCGGACCTGATGATCCTGACCGGCAACGTCGCGCTGGAGTCGATGGGGTTCGAGACCTTCGGCTTCGGCGGCGGCCGCCCCGATGTGTGGGAGCCCGACGAGGACGTCTACTGGGGCCCGGAGACCACCTGGCTGGGCGACGAGCGCTACACCGGTGACCGCGACCTGGAGAACCCGCTCGCAGCGGTCCAGATGGGCCTGATCTACGTCAACCCCGAGGGCCCCAACGGCACGCCGGACCCCGTGGCCGCCGCCCGCGACATCCGCGAGACCTTCCGCCGGATGGCGATGAACGACGAGGAGACCGTCGCGCTGATCGCCGGCGGGCACACGTTCGGCAAGACCCACGGCGCCGGTCCGGCGGAGAGCGTCGGACCCGAGCCCGAGGCCGCGCCGATGGAGCAGATGGGCCTGGGCTGGAAGAGCAGCTTCGGCACCGGCAAGGGCGCGGACGCGATCACCAGCGGCCTCGAGGTCACCTGGACCTACCACCCGACCCGCTGGGACAACGAGTTCTTCCACATCCTCTTCGCCTACGAGTGGGAGCTCACCTCCAGCCCGGCAGGGGCCCACCAGTGGCGGCCCAAGGACGGCGCCGGCTCGGACCTCGTGCCCGGTCCTGCGGACGGCTCGCCCCGGCGCAATCCGACGATGCTGACCACGGACCTCGCGCTGCGCTTCGACCCGATCTACGAGCCGATCTCGCGTCGCTTCCACGAGCACCCCGAGGAGTTCGCCGACGCGTTCGCCCGCGCGTGGTTCAAGCTCACCCATCGCGACATGGGGCCGCGCGCCCGCTACCGCGGCGCCGAGGTCCCGGCCGAGGTGCTGATCTGGCAGGACCCGGTACCGGACGTCGACCACGAGCTCGTCGGCCCGGCGGACGTGGCGGCGCTGAAGCAGAAGGTGCTCGACTCGGGTCTGTCCGTCGCCCAGCTGGTGTCGACGGCGTGGGCCTCGGCGTCGTCGTTCCGCGGCAGCGACAAGCGCGGCGGAGCCAACGGTGCCCGGATCCGCCTCGAGCCGCAGAGCGGCTGGGAGGCCAACGACCCCGAGGAGCTCGCGATCGTGCTGCGCACGTTCGAGGGCATCCAGGAGGAGTTCAACGCAGCGCAGACGGGCGAGACCCGGATCTCCCTGGCGGACCTGATCGTGCTGGCGGGCTCCGCGGCGGTGGAGAAGGCCGCGAAGGACGCGGGTCACGACGTCGAGGTGCCGTTCACCCCGGGCCGCACCGACGCCACGCAGGAGATGACCGACGTCGACTCGTTCGCGGCGATGGAGCCGTCGGCCGACGGGTTCCGCAACTACCTGGGCAAGGGCAACCGGCTGCCCACCGAGTACCTCCTCCTTGACCGCGCGAACCTGCTCACCCTGAGCGCGCCCGAGATGACCGTGCTCGTGGGCGGCCTCCGCGTGCTGGGCGCCACCCACCAGCAGTCCTCGCTCGGGGTGCTGACCGAGACGCCCGGCGTCCTCACCAACGACTTCTTCGTCAACCTCCTCGACCTGGGCACCACGTGGCACCCGGTCACCGAGGACGCCGAGACGTTCGAGGGCCGCGACTCCTCCGGCGAGGTGCGCTGGCAGGGCACGCGCGCGGACCTGGTCTTCGGCTCCAACTCCGAGCTCCGGGCGCTGGCGGAGGTCTACGCGAGCGACGACGCGCACGGCGCGTTCGTCGACGAGTTCGTCGCCGCATGGGTCAAGGTGATGGACCTCGACCGCTTCGACCTCGCCTGACGTCGAGCGCACCCGTGCCACGAGCCCGGCTGGACCTGGGCGCCGCGATAGCGGCGGTGCTGGCCCTGGCCGGGCTCGTGGCGTATCTCGTCGTGATCGCGGAGCAGGGTGACGAAGGTCCGGCGGTGTGGTTCGTCGTCGGCCTGGTCGCCGGCATCGCCGCGGCGGCGTACGGCGCGGTGGTCGCGGCGCCGCGCCGGCGGGCGGCGCTCCTGGGCGCGGGGATCGTGCTCGGCGTCCTCGGCCTGCTGGGGATCCTCACGATCGGGCTGCCGATCCTCCTCGCCGGCGCCCTCGCCCTCGGCGCCGCGCTGCGCACGCCGCGCTGAGCGGCGCCGCCGCCGGCGAGGAATCACCGGTCAGCCGGTGATTCCTGAAGTTGTCGGCCCTCGCGAGGGCCGACAACTTCAGGAAGAGGCCGACAAGCCATCGTCCGAGGAACCCTGCGGAACGGCGCGCGCCGACGGTATCTCCACCCTGACGCGACGCTCCTCATCGGGAGATCGCGCCCCTTCCGGAGGTACCCATGCTCACCATCCTCGCCTCGCTCTCGGACCTCACCGCCGCCTCCGTCGACGACGACCGCGGCCTCGTCTGGGTGGCCCAGGCGGACGGCACGCTGTCCTCGGTCGACCTGACCGGCCAGGTCCGGCCCGGCCAGGTGCTGACCGGCCCGGCGGTCTCGCTCGCGACCAACGGGCGAACGCTGGTGGCCGCCAGCGCCGACGGGACCCTGGTCTCCCTCGATCCCGACGACCCGGGTGCCGCGGCGAGCACGGTGCTGCGGGCGCGCGCCAGGTTCGGGCAGGTCGCGGTCACCGACTCCGTCGCGCCGAGTGCCGCGGTGGTGACCGCGGGCGCGCGTCGGCTGCAGCCGTTCCCCCTGCCGCTGCCCGCGAACGAGAGGTCGCTGACCCTGGTCCGCCTGGCCGGCGGGCGCACGCGGTCGATCCCGATCACCGGCCTGACCGCGGTCGCGATCGACGGCTCCACGGCGTACGTCGCGCGTAACACCGGACTCCCCGGCAAGGGCGAGGTGGCGCAGCTGTTGGGCTCCACGACGAAGGTCGTGGCCACCGGCCTGCCGCCGATCGGGCGCCTGGGCCTGGCCGAGGCGGGCGCCGTCCTGCTGTGCAGCCACCCCGGCTCCGCGCGCCTGTCCGCGGTGCGGCCCGCGACGGGCGCGGTGCAGACCGTGTCCACGGGCACGCTGCCCGGCGTCCTGGTCGAGGCCCACGGCCTGGCCGACGGGCTGATCGCGGTCCTCACGAGCGAGGTGCTCGCCCTGGTCGACGACCTCGGGGACCTCACCCAGGACCCGACCATCGACGCGCTCACCGGCCCGGTCTTCGTGGGCTCGTGGGTGGAGCTGGGCTACGACCTCGGCACCAGCGGGCTGGCGCCCGGCGACCTCCGCTTCGAGGTGCCGGACGGGCCCGACGCGGGCTTCGTCTCCTTCGCCCAGCAGAACGGCGCCGGGGACCCCGTGCCGCTGCTGGTCGTCGGTGGTGCCGTCGGCCCCCACAAGGTCGTGATGGTCGACACCACCACCGCCACCGAGGTCGCGTACGCCGAGTTCGAGATCACCGACCACTGGACCGACGACGACACCGGGCCGGCCGGCTTCTACAGCACCGCCTCGTCCTTCGACGGTGCGAGCGGCTGGGGCGGCGGTCCCAACTCGCCGCAGAACATCGGCACCCAGCCCCACACCGGCACCTGGCGCTCGCTCGTGCTCATGGTGGACACCACGTCCGGGCGCTGGCCCACCGGCGCGGCGCTCGCGACCAACCGCGCGGACATCCTCCGGCACGTGACCGACGGCTTCGACGTCGGCGGCGGGGTGGTCCGCTCGGCGCGCGACTACTACGAGGAGAACAGCAACTTTACCGGTGGAGCGACACCGAAGGGGCTGACCGTCGGCGTGCTCAACAGCCAGACCTTCGGGCCGGTGAACCTGCCGGGCTCGTGGACGGACTACTTCGAGCAGGGCAAGGACGCCGACGGCAACATCACCGACAACCGGTGGAGCTCCAAGGGCGCGACCGTCCAGACGATCATCAGCCGCGCCCTCTCCGACAGCATCGCCACCACGGCGGACTTCACCAACCTCGACGTGCTCGTGATCGTGCCGTTCTCGCCCGACTCCATGGGCGCCCCACCGGCCCGGTTCGTGTGGCCGCACGCCCACGACGCCCTGGAGTTCCTGTGCGGCACCGACGCGGTCGCCGACCGCCGCAACCTGGCCTACGCCTTCGCCCCGCTCGACTTCGCGGCCCACGACGGACGGCACATGCACGCCACGCTGTCGCACGAGCTCGGGCACACCTTGGGCCTCCCGGACCTGTACTCGTTCCCGGCGTACTCCGACGACATCGACGCCCGGCTCACCGGCGACTGGGACATGATGGCCGGGTCCCGCAACCGGATGCCGCACTACACGATCTCCAACAAGATGCGGATGGGCTGGGTCGACGCCGGGCACCTGCGGCTGTTCAACTTCCAGGGCTCGAGCGCCGCCGTCCAGGACGTCACCCTGCACGCCTCGGAGCTCGGCGCACCGCCGGCTGGTCGGTTCCGCGCGATCGAGATCCGGCTCGGCAACGGCTGGAACTACTACGTCGAGTACCGCGCCGAGCAGGCCGGCCTCAGCTCCGACGACCTCGTGACGGACCGCCGCGTGGTGATCACCGACGTCACCTCCGACACCTTCACCGCGCCGGTCGCCCGCCCGCCGATCGTGTTCGTGCGCAACGACCTCGACGGCGACGGTCCGCTGCTGGGCCAGGGCACCGACCTCGAGGAGAAGGACCCCGGCACCCAGATGGACCTCAAGGTCGAGGTGGTGAGCACCGACGCCGACCACGCCGTGGTCCGGGTCTCCTACGGCTCCAACGGCAAGCCGGAGCCGGGGATCCGTCCGTGGGACGGCGGGCCGACCTGGCAGAGCCAGGACATCGAGGTCCGCAACGACAAGGCGACCGCGGACCCGGGGAAGTACTTCAACGTCCCGTGGCTGGGGCACGACAACACGATCGTGGCGAAGGTCAAGAACTCGGGGGACCTGCTGGCCAAGGGCGTGGTCGTCGACTTCTTCGTCACCGAGTACTCCGCTGGCGACGGACCCTGGATCCCGCTCGGGAACGACACCCGCGACATCGGCCCCAACGCCACCGTCGAGTTCACCACGCAGTGGAACCCGAGCGCCGCCGACGGCAAGCACTACTGCGTGATCGTGCGGATCCGGCTCTACCAGGACCCCGGCAACCTCGCCGTGGTCGACCAGAACATCTACAACAACGAGGCGCGCAGCAACTACACGAAGTTCGTCTCCGCCTCGGCCTCGCCCTCGTCGCGGGTCGGCACCAGCGTGCTGCTGGCGAACCCGTTCGAGACCTCGACGCACGTCTTCGCCGCGGTGCGGCAGACGCACGGTCAGCACCGGGTGTTCGTGGACCACCAGTGGCTGCGGGTCGACGGCCTGGGCCGCCGTCCCGTGCAGGTGTGGGACGAGGCGCTGTGGGGTCACCCGGAGTGGGACCGGCAGGACGGGCACCCGGGGGACAAGCGCCAGCCGTCGTTCCTGTGGGAGGTGCCCAACCAGGTCAGCGTGACCGGCTGGGCGGTGCGACCCTTCGAGACCGACTGCGGGGCGCGGACGCTCACCGGAGGCGTGGGGCTGCGGGTCGACGCCGGACGCGAGACCGAGATCGTCGTCCGCGCCGCCAAGCGCACCTACGTCAGCGGCGAGGTGAGGTACGTCGACACCGGCTCCGGCGTGACCTCTCGCGGCGTGGTGCTGGTCGAGGTGGTCGCCCTGAGCGGGAAGTCCTTCACGGTCAGTCGCGACCTCGACGCCCAGGGCGGCTTCACGCTGGAGCTCCCTGATGAGTTCGGCGACGAGACGAGTCACCTCGTGGTGCACTACCTGGGCTCCTACGGCGCGGCGCCCTGCGAGTCGGAGCGAGTCGGCGTCTGAGCCCTTCCGCCCACGACCTCAGCTCGTGGCGATCCCCGCCACCAGGTTGATGGTGCTGGCCAGGACGACGGCGCCGAAGACGTAGGACAGCAGGGTGTGCCGCAGCACGACCGCGCGGATCGCCGAGCTCGACACCGCGGTGTCGGAGACCTGGTAGGTCATGCCCAGGTTGTAGCTGAAGTAGAAGAAGTCCCGGTACGCCGGCGGCTCCGGCGAGTTGAAGTCGATCCCCGAGCCGTCTCCGACGACGTAGTAGAGGTGGGCGTAGCGCGCGGCGTACATCAGGTGCAGGCTGCCCCAGGCCACGAAGACGCCGAACAGCGCGATGGCGGCGCCCACCTCGGAGGTCCTGGACCGGGCGAGCACGAGCAGCATGCCGATCGCGAACAGGGCGCCCACCGAGATCGCGACCACCACGAG